>PASO01000023.1 GCA_002712135.1 Gammaproteobacteria bacterium
CGCCTGGTCAGGTAGTCGTAGCAGGNNATGTCGCGGCNCTNGAAAGNGTNATNGATGNCTGNAANGAANCNGGGGCNAANCGNGCCATGCAACTCGCNGTCAGNGCACCTTTCCATTGCCAGTTAATGCAGCCTGCTGCNGATCAAATGNCNGAATTNCTNCANAATATNGAGTTCCAGGAACCGAAAATCGCNGTCNTGCAGAACGTAAATGCNGANTTNGNNTCGGATCCCNGANAGATTCGGGANAATCTNGTNTCGCAAATGTCCAGCGCAGTNCTTTGGTCNACCACGATAGAACGNATNGTNCGTGANNGNGTGNCTCAGATTGTGGANTGTGGNCCTGGAAAGNTACTTTCNGGTCTTAANAGGNGAATTGACAGGTCNATCGANTCANNNANTATCTCNTCTANCGANAGTNTGGATTCGGTNATTGGGANNTTGAGTNTAGTGACANGGGTNGCTTTGGTAACAGGAGCAAGTCGCGGAATTGGCCGAGACATCGCTCAACGCCTTGCNAAAGAAGGTATGGAAGTGCTGGGAACTTCTACCACCAAGGGGGGNGCCCAGAGCATTACAAACGAGTTGGCAGGACACGGCAAAGGATATGTGCTTAACGTCAGCGATGAAGGTTCGATAGGTAATTTTTTCGATGCCATCAAGGAGTCCCACGATGCGCCGCTTGTACTAGTCAATAATGCGGGCATAACAAGGGACAATCTAGCGCTAAGGATGAAAGAGGATGACTGGCAGGACGTNATTCANACCAATCTGAGCTCNGTNTATCGCGTAACGAAGCAATGCCTTCGAGCTATGACTAAGNNAAGATGGGGTAGAATCATCAANTTAAGCTCCGTGGTTTCAAGAATGGGCAACGGTGGTCAAAGCAACTATGCNGCAACAAAAGCTGGTATTGAAGGTTANAGTAGATCGCTTGCAACGGAACTGGGTTCTCGAGCNATTACCGTAAACTGTATCGCGCCAGGTTTTATCGAAACGGATATGACTCGAGAATTGGGAGATGATCAAATAGAACAGTTACGAGCAAGNGTCCCTTTAGGCCGATTNGGAAATTCTGAGGAAGTAGCAGCNCTGGTGGCTTTTCTCGCNNGTGAGGAAGCNGGATACATAACNGGAGAGACGATACACATCAACGGCGGTATGTATATGAGTTAAGAGGAGCAAACGTACGTCAAGATAACCTCGACGAAAAAGCTTGATAGGTTAACTGGCATTTCATTAAACTAGCGCAGCNTCAACTGCNNGAAACTTTAGGAGAAACCACCCCATGAGTACCACTGAACAACGAGTGATCAAACTGGTCTGTGAGCAACTGGGCGTAAAAGAAGAAGAAGTAACCTCAGAAGCGTCCTTTGTCGAAGATCTAGGTGCCGACTCGCTTGACACGGTCGAATTGGTAATGGCTCTGGAAGAAGAATTTGAAACTGAGATTCCCGACGAGGAAGCGGAAAAAATCACTACCGTGAAACAAGCGATGGACTATATCGAAGCGCACTCCTAACACCTGAACTATCGGTTTGTAGAAAGCCGCATTTGTTAACTCAAATGCGGCTTTTGTTTTATGGGAGGATTTTGACAAACANCTTTGTCNTCAAATCTGGTATGTTTGATTGGTTTTTTATTAAAAAGGATGGGGTTTGATTAACCGCCGAGTTGTTGTCACGGGTCTAGGAATGATTACCCCGCTGGGTGCATCGCTCGAGAGCTCCTGGGATGGGCTCCTTGCTGGAAAGAGTGGTATTGGGCCTATCACTTCGTTTGATACGGAAGGGTATCCAGTTCGCTTTGGAGGCACAGTTCCTGAATTCGATATCAGCGAGTATCTGTCGCCCAAAGAGGCTCGGCGAATGGACGGGTTTATNCAGTATGGATTAGTAACAGGTATNCAAGCTATGNNCGATGCCGGTNTTGAAGTCACCGACGAGAATCGTCANCGAATCGGCGTCGCAGTTGGATCCGGAATCGGTGGAATTGTGACAATTGAAACTTGTTACNNTGTNNTGCTNAATCGTGGACCGAGNAAGGTCTCTCCTTTCTTTGTTCCTTCCTGCATTATCAATATGGTTGCAGGACATCTATCCATAATGTTCGGCCTCCAGGGTCCGAATATTGCCATTACAACCGCTTGTACAACAGGTACTCATAATATTGGATTTGCGGCACGACTTATTGCCAGCGGTGATGCAGATGCCATGCTGGCGGGAGGAGCTGAAAAATCTACGTCGCCNACCACAATGGCTGGTTTTGGAGCGATGAAGGCCTTATCTACAAGAAATGATNATCCACAGAAGGCAAGNAGGCCNTGGGATANGGATCGTGATGGNTTTGTTCTCAGTGACGGATCCGCGGTATTGGTGCTTGAAGAATACGAACATGCTAGACAAAGGGGAGCCAAGATCTACTGCGAGCTTGCAGGCTTTGGTATGAGTGCTGANGCGAGCCACATGACATCGCCTTCCGAGAATGGTGCTGGTGCAGTGAGATCNATGGATAATGCGATTAATGATGCAGGTCTGGATCCAAAAGATATTGGATACATCAATGCCCACGGAACCTCGACACCATTAGGCGACGTTGCAGAGACCNTGGCAATAAAAACTTCTATGGGNGCTCATGCGCAGGATGTGTCGGTCAGTTCAACGAAGAGTATGANCGGTCATGCCCTTGGGGCCGCGGGCTCAATCGAGGCCGTGATTAGTGTTCTCAGTCTTCACCATCAGGNAGTTCCACCTACGATCAATCTTGAAAACCCAGATTCNGATTGTGATTTGGATTATGTGCCAAATACGGCTCGTGANCTGAATTTTTCAGCCGCACTCAGTAACTCCTTTGGGTTTGGTGGGACCAATGGNACACTANTCTTTAAGTCGCTTTACTAGGATAAGAAAACGTCATGAGGCCTGTCCTGGCAGCCATTTTCATCAGTATTGTATGCATAGTAGGTCTTGGTGTTGNTTACTGTTATCAACAAATAAANTCGCCAATAGTAGTCAACCANAAGCNGACCTACGTTATTGATGAGGGTGCCCCACTGTTTAGTGTAACCAGGCGTCTTGTGGAGCAGGGAATCGTAACGACTCCGGAACNATTACTCCGATACTACGCTCTATTGACTCGCTCTCACGGTACCTTGAAAGCAGGAGAGTACGATCTTGCAGAGGTACAAACTGCGGTGGACCTCCTGCAACTGTTTCGCAGCGGAAAGGTTATAGAGCGTGATATAACCTTTCTTGAAGGCTGGACATTTACAGACTGGCGCCAACATTTAGGTCAGGAACCTTACATTAACCANCGCATGGCCCATCTGAGCGATATGGAGGTTATGGCTTTGATGGGNAAACCCCATGTAATACCTGAAGGATGGTTTTTTCCGGATACCTATCGTTATACGCGTGGAGAAACCGATCTTGCAATTCTGCAGCGGGCACATACGAAAATGCTTGAGGTTATTGAAGAAGAGTGGGTCACTCGATCCGTGGAAGATGTTATTGCAACTCCCTATGATGCAATAATTATGGCGTCTCTTATTGAAAAAGAGACAGGAGCAGATATGGATCGCGGGAAAGTGAGTAGAGTATTTGTAAACAGGTTGGAAAAGAGGATTCGATTGCAGTGCGATCCAACCGTGATATATGGGCTTGGTGATTCGTTTGATGGAAACCTGACTAGGAGTCACCTAAAAGAACCAACCCCTTACAATACTTACACAAATTTCGGTTTGCCGCCTACGCCTATAAGCACACCTGGTCTGGCATCTATACGTGCAGCACTGCATCCGGAAATCGGAGAGTATCTATATTTCGTCGCCAAGGGGGATGGCACAAGCTATTTCTCTTTGTCACTTAGCGAGCATAATGACGCAGTGGAAAGGTTCCAGCGGTCTGGCCGTAGCGAGGAATATCAAAGTGCACCTTACTAGGATTTGCTATGCGTAAAGGTGCCTTCGTAACAATCGAGGGATTGGAAGGTGCAGGAAAGTCATCCAGTATTGCAACTATTAAGGATGTGCTGGACACGCATCAAATCGCTTATACCACCACCCGGGAGCCAGGAGGAACGGATTTGGGGGAACGCATACGAGATCTATTACTCGCTTCTTCAGAGTCGCCGATGTACCCGATGACAGAGTTGTTATTGATGTTTGCCGCGCGTCATGAGCACGTCGAACGGATCATATGTCCTAAGCTTGCTGATGGATGCTGGGTAATCTGTGACCGCTTTTTAGATTCGAGCTACGCCTATCAGGGTGGCGGTAGGAAAATCCCGCTTGATGTTATTGAAACACTTGAACAGATTTCGCTTGCGAATGTGTCTCCCGACTACACTTTTGTTCTTGACGTTCCTGTAGTTGAAGGTCTCAAGCGCGCAGGCGGTGTCAATGCCCCGGATAGATTCGAGCAGGAAGATATTTATTTCTTTGATCGAGCCAGGGACGTGTTTTTGGCTCGATCAAAAGACAATTTGAAATATTGTGTGATCGACGCAGCAAAGCCGGAAACGAACGTTCNGGAAGAGATTCGCGAATCACTCGAAAGGTTTATTAACGATTTTAAATAGTAGGGATAAATGCAAGATTTCCCCTGGCAAAAAGCACAATGGGACTTGATACAGAATCAGTTTACATTAGAACGCAATCCCCACGCTATCTTACTCTATGGGCCAGCTGATCTAGGTAAGCGAGAATTCGCTGAGCGACTGGGCGAACGTTTGATATGCAAGGGGGCATCCATCTCAGATGCCTGTGGCCAATGCAGCGCCTGCCTGCTGTTAAAGGCTGGGACGCACGCAGACCTGCGTCGAGTTAGCCCGGAAGATTCGAAACTTATTCGTATAGATCAGATCCGAGAGCTTAATGATTGGTCCGTCCAGACCGGACAGCATGGAGACAGAAAAGTAGCGATTATATACCCTGCGGAGCAAATGAATTTGCAGGCAGAGAATGCGCTATTGAAGAGCCTGGAAGAGCCAGTCCCCGGGATGCTGTTTATACTGGTCTCTGATCAGCCGGGTCGGCTGTTACCGACAACTCGAAGTCGGTGTCAGAGTTACGCATTTGCTGCACCTGCCGAGTCCGTGGCGGTTAAGTGGCTTGAAAAGAACGCGCAGGAGACTAAGGACCTTGCCCAGGCGCTTGCTCTCGCAGGTGGGTCTCCATTAAAAGTAGTTAGGGAGATAGATTCAGAATACCTTAATCGACGTGAGCTGGTAGCGAAAACGCTTGATGGTCTGATTCGGAAGAATGAGACGGCGTTAGCCGGCGCCTCAAAGTTACAGAACCACGATGCTGTTGAGGTTCTAGAGACGCTCCAAAGTCTGACCACCGATGCTATTATCGCTGAGCTTGAAGGGGATGAAAGTAGGCTTACTAATCTTGATTATCAGGCCGTGGTCCTCGATTTAGGTGCTNAGGTCGGGCTGCATNATTTGTTTCGCCTTAGTGATCTGATCTTGGAAGCAATCCGCCATNTGAACAGTAACTCAAATCCTAATCNCCAACTATTAGTTGAGTCTATTCTTGTCAGTATAAGTCGNAGCNNGCCCAACCTATAGATTCCTAGGTCNTGGTACAAACNGNTATTAAAACCACTAGTCGCCAACTTAANCCAAAAACATGGATAAGCGATATCGGTAGGTTAGAAAGAGGTTGTACTAAAAAGACCATGATCGTATTGAGGATCAAATATAAGTTCATTTTTCACAATTATTACATGCTCTTCGTGAGAAATTGGTGAACTGTTTATTGCTAATATAANAAAATACGAACTAGGTGATGATGTGTTTATCATGCTTAAACCTCATGGATAAGTCCAAAAAATACCTGTCGTGGGTAAAATCGTTTGGATTGCAAGAAAGGGCTTTAACGCCACACATTGCTGGCTTTCGATTCCGACAATATTGCTCGTCGTAAGATAGAGAATTGTTTGGCTGGATCACCAAGCTCAACCAACGCGATCGTCACGATGTAGATCGCATAGTCGTTAGCTACCAGTAATCTGTTAATTTGCGCTATTCGTATAGCTTTTTCATAGAAGGAGGAAGGATATTCAGTCGTTTATCTGCCCATCGGTACTGGGTGATATGTGTAGCGATTATTTTTTCCAATTGTTCATTGATTGATTCGAGCAAGCTTGTAATTTCCTGCTTTGCGTTATAATCCAAGGGATGAAAGTGTATTCTTATCCCGCTAAGTTCTCGAATGCCGATACCAAAAACAACCTGAGGTGATTGCTCCCGCAGTATCGAACCCATTGCCTTTACGGTGAGTGCAGGCATACCGAAGAAAGATATGAATTCTCCTCCCCGCAGACGTGGTTGCTGGTCAGGACAAAGTGTAGCGACGTTTCCCTGCTTGAGGTGTCGCGTTAACTGCTCTAGGCCCTGGCTGGTGTGTTCAACAAGCGAGATCCCCATTCGCGTTCTTTGTTTGCGAATCAATCGATCCAAAGCGGTGGATGGCACTGGATGGTAATATTCCATTGAATAGAAGTGTTCTCCCAAGTAGCGCATGACTATCTCACGATTGCCGAGAGGCGGCGTGAGTACCAGAGTCGCTTTATCCATCATATGTTCCAGTCCTTCCACAGAAACATATGAGGACGCGAAATGGTCGTTGGACCTATACCAGGTCTGAGGTATTTCTAATCCAGTTTTGATGTGTTCAAGGAGAGAACTTCTAGCCAGGGCCGACTGTTCGTCGCTCAACATCGAAGGAAAACAAGCAGCAATGTTGAGTGTTGATACTCGCCAGGCTTTTAGATGAAACAAGCGAAAAATAAATGCTATTGGAGCTGCGAGCGGCTCTTTTAATGAGGGCCCGATTAACCTGCCAACAGTAAAAAATATCGCAAGCAGTACATTCTCTATGAAGACGCGCACGGGATGCTGCGGGAACTGATATCTTTCCTGTCCACCTGCTTCACGTGTTCGAAAGCGTTTATAGGACCAAAGGTATTGTTCCGGCGCCTTGCTTATCGCGCTGACGATAGCGTTATTCATCTCAAGGGATGGATCATCAGCGGTACGCATTTCCGCGGGCGAAAAGCTGATAGTGAAACCATCACTGGTTCGCTTGCATACGGCAATCATAGTGTCGCACTCNGTCTTCTTTACGTACCCACTAATCAGCGTAGTGGTTAACGCGTTGACACCAAAAAACTCTGTGAATGTTCCNGAATATACGGTTGGTTCCTGGTCGGGCATTGTTCCAATACANCCACCTTGTCTGAGAACGTGTAGCTGAGCCTTAATCCCGCTAGAACCTACGCCTACAAACTTGGTGCCAGTCCTTCCTCTGTAACCACTAATGAGTTTATTGATTGCCGAGTGGCTGAATGGTAGCGCCATATGAGTCAGCCCGTAATGTTCTCCAAGGTAGTGATTAATCATTTCCCAGTTTCCTAGATGGGGAATGACAAAAATAACTCCCTTCCCGCGCCGCAGAGCGTCNACCACGATGCTCTCGTTCTCCACAGATTGGATACTATCTAGACATAGTTGACGGTCCGCTTTCCATGCAAAGATGGTCTCTAGAATGGTTTCACTTGTATGAGTCAGACTTTTTTTCGCCAACCTGCGTTGTTGCGTAGCTGAAAGATCTGGAAAGCAGAGTTGTATATTTTCCAGCGTAACGAGCGCCATGCGACTTCGGCTATACCAAAGAACTAATCCAAGAACCTGTCCAATGCGGCGTAGCCAAAGCAGTGATAAACTGCTCAGAATTGTTAAAGAAATATCAAATAGCTGTGCTTTAAACATAGGGACTTTCTTTAGTACTTAGTTAGCACTATTGTAGTTCGACAAGGGCGCGTGGCGTTGCAGCATCATTGATGCAGACACCTGACGGCCTAGAAAAATATATGAGTGTTTCCTGCGCTTCAAATTGCTTAATCCAGCGTTCCTATGTTTTTTGACGTTCAAATAGTTGCTGATCCAAAGTAGTTAATAGCCGCTCACGAACCAAATTCTGTTCCCAGGCCACCACCATTAAGGTGATGGGAGAGTTCTTCAGTATTTGAGGCGACGAATTTCTTGACTAATCTCCGCATAGTAACTGTGATTCCAGTTTAACCTGTGATCTCAAAAATTGAATGAACCAATTTCCTTTAAGATTTGTCATCGATAGCAATGCCCATGGTGCTGGAGCTATTGTCGTGATATATATAACCTGCATAAAGGCTTATAAGTAGCTTGCAACAGCCAGCTGGAAGATATCTGAGTAATTCCGGTGCTAGGACAACTGGTTGTCAATAAAAATATTTGTTTTGATTTAAATTATCCGATCGTTAAAGCGGTCAGGTGAAATTTATTTTTAGGAGGAACGATGGTTTCGGTTGTATATGAAGCACCTGAATCTGTAGAAGGGGCAATTGACCTTTTAGCCAACGCGACTGTTACGGCGAAAGTTTTGGCTGGTGGGACAGATCTGATAATTCAGATGCAAAGTGTGAACGAGGAACGACTGGTTGTCGATGTTAAAAAGATACCTGGCATGATGGATGCTTCGTTATCAGATGAAGGGCTTGATCTCGGGCCCTCAATGCCTTGTGCTGAGTTTACCGCGAGGGATGATATCAAAGCTATATATCCTGGGCTGGTTGAAGCTGCATACCTGATCGGTTCTACCCAAGTGCAAGGTCGTTGTAGCGTGGGCGGTAATTTGTGCAACTCATCGCCAGCAGCGGACACGATTCCGGCGCTAATGGCCAATCGAGCGCAATGCGTTATCAATGGTCAAGGGGGTGAACGTACGGTAGCCGTCGAAGACTTTGTCACTGGAGTTACCCAGAACTGTATGGAAAAAGGTGAGCTGCTATCCCTAATCAGGATTCCGCGTCCTGCCCCAAAGACTTCCGATGCATATTTGCGTTTTATTCCACGAACTGAAATGGACATCGCTGTTGCTGGTGCTGGCGTCAGCGTTACGCTGGATGACGACGGTACTTGTACCGATGCTCGAGTGGCGATTGGGGCAGTGGCCATTACAGCACTCCTCGTTCCTGAGGCGGCCGCAGCACTGATCGGATCCAAATTAGATGAAGAAGCCTTAAAAGCTGCAGGTGATGCTGCTAGTGCAGCATCAAAGCCGATTACGGACAGACGTGGTACTGTGGAATTTCGCAAGCACGTTGTTGGAGTATTAGTAAAACGCGCAGCAAAAATCGCTGCGAAACGAGCTGGAGGTTAAATAATGGCAAAAACACACGTAACGGCCACAATTAACGGAGATATTAAAGAGTTTCTCTGCGAACCCGGCGATACGCTATTGCAAACGCTGCGGGACGAACTTGGGTTGACAGGGACGAAAGAAGGCTGCGGATCTGGTGACTGTGGTGCGTGTTCTGTGACAATCAACGGTCGACTGGTTTGTTCTTGTCTGGTGCTGGGCGTTGAAGCCGAAGGCAATGAAATCGAAACTGTCGAAGGTATTGGTGAGAGCGACAAGCTCCATGTTATCCAGGAAAAATTTTTAGAGCACGCTGCTCTACAGTGCGGTATTTGTACCCCCGGACTGATAGTGTCGACAAAAGCCCTGCTTGAAGAAAACCCTAATCCAACAGAAGAGGAAGCAAGGTACTATCTGGCGGGTAACCTTTGCAGGTGTACTGGTTATGACAAGATTATTAGAGCCGTAATGGACTCCGCGGAAACTATTAGAGGAGGCGCGTAAACGTGAGTGAAGCACAAGATTTTAAATATATTGGTCAGCGAATTATTCGACCTGATGGTCACGACAAAGTAACTGGTCGAGCTAACTACGCGGCTGACCTTGCCCTACCGGAAATGATATGGGGCAAGATTCTTCGAAGCCCTCATGCTCACGCGAAAATAAACGGTATCGACACTACCAAGGCAGAAGCACATCCAGATGTGTTTGCCGTAGCTACACATGCAGATATCCCGAATCCTGATGCCGGTGGTGTACCAAATGTCCTTGCCAAGGACAAGGCGTTATATCAAGGACACGCGATCGCAGCTGTAGCTGCTCGTACTGAAGCTGCTGCGGAAGAAGCGCTGGCGTTGATCAACGTTGATTACGAAGTCTTGCAGCCAGTGATGAGTATCGAAGCTGCGATGGCCGATGGTGCTCCACTACTACATGAAGGCTTAATGACTAAAGGGCTTGCTGAGGAGCCTACAAGTCCTTCCAATGTTGCATCCAGAATGGAAATGAATAAGGGAGATATTGAAGTTGGGTTTGCCGAGGCAGATATCGTTGTTGAGCGTGAATTCCGAACGGCTACTGTGCATCAGGGTTATATAGAACCTCACGCCTGCACTGTTCGGTACGACGAGGATGGCCAGTCAATGATCTGGTGCAGCACCCAGGGACACTTTGGTGTTCGCCAGAGCACAGCGGCAATGCTAAATATGGAACACAGTAAGCTAAANGTTATCGCGAGCGAAATTGGCGGGGGTTTCGGTGGGAAGTTGGGCGTCTATCTTGAACCCGTTGCNCTGATTCTCTCCAAGAAGNGTGGTCGGCCNGTAAAAATGCAAATGGACCGCGATGAGGTATTNAAAGGTTCAGGGCCNGGCTCAGCNACNCGCAACAGAGTAAAAATTGGCGCAAANAANGACGGTACGATCACTGCNATGGAAGCGCATCTTTATTANGANTCAGGGGCTTACCCCGGATCTTCGCCGCTTGGTCCTGGTTGTATGACGGTATTCACTCCCTACGATGTCGNAAACCAGTATGTAGAAGGCTTTGATTTGGTTGTTAANAAGGCCAGGTGCGCTGCCTATCGNGCNCCNGGTGCACCNCAGTCTGAGTACGCGTGTGAAATGGTNATCAATGAATTAGCGGAAGAGCTAGGAATTGATCCGATNGATTTCCGCCTGCAAAATGCGGCCAAGGAAGACACGCAGACCATGTANGGACCCAAGCTGAAAGCGGTGGGGCTGGTGGAGTGCCTTGAGGCGGCTAAGAATTCGGACCAGTATAAAAGCGCTTTGAAAGAAAATCAGGGTAGAGGTGTTGCTGCTGGTTTCTGGTTCAACGTAGGAGGCGACTCCAGCGTTGTTATCAATATGAGTCANGATGGTACAGGAACGATTGTTGAAGGATCTCCTGATATTGGTGGCAGTCGNGCATCTATGCANATGATGGCAGCCGAAGAACTNCAGATGCCGGTNGAGGCGTTTACGCCGGTTATCGGGGACACNCANAGTTTGCCTCATAGTAATNCCACGGGGGGNAGCAGAACGACCTTTGCAACAGGTATGGCTGTAATAGAGGCCGCNNCTGACGTGGTTTCNCAATTCAAAGAACGTGCNGCAGCAACNTGGAACGTCACGCCTGANCAGGTTGAGTGGAAGGATGGCGTAGCTATTAANACNGCTGGNGANGGTGAGCTNACCGCTGCACANATCTGCACGGCGGCAAGTAGAACGGGCGGCCAGATTAGTGGCAAGGGAAATATTAACGCCCAGGGGGCTGGCCCAAGCTTCGCGGTGCACTTGGCGGATATCGAGGTCGATCGTGATACAGGAAAAACTACGGTCGTTCGCTATACAGCGATTCAGGATGCAGGTAAGGCTATTCACCCTAGTTATGTGGAGGGCCAATTCCAGGGTGGTTCCGCCCAGGGCATAGGATGGGCTTTAAACGAGGAATATATCTATAATGCGGATGGTTCCTTGGAAAACCCCGGATATTTGGATTATCGCGTGCCCTTGGCTTCAGACCTGCCGATGATTGAAACGATCATTGTTGAAGTTCCCAATGCCTTCCATCCGTTTGGTGTGAGGGGTGTAGGTGAATCAGGAATCATTCCTCCGCTGGCTGCCTGCGGGACAGCTGTGAGTAAGGCTATCGGTATCTGGATGAACGAACTGCCGATGTCTCCGCCGCGGATTCTTAAGGCAATTCAGGACGCATGATCTGCGATATCTGAGGATATGGCGACCGTTGTTATCTTCTCCAGTGAATTGCAAAGATTCACTGGAGAAGCAAAGACTGAGATTCAGGCGACAGACTATCGTAGCTTAGTTACCGAGGTTTTAGGTAAGTATCCCAAACTGGATGAAGACGAAATCCTTAAGATGGCAGTCGCGATAAACGGGGAGCTCGTTCACGATCCGTTCCTGCAGCAGATTCCGCTCGATAGTGAGGTGCACTTTCTGTTCCGAATAGAAGGAGGCTAATAACCTTCGGGGTTTTTTTTCTGCCAGCGCCATGCATCACGACAGATATCTTCAAGAGTTCTTTGTGCCTGCCAGGCTAGCTCGATCTTCGCTTTAGTTGGATCGGTATAACATTCAGCTACGTCTCCAGGCCTTCTTAATCCAATGACGTAAGGCACCTTTCTTTCGTTTGTCCTTTCAAAAGCCTGTATAACTTCTAGTACGGATGAACCTCTTCCTGTGCCGAGATTGTAAGTCACGAGTCCTGGGTTCTGTTGGAGCTTGCTAATCGCAGCTAAATGACCTAAAGCGAGGTCAACTACATGTATGTAGTCTCTAATACAGGTTCCATCGGGGGTGGGGTAGTCATCGCCGAATACGGTGAGAGCTTTACGAGAGCCGACCGTGCACTGAGTGATGTAAGGTAGCAGATTATTAGGGATTCCATTGGGATCTTCACCAATATCGCCACTTTCATGAGCGCCTCCTGGATTAAAATACCTGAGAAGCACTACATTCAAGGTTGAATCGGCGGCGCAGATATCACTGAGTAGCTTTTCGATCATCAGTTTTGTGCGCCCGTAAGGACTCGCAGCATCTGTTATCGGTGCGTCTTCCGATATGGGTAGTTGTTCCGGGTTACCGTATACGGTTGCGGAGGAGGAAAATACTAAGTTCTTAACCCCGAAGCGTCCCATTGCTGCGCAGAGATTAAGTGTTCCACCGATATTGTTACGATAGTAAGCGAGCGGTTGCGCGACGGACTCAGCTGCGGCTTTCAGCCCAGCAAAGTGTATGACTGCGTCAAACTGATTCTGATCGAAAATGTCGTTTAATGCTTCTCTTTCTAATAAATCCAATTCAAAGAAAGTCAGCTTTTTTCCGGTCAATTTTTCTACTCTGAATATCGCCTCAATAGAGCTGTTAGCAAGATTGTCAATGATGTAGACTTCGAAGTTATTCTTCGCCAGTTCCAGCGCCGTATGAGATCCTATATAACCAGCCCCCCCTGTAAGTAAGACTTTCATCGTAGAGGGAACTTTAGAAGCGTTTCAAGCTCATCTAGCGCCTGAGGAGGGGTCATGACCTTGATCGTGTGCATGCCCATCGCTCGCGCGGGTTTCAAGTTAATACCTAGATCATCTAGGAAAACCGCATTCTCCGGCTTGACTCCGACCTCCTTGCAGGCAATTACATAGATCCGCGGATCCGGTTTACGGATGCCAAGTTTGCTCGATTCTATTACTACGTCAAAGGTTGATAGCACCTCATGCATAAGGGCTGCGCGCTTCGTGTCTCGCGCCATAGACGGGCCTTCTCCAGAGCGCATATTGTTGGTTATGCAGCCAATTTTTAATCGGCTCTTAATAATCTTGAGTGCATTGACCATTTCTAGTCTGAGTTCACCCGAAAGCAGAGTTAGGACATCCGACCCTGGGATGCGATATCCATGGTCTTCGGATTCCTGTGCAAATTTCCTGTCAAACTCATCAACATTGATGCGACTGTTTTCGAGCTGTGCCCATGCGTTGGTATCAGGATTGGTGGAGTTAATAGTTCGTATAATATCTTTGGGCAGGTCATTCGCTGACTCGTAACGGTTGAACGCCTCGAAAGGGCTTGAAGTAATAACGCCGCCAAAATCCCAAAATACTGCTTCAATCATGGATCTTTAATCACCCATATTGATTTCGTAAGTAGCAGACTCAGGTCTTGCTAGGCCCTGCTTAGATGACGCGATGGCGTCCAGCATGAGGCAAACATTCTTCGATCCTTGAAATTCTTTGCGAGCCAGATTTGTCGCTTCTTCAAGTCGTAATCCGCGAAGAAATAATAACCGAAATGCTTTTCGCACCTCTGCGATCTCTTCAGAAAGATAACCCGCTCGCTCCATTCCAACTTTGTTGATTACTCGCATATGTGCAGGAAAACCTTCAGCTATAGTGAATGGTAGAACGTCCTGGGTAAGACGCGCCATACCAGCAACCATAGCGGCTTTACCAACCCTACAGAATTGGTGAATCGCTGCGAGTCCTCCAATATTTGCGTTATCTCCAATGGTTACGTGTCCACCAACGGCTACACAATGGCTTAAAATAACCTGGTTGCCTACGGTGCAGTTGTGGGCCACGTGAGATTGCGCGAGAAAGGCACAATCGTTACCTACAGTCGTTTTACTGCCTTCTTCTGTCCCGCTGTGTATGCTTACGAACTCTCTAATAATATTGCGGTTGCCAATCTCTGTGTAGGTTACGGTGTCGTGCACGTGCTTAAGATCTTGTGACTGAATCCCTAAAGTCACGAATGGAAATATATCGCAATCTTTGCCAATAGCGGTGTTGGGTTCAACAACAACGTGTGATCGAAGGGTAGTATTTGGACCAATCTGGGTATTTGGTCCGATAGTACAAAAGGGACCTATTACGCAATTATCGCCGATATCGGCTTTTTGGTGAACGACGGCAAGTTTATCCACCTTAACCATAAGAATTTATTATTTTTGTATTCATTATTTCTGACCTTTTACTCCTATTTTAGTTCATAACCGGTTTTTATCCTAAAAGTCCTTGTCTTTCCTTTAGTAGTTACGGCATTCCANCTGAAATTNGCNAGACAAATATGGCTTNCAAAGAAGCAAGGTGGTTATGTTTATTTNGGTNGATACGAGCTAAGCATATAGCTTTGTTTTCTTTTAATATTCCAGTGATATAATCCCGCCTCCTAAATTCTATGGATTCCTGCCACTTTGGTTCCAAACTCATCGATATCAAATGACGCACCNGCTCTAGATCGCTCGCTGAGTGACAAGCATGAGTTCTCTAAAGAAGAACTATTAGATTGTGGTAATGGTCGATTGTTTGGACCTGGCCGTGCTCATTTGCCTGTTGACGAAATGCTAATGGTCGACCGCATCGTCAATATCAACGAGGATGGTGGCCTTAATGGCAAGGGTAGAATAGTTGCGGAGTTGGATATCAATCCTGATTTGTGGTTTTTCAAATGCCACTTCGTTGGTGATCCGGTAATGCCGGGCTGCCTTGGTCTGGATGCTTTGTGGCAGTTAGTAGGATTCTTTCTTGCGTGGAAGGGTAATTGGGGCGTTGGCCGGGCNTTGGGTTGNGGCAAGGTTAAGTTTGCAGGACAGGTATTACCCACAGCAAAGCTAGTCAGGTACGATATAGACATAACTAAATTGCGAGAAGGAAAGACCNTAATGGGTGTTGCAGATTGCACGGTTTCTGTCGATGGCAATCGAATTTATGAAGCAAAGGAAGTAAAGGTTGGATTATTTACCTCCCTGGATGAGTTCTAGGTTAATTAGATGAGACGCGCAGTTATTACAGGACTTGGTTTGGTTTCTCCATTGGGAAATAACGCTCAGGAAACCTTGACTTCCTTGAGAGAAACAAAATCGGGTATCAAATATCAGGAAGCCTATGAAGAAATGGGTTTGCGAAGTCTGATCGCGGGTAGTATCGATATTGATATAGAAGATCGAATTGATCGCAAACTTCGCCGCTTCATGGGTGATGCTGCTGCTTTTTCGTATATTGCACTCGATGAAGCAATATCTGACTCCGGCCTAGAGGAGTCTGATGTCTCGAATGAGCGGACGGGTATCGTCGCGGGTTCTGGAGGCGCATCATCTTCGAATTTAACTGAGGCGGCCGATGTTCTTCGAGAGAGAGGGCTAAAGCGTATAGGACCTTACCGTGTTACTCGAACCATGAGTTCGACTATTTCAGCTTGCCTTGCAACACCCTTCAAAATTAAAGGAGTGAATTATTCAATCACCTCCGCCTGCTCTACCAGTGCTCATTGTATTGGTCACGCTGTCGAGCTGATTCAACTCGGAAAACAGGATGTTGTCCTTGCTGGTGGCGGTGAAGAAGAGCATTGGAGTATGACATCCTTGTTTGATGCTATGGGAGCATTGTCAACTGCGAGAAATAACTNTCCCGAGAAAGCATCTCGAGCTTACGACCGTGATAGAGATGGCTTCGTTATNGCNGGTGGGGCAGGGTTTTTGATNGTTGAAGAACTAGAGCACGCGAAAGCCCGTGGGGCAAAAATATATGCTGAAGTCGTAGGNTACGGTGCAACGTCAGATGGATACGATATGGTTGCCCCNTCAGGGGAGGGCGGTGAGCGTGCCATGCGAATGGCNATGTCTACTGTTGAAGGAAAGATTGACTACATCAATGCCCACGGCACTAGNACACCTGCCGGAGATCCGCCTGAGATTGCCGCTATTCAAAGGGTGTTTACGGAAGAAATTCCAAAGATCAGTTCTACCAAGTCTTTGTCAGGTCACTCGCTTGGCGCAGCTGGGGTCCATGAGGCGATCTATTCCTTGTTGATGCTTGATAATGATTTTATTTGCGCCTCCGCGAACATTGAAAATCTTGACTTGGATATCGGTGAGGCGCCTATTGTGACCTGCAGGATTGATGACGCAGGCATCAGAACCGCGATGTCAAACAGTTTTGGATTCGGTGGTACTAATGCAGTTTTAGTATTTCAGAAGCCGAAATAAGCCTGCGTGGGTTCCAAATCATTATAATTTAGGCGGNGACGAACTCAGTTACTATTGCATGACGGCGCCAAGANTACCCTTATNAAAGNTCTCACGATTGGGGTTATTGANAGGGTTTTTAGTTTTTAAATCAAGAACGGAAGGTATCAGGTCGATCCGCTTACACGAATAGTGTAAAAATGAGTGAGCTTAATATAGGCAACACCATCCAGTTACTAGTACTGTATATAAATACAGGTTATTATTAGCTGAACCTAAAAGTCTCGCAGGCCAATGCCNGAAAAACTATCGGCAGGTTACTATCTAACAAACTTTGTCTACTTTCTAGATTTCGTTTCAGAGCGTTATGAAGGAATTCTAAACGTAGCTGAAAAATCGTTCTTCAACGAGTTTCGAGCGCTGTCACAAGACGCTCAGAGACTTTATGTGAGGCTCTACAGTCGTAAGGGTCCTCTGTTCCGAACAGATAAGCTGTCCTATGAAGACATCTCTGATATCGCGATGGCTGTTGCTGAGCTTATTGAAAGAGGTTTCGTCGACTGTGGAACAGACTGCAGTACTAACGACATACTAGCCCTTTGCACNNGAGTAGAGTTACTTCANCTTCATNAGGTAAATAAAGGAATCTCCGGGAGTATTCTAACCAAAGTTGAATTGTTGGCTGCGCTNGCAGAATTCCTAGAAGATCTCAAGTGTAAGCAGCTTCAGGATCAATTGCNNTTTACGTTAATACAACCAAGACACCTCGATAAATTAAGNGTTTATAGNCTGTTGTTTTTCGGTAATCTTCNTCAAGACATGACCGACTTTGTGTTGCATGAGCTCGGTNTCACCCCATTTGAATCCTATGAAATCGATCACGAGGCGCGCTTCTTTGATGACCGGGNNCTGTTAGAACAAACCCTTNCGTTATACGATCTAAGTGAACTCTCGNGAAAGATTATTGATAGTGGTGAGAAAAAAATGTTACTCACGCTATGTGANTCTCTACCCGATAGAAATCCCGATTTAGGTTTCCGTTACGATCGTATTGTCAATCGAATAGCGCGGCAGTTGGAGCGATATAAGTGTTTTGCTGAGGCGTTTGAGCTTTACCAGCATTCGGGTAGCGTGCCGGCCAGAGAGAGGGCTGCAAGGTTGCTACACAAGATGGGATTTAGTGATGCTGCTGCAGAAGCTTGTCAGGAGATCTTTAGTTCACCGTGGGACGAGGCCGAGTATGAATTTGCCGTTAAGTTTATGCGTCAGATTCTAGACAAAGACCACCCATTGCAATCGACGCTACCCCGAATTTCATCGCGAGTCCAAACCGATGAGCTAGCTCTAAATCCAAAAGATGACTNCAGCGTTGAATCGCTAGTGTGTGAATGGGCAGAGGAACAGGGCTTTTCAGCTTACCATGTGGAAAACGATTTNTTCCCAGGGCTCTTTGGGCTGGCGTTCTGGGACATCATATTCTCGCCCGTCAGAGGAGCATTCTTTAATCCCTTTCAACGCGCNCCCGCCGATTTGTTTCATTCAAGATTTGTGGATGCACGCGCAGGAGGTTTTGCAGATAGATTCGCGTGTATAAANGATCACGATAGGCTTGCCTCGACTGTTATTAAACACTATCGNAGTAAACATGGCATAGCTAATCGATTTGTTCACTGGNAGNGATTGTCTNAGGAGCTATTGGAGCTAGCGCTGTCGCGAATCCCGACTACAAATCTGGTCTTAGTTTTTGAGCGGATGATGTCTGATTTCAGAAACAACCTTAGCGGGTTTCCTGACCTAATTTTATTTTCGGATCACACGTACCAACTNGTTGAAGTTAAGGGGCCGGGTGATCGCTTGCAGATGAATCAGCAACGTTGGTTTCNATTTTTCAGGGAGAAGAATATTCCGGCAATGGTTGTCAACGTCTCCTACCCACTGNAATGAAGCCAAAGATCAAGATTTCGGTTGGTGACCTTGCGGCGTTTTCGCGTAATGGCGACATAAACTTTCGTTTTAGCACTCAGTCTTCCGCACTCGAAGGCATTCGAGGCCATCAGAAAGTTCAGGCCAAACGTGGCGAAGCATACGAACCTGAAGTTTCGTTGAGTACATGCATTGAATTCGACGATTACGTGATCACAGTACAAGGTCGAGCAGACGGTTTGTTCGAGTCCGATAAAGTGACTTTAGAAGAAATCAAAACTCATCGGATATCCCCTAGCGACATCCCGGAAGACTTGACCGCATTGCATCTCTCACAATTACGGATCTACGGGCACATGTATTTACAGCAGAACGCTTGTAACNTACTGCACCTTCGGCTTTGTTATTTCAANCTNGATTCCGAACAAGAAACTTTTGTCGACGAACTTNCCAACCGCGAAAACCTCTCGAAATTTTTTTTCNGTAAATTGNGTTCATATCATGCTTGGCTGCAGAAAAAGNNGACTTGGGAGGCAGAGCGAGATGGGTCTATCAATCTTATGTGTTTCCCCTATCNATTTTTTCGGGCAGGCCAGCGAGATATGTCGGTGGCTGTATATCGTAATACCGTGGATGAAGGACACCTCGTATTACAGGCGCCGACTGGAATAGGNAAAACCATGGGCGTCCTGTTCCCAACGATTAAGGCCATGCCTGGTGAAAAACTTGACAAGATATTCTATGTATCGGCGAAAACATCAGGTCAGCTAGCCGCTGAAAATGCGGTAGAAGATCTACATCAAAAAAGTCTCAAGTTACGACAAGTCACCATTACTGCAAAAGACAAGATTTGTTTCACTCCAGGAGCTCCTTGCCACGCAGATCATTGCTCTTTTGCACAGGGGTACTACGACAAAATACGATCCGTAATNACGGATGTTTTTGCTTCAGATCGTGCGCTCAANNGGGCTAAAGTTGAGTACTGGGCAAGAAAGTTTCATATCTGTCCATTTNAATTATCGTTGGACCTTGCCTATGAGGCAGACATGGTGGTCTGCGACTACAATTATGTATTCGATCCCTCTGTTCTTCTGAGACGATTTTTTGGGTCAGATAATGCTGGAAAATACGCGTTGCTGGTTGACGAGTCACATAATCTGGTCGATCGTAGTCGATCGATGTTCTCTGCCTCGCTTGAGCGAGCGGATTTTCTTCAACTCAAAAAATCGGTAGACAATCCATCGTTAACGCGTTGCATCAACAGTGTTAACCGACACTTTTTAATATTACGAAATGAGAATCGCGCCGACTTCGAGCAGCACGGAACTCTGCGCTTCGCTGAAGTAGATAGGAGATTGGTCAGATCACTTCACAGGTTCTGTAAGGTTGCCGAAGCAAGATTACAGATCGAAGGGATCAGCTCTGAATATCAAGAAAAGCTGCGGTTACTTTATTTCGAAATACTAAAATTTCTTCGTACATCAAATTATGATGATNGAANCTATGCACGTTTATTGCAGAGAACCTCCCGAGGTATGCAGCTACGTCTTTACTGTGTCAATCCAGGGCCTCAATTGCGTGAAGGATTTGATCGTATGCTGGCGACCGTTTGTTTTAGCGCAACATTGTGGCCCCGAGAGTACTATGGCAGGTTGCTGGGNACACACGAGGATGCTGTCTGGTATGACCTTCCCTCGCCTTTTCCCAGTAATCATTTGGGAGTATTTATCGCTTCCTTTGTGCGNACTGATTATCGGCATCGGTATCAATCAATTCCAGATCTCGTAGAGCTCATTAAGAACGCAGTAAANGTGCAGGAGGGTAACTATATGGTTTATTTTCCTTCTTATGAGTATCTCGATGTTGTCTATGATCGAATGGACAAAACTGGATTTCAGTGTGTAAAACAAACCAAAATGATGTGCGATAAGGAACGNGACCAATTCCTNTCCCTTTTTAACAANCACNANNATNACGCGCTTGTAGGGTTCGCTGTGATGGGAGGATTATTTTCCGAGGCCATTGATTTTAAAGGAGACAGTCTAATTGGCGCGATAATCNTCGGTGTCGGGTTGCCTCGAATAGATGTAGATCACGATTTGGTGCGTGAGCATTTCAACGATAAAGGCTTCGAGTTTGCCTACCAGTTTCCTGGTATGAATCGAGTTTTNCAGACTGCAGGGAGAGTCATTCGAAGTGAAGATGATCGGGGGATGGTTGTACTTGTTGACCCAAGATTCAAAGAAATAAGGTATCGCGAACTGATGCCAGCCGAATGGCAGGNGCGGGAAGTTACCACCAGTAGAATGTTAAGGGAGGGCCTAGCGGAATTTTGGAGCGCTTGATCGTGTTATTCTATTTCCTATTGAAGGGNTTCAGGAGAGATGAATGAAGATCGGTGTAGTTTTTCCTCATCATGAAATAGGCACTGACCCAGGTGCGATAAAGGCATTTGCGCAAGGGGCGGAGGCCCTCGGCGCAGATAATCTCCTCATATATGACCATGTTTTAGGTGTCGACCCAGCAAGGCCGGGNGGCTTTAAGGGTCCATACGATAAGGATGTTCAGTTCCATGAGCCATTAACAACTTTCGCATTCATGGCAGGTATCACTTCGAGAATCCGTTTTATCACCACGATCCTCATTCTTCCCCAACGTCAAACGGCACTCGTCGCGAAACAGGTTGCCGAACTGGCTATTCTTTCGGAAAACAGATTTTCGTTAGGGATTGGTACCGGGTGGAATGTTGCGGAGTATAAATCNCTCAANGAAGACTTTACCAATCGAGGTCGGCGACAGGCGGAACAGGTCGAGTTGATGCGACTTCTCTGGACATCGGATTCTCTNGATTATTTAGGTGATTACCACACGGTGCCCTTTGCGAGTATTAATCCGAGGCCAAGTCAACGTGTACCTATCTTGTTTGGCGGTGNAGCACCNGCCTTGTTAAAGCGCTGTGCGAGGTTGGGAGATGGTTGGATTCCAGTNATGGGACCAAATATTGCCGCGGCAAATGCGATACAGACGTTGAAAGCATTACGTACTGAACAGGAATTGCCTTGGGATGGATTCAGCATTCAGGCCCAAGCGCAATTTTCTGGTGGCGATCCTGAGCGATGGGTAAATCATGCGAATAAGTGGCAAGAGCTTGGCGCTACCCATATTGCTATTGCAACCCATAATGCGGGCGAGACGGATGTTGATGGTTTCCTAAATCGCGTGGAGAGATACATGTCAGCTATCCAGTCAGGCATCAGCTAGCGAACCTGACATTGAAAACAATGCATATAAAGACCTGGAGCCTTACTCATTGATGCAAAATCCAAAAGCTCTCTAGGTATCAATGTATCGATAATGCCGCGACTCGGATAGGTCTTCGCGAAAATATTGACGCTAACGTTAAGAATTTCGGTAATTAATTTTTCTCGCGTTGAAAGTTCCTTCTCAAGGAAAATAACCTCGTAGCCAGAAATGTTTGACAAATCGGCTGCTGAAGATATGGCATCATCTAGGCCACCTATCGCGTCCACCAATCCAAGTTCCAACGCTGTTTTTCCTGCCCAAACTCGCCCCTTAGCAATCTCTTCCACATCTGTTAGGTCCATGTCTCTACCATCAGCAACGAGAGAAACGAAACGATTGTAGGTACGCTCAACAGAGCGTTTCAGAGTATCCTCAATTGGTTGACTGGGTGACTTGAATGGATTAAGAGCACCACTTAGGTTTGTTGTCCCAACACCATCAGTATGTATCCCAATTTCGGCTAAAGCTTGTTCGAACGTAGGAAATAACACGAAGGTACCTATCGACCCAGTAATAGTAGATTCAAGCGCAAAGATCTTGTTTGCAGTGCTGGAGATCCAGTAACCGCCTGATGCTGCGTAACTGCTCATCGAAACAACAACAGGCTTGCCGTCCTGCTGCACCAATGCGAGTTCTCTTCGAATTTTTTCGGATGCTGCAGCGCTCCCACCTGGACTGTTTATACGTAGTACGACACCTTTAATGTTTTCGTCCCATCTAGCTTGTTGAATAAGTGATGAAAGAGAGTCGCCACCTATTAATCCCGAGGGCTGTTCGCCGTCCAATATCGTGCCACTGGCAGTAATGACCGCAATCTTGTCCCTGGTTGGGCTTGGAGCCTGAATCGATGGTTGTGTAACTCTAAGATAATCTGCAAATTCAATTTGGCGAAAGGATCGACCCGAACGCCCGACAATGTCTATCATTTCTTCTTGCCATTCCGATTTCGACAGGAGTTCGTCAGCGTAACCCTCATTTAATGAAAGAAGTGAAGGGTCGTTTCCGGCCTCTGCTAGTAGTTCGTTGTATCGGTTGGTGTAGCGATGAAACGACTCATCAGAAATGTTTCTCTGGGTAGTCACAATACTTTTGTAGCCTTCCCAAAGAGTGTTCAGCCATGCTTCGTTGGCTTCCTTGGAGTAGTCAGACATCCCATCAAGCGTATAAGGTTCAGCCGCATCTTTGTAATCACCTGCAGCAAACACTCTTACGTCTATCTTAAGCATGTCTAGCGCTGTTTTATAATATAGTGGGTCGACACTGAATCCTGTGAGAAATACGCCTCCAAAAGGTTCAAAACTATTTTCGTCAAGCACTATTCGATCAGAATATGATGCGATGAGATATTGGGCCTGAGAGTAGCTGGGCGCAAAAGCCAAGACCGGTTTATTTGAAGCTTTGAAGTCCTCAAGAGCATTGCCTATTTCTTCAAGATGACCCATTGTTATGCTGCTCAGATTAGACAGATCGAGCACTAGCGCGCTGATCTGCTTATCAGACTTTGCAGTTGATATTGCAAGGAGAATATCGCGAAATAACGTTTCAGATGTGAAATCGCCATTGACTAATTCATTCAGTGGATTTGCTAGCGATTTCTGTTCTACGACGGCGCCGCGTGGATTTAGTACCAGAGCGGTGTTGTCTCCAATGTCTATGGTCTCGGAACTAAAGATTGCAAACAAGACTACCAACAAGATCAAGAGGAAAACGATGTTTCCGATTGCATTTTTGATAGAGGTTAGTGCGTGCCACAACATGCGTATAAAATTCATAGATAAAGTACGTCGGCAAATCGGCAATCGTACCACAGTGCGTTTGTGTCCTTGGTCTAGCGATTTGCCACCCCTGTTGATAAACCCGTATCCTCTTCCTATGAGTTACTGCCCTAACATAGAAACTCGCTTAGCAAAGCCTGCCGAGGTACAAGTGCTCACTGACATGTCAAGACAGTTGGTAGAGCGCGGGCTTTCCTGGACATGGAAGCCAATACGAATCCTATCTATGGTGTATAACCCCGAAACCGTGGTGATCGTTGCCAGAACCCGAGTTGAGTTGGCGGGATTCGCAATCATGGAGTTCCATGACTCTCATGCGCACTTGAATTTGTTGGCGGNCGCTGGCGATAAAAGCCGAGAGGGTATAGCAAGTGCACGACTCGATTGGCTGGAGAATTCCGCCGGGATTGCCGGTCTTGATCGAATTGAGCTCGAGGTAAGACACAACAACGAAGGAGCAAGAGGCTTTTATAGAGTTCATGCCTNTGAAGAAGTTGCGATGGTTCNCGGGTACTATGGGGGTCAGGGAGCATATGCTGAAAATGATTCACTATCTCGTTTCGCCGGACATAGCTGAGAAGAGACCATGATGTTGTGGCAATGGGTTGACCTTTTGGCTGCTCTTAACCTATCCGANCCAGGGGATGGGGTAGGTGTATCTGGTATCAGTATAGACTCACGAACGTTAGCCAGAGGTGACNTGTTTGTCGCCCTGTCAGGNGATCCTGGCCCAAGATTCAAGATGTCCGGTGCNGGGAACAGGGACGGGCACGAATTTGTCTCTTCTGCGGAAGAATCAGGTGCTGTCGGGTTGGTTGTGTCAAGCAAAGTCGATACAAAACTTCCAGCGCTGCAGGTTGATAATACACTTGATGCACTTTGGCAATTAGCTCGGTTTGCAAGGGCTAGAATGCAGGGCCGGGTCGCAGCGATCACCGGAAGCGCTGGAAAGACTACGGCACGGAGTTGGTTAGAACAATTGTTGTGCACGCAGGCAGCCACCCACGCTTCAGTGGATAGCTACAACAATCACTTGGGTGTGCCCCTTTCGCTGGCACGCATGCCGGAGCAGTCAAGATATGGAGTGTTTGAAGTTGGAATGAATCACGCAGGAGAAATTGCGCCCCTGAGTGAATTAGTCAAACCTCATGTAGCGCTGGTTCTCAACGTGTTGCCTGCTCACATTGGACAGCTAGGCAGCCTCGAGGCGATTCGCCAGGAAAAGCTCGATATTAGACGAGGATTGCAGAAAAACGGCGTATTAGTTGTGCCCTATGACCTAGAGCGATCAGATATCGACGATGTTAGGAGCCTGACCTTCGGTTTTGACTCACGTGCCGATGTTTCGGCAGTAATGCAACTGAGAGATGACTCTGTGTCTGTGGAAGTAACGATTGACGACAAAGATTATCAATACGAACTCAGCATTTGTGGAGAACACTTGGTTCTAACATCCGTTGCGGTAATTGCGGTCGCCTATGCTCTGGGCGCCGACATATCCAAAGCGGTTAGCGACATGTCTATGCTAAACAGCCCCAAGGGAAGAGGGAATCTTCTCTCAGTTTCTGGGCGGGTCGTGATAGACGATAGTTACAATGCTAATCCAGTTAGCATGATTCATGCGATCAAGGCGCTGTCACAACAAGCGTCCGGTTCACGGATAGCCATCCTGGGAGACATGCTAGAGCTTGGTGAATTCAGTGATGAGTTGCATAAAGAAGTCGCGCATAATTGTAATAACGTGGATAAAGTAGTGACTGTTGGTAAGTGCTTCGAGAACGCAAAAGAATATTTTGGAGAGAAGTTATTGTTACAAGTTGATACCGCCGATCAATTGGACCTCAATCTACTTGTCGCGGAAACTTCGTCAGGAGATACTATTCTGGTCAAAGGTTCAAACAAAATTTTCTGGGCGAATAGGTTCGTAGATAACTTGATTACTAAACTTGAAAACCTTTAGTCCGACTTAGCTTGGTTCGAGGCATCATCGTTCCACTGACCTTCCGATCTTAAATACTCTCCTTCTAAAGGTGCTTCTCGGGTAGATTCCAAGGCTTCTTCTATCTCCGTGATTTACATGGTCGGGAGCAGTGATCTGATCTCTTTCAAAATACATCAGGTTTTCTTCCTCAGTTGGATTTTTTCTAACTTCTCAGGGTAGTAGGTGATAGTACTCATCGTATATGGAATCGACGAAACGATACTTGATAATCTCAAAATAGGGCGAGTAATCAAAGTCACTTGAGGTGCAAAGTCTTGGGTTTCGTGTAAATAGCTACACATACTCATCGGATTGTTTGATGAGTAGTAATATAGGCAACTGCACAAAGGCAAATACCTCGGCAATTATTGTTGAACACACTGTCCAGGTTGAGGGACTCGCATTGTGCTCAAACAAACTGGAACGCCAACTTTTGGGTAGAACGTACCAGGGGAAGAGAAATCGTGCCATAATCCCACACCATGATAGTTGATAGACTCGGTAGACGCTTCAGAAACCTAAGGGTCAGCCTGACCGCGGCCTGCAACTACGCCTGTACCTATTGCGTACCAGATGGCAAACGCCTCCTTCGGGCGAAACATGAGCTTCCTGCAACGAAACTGCTTAAGGCAGTTACTATGCTGCAGCAAGCAACTGGCATCGATAAGGTGCGCGTTACGGGTGGGGAACCCCTAGTCACGCCGAAATTTGACGAGTTTTTACTAGGCGTAATGAGACTTCCGCTATCTGACGTTAGTTTGACGACTAACGGACAACTATTGCTTGCTAAGAAAGACGTGATAGCCGAATCTAGCTTATCCAGAATCAATGTCAGTCTTGACACTCTAAATCCTCTTCGTTTCAAGCAGATTGCTAGGGGTGGAGACCTCGATACGGTATTGTCCGGAATAGACGCCATGCTCGAATTAGGTCTTAAAGTGAAGATTAATATGGTGCCCCTCCGTTCGCAAAATTTTGCTGAGGTACCAGCTATGCTTAATTACTGCCTTGATCGAGGGATCGAGCTACGATTCATTGAACTTATGCGTATGGGGCATTTGCTTCACAGTAATAGTTTTACTAGCGAGTTTGTTTCGATGGAGTCATTGTTGGACTCTATCGGAGAGCACCATGAGTTTGTTCGAACCGATGCACCTTATGACTCGACGGCTGTACGCTTTCAAATTCCTGACAGAGGCGTGTTCGGAATAATTGCTAATGAAAGTGAACCGTTTTGCCGCGCATGTACCCGATTGAGATTATCTTCCGATGGTTTCTTATATGGCTGCTTGAGTAATGCCAATAAACATTACATCGGAGATATGCTAGAGCTGCCATCCCATCTGGTACTGCCCAAGCTGCAAGGAATGCTTGTGCAGGCTTTAGGGGATAAGAAGTTAGCGTTTCAGGGTGAAGTCACTGTTATGAAACTTATCGGGGGATGAGACTGTGAATCCAATCCACGTTTCGTCTCTACTAATTGCAAATATCACTATCGACGGAGAGTCGGGTGCTACGAACGACAGAAATATCCGAGCATTGATGACATTCGTGCGCGCAAAAATCTAGGTGAGGCTGAAATTCAGGAAACGCTGGGCTAGCCTTTTTGTTCTTCTTTGTCTTGGATTCGAGGTAATAGCTTCTCCTGAGGATCTAAAGGATATTTCCGATAGTCATGGGCTCCCCGTCGATATTATCCAGGTTCCTCTGACTCTTGCTGATACTCGGTTGCAAATTCCCGGAGTCGTTGTTGTCTCAAGCGAAACTGAGATTGTTCAGTGGGTAGATGTGAAAAGTTATACTCCTGCTGGTACGCTTCTGATTGTAGACCAGCCCGCATACTACCCTTGGCAATTACAATCGCTTAGACCAAATGCAGAGAATTATGTATCGGTCGATGCTGATGTTGATGTTAATGTGCGTACCCTGCGACGAGAAAATATACCTGGGCTCAACAATGGAAGCCCCCTTGTTGTTATCGTTGAACTGTTATCTGAAATGAGTCCTGGTCAGAGTATGGCGATACGCTATTCCAGACTGCGAGTTCCTTCGATCAGCTACGATGCTTTTTCGTTACCATTACTTATTTCAGTTGATGATGGATTCCAGATCATACCCGTTAGCCGGTTTGCACTAATGCCTGGGCCCGCATCGAGCGCACTCGTATCGACCCCTGCAATTGTGCGTCCCGGAGAGCCTTTCGATGCTCATATTCGTGTGACTGACGAAGCGGGTAATCCGATTTCAGGGCCTACGCCAACATTAGAAGTGATACTCGATGGGGTATTTACTCGACGTTTACAAGGGGGGCAGGGTGCGGAGTTGTTGGTTAACAACCTAGTTTTTTCGGAAAATGGAGTGCACAGAATTACTGTCAGGTCGGCTGGCGGATCAGTAAAGGGAAGTTCCGACGTGATATTAGTTTCAGATATTAACCAGAAAATTCTTTGGACGGACCTACACCTTCATGGAAGTGATGATGTGTACCGCAGTGGCTTCTCGGATGCTGCGGTTAAAAACCGCCAAACGGGCGTCTTGGACTTGCTAACAATCATTGATAGTCCGGAATCCACGTTGGGTGGATCAACTGAACTGCTAAGACCCCTGGAACGCGGTGGAAACGTGCTGCGGTTATACAGTGGGCTTCAGGTGGCAATGGCTGATGTCCCAACCGATCATCGACGATTGAATCCTGTAAGCCCCATTTTTGCAGAAATCTTATCCGGCCAATCACATTATGAATGGCTGGGTCTGAAAATATCAAATCTAGGGTATAAAGCTGCTTTTGTCGGTTCACAGACCTCGCACATCCCCGGTGCTTCTTTTGGGCAAGGTAAGACAGCGTTGTTATTGTCAGATAACGAGCCTTGGATTGATGCACTGTCGTCAGGTAACACTTATGTTGTCTCCNAGGGTAAACCAGTGCTACTGCTAACCGTAAACGGGGTGGCACCGGGTGGTCGCGTCCCCTACAGCGAGAGGCGAGAGATAACAGGCGAGATTTATGCATCGTTTGGTCTTGATAAAATAGAACTCCTTCGTAACGGTGTAGTGATAGATGAGATAAAACCTGGCGATATCTCTGAGAGTAATATTGTGCAGATTAAACTGTCATCACCAAATTATCCAAAAGACTGGGACCTGCCTCGAAATGGGCGTGAATGGATAGGTTATCTTCGAGCCCCCGGTGGCCAGTTTAGGGATATCACGTCCCCGAAGATTGGTGTAATGCACGACATTGCCATCAATCCTGCAGACCCTTCTAGGGTGGACTTTATAACCTGGACTCATGGTGGGTCTCGTAGTTTCCTGGTTGAGATTTCTCTTAAAGATGATGAGGTGCCACTGGAGCTCTCAATCATGAAGGGCTTTGAAGATATTGCATACGTTCCTCAGTACCGCCCTCCATCTTCGACGCCTGCGATCAGGCAACTTTTTACATTTGATGATTTGCGCTCCGGTGGATGGAGTCGCTCCTTTGAAACTTATGGGTACAACGATGTAGTTGAGATAAGCATGCTTGATAGGAAACTGCCAAAGAGCTATGAGTTTCGTTTCGTGGATGCGACGGATGTAAGTGCGGGAGATTACTATTATGTGAGAATCGTGGGCCAGGAAGATGAAATGATCTGGTCCAGTCCTGTCCATGTCGGAGGATTCGATGTTAGTGAGTAAAAAAACAAAATTAGTTGGCACGGCATTGTTCGCTTTTTGTTTGTTTCTAGCAATCGTCAGTCAACCGACTTATGGCGGGAGAAACTTGTGCTTGTGGAAAATTCAGAATGGTGACGCAACCGTCTATTTGCTGGGTTCCATTCACGCGATGCGAGAAGATATGTATCCTCTGCCCGAGCCCATTCTTGATGCTTATCAGNAGTCAGATACCGTTGTTTTTGAGGTAGATCTTACCAAGCTGGATAAGGGAAAAATCTCCAGCGTAATGGCGGAGTATGGGACTTACAAAACACCAGGATCAATACACGATGATTTATCTCCGAAAACGGTCGATCTCCTGGTTTCCTATCTTCGTGAGGCCAAGATCAGTATGGATCAGGTTCGCGGTCTCAGACCATGGCTTCTATCCGTCAATATCGGTGTTATGGAGTTAAATAGACTAGGCTATGAAACCGATTTGGGCCTGGATCAACAACTGCAACAGCTAGCACTTGATCAAGGTAAGGAGATACATGAACTGGAATCGTTCGCCCAACAGGTTACGATTTTATCCGGTGATCCGATTGAAGTTCAGGACCTCGCGTTGAGAGTATCGCTTCTCGAAAGGCACAAGGTTCCTGATGAACTCATGCAAATGANNGCGGCNTGGCGGGAAGGCGATGCAGACANAATGTACCAGCTGNNGGTCGATTCCGTNAAGGAATATCCAAAACTGNAAAGTCAAATGAATCGATTAGTATTTTCTCGGAACATGAAGATGATCGACAAGGTACGTGAGTATCTGAATACTGACGGTAGATATATGGTGGTAGTTGGTGCACTGCACATGGGAGGTCCCCAGGGGCTCATCAACCTGCTGGCCAAAGACTATGAGGTGATTCAGGTATCATATTGACATTTTGTAGCAATTAATTAGTTCAACAGGAGTTTAAGCATGAAATACCTGCATACGATGGTCCGGGTGAATGACCTTGATGAGTCGTTGGATTTCTACTGTAATAAATTGGGCCTAGAAGAACTAAGGCGTAACGAAAGTGAGAATGGGCGTTTTACGCTAGTATTCCTCGCTGCTCCGGGAGATTCGGAAGCCCAAATCGAGCTGACCTATAACTGGGATGGTGATGAATTAGGGGAAGGATCTCGTAATTTTGGTCATCTTGCCTATGCGGTAGAAGATATCTATGTAACCTGTCAGCGCCTTATGGATGGCGGTGTCACTATTAACCGTCCGCCACGAGATGGGAAGATGGCTTTTGTTAGATCCCCAGATAATATATCCATCGAAATTTTACAGGCCGGTGACTCGAAGGAGCGCGAGGAACCATGGAAATCGATGGAGAACATTGGTGAATGGTAGTTAGGGTGTTTAATGATGCCTGGTTAGCCCAGGTCAGAGAGGCGATCCTAGACCCAGAGCTAGCCATCTGCGATCCGCATCATCATCTCTGGTGGCGACCGGAAAGTAAGTATTTATTGGATGACCTGTTGAATGACACTGGTAGTGGGCATCATATAACCAGCACAGTATTCGTGGAATGTAACTCCATGTATCGAGCAGCTAGCATTGAGTCTCTTGCCCCTGTCGGTGAAACCGAATTCGTACAAGGGATCGCGGCGATGAGTGCCAGTGGAGGATTCGGACACACTAGAGTTGCAAAAGGTATTGTCAGTTTTGCTGACCTTACGCTTGGACAAGGCGTTCGTGAGATCCTCGAGGCTCATCAGCAAGCAGGAGCAGCAAGGTTTAGGGGCATTCGGCATGCTGCCGGATGGCATGAAAGTGAGGATATTAGGAATTCACATACCGACCCGCCACAGGGGCTCATGTTGCGAGATGATTTCCGTGAAGGAATGTCTGTGTTAGACGAGATGGGTCTTACTTTCGATGCATGGTTCTATCATCATCAACTTGCTGAATTTGCAGACCTGGCGCGAACATTCCCAAACGTGACAATGATTCTAGATCACTTTGCTGGACCGTTGGGAATTGGTCCATATAAAGGACATCATGATCAGGTGTTCAACGATTGGAAACAAGAGGTCGGAGCACTTACTAATTGCGAAAACGTCTATTTCAAACTCGGTGGTATTAACATGAAGCTTAACGGTTTTGAGTGGCACACAAGAGATAAGCCGCCATCTTCTGATGAATTGGTCGATGCCACGGCACCTTATTATGACTACTGCATTGAGTTATTTGGGGTAGATCGATGTATGTTTGAGAGTAATTTTCCAGTAGATAAAGAATCTTGCTCCTACGCGGTGCTTTGGAATGCCTTCAAGAAAATGACCACAGGAAAATCCGCAGCAGAACGACAAGCATTATTCCATGATACCGCTCATCGAGCCTATCGTCTGGATGAGTGAGGTTCAGCGAATACGTGTTAAACCGACGTTACTTACTAACAAAAATCGTACAGGGATTCTCTCTTACCGGTGGCTTATTCCTGGCGTATCCGTTCGTAAGATCTTGGCTCCCAGGATTTAATCAGAGCCACACCCGGGAGGTGGATCTAAGCGACTTAGCTTTTGGTGAGGTAAAGCAAGTACCCTGGTTGGGACGTCGGGTTATGATTAAGATTCGCTCTACGGAGGAGGTTGAAGCCTTATCTGATGCTTCAGTGTCGCTAAAGGATCCTGACTCTACTCGGTCAAAGCAGCCTGAATTTGCACGGAACACTCATCGGTCTCAACGAGCTGATATTTTCGTAGCCTACGGAAATTGCACACACTTCGGCTGTATAGTGGAGCCACGCGGACCTAACTCCCCCGCCAAGTTTAGCTGCCCATGTCATCTCAGTGAGTTTGACGCCGCAGGAAGGGTCTTCGCAGATGCAGTTGCACCGAAAAACCTTGAAATACCCGATTATCAGTTTCTCTCACGAAATACATTATTGCTGACAAGTTCAGATTAGGGATGCCAAAGAATCTTCTCATTGTCTACCACAGCAAAGGTGGTAAGAACGCCGCCATGGCGGAGGCTGTTCTGCAGGGTACCCATCATCCTGATATTGACGTAGATGTACGTTTTCTCAAAGCATATGAAGCGAACGAGGATGACCTTCTCTGGGCAGATGGTGTTATTTTCGGTACGCCTGAAAATTTTGGCTACATGTCGGGCAAATTGAAAGATTTCTTCGACAGAACATTCTATGAGGTTGAGGGAAAAGTTGACGCCAAGCCATATGCAGTTTTCATTGGTACAGGTAATGATGGCCAAGGTGCATTATCCAGTATTAGACGGATATGTATTGGGTATAAATTCAAAGAGGCACAGGAACCAATAATAGTTGCCGGAGACCTAAAACAAACAGATCTGCAGCGATGCGAAGAACTTGGGATGAGTATGGCTGCAGGAGTTGAGGCAGGGATCTTTTAGATANTATATGTAAANCTCNCTAAATNGACAGAATTGGAGAAGGCAGNNGTAAAGATTTTAGNCAACCAGAGGTAATANATAATGACGCCTCAGAAAGTAGCCTTACAAGAGCCTAAGACGGTTTNNTATCACATCTCGTCGCCTTAGTTTAAATACGGAGTGCAATAACACGCTTGATTTTAAATCGTTAGATACCCGGGAAAGCAACTGTCCTAAACCTAGTTANAGTTATTGCCNNGACATACCTTTAGCTGCCTCGAGAATCAATTCCAAAGCTGGCCTCTTACGATAGTCCTTTTCTGCAAATTTGGCGTAAACGACACCCTTGCTATCTACCATAAACACACCGGGATGCGGTACTCCGTANGCTCTATGCCCTTTAGGATAGCTCTCGTTAAGAATACCAAACGCCGATGCAAGTACAGCTTTATCGTCTGACAGTAATGGAAAGCTTAGGTTGTATTTGTTGGAGAATGCAAGATTTACATCAGGGGAGTCATAGCTAATTACCGCAAGATTGACGCTAAGGGCCTCAAACCTTGTTTTGTTATAGGACAACTCCACGAGCTGTTTTTTGCAGAATGGTCACCAATCGCTGGATCTTACAAAGAATAGTATTAGCCCGTTCTCGCCGATTAGTTCCCTGTTAGTCCAAGTCTGACTATTCTGATCAATAGCATCAACATTCGGGAAGGCAGTTCCTTCTGGAATCCCNGCGGCCCAATCATCGGCAAGAGAGCAGAACGGCACAATCAAGAATGCAAAAACCAGAACCTGTTTGCAGCGTATTAAAACTGTGATTCGCCTTATGCCGCATCATGGNATTGTAAAGTTTATCCCAGAAATCTATCGTTTGACCACTTAGACGATAGAGATGGCATTGTTTAGGCCTTATTCGCACCGCTTTGTTAACATCTGAGGAACACGATACGCTTCGCGGATGCAGTAACGTTTTATNTCTGACAAAAAGAACTCTGANTTTATACACCAGGTTGTCAACGTGACAGGTAAATGTCGATAGAATTGCTACAGGTAATAAAGCACAAGCACTGGATGTAACTAAAACGACCTGGCTAATTATCATAGCTAACGGTTGGGAAGGTGGTCTTTAGTAGTTCTGGTTCAGGGGTCTTCGGAAAATTTGAGGAGTCAAATTATGCTAGTGGCAAAATGTCAGTTATCGGCTTGAAGAATGTTTTAAAGCCGGAAGGGCAGCGTAAGAGTGTCAGGGTTAATGCGCTGGTGCCAGGAGTTATCACTCTTATGACCTAGGACCTCCTGCTGGAGCGGGAAGGCAAACCGGAGCAAGTAAGTCCTGTAGTCTTCCATCTTTGCCCTGAAGAAGCGCTTAAATGAACTGATTCTAANGGCCGAAAATAGACCATACTCTCTCATTAAGGTTTGTGTAACGGAAGGTATCGATTTACTAGAGGAAGTTGATTATGCAACAGTTGCGTCCTGTCTAGATGACAGCTTTAATCNTGCCTAAGACCAATAGCTGTGTAAAACCATGAATGATTCAACCTTGCCTCAACTAAAAACNGATCGNCTTCGGATAAAGCTTTTGGAACCCGCGCATGCGCCATTGATGACACATTTTCGCATCGATAACAAAAAGCATCTTACGAAATGGGAACCAACCCGGACACCTGAATTTTATACAGATGCTTTTTGGTATATGCAGCTAAAAGTTGCGATCAGAGAGTTTCGGAATCGTACGAATCTTCGCTTAGTGATTCTTAACGAGATGGAATCGCGGGTCATTGGTGTTTGTAACTACACGAATATTGTTCGAGGAACTTTCCAGTCGTGCCATCTTGGTTATGCCCTGGACAAGGAGTATGAAGGTCAGGGGTTGATGTTTGAAGCGTTGCAGATAAGTAACAATTATGTNTTTGAAAAGTTCTCATTGCATCGGATCATGGCTAACTATATGCCACTAAATAAACGTAGTGGTGACCTGCTGTCTCGGCTCGGCTTTACCATCGAAGGTGAAGCTAGGTCCTTCTTAAAAATCCATGGGCGATGGGAGGACCATATCCTAACGTCCTTNGTCAACCCTTNAGAACTTTCCTAACTGTTGAGCTCATCCAGCCGGAATAGAAGGACNGATTTGAATCCACTCTCTCTNAGGAGTAANAANGNNTATATAAATCAATAACNTANATTTNANACAATTTGTCATCTTAATGTAATAGCAANGGTTCTAGAGACTCANAAAACACAGATCTGNNACATTCATACAACTATTGAAAGACATAAGTTTCTGGCATCTTTATTAATAGAGGTAATATGAAGTACAGCATCGTCCAATTGTCACATCCCGGTATGGAATATCCCAAGCTAAATAAAGAAGATCTGCTCCATACTAAAAATCAGGATAAACAGAAATAAGACAGACTTAAGCGCAATAAACATTGTGCTTGTATGTTTTTTAATTAAATCTTATTTTGGGTTCTCTCTCGCGTCCTGAGGTTCAATTAATGAATCACCCTAACAAGCTTGTTCCACATTTGCTGGGGTGGCCCTTCGCCAGTAAAGTGTAATAACATGAAAGCTAATCGTCTCTTAACTCTATGACAGTCATGCTGGATATAAACAGCGCTAACCAATGTAGAGCGATGGGATCATTCTTTGCTAGCCTAGACGAGGCCATCTTTCGTTGTTAGGTCTACCGAATCTTTAGCAATAAGACTAAAAGTATAGGCGTGACAACTGCCTGAAGTAGCATAAACCTCACCAGTACCTGGGTATTGGACCAACCCATGTTATGCCTAACATGATCGTGAAGTGGGTATCGAATCTGCCTGAATATGCCAATTTTTAGAAACCTAAGCAGCGCGACCTTAATCATCCCTGTTGCTCCATTCACGAGAACCATAAATGCCACTACGATAATGAGAAATGGATTACCGCACGCCATCACTAACACCCCTAGCATCAATCCAATGGGGCGTGAACCTGAGTCACCCATCATCACAGCACTGGGATAGCTGTTATGCCACAAATATCCAGTTAGGCAGCCGACCAAGACAAACGCCATGATTCCCCAATCAGCGCCACGTACATAGTGTGGAACCAAAAGATACCTAGAGATGTCCGCGTGTCCGACGATTCCATATAGGATACCGCCAAGAAATAGTATTGCCATACTAGAAAGGCTTGCAGAAAGACCATCAACGCCATCAGTGCAATTGGTTGCGTTGATGGATGTCCAAATGAGTACCGTTGACACTGCGACGAAAACCCAGGGGCTGACAACTATGGAGTCCTTAAAAACAGGTAACCAGATAACAAAGGGTTGTAATTCACAAATAATGACTGAAGCCAGAATAGCGATGACTAGATCTATCGCCCCTAAACGGTATTCGCTCCAACCGGTGGCACTTTTGTCATCAAGAAATCCTACTAACATCGCGAGCACCACACAAATCAAAATTCCAACGAACTTCCAATCGAAGGGGACGACTAAGAGACTCACAATGATGAATATTGGTATGAAGACAATGCCTGCTGACATAGGCTTGCCAATGCTCCTTTCGGAGTCAATCGCGTACTCTCGACCTTTGTCTGTTGGTAGAAAATGCCACAACTTAGGCAGTACCCACCAAGTAAGTGAAGCGCTGAGGGCAGTGCCTAATCCTGCTAGTACAATATAGGAGGCCAATAGCCGAAGTGGGCCAGCGATATCAGCAATATATTCTGCGAGATGGTAGAGCAAAAGATGTATCCATCGATAAACAATCGCGATTATATGTTTTCTAAGTCATTGAAAAATGAATCCATCTTGGAGGTTTTACGAGAGACTTGGCGCATAAAAAGGGTCATATTCAGGGCTTCGATATTACATTTAGCGATTTTAAAGTGGACCATATCTAATTGCTGTCGTTACTCTACTTGATCCGCTTAGAAATCGCCGTACTGCAATAATGGCTGCGATTGGTAAAACTTCGTCTTACAGCAAAATGATTGAACAATTGCCGTTCACAGGCGTTAACGTATTTAGACTAAATTTGCCCCACGAAAATCACGAGCAGGTATTTAAAAATACTGAAGGCATCGGATATATTGCAGCGACTCATAGGAATTCTTGTGGGCTTGTATAATTCAAGGATCCGTGCCGGCAGCTTCGAAGAAGGTGAGATCGAACTTGTGGTTTGCGATGTCGTAACCCTCACTACAAGGGGGGTGATGTCGTTGAAATGATGGATAGAATAGCGAGTAAGGCTCGAATATCCGCGCATATCTTTAGTTCCGCCAGGCCCAGGACACCGATTATTGGGTTCACTGGCAGTCAGAATACCTATAGCTGCATGTCATCGTTTTTAGGGGTGCCAATATTGCATATAGAAGCGAGACTCGTAAATCCGAATTAACTTGCCTGAAAAATTACGTTTGAATTAGGTTTTGGCGTATTCGGACAGTACGTAATTCTAGTTATAGGATTACGCGCTGATCGGTCGATGAATCTCCCTTCGATTACCCTAGTGATGATTTAAACTGCCATTGGATTCAGACTGCTCAGCTTTGTGGTCGCGGTTCGTAGAGTGTCTTCGTCCTTAGCGAAACAGAATCGAATGATATTGAAATCAGGTGGTGACTCGTAAAATACCGAGATAGGTATAGCCGCGACACCAATGTGTCGCGTCAGATATCGCACGAACTCGGTATCCTCCATGTTAGAAATATTGCTGTAGTCAGCAAGCTGAAAGTAGGTCCCTTCGCTAGGTACTAGGGAAAAATTAGAATTAAGCATCTCCCGTACGAAAAGGTCTCTCTTTTTTTGATAAAAAGACGATAGTTCTAGGTAGTGCTCGGGACAAGACTCCATGAATTCGGCAAGCGCCCACTGGCTTGGTGTATGAGTCGTAAAGGTGACAAATTGATGTACCTTACGAAATTCTTCGCTAAATTGCGTCGGTGCAGCACAGTAGGCAACCTTCCAACCTGTTGCATGGTATGTTTTACCAAAGGAGGATATGACGAATGAATTGGATCTTAGTTCTGGATGACCCAATAGGGTTTGATGGATTTCTCCGTCATAAACCATATGTTCATAAACTTCATCAGACACTAGGACGATATCCGTATCACGGATCACTTCAGCGAGTTGATCCAGCGCTTCACCTGGCAGGACGCTGCCGCAAGGATTATGTGGCGTGTTTATGATAATCAGCCTTGTTTTCTCGTTGATCGAGTCCCGCAAGCGTTCAAAATCGATCTGGAAACTAGGGTAGCTGAGGGGTATGTGAATAGTCCTACCTCCCGCCAGGGTTATGCACGGATCGTAGGAATCATATGCGGGATCAAAAACAATCACCTCATCACCTGGGTGTACAACGGTCTGTATGGCAACAAATATAGCCTCGGTGGCCCCTGAGGTTATGGTGATTTCATGTTCAGCATCGAGTTGGACGTTGTAAAGTCTCTTTATTTTAAGTGCTATCTGCTCCCTTAGGTAGGGAACTCCTGTCATGGGGGGGTACTGGTTATACCCATCTCTGAGGTATTTCTCGACCAAATCTAATAATGGCCCGGGCACATCGAAGTCTGGATAACCCTGAGACAGATTAATCGCGTTATGGTCAGCAGCCATCTGCGACATAACGGAGAATATCGTCGTTCCTACTTGGCTGAGTTTGCTATTGATGTACATATAAACCTAACTAAATATAAATAAAACAAAAAGATACAAAATAGTATTTAGGTTAATTCTCGAATCCAGTCTCTTGGTCGAAGGTAATCTTCATACAGGCGCGATTCCGCGCTCTTTGGCTCAGGAGACCAATCGTATTTCCAAGTAGCACGCGGTGGCATAGATGCTAGAACGGATTCGATTCTTCGACCTGACTGCATGCCGTACTTGGTACCCCTATCTATGGCGAGATTAAACTCTGCGTAACGACCTCGTCGGTATAGCATAAAAGACTCTTCTTTTTCGCCAAACTGAAGATCCTTTCTTCGACTAAGTATGGGCAGATAACCTGGCAGGATATGATTACCGACGCTTTGCACGAAGGCAAAAACATCGCCAAAAATCTCGCCAGTCCAGTCATCGAAAAATATTCCCCCTACGCCACGTGGCTCTTTGCGATGCGGCAAATAAAAATACTCATCACACCAGGCTTTAAGTCTGTCATAGAGTGTGTCACCAAAAGGGGCGCAAGCTGCGGCAGCCGTTTGATGCCAATGGAGCACATCCTCAGGAAATGGATAGTAAGGAGTGAGATCGAAGCCTCCGCCGAAGTGCCAATGAGCTCTATCTACAAGAAAGAATCGCAGGTTGGCATGAAAGGTCGGCACATAGGGGTTTTGAGGATGAACAATCATTGATATTGCTAACGCCTCAAAGCTTTTACCTGCCAGCTCTGGATTACGCTCGCTGGCAGCTTTAGGTAGCTCAGCTCCAATACTGTGGGAAAAATGTACTGCCGCCTTCTCAAGGTATTGCCCATTTTCTAGAACTGAAGGCCTCGAATATCCTCCATTGTCAGCATTGATATCCTGTGAAATGAAGGGGGTCGAATCTTCCCGTTCAAGCTGATTACATACCGATGATTGCAATCCAAGAAAGTATTCCCTAACTAAGGTGATGTCTGGGTTGAGCATGGCGGTACCTTAGCATGTTTCTCTGGTCGGTCTTAACGGTCTCCAAGGTTATAATGCTAAGCTTTATTACCTTTGGAAATCCAGTGACTTCACTGACAAAACATGATTTAGATCCTCTGCTCGAGCGATTGGGTCAGGCGAACCTTAAGTTTCAAGCATCTTATCCAGGGTTGCAGATGGAACGTCAACCAGTTCACACACTGTATGGAGGAGCAAATCTTTATACACCCGGAGCTGCTCAGAAGATGGCAGGTTTGGCACTGCATCACATACAAACCTATGCACCTACATTCGTGGATTTGGCAAACGCGTTACAGTTTCCGGGTGCCGGGGAACTACCTGCGGACAAGTATAAGAAGCAATTGTTTGCGCAGGACCTGGCGCAAGCAACAGAAAACTCGCCCGAAATCATCGCTTATCAGGTTTACGAGCGCACGCTGCAGAAGTTGCGTTGTGAAGCCATTGAAGATCATCGCGTGGATTTTGAAGACGGATACGGTGTCCGGTCTGATGAGGAAGAAGATGGTCATGCCCTAAGCGCATCCGATGCGATGGCAGAGGGTGCGCTTCAGGATACTCTTCCACCTTTTGTGGGGCTTCGGATTAAGGCACTAACGGAGGAAGCGAAAATACGTTCGCTGAGAACATTAGATACCTTTGTATCTAACCTGGCCTCGAAGACAAATGGTCAGATGCCCTTTCCGTTCCGAGTCACGCTACCAAAAGTAACAACTGCTGAGCAGGTTGAGGTCCTAGCAGACTGCCTCACCATCATTGAAGAGCGGTGTGGGTTACCTCCGCTATCTATCGATATCGAATTGATGATAGAAACCGTACAAGCGGTATTAACAGAAACGGGACAGTGTGCGATGCCTGCTCTGGTGGAAGCGGGAAAGGGGAGGGTTACCGCCGCAATATTAGGAACCTTTGACTATACTGCTACTTGCAACATAGCAGCGATGCACCAGGATCACCTGCATCCGTCTGCTGACTTTGTTAGACAGCTCATGCAGATGTCACTAACAGGGATGAATGTTTCTCTTAGTGATGGAATTACCAATATCATGCCCATCCCACCACACCGTGGCAAAGATTTAACTCAGGAAGAACTCGAGGAAAATATTAATGTAGTGCATGCTGCCTGGCGTGTTCATTTTCGAAATATCATACATTCACTGCAGTTAGGGTTCTACCAGAGTTGGGACCTAAACCCTGCCCAATTACCAATACGCTTTGCCGCGGTTTATTACTTTTTCCTTGAAGGACTCGCTGAATCGACTGAACGACTGCGAACGTTTATTGAGCAGGCCGCTCAGGCATCTCTCGTCGGAAATACTTTCGATGATGCTGCTTCTGCTCAAGGACTACTTAATTTTTTTATCTCTGGAATCAATTGCGGCGCACTGACCGAAGATGAGGCCCTGGCAACGGGGATAACCCTTGATGAGCTTCAGGGAAGATCATTCCTGAAGATCGTCGCGAACCGGAGTAGAAAGTAATGACCAAAGCCCTAGGCTTCATCGATGCAGCAAACAGAATCGTTACTAGGGGACTGCAGTTTACTCGGAATAAATGCCTCACAGAGGGCAAGTTTGACGCAGCGAAAATGGATGATCATCAACAGGCTATTTATAGCCTCGCTGTGTCAGCCAGCGAACTGCAGGCCGCGCGTGTCATGTTGCAATATGCTGATAGTCAGACGGATTTCGAAAAACGCCTGGCTGAGGGTTTTGCGGCAGATGCTATTCACTCTGTCTACTCCAGGTTGTTCCCCATAATAGTAGAACAGGGTTGGCCAGAGGGACTGGCCAGCTTCGTGAGAGCTACGCTGACGATAGAAAACCTTACGAATCTAGGAAAGGAGATAACTAGCCGAAACGGCGATGTCGGCAATCGAGCCTTCGACGAAGAGAAGACTCTGATGGCTGCGACATTTGCACAATTCGCAGACGACATTGTTGCGCCGCTCGCTGAGAATATCCATCGTTATAACTTGGCCATTCCGGATAGCATACTAAATGGAATTAGAGAGCTGGGCTGTTTTGGGCTCAGTGTGCCGCAGCGTTATAACGGCCTATTGCCAGATGACCAGGAAGACAGTCTCGGTATGATTGTTGTCACGGAAGAATTATCACGCGCTTCACTCGGCGGTGCAGGAAGCCTAATTACGCGACCGGAGATTATGGCACGTGCCTTATTGGAAGGGGGTACTGAAGAACAGAAGACTTACTGGTTGCCGAAGCTTGCCGCCGGTAATCCTCTTTGTGCGATCGCCATTACAGAACCAGACTTTGGTTCGGATGTCGCCTCGATGCGCCTTAAAGCCACCGCAACGGGGGATGGATGGATACTAGATGGTTCAAAAAGTTGGTCTACCTTTGCGGGCAAGGCCGGCGTCTTGCTTGTACTGGCAAGAACAAACCCAGATCTAAGCCTTGGTCACCGGGGTTTAAGTTTGTTTATGGTCGAAAAGCCTTCCTTTGATGAAGAAGCGTTCGAAGTAAAACAATCATCAGGAGGTAAATTATCAGGCAAAGCAATTCCAACAGTTGGTTATCGAGGCATGCATTCCTACCAGCTATTCTTTGATAATTATTTGGTCCCTAGTACGCACCTAATTGGAGAGGGGCAGGGTGTTGGCAAAGGATTCTACTTCACGATGCGAGGTTTTACCGGGGGACGGATTCAAACAGCTGCTCGCGCGTGTGGCGTCATGCAGGGCGCAATTGACAAGTCAGTGCGCTACACTCGGGAGCGTCTGGTGTTTGGCAAACCAGTCGGCGATTATCAGCTTTCGCAAGTGAAATTTGCCCGCATGGCCATGTACCTTTGTGCTTCTAGGCAATTTACCTACGCTGTAGGCCGACTGATGGATCAGGGCAGCGGGCAGATGGAAGCAAGCCTAGTAAAGCTGTTCGCTTGTCGTGCTGCAGAATGGATTACCCGTGAAGCTATGCAGCTACATGGCGGTATGGGGTATGCCGAAGAAACAGACGTGAGCCGTTATTGGTTAGATGCTCGTGTACTTTCCATTTTCGAAGGAACGGAAGAAACTCTAGCCCTGAAGGTGGTAGGCCGTAACCTGCTCGAAAACTCCGTATAAGCTGACGCTACTTTTTACCTAGAGAACAGACAAACCTCAGTATTATCTAACCTGGGCTATGGCGCGGCGCAGAAACAGGGGGCAGCGGGCTTTGCGTCAATGCTTTTGCAACAACATCTGGCAATCCCAACATGCGAAGAATATAGCGTATTGCATTGTCTGTGGCCTTAGGCGCCAATCTCCCGTGTGCGATCTCTAAATTGACATGGTCCACCATGCCGGCGATCAGGCTTTGTGCAAAGTAACTATCTTCTACCTTAAATCTACCCGCCTTAACGCCTCTTTGTATGTCTTTAAGACAATCAGAATCCTTTTGACGAAGTTCAACTCGCCCAAGCAGCCCCGAGAACGAGAGAAATGTTCTCCATTGCTCGTTATATTGTGACTGATAGAAATAGTATTTGAGTGTTGTGGCCACCACCATGGCAGGATCCTTTAATCTGGATCTTGTTTCTTCTATTTCCTCAGCGAATTGACGTCTATAGTCATCGATCACAGCTTCAAATACGTCTTGTTTGGTCACAAAGTAGTTGTAGAAGGTACCAGTCGCAACGCCAGCTCGATTGGTAATGTTCTTGATTGAGATCTTTTCGTGGCCTCGCTCGAATACAAGTTCTCTAGCCGCCTTAAGAAGCACATCGCGGGTTTTANAGCGACTGGGTCTCCCTGAGCGAGAAGTTACGGAACTCCTAGTATCTTCNCTACTCTCAGTTGAGNCTATCGTTACAGTNTTCGAGTGCGCTTGCACTGTNTTTTCCAAGNTTGNCGGCNNNNTGGCTCGNNGATCATACCAAATATCTNTACCAAAAGAAGTGAATATAAAATGGAAATATTCAGAGGGTTTCTTGATNCTTTCTAACGGGTTATGTTTACACTANTTAGCAAACTGGACCAAATANCTATACCAAAAGAGCTGAATATTAAATGGNAATATTCAGAGGGTTTCTTGATACTTTCTAACGGGTTATGTTTACACTAGTCAGCAAAGTGGACTAAATATCTATACCAAAAGAGCTGAATATTAAATGGTAATATTCAGTGGGGTTTTTGATATTTTCCACCGAATTATGTATCTACTACTCAAAAAAAGACGTGATAAAAATCATTAAATTCAATTAGATAAGGTAAATAATTAAACTAGATTATGAATTTTTATTTAGACGAGCAGCAGCTGGTAATTCGTCACGCAATTGAGAAGATATGTGACCAGTTTGACGATGATTATTGGTTTGCGCGTGACGCAGATGGGGAGTTCCCGGAGGAGTTTGTAAAGGCGATTACCGAGGGTGGCTGGCTTGGGATTGCCATGCCCGAGGAATATGGTGGTTCTGGCCTTGGAATTACAGAGACGGCAGTTCTGGCACACACAATCGCACGATCAGGCGCTGGCATGAGCGGCGCCTCAGCAGTTCATCTTAATCTCTTTGGCCCCAATCCAATCGTCGTATTTGGCACTGATGATCAGAAATCGCGTTTTCTGCCACCGCTTATCTCAGGTAATGATCGTGCGTGCTTCGGAGTCACCGAGCCTGATGCTGGGTTGAACACCACGCGACTGCAAACACGTGCACAACGCGATGGTGATCACTATGTGATCAATGGTCGCAAGATGTGGACTACAACCGCTCAAACTGCTAACAAGATCTTATTGATCGCGAGGACCAAAGACCTTGAGGACTGTGTTAAGCCGACAGAAGGATTGACACTATTCTATACCGACCTTGACCGCGAATGTGTTGAGGTGAGACTGATTGAGAAAATGGGCAGGAAAGCGGTTGATTCAAATGCGCTTTTTATCGATAACTTGGTCGTGTCCAGAGAAGACCGTATTGGAGAGGAAGGAGATGGTTGGAAATGCCTCCTGCATGGATTAAACCCGGAAAGGGTTTTGCTTGCTGCAGAAGCTGTTGGGCTTGGACAGGTCGCGCTTAAAAGAGCATCCAACTATGCGAAAGAGCGAATTGTGTTTGATCGGTCGATTGGCAAAAATCAGTCAATTCAGCACCCTCTAGCTGTTAATTGGATGGAACTAGAAGCTGCTGAATTGATGGTTTATAAGGCGGCGACCTTGTATGACAGCGGACAGCCCTGTGGAGCGGAAGCAAATGCAGCAAAATATCTTGCCGCAGAGGCTGCATTTAAGGCGTGCCAGCAGGCTGTCAGAACGCATGGGGGTATGGGATATGCCAAGGAATTTCATGTCGAGCGCTATTTGCGCGAAATTATGATTCCTGTTTTGGCGCCTGTTAGTCAGGAATTGGTTAAGTCTTTTATTGGCGAACAGGTCCTAGGCCAGGAGAAAAGCTACTAATAAACGAGATAATATAGTCGGGCGGGTGTTGTTACCGTAACCTGGCCCGCCGCAACCCTAAAAAACGGAATCCACAGAGGAATAGTCGACAAACGATAGGGGCTTGGATTACATCCAGAAACGCTTCTTCCACAAACCAACCCTCGTAGTACCTCAATCGTAATGTAGGGATAGCAGGACGACTCTATATTCCATATCGCTCGGGCTATTACGAACGTTTTTATCGAGGATCAAATGCAGGTAAATTCTAGAAGAGGGCACACTGCTGTATGGTGCACCGCGTAATTCTCCGGCGATAGATGCAACGTAAAGTTATTTATATGAGTTTAAACAAGTAGATCTGGGTTGAAACAAGTAGATTTGGGTCTGATCTGCCATATAAACCCTCCCGTTCATGAGCGGTTGCTTGAGATATATCGTGAACATCTTAACTAAACTGAGGCTTAGAACTCGGAATCAGCCGCCTTTTCTGCCAGCCAATCCATTATATCTGCCCTAGAACCCGAGAAAAGGACGCGCTCCCTCTTTTTGTCAATTTGATAGTCATACATGGGGTCGTAGTATTCGTTTAGCATAAAACCTATCCATTCCCGATGCGCATCCAGTTTCCCGGCAGCATGCTGTGATAGCGCTTTCTTCATCAATTTTTTAACTTTGTCGTGCTTCACACCTCCAAGTCGCTTACGAATAGCATCTGTAGCTGACAGAAGTTGGTCCGATAGGTAATCAATCGCAGTTTCACCATGCAGGTCATACAGGTCATCATATTGGCTCAGGATATAATCACGACGAATTCTTTCCACTCGCTGTTCTTTAGGTTCTCGCAGGATAACCACCGGGGATGCATCCATGGCATTCTTAAGCTCGTGTGGAATCTGTATACGACCGATTAGACGACTTTCGTCTTCCAATACGATAAACGGGGCAGGGCGTGTTTTAAGAAGATCAATAGCAACAGCGTTCTCAAAGTCGACCTGTGAAGGCTGAGGCATTACGCGCTTACCGAATGCAGAACCCCTATGGTTCGCACACCCTTCTAGGTCAATGCTATTTTCTACACTTAGAATTAAATCTGTTTTTCCTACTCCGGTATTACCGGATAGCAACAAAAACCTGGGCAAATGTCGGAACCGTTCGAGAAGTGCATTGCGTAAAGACTTATAACCACCCTCTATTCGTGGTATCTCATATCCAGCTTCGCGCAGCCAGTCTACAGCTATGCCTGAGCGTTTACCCCCACGCCAACAGTAGAGATGGGCGTTGGCATTAGATTCAACATACTTTACCCACTCATTCACTCGATTGGCACGGGTATCACCAGAAACAAGTCGTCGACCAAGCGTCTCAGCCGCATCCTGTCCGCTTTCCTGGTAGCAAATCCCGACCTGATGTCGCTCGTCGTCGTTTAGTATCGGAATGTTTGTGGANAACGGAAATGCGCCAGAGGCAAACTCTGACTCTGCTCTAACGTCCAGAAAGGGTATGTCATCAAGAAACAACTGGNTCAGGTATTCGTTCATGNACNGAAGGTTAAGTTATCGTGCGCNCGTTATCTAGAAGGGGTCTATCTATCCTCGTGNTGANGNGCTTAGCCTNACATCATNATAATTTAACATAATATATATTATNCGCAGTATTTTATTTATAATAAANCTANAATTTACTAAACCTACCTCGCATATATAGTGTCGCAGCTGCCAGCCAGCAAATTCCATTGCTTACTGAAAANCCTCGGTTTATTCATAATGCCCNGTACAAAGAAGATGAAATCCCTGCCNAATGCGGCTNGNGACACATAATTATCTGTCATNCACGCAAGCTCGCGGTCAACGTCCAAGTGAATAATCTTGTCATGTATCATCAGGATCCAGAAAGAGCTAATATTCCACTGGATCAGGCAACCATTGAGTTTGCTAATTNTTTCAAGTCAAATAACTNGAATATTGCNTCATATCTCGCCGTTGAGGCTTTAAGCATTGNATTACGAACCCGAAAAGACNCTAGGGCTAGTATGGTAGATCTTAAGGAGTTTTATTTTGAGAGTTGTATCCTTCAACGTTAACAGCGTTAGAGTGCGTATTCCTCAGCTTAGGGCTTTGATAGAACGTCATCACCCGGAGATCATTGGGCTACAAGAAACCAAGGTAACCGATGAGTGTTTCCCCGTAGAAGCAATCAAGGAGCTCGGGTACCACGCACAGTTTTATGGACAGAAAACGCACTATGGCGTTGCTCTGCTCTCTAAACAGANACCAACAGCTACAGCGCGCGGTTTTCACCATGATGNAGAAGATAGTCAGCGTCGATTTATTGAATGTAGTTATTCATTGGCGGATGGGCGCAAACTTAGTGTAATCAACGGCTACTTTCCTCAGGGTAGTCATCGAGACCACCCAACGAAATTCCCCGCGAAAAAAAAGTTCTATGTAGACTTATTCGAGCACATTCAGAGTAGCTATACCGCTGACGATCTATTCATCGTTATGGGTGATATGAATATTGCACCACTCGAAAACGACATTGGTATTGGCGAGGAAAACAAAAAACGTTGGTTACGCGATGGCAAAACTAGTTTCCTCCCAGAGGAACGGGTCTGGATCGAACGAATCCTTGACTGGGGAATGATAGATAGTTATCGAGCGCACTATCCAGATATTAATGATAGGTATAGCTGGTTTGACTACAGGAGTCGCGGCTTCGAACGCACGCCTCGGCGCGGGCTACGTATAGATCTAATATTGAGCTCCCCCGGCCTACATGGGTTAAGTCGCGATGCCGGAATCGACTATGATATTCGAGCAATGGAGCGGCCATCCGATCACTGCCCTATCTGGACAGAGTTTGACCTCTAATTCTTGCTGAACTGAAGGCTAAACGTTATCGGGACAACCGGTGTAATCTCTTTTAAACCAGCGATAGCACGCAATGCTTCAATGCCTTCCATCAGATTGTGAGTCGCTGCATTCAGCACTAAAGGCTCTATACTCATGATCTGCCATATTTTTTGATCCACTCTGATAACCTTCACCATGGGGTAAATCGACTGGCTTACGCCATGTAAATCAAACGACATATCAATCTTGGATATAACACTCTGGCTTGGCGCAAGGTTCGCGTATTTCGATATTTCCACCAAGGCTTTCGCAGTAGCAGTTGCATAGCTGTCCACCTCGAATAGCAAGCTTTTCATTCGCTCATTACGTATAGGTATATTCGTGTCTAAACTAGCCAAATCTATCTCAACAGAGGCCAAGCCCTCCGCACTTACTCCGCCGGTGAGCACATCGAATCTATGCACTTCGGCAATTAAATCATTTTTTATTGACACAAAACTCAAATGAGAATTTTCGCTGTTCAGAATCCAATCCGCTGCACACATGTGTGGTATACACATGACTAGGAAAAACAGTTTCTTCATAACTTATCTGCTATCAGGAATCGTTTGTTCAGTATACCGAGATTCATTTATCTGGGTCGAGCCGATGATAAAGACGCTCCTGCTACCCACTAGGTAGAGATATTACGGAAAACTAAGCGCCTCGTGCTTGAGAGGTGATCCATTTCAGATATCAAATTAATATATCGATACTTCGCCTGGATGATTCTTCCAAGTCTGCTGCTGAAGGCTCCTCAGCGGCCCTATTCTTCTGTTCAAATCGAAGATCATCCAGTGCTCTTTGTTCAACAGCTGTTAATTCACCAACATAGGATCGTTGTTGGCGTCTTTCTAATTCCTGGTAAGTGCCCTCTTCCATCCTTGATTGCTCAAAGGACAGAACGATCTCTACGTCTTTTTGAGCTGAACCGGGATTTATGTCAGGAAGTGGCGATGGAGACGCGTTTGGAGTTTTACTGGCATTAGAGGGACTCTTTAAATAGATTGAATTACTTGTATTTCCGTACCCGGTAATCTCTGCCATCAAAATGCCTCCTGCCATTTAATTTCCCAAATGTCATGCAATCTGCACGCCAAGAAAAAAATGTAATGATTTTAATGACTTATAAATTTATTTTTATTTAAAGTACGCAGCTCCTGCCCTACCATCGTTCAGAGTTAGAGAAACTGCCTCCTGAATGTGCACATTACAAGCAGTGGAAAGTTAGGACATTGTTCGACAAAGATTAATTTCATCTCTCGTTTTTATCGCCATCTGTCTAGCAGCATCCCCGAAGTCATTTCCGGAATCAGCAAATATAATTGCCCTTGACGAAGATATTAGCATCTCCCCATTGCTACCAGCTTCCATCGTCTCACCTATATTTGCCCCTTGCGCTCCGATGCCTGGCAAGAGGAGGCACATTTCACCCACAATTTCGCGTACGCGTCTAAGTTCAAGTGGATTTGTGGCTCCAACAACTAGACCAATGTTGCTATTATAGTTCCAACTACCTGAGGCAAGTTTAGCAACACGTTCGTAAACCTGCTCCTCTGCATTCACTTTAGTATTTTGAATTTCAGCACTTCCTGGATTTGACGTACGACATAAGATGAAAACCGCTTTATCAGATCGAGAGAGATAAGGCTCCATGCTGTCCAAGCCTAAGTAAGGGTTGACTGTGATAGCGTCCGCCCCATAGCGCTCAAAGAGTTCTTTTGCATACATATCAGCAGTGCTGCCCACATCACCGCGTTTTGCATCTAGTAACACCGGTATACCCAGCGATTTAATGAAATTGATTGTTAGTTCTAGTTCTCTTTCTGCCCCGACGGCAGAATAATGTGCGATCTGGGGCTTGTAACAGCACGCGATATCTTTAGTCGCTTCAATGATTTCCTTATTAAATCTAAAGATGGGGTTCTCGTCTCCCTTCACGACAGCGGGTAGTCTTCCGAAATGAGTATCTAGACCAATACAAAGGAGTGAATTTTTAGCTAGCTGATGGGTTCTTATCGCACTGAAAAATGGATTGTCCAAAGATTAGTCTCCCATCAGTTCTTCGAATTCGTCATCTTAGGCGCGTCAATTATAGAGTAAAAGAGAGACCATTTATAGCCCCAACTTACCTATAAAGCATTGATTATTATAGATTATTTTTGAATATTAATGTAGGGACTCAAATGACTGCCAAACACCTTTCTCTCGTAAATTTAGCGAATAAACAAAACTGATCGAAATAGACGCGACATTGCTGCTCGTTAAGATACTCAACCTGTCGGACACTAGAGGTAACCTTATTTCATCAGAGATTACTATGCGGGATCACGATTCTTATCAAGCTGGAAAGTTTTGTAAAACAAGCTCTGAGTGCCTGTTCGTTCAGATTACATACAAACTTATGGGTTCGACGCTCAGCTGCCAGACCACCAATGCATCTGCTTGTGTACTTAAGATCTGCTCTAGACGCATAGTCCCTATCGTATGTGAGCTCGACTTATGGATTTACAATAGCAGAAAACTACGGAGATTCTGTCTCTTTTGCGATGTCCGCTAGAACGCTAAAGACTAGCGCATGTTTGGGGTACAATTACTCAACGGGTCAGCAACAGACATAGGCGGGTGGCACTAAAGGTATGGCTAACTTAATTTTATCTTCGGTCCTTCGCGTGAATCCTCTACCTCAAATCCAAGATCTCTGATTTTTTCTCGAACTGTATCTGCCTCTTTCCAGTCTTTTCGTGACCTCGCAGCCTCTCGTTCGGCCACAAGCACTAATACTTCATCTGGAATATATATCTCTTTAGGTTTCCACTCGGCAATATCCAGTCCAAAGATCTCGTCAAAAGTTAATAATGTAGCCTTTTTAACGCCATCAGGTTCATCTGAGCGCACCAACTCCCAGGCTACTGCGAGGGCTCTTGGTAAGTTTAGATCTTCGTAGATATGCTCTACAAAACGAGTTATGTAGGTTTCCGAAATGCTGGTTGGTTCACCCCAGCTATAAGCGGCCTGATACAGGCGAGTCAATGCAGTATTGTTTGCTCTAAGGCTTTCCCAAGTAAACGAAAGTTCACTCCTGTAATGTGCCGTGAGACAAAAGTAACGATAGGCCAAAGGACTGAATCCTTTATCGACCAGGTTCTTTAATTGCAGAAAATCCCCGCTTGATTTTGACATCTTGGAGTCTCCCATCTGCAGGAAATACCCGTGCATCCAGAAGTTTGCCAGTCGCGTTCCTCTGCTAGCCTCCGTTTGCGCTATCTCATTAGTGTGATGAATCGGTATATGGTCTTTACCACCACAATGAATATCGAAAAAGTCACCCAGATAACGCGCTGACATCGCAGAACATTCAATATGCCAACCCGGGAAGCCGATGCCCCACGGGCTGTCCCACTCCATCTGTCGTTGCTCTTCGGGATTCGAGAATTTCCACAACGCGAAATCGGTAACAAAACGGCGTTCCCCTTGCTATACTCTCGCCCCAGCCTGTAAGCCTTCCACATCCAGCCTGGCCAAAAAGCCATAATTATCCAGTTTGCATGAATCAAAATAGATGCCATCAGTTGTCCTATAGGTGTATCCCTTGGCCTCAAGATCCTCGACGAAGGCGATTTGCTCTTTGATGTGATCCGTTGCTTTACACCAGATATCCGGCATCTGGATATTGAGATTCTGCAGATCTTCCTTAAAGGAGCGAGCGTAGAATTCAGCCATTTCCCACGCACTCATACCTGAACTGCGAGAGCCAACTTCCATCTTATCTTCACCCGAATCAGCGTCAGAAGTGAGGTGGCCAACATCTGTAATGTTCATGACATGTTTAAGATTAAAACCTGCGTGTACTATCGTGCGCCGCAGCAAATCTTCAAATATGTAAGTTCTTAAATTACCTATATGAACGTAGTTGTAGACCGTTGGACCACAAGCGTACAAACCTATATCGTTATCCTTGAGGGGCACGAGTTCCCGTATCTGGCGTTCGTAAGTGTCATATAACCTCAGCTTTGTCATCGATATCTCAACTTCGCTGATTTAGCACGCGCTCAACTGTTTCAACAATTGCCTGCGTTTGTGAATCTATTTCTATGTTGACTTCATCGTTCACGCTAAGCAGTGGAAAATTGGTGGAGCGTAATGTCTCGGGAATGAGATTAACAGTAAGCGTTCCTGCGTCTTTGTCTAGGTCCGCAACTGTCAGACTGGCTCCGTTAATAGCGATAAACCCTTTGCTGAATAAGAACCTAAGCCAATCTTTGGGTATAGCAAAAGTCATTCGGCAATTGTTAGGTACAATCTCTATCGAACTAATCCTGGCAGTTCCCATAACGTGACCCGAAACGACGTGACCACCTACCTCGTCATCGCGTTTTGCAGATCTTTCTATGTTGACCATCGAATTATTTTCAGTAGTTCTTAGGTTCGACACTCGCATCGTTTCATTCACTGCTTCAAAGCTAACCTGATTTTGGGATATATGCGTGACAGTAAGGCATACGCCGTTAACTGATACGCTGGCACCTACTTCCAACCCCGCGATTAGTGCATCAGGAAAATCAAAGGTGAAGCCACATAAGCCATCGTCTTGCAATACAGCTTTGACAGGCAAAACCGCCTGCACAATTCCGGTAAACAAAATGCACACCTACATATAGAAAAGTCCAATACCACAATGCGCCAACATAATCGGCCGATTGCAATATCCTCTGTTGGCGGACATTAGCACGAGACCTTTATATTGCAAATCCAACATGATAAGAACCATGAACTAATATGGATTTCATGGATGTGTAATGTCGACAAGGGTTAACGAATGAGTGCGACGAGGCCCTGGGTCCTGGTATGCGGTAGTATCGCTGTTGATTTTGTCGGTAAATACGATGGATCCTTTGAGAATTACCAGGACTGCTATGAGATAAATGCTAGNTNNATATCTCATTGCAATTAACTGATCTGCGTACCAGTTTTGGGGGCTGTGGCATGAATATCACCTATGGTCTGCACAAGCTGTTGATTCCAGTAGTTCCGCTTACGGCAGCAGGCGCCAATTATATGGAACACTATCANCANCATCTGACGGAAATGGGTATCGATACAAGCCACATTGCNATAGATAAGTCCNTACCCCGCTGTGCTACAGCGCTTGTTATTAGCGATAACCACGGTAACCAGATTACGGGTTTTCATGCGGGTGCCTCTTCGTCGCCACTTCGAGAACTTCCCAGCGANNTTACAAACATCGAGCATTGTCGTCTCGCGATCCTCGCCCCAGAAGACGCGCCAACAATGTTGCTTCAGGCTCGAGATCTATCTGAATTAGGTATACCTATAATCTTCGACCCGGGACAAGGCATCTCCGAGTTTACGAAGCCGGAGATTCGTGAACTACTCGAGCTATCCAGCGTTACAATTACTAACTCTCATGAGTTCGAGATCCTACAGTACAATTCAGAGCTATCAGCAAAANAGATTATTAGTATGCTCGACAGGGTTATAGTCACNCGCGGAATCAATGGCGTTGATATATACGGGTCTGGCTCGGAACATCGCGTTGATAGCGTCAGGGATNTTCAAATCGTTGATCCCACTGGTTGCGGTGATGCGTTTCGTGCTGGATATATTTATGGGCTAATGCATGATCAAAATCCTGAAACATGCGCGCGTCTCGGATGCNTTCTAGCAGCAATCAACCTTGAGAATGTTGACACACAGACGTATGAAATTGAGGAAACAACCTTGCGCGTAAGATATAAAAAAACCTATGGCGTACCACTCCCTTGACGTACTCTTAAGTTACTTTGCTTCTACACGTTTATGTGCCACTCTGCAGAGATCTGCCCTCGAAGGNTTAAATAATGGACGCTAAGATAAAAGCTCTTCGCGAGACCCTGCAGAGAAGCAGACGAGCAGTTGTGTTTAGCGGTGCTGGAATATCAACAGAGTCGGGAATACCTGACTTTCGTGGCCCGCAGGGACTGTGGAAAACAGTTAGCCCGATCGATTTCAGCGAGTTCNTCAGCTCAGAAGAACGTCGACGTGAACGCTGGACCCGACAATTCTATGGTGAAAACGTCATAGCCAAAGCGGAGCCTAACTCGGGCCACCTGGCAGTAGCTCAACTCGTTAAAGCGAGAAAGGTAAGTCACGTAATCACTCAGAATATAGACGGACTACATCAGAGATCCGGCGTGCCAGATNNGCTGGTGATAGAACTTCATGGCAACAGCCAATACGCAAAGTGTTTGGAGTGCGAAAAGCGCTTTGAGCTTGCCCCACTNAAAGATAAATTCCTTTCAGATGGCACAATTCCGATGTGTGATGACTGTAACGGTATTGTAAAAACAGCAACCATATCCTTTGGCCAGNCNATGCCAGNGGCGGCAATGCAACTGGCGGAACAAGCAAGCCTAGCTTGCGATCTATTTATCGCTATAGGATCTTCTTTGGTGGTNTACCCTGCGGCAGGATTTCCGGTGATGGCAAAAGAAAATGGTGCTGATCTGGTAATCATTAACAATGAGAAAACAGATTTAGATCCGCTATGTGACCTTGTAATTCATCAACAAATAGGTCCGACCCTGTCGGCTGCAGTTGATTAGCCTTCGAGCATGGAGATTAGTCAAGCAACTCCCGTAAGGTTCTCATAAGTTGATCGATATCGATGGGCTTCTTCAAAACCTGCTGTACGCTATCTGCCGCAGTTAGCTCTTCNCTGTTGGTACACAAAACTACTGGTAAAGAAGTNTCGATTANGTGCATATTCCTNGCGAGTGTNAGNCCGTCAAGGCCTGGCATGTGATGGTCAACGATCGCGAGATTGTAAGCTGAAGGATTAATCTCAAACGCCTTAAGCGCATTTCTCGAGTCGGTAAAGCTGGTGACNTTATAAGACTTCGCGCGCATCAATTCTTCCAAAACTTCAGTGACTATCGTTTCATCATCGACAATCAGGATGTGCTTGCGATCGCTTTTAACATGGCCTTCCTGTTTGTTGATACGCTTCACTGCAGCCTCAAGGTGATGCATTAATTGACCTTGATAACGCGCGAGATTGTCTTTGGCCTTTGCGGATAAAGGAGTTTCATCCTCTAGTATTAATTGTACTAGCTCACCATAGCTGAGCGCAGTGGTCATGGTGTGACGCAAATCCCTTNTAAGTTTGCGACTGGGCGTTAAAGCNGCTTGAAGCTGCTTTTCTAACGCTTTTTGATGTGAAAGATCTTGGATCCAGAGCCCCGTGCGTTCGGTCGACTTCACGAATCTGACAAACTTCTGAGTATTCTCAAATTTAATGACGCAATCGATGGTTTGATCGGCAGATTGAACAAAGACACCAACTCGCCCACTATCGTCGTCATGAACGAAAAAGTCTATACTGTAACCGCACCTGATGCCGAATTGCTCTCGCGCAAACTTATTGGCAGTAGTCACCTCGAGGCTTTTATCGAGAGAGNCAAAACCGATGGGTGAACCCTGAATGAACTTGTCAGACAATTTTTTTGATCCTCGCTGTTAATAAAACCTCACGTGTCATCATCTGCAGCAGCTGCTTGGTATCGAGTGGTTTTTACAAAAAATTTTCGCACGGACCTTTATCGTAGTATTTGCAGATATTGTTTCATTACCCGGTGCATACGGGCAAGTCAACTTCTCGGATCAGTGTGAACAGCTACATTAGGCAGAATTGACAAATCAACTTTCAAATCGGAAAACGCTTTTCCGGCCAATGAATTGCATTGACTGATCAACAGTTGGTCCTCAAATTCGAGACAGCCAACTAGGTTTGGCACGCGTATCTCTTCTGAAGGATCCGGCGTTAAACTAAAAACATCTTTAAGATGGCTAAACGCAGCTCCGCAGTAATAATGCAAACGCCGATTGGGCTGAATCAGCAACCCAATCCACAGTTTGCGCATTTAGCAAAGCCAAGACTCATGAATCTACTAACGGTCTTTTTNTANNTTNTCANAGNTTTCTATTCTAANNGAATAGCNNCAAGGNGCACCCTCTTGCTATNATCAGTCGTTTTCCTNGACATNAAGTCGTGCTGAAGAATCTTACCGTNCAGGTNGCAATAGCCGCCGTNATTGGAATCGGCTCAGCGCTGCTCTTCAGCAGCGCANGCTTGCTGACAGAACAAAATGCGNTTTACGAAAGCATNTTGCTAATCAAATCTGTGTTCCTCGCAGCACTGCGAATGCTCATCGCACCATTGATCTTCTTTTCGTTGCTTGGGGGCATTGCCAGTATCGGTAACGTTATTCGGCTTAAATCCCTCGGTGGAATCACCATTGCCTATTACCTCGTGACCAGTGGTTTCGCTATTGCTCTCGCATTATTGGTTGTTTTTTTCGTTCATCNGTGGNCCGCCTACCCGCCGATAATGGAAGGAGTTGCTATCGCGCAGGATAGACTGATTGACCCAGGGTCTGATTCAATCATTCTGGTAGTCAAGGCCATGTTGTTACAGGCGTTCACCAACCCCTTCAACGCACTCGTAAACCTTAATATTCTTGGGATAGTGACCAATGCATTTCTCATTGGCCTNGCAATGGTCCTAGTGCTTCCAGGAGACAGCCCTGTTTTCAAGGTTGTTCATGATATCAACCGGGTAATTGTGAAAGTATTGGGTTGGGTTATTCGAATTCTGCCACTTGGGATCTTTGCAATTCTTTTCGATTTCACATTTAAGATAAGTGGGGAATCTGGGCACAGCATGAGTTTTCTTAATCAGCTATTCGACTTCGCGCTCGTTGTCATCGCAATTACTCTGATTCATGGTCTGTTCATACTACCCTGTATCGCCTACGTGATGACTGGAGCTTCGATACCCGGGCTTTTTCGAGCTATCGCTCGTCCCATGCTCGTTGCCTTTAGTACCTCTTCAAGCTCTGCAACGTTGCCGGTGACTATGCGGACAGCAGAAGAAGACTTGGAGGTTCCCAAGTCTGTCAGCAGCTTCGTATTACCGCTGGGAGCGACGATGAACATGGATGGTACAGCACTATTTGAAGCAATAGCCGCTGTGTTTTTGGCTTATTTGTATGGCATAGAACTGTCTAATGTAATGATAGTTACCATCTTCATTATGGCGATGGTCGCCTCGATTGGTGCCCCGGGAATGCCATCGGCGTCTATGGCAGGCATGCAGATGGTTCTGCTGGCCGTTGGTATACCGCTTGAGGCAATCGCCATCCTACTCGTCATAGAAAGACCATTAGATACCATTCGTACGGCGGTAAACGTTGAAGGTGACCTAATCGGTTCGCTGGTAGTTAAAAGCCGGCTAAGCTAGAGATCAATCTCTCGAGCAAGCATTAGACGAGCAAAATGATATAGGAAATCGCGATGACGTTGAGCTACTTGTTGTCGACTTAAAGATTCTTCCCCTTTTTTACTGACAATAAATTCGTAGCAGCCTGTAATTGTCTCTCCTGAGCCAACCACCCTTTGTATTTCTTCGTTTAGAAAATCATGCAGCGACTCCAGGTCATCTTCTTCCAGTCCAGAGCGCTGGGGATCTAACACTGCGTTACCCCAGATGGTAGCCATATAGACCTGAAATTTTTCTTTGTCGACAAATTGATCAGTAATTCTGCACTGATCGAGTATTTCGTCTATTGCCGGCGCGTAACGCTTTTTCAGATGGTTAAGTTCCATGCCGATTAGTATAAACTATACCGCTGCTGTTCCTGCGTTAGGACTGATGAGAAAAACCAAGATAATCTGCACTATTGGTCCTGCGTCCAACAGCTATCCTATGCTTGAAAAAATGGTAGCTGCCGGGATGGACATCGTGAGACTCAATATGTCTCATGGAGATCACGATACAGCAGCCCAAGTGATCAAATCGATCAGGACATTAAACCGCAAGATTACCTACCCCATCGCAATTTTGTTGGATACCCAGGGGCCCGAAATTCGAACCGGTGATCTTGCCAGTGAACTAGAGCTGAGAAATGGCTCGGTCATAAACATCAGTGTTCGCGATAACAAGGGTATCGAAGAATCTTCCTTTCATATTGATTATGCTGAGCTAACTGACGCAGTTGCTGTAGGTGACCGAATTACAGTCGATAATGGGATTATCAACCTTGAGGTTTTGGAGAAACATGAACACGGCATGATGAAGTGTAGGGTGATCGATGGGGGTATCCTAAAGAGTAAGCGCCACGTTAATCTGCCAGGAATTCGAGTCAATCTGCCAGCAATAACCAAGAAGGACAAAACAGACATTTTGTTTGGTGTTGAACAACAAGTCGATTTTATCGCCTTGTCCTTCGTCAGACAGGCGGACGATATCCGNGAGTTGCGAGAGATTATGGGGGATAAGGCAGGCAAGATTAAAGTCATCGCTAAAATCGAAGATCAGGAAGGCGTAGCAAACCTTGAAGACATTCTTCGCGAGGCAGATGGAGTGATGGTTGCACGAGGAGATCTTGGTGTGGAGATCAATGTCGCTGAATTACCCAATGTGCAGCGCAGAATCGTTGAACTTTGTGCACAACACGGAAAAAGGGTCATCGTAGCGACCCACCTACTAGAATCTATGATCGGAAATCCTATTCCTACTCGAGCNGAGGTCACTGACGTNGCCAACGCNATTTATGAAGAAGTGGATGCNGTNATGCTATCTGGTGAAACCACTGTGGGGAAATACCCTGTTCGTTGTGTAGAGCAACTCGTGGAGATTGCCGAAACCACTGAATCTGTGCCCGGGTTAAACTTCGTCAAGAACCTTGATCACGGCGGTGACAAGCAGCGGCTTGCCTTCACTGCGGTGCAACTTGCGGAAACGTTGGATGCGAAGGGAATCGTTGTTATAACCCGTAGAGGGCTAATGGCCGATTACGTGACTAGCTGTCATCCTCAAAGGACTAGGATTTACGCCTTCACTAATGACTCCCAGACGCGTCGACGACTTATTTTGAATCGCAATGTGTCCTCGTTCCGAACAGCATTTAGCAAAGACCCAGAAAAAACCCTACAGACGGCGTTTGATGTATTAAAGCTCCGTGCAGGACTCGAGGCAGGCGACAAAATTGTGGTCATATCTGATGTNCTCGAGGGTTCAGGTATCGAGGCTATTCAGATACGCCACCTACCCACCTACCCTAGTTAGAGTTAGCAAGAGAAAGCGACGCCACTTCGTTAAACTGACTAACAAAATGTACTTCTATANCATCTTTTATGTATTCCGGAATTTCAACGTAATCCCGCTCGTTGTCTTTTGGCAGAATTAGCTCACTGATACCAGCGCGTTTCGCCGCTATAACCTTTTCGCGAATGCCGCCAACAGGGAACACCTTGCCCGTAAGGGTTAATTCCCCTGTCATCGCTATGTCGCCCTTCACAGGCGACCCTAATGCGATAGACAGCAGCGCAGTTGCCATGGTAATGCCGGCACTGGGGCCGTCTTTCGGCGTAGCACCTTCCGGGACATGGAGGTGAATGAACGCGTCGTCGAAGAAATCTCCCGGTGCCCCAAGAGTAACAAGATTTGAAGCGACGTGGCTGTATGCAATTTGTGCAGACTCACGCATTACATCGCCCAATTGACCCGTTTGCTTAAATCCGCGACTGCCATCGTGGACTTGAGAACATTCAATTGCCAGCGTGGTTCCTCCCAACGCAGTCCAGGCGAGACCATTCACTACACCGATCCCTTTTCTAGGTTTCTGTTTCTTAAAAATCGGCGCGCCAAGATAGCTCTCTATGTGTCTGCCGCTCACAGCAATCTTCTTTTTGTTGTCCTCAAGCAGCTCAATAACAGACTTTCGCACAATGCTACCAAGCTGCTTATCTAACGCTCTTACGCCAGCTTCTCTGGCGTAGCCATCAATAACTTTGCGTAATGCAGCATCACTTATCTTCAATTTCGAAACAGGAATGCCTGCATTGCTGAGTTGTCGTTTCCACAAATGGTTCTTTGCAATCTGTAATTTTTCCTCAGANAGATATCCTGCAAGCCGGATCACTTCCATACGATCAAGCAGAGGCCCTGGAATAGTATCTAACTGATTTGCTGTACAGATAAATAACACCTTGGATAAGTCCAGCCTCAAATCCAGGTAGTGGTCAAGAAACTCACTATTTTGTTCAGGATCGAGCACTTCAAGCAAGGCTGAAGCAGGGTCACCCTGGTATGAAACACNGACCTTGTCGATTTCATCNAGCATAATGACCGGGTTGTAGACCTCGACGTCTTTTAGAGCCTGAACTAATTTTCCGGGCATTGCGCCAACATAAGTTCGCCTATGACCTTTAATCTCAGCTTCATCCCNCATCCCTCCTAGGCTAAATCGATAAAACTTTCGCCCCAATGCACTGGNGATCGACTTTCCGATTGAGGTCTTACCGACNCCGGGTGGACCGACCAACAATAAAATTGANCCCGCGATCTGTCCGCGATAGGCGCCAACAGCGAGAAACTCTACGATGCGTTGCTTGACGTCATCGAGGCCGTCATGGTCCTTATCGAGAATTTCNCTGGCATGCCTTAGGTCTAACTGGTCTTTTGAAACAACCCCCCAGGGGACCGAAGTAATCCAGTCAAGATAATTACGTGTTACGCCGTACTCTGCGGAAGACGGNTCCAATACCTGCAGCTTCTGTAATTCATCATCGACCCNATGCTGAACATGTTCTGGTACCTNCAGCTTTTGCAAACGCTCAGTGAATTCCTCTACGTCCGCCTGTCTATCATCTTTTGATATGCCAAGTTCCTGCTGAATCACTTTAAGCTGTTGACGCAAAAAGAACTCTTTTTGCTGTTCATTCATCTGTTCCTGCATTTGCTCNGTGATCTGTGCCTGGATCTTGGCCACCTCTAGCTCTTTGGTAATAAGCAGCAGAACTTTCTCCATGCGTTCGAGTAAATCAAAAGTCTCAAGAATGTCCTGCAGTTCTTCCGGGGTAGCTGAAGTAATTGCGGCAGCGAAGTCTGCCAAAGGCGATGGTTCGTTTGGATTAAAGTGATTGAGATAATTTTTGAGTTCCTCGTTGTAGAGNGGGTTCAATATCATCAACTCTTTGATGATATTGATAAGCGCCATCGCATAGGCGCGCAGCTGACTTTCATCTTCAACCGGGCCAGCTTCGAGGTACTCGACTTGCACCACATAAGGCGGTGTCTTTTTGATCCACTCACGAATACGGAATCGTCGAATTCCCTGAGCGATGAACTGAAGCTTGCCTTTTACCTCCTGAATNCGGTGCAACCTCACGACGCAGCCAACTGNACACACGTCATCAGGATCTGGCTGTTCTTCCGCGGATGGTGAGTAGCTTAATGCCAAAAGTTGGTGCGCAGTTTCGGCTACACTCTGTATGCCGGCCCCCCAGGGCTCGAGNTCAACCACNACTGGTTGGACCAGGACAGGGAAATAAGGTCGATCACCCAGGGGTATTAATTGCAGCGTATCCGGAAGAACCTCGTCAGGCCTNGCAATCTCCNGTTGCCCTTCCCGTGGAATGTATTCGCTACTATCTCCATTGTCGTTGTTCATGCTCGCACTACTTAAATCAGTTATCNGGNATATCTTTCAATAGTTGGGGGTAAACAATTCCTTTTCAAGCGGCTCGACGTAGAGNACTAATTTCGTNCCAGAGGGGTTANNCATAAGTTAACCNGTACNTAGCAGTTGCGTTTAGCTCNGCTCGTCGTCTCGGGAGACAAACCACCACGCGATTGCCTCTCGGTGAAACTGTGATTGACCTGTCGGCTATTACGTATTCTCCGATCCAAAGTTTTAGTAGACGCTACCATCTTAGTTTCCGGGACCGGAGTCTAGCTTGAGTAAAAATAAGCGGTTATTTAATATTTTGAGTGTTACTGTTGTAATAATGAATATTGACATAAAGTACGAACAANATATTGATGGTAATTGAAAAACATAGTGTTGATATATTAGTNNGATTTGTACAGAATCGGTCCACTTTTGCTCGATATAGTGAACTACANACNATTTTAANTAGTTNATTGGNTTAATTNATCGTCGCTGTAAGCGACAGTATTAGTCGTACCAANAAATTCTATGGGGGATTACTCAATGAAAAAACTTGTAACGCTAAGTNNTTTGGCGTTGATTGCTTCAAACGCAGTATTTGCNGAAAACGAAGATNAACAAGAAGGCGTAATGGAAGANGTCGTTGTTACGGCAACTTACAGAGAAACTAATCTAATGGAAACGCCATTATCTATTAGCGCCGTTACAGATAAAATGGCAGAGGATACAGGTGCAACAGATATGAANGGCCTGTTCACCCTGATCCCNGGCCTNAGCATGGCGGGTTCAGGTCGGTCTGGAGATGGTGAAAACCGCTTCACCGTGCGAGGCGTTACCTCGCAGACTGGCACCACCGTATACGCTCCTACTATGGGTACCGTCGGTGTCTACCTGGATGGTGTACCGGTAACATCAAATTGGGGCCCAGATAAACAGGTGAGTGGTACCCTCTTTGACATTGACCGGGTGGAAGTCCTAAAGGGTCCCCAAGGTACATTGTTCGGGGAAGGCTCACAGGGTGGAACCATTCGTTATATATACAAGAAGCCAGACACAAGTGGCCTCGATTTTGGGGTAAATTACACTATTGCGACCATTGAAGAATCTGACGACCATTCCTCTAGGACAGATTTCATGTTGAATCTGCCGCTAAATGAGAATGCAGCCGTTAGGATTACTGGATGGGATTCGACAATAGGCGGCTTCATCGACAATGAAACGCCGGTTGAACCGGATTACAACACGGCAGTATCTGAAGGAATTCGCGCTGCAGTCGTTATAGAAGAAGGAAATTTCTCATTTAACGTAAGCTATCACAATAGTGAGCAAGGGACCGCGGGNGGGGTGGCGACTTATGAAGCTTACGCTATACAATCCGCTCGAATCCCAGGTCTCCNGCCTTCTTCTTATGATTGGGTTGAATTGCTCAGCGTCGATGTACAAGCAGACTATGACTGGGGCACCTTGCAGTATCTGTCCTCCGTTTTGCATCGGGACCAAGAGCTTGTGCTAGAGGGTAATGCTCGCGGTGCTAAAGGTCTTGATTTCTACTACTTCGGTGCCACGGAAGCTACCGACCATCCAATGTGCGTTGCAGGTTTATTCCCTCAGTATTGTGGTGTATGGCCCGGACAGTACAATCTTGCCGCCCCGGGGACTACCATACCCGATGGCAGAAACATGGATGCGATGTCGGGTTTGATGGAGCGCTACAGCAAGCAGGTGGTGCACGAGGTTCGCTTGGTGTCAAACTCGGATGGACGGCTACGCTGGACGGCTGGCCTCTTCTTGAAAGATGGTGAAGACTACCAAAGGAANAATCAGGTGGCCGGCTATAATCCTGAGCGAGCATTGTTGTTGTCCTCGCTATTTGATTCGGCATTAATTGAAAATCCCGCGAATAATCACGAAGATTTTATCTCGGAGACCGCTTTCTATGGCGAGATCAGCTATGANNTGACAGANACCTTTGAGATTACTGNAGGTATNCGATCAGCTGACATCAAGCAAACATTCCAGCGGGCGCCGGAAGGTAGTACGGAAGANACGCCAATATCGCCCAAACTGGTATTTGCATGGAAACCGATGGATGACACGATGATATATGGCGGCTACACCTCTGGTTTTAGACCGGGCAACGTCAATAATCAAACTGTATGGTTTATAAANACCTTCGGGGCGCCAGCGTCAGATATGGATGTTGTATTTTTCGGTGGTGACGAAGTAGACAACTTCGAGCTCGGCATCAAGACGACCTTNTTGGANGGTCGGGTTCAGTTGCAGGCTGCAACTTATCACCTTGATTGGCAGGATATGATCGTTGGAGAAAGATCNCCACTGATCAGCTTCGGAGGCATTGGTTATAACCGCAACAGTGGTGGTGCCGAGATTAGCGGTGCGGAGTTTGAGCTGCAGGCTTATGTGACTGATAATCTGCATNTTCGCTTTACNGGTGACGTCAATGATGGGAAAGTCACNAGGGCGAATGANTATTCCCAAAGCCCGATCGATGGCAAGCTCGCTTTTGCTCCGGAACATAGTTATTCCATCGCGATTGATTATACGTTACCGCTCGATAATGGCTGGACTGTGGACTTTTATCTGGATAACGCTTGGGTTGCAGAGCAATTCTCTACTATTAACAACGACATAGTATTGCCGGAATACAGCCGGGCCAACGGTCGGATCACAGCGCGTAGTGACGATGGGAAATGGCGTGTAGCACTCTATGCCACCAACCTCAGAAACAAAGAAATCATCCGAGGCAGAGGTGGCTCAGGTGAATATTTCTGGTTCGATCCGAGGCAGCTAGGCNTAGAGGTTGGCTACCAGCTTTAACTATTCGNTGTANGCACAGGTTAGCTACTCAAAATAAGGTCACCGTGTCGTGAGGCACGGTGACCAAGTTCCGAGGTCTGTTATCCACCTATCTCCGATGACAGGTCCCTGTCTTTTAGNCCCTTAAAACTTGAACGTAACGTGCTAGAGCCCACTTTTTCTGGTTAAGCCTTGCTTTAAGACGTAATCCACCCGAATTTGGCAGCGCGAGGCCTTAAATTGATGCTTGACACGTTTGGTGACCGAATAGATAAAGGGACTTAGCAGGTGACAGTAGGTTGACTAGAGCGTCATATCCAGCTGCCAGTATTCATTACCTTCTTCGGTAATTTCGGACCTGGCCTGCTCGTTCCAATCAGCACCACCGATAAAAGTACCCTGGTACTCGAAAGCCGCTTCCTNGGGGTAACGCTGCCTTCGTGCATCGATCGCAAGAGGAATCATTCGCGAACGTTTTAGAACCCGGTCTACTGTATATTTCATAGGAACTGGGGNCGCNCCTGTTCGAATGAAGGCATGAACATTAGTTGTCTCGACACCCACGGCAGANGCACGATTGTGATATCCCAGGAGCAAGGTCATGCGCCGCTCCGATGACTTGTTAGGATAAGACCCGTGCAGAGAACTGCGATTGACGATGACGCAGTCTCCAGGTTTCATCAGGACGGGCACAGCCTCAGGTATCTGTTCGGTAATAGGTGGGAATTTTCCAGCCTTTGNGATTCGCCACTCACGCTGGCTTCCTGGAACCACCCACAGGCAATTCTCAGGAATACANTTTGTACAGGCGATTGAAAGATTAAAGCCATGNGTCTTTCCGGAACCATCNGGCTGTTCNAGGGCAACCCCTTCCTGGGTCCAGTGNGTCCGTCCGTCCTGATGCCAGTGGGTGGGTGCACCACTATGGCTAACTTTGTACTGTATTACCTCAGTGAAAGGAATAAAGTCGGGTCCATTGATGCTAGAGACCATTTTTAGTATCTGTGGATGTGCAGAGGCTCGTAGTGTAGCGTCAGACATCATAATCGGATGCGACAATAGTCGGCAGACTGGCGGCTCGTCTTCTGTAAGAGAGTAGTACTCCGCAAATTTAGATGGNCTGCCTAGNNGGTCTACAGATTTATCGCGGGAAACAGGTGCGTTTTCCATGATAGCGTCGAGCTCTATGGTCAGCTCCTTTATCTCTTCAGGTGAGAGGACGCTCTTAAATACATAGAAGCCATGTTCGTAGTAGGCGTTGAGTATATCCTGAGCGAGCTGGCCACTTTCATCAAGGCTTAACGGACCTCTATTACCAAGCGCCANNGCACGCTTACTGCCGATGNGAAAATATTCCTCCCAAGGGATTAAGGAGTTGGTTTCATTCATGATGATGACACCTTAACATTTGAATCGTTGGCTGCCGAGTTCCATCTTTGCCGATTTCTTGCCGAACTTGGTCATATTTGACTACGTAGTGGTCTGCACAATCCTCTAGATCTAGTTGTAAATGCTCCTGGGGTTTTATTTTTATGGACTGCATCTCTGGATCAACAGAATCAATGAACTTATATCGTGCAGCCCTCTTCTTCTTANGAAATTTTTCTACAACGCTCTATCTCTATTTCTTTGTATGCTGCAAGGCAGCAATCGNCGAGCGTCTTCAAATGCAGTGCNTATCCTTNATTTNCTCGTGCCCANGCCAAAACTATCTATCTCTCGCTAGCTGTTAGTGATAAACCTAAAAANTAGGTGAAGAGTGTGGTTGGTGAAATGTGCAGAACTCTAGATGATATTGCTCTTTGGTAAACTAACGTGGTTCNAGTTTCTATNAACTTGAAGAAAATATAACTCAACACATTGTTCTTATTGATATTTATTCTATATTATGGTGCACATAGGACGGCATCTATAAGTAAGNAAAATCAATCAGTTATATGAATTTTGTACTCTTTATCAACATAAAAAAACTATCAGCGCTAGGGGGGGGAATCNTCTTCCAAATACCTNACAACCCAAGCTTTGAGATACTGACGCATGTTGCTTTANGGGATATATGAAACATTGAAGGGGCTCAATTTAGACATCTACCATTCAACAATGTCACCCTGCCAATCGTAGAAACCCCCTGTACTGCTAACATCTAGATGGCTAACAACATGCTCAATGCGTAGCGCGGTCTGATCTGCTGATACCCTTTGGCGAGCGCTACGCTTTAAAAAAGGTTCTGACAATCCAGATTGAGTGGTCCCCGGATGCACCGCGACCAACACCANATTCTTATTTGTTCTCTTTAGCTCTATTGCTGTTGTTTTTACAAACATGTTGAGAGCCGCCTTCGCGCAGCGGTAGCTATACCAGCCGCCAGCGCGGTTATCTCCGATACTTCCTACCCTGGCNCTGAGAACAGCGCAGTGCGCGGGTCTTATCTGCTCGATGTGAGATCTAAAATGTCNCAAAGCNAGTGCGGGAATGACNACGTTTCTTTCATATGCAGCNTGCATTGAAGTNGNCTNTACATCNANAAGTCTTTTCTCNGGAAAATANCCATCTCCATGNAGGAANCCATTNCANATAAAGATNTTTGAAAAACGGCAATGTATCTTNTCTGCTATTTCAGCCATGCTGCTGGAGCTGTAGTCGGTCGCGAACCAATCCGGAAGATCTTTGACTTGACTGCTTATACCNAANACNCGCCGTGTCGGTGAAAAAAGCCGGTAGAGAGCGCCACCTATGCCTCCCGAAGCGCCAACTATCAATACAGTGCTATCTTCTGAATGCATAAGACTGAGGGTGGACAGACATCAAGGTCGATTCACCGATATCCAAGGCCGAACATATGGCTCGAATTAACATGGCAGCCTAGAGAAACCAGGACTTTGACTGTGCCCTGTCTCATCATCTGCGACACGATGTTCAAATACGACATT
>PASO01000024.1 GCA_002712135.1 Gammaproteobacteria bacterium
GTCACGTATTCGTCCTTTTCCTCCAACGAGGAGGTCAGCGAAGTCACGTATTCGTCCTTTTCCTCCAACGAGGAGNTCAGNCCCTCTGCATAACCTTCCATTTCTCGGTTTTGCGTACTGAGATCAGCCACATACTCATCATACTTGGCACGCTCCAGATCGAGCTGCGCACTGTGCGCTTTAGCAGAAGACAATTCATCGTACAATCTCTGGTTTTCAGGCGACCCCTCACTTGCTGTATAGACTGCTANCAGCGCTTGAAGAAGCTGTTCTTTCATCACTAATAGATCCACAGATGACAAATCACTAGCNATATNCTGAGCAATTTCTGCGAGCGCANTTTCCGCAGGTTGCTGCGCATGGTGATAGAGCTCGGATGATAGAAACTCATCATTATACTGTGCCACACAGTCAGAATATCTCGCTGGGTTCAGTTGCCTGAGTGATGCAAGACCCGTGTCTGCATCTTGCATCAACAAATCGTAGTCAACCAAGATTGGTGGATCTACAAGATAATCCAATACCTCGAACGTGTACAACAACCACAATAAGAGCCCTCGNTTGGTTGGCATCATGTCACGCTTCTCTAGTGATCGAGCTACTGCCGTTGGGTCTCTTATGACCAGAACTGTAACAACATCGAACTCAAGATCAGCTAGCAGTTTCTGCCATACAGGCAACAATCTGCACATACGCGGATCCTTAATCACGATGTCATCCGAGGAAAACTCTTTCTGGATAATCGCATGAGCTGACCTTTGAGATTTTGGCCTCAGGCCTCTATCAATTGTTTTGTCGATATTTGGGTCAATGGAATCCCAGCGAATACCATCTGCAGACATTAGCTCCTCATTGAATCGNATAATCTCCGAGTTTTCCCAGAACCCCTTGGGATTGTCTTCCCTCGCTTCCATGAGATGCTCACCAAGGTCAAAGCCAAGCATATTCACAAAGCGGGATATCGCAGATGTACCACTGCGATGCATTCCGAGCACCAAAACTGCCCGTTTTCCCTTCATTTTCCCCACTCGCAGGTCATGGGCACAGGAAAAATTCCGGTAAATTTATCTCTTACATCTTCAACCATCTCTAGAGAAATAAGATTATCCTGCCTACTGAGTAAGCGCGTCTGCTCAAGAGTTGGTGCATCGACGATTCGTAAACGAAAGCGGTATAGACCACGTTGAAATGTGCAACGCATTCTNACGATCAGNGATNTTTCTGATTCNNCTAAGCAGGGAATGGGAATTCTTCTTCCCGATAGCTGGAGCCCTTTCTGATCAACGATATCCAAAATAAGCACAGGCGCCGCCACTGGCGCACCTGTCTTGAGGCCGATTTCAATTTCGATGGGCATATCATAGCTCAGTTCGGCATGATCACCATGCCCCCTAATAGATGCGCTGACCACCTGATATTCGTCAACCGAAAAACCATGATTTACGTCTTTGCGATCATGCNTGTCATCAGATAACTGATAATCCTGCACGAGCTGTAGATAATCNGTAATCACNTCATCGGGAAGCCCCTCGCTATGAACTTTCCCTTGATGCAACAACATCGCCCGATTGCAAAACGACCTGACGGTATTAAGGTCATGTCCAACGAACAAAAGTGTGGTACCTCGTGNAAGTATCTNGTCCAGCTTGTTGAGCGCTTTNGCCTGNAACCNNGCATCNCCAACNGCTAGCGCTTCATCAACGATNAGAATATCCGGTTCAACATNCACCTGCACAGAAAAAGCAAGTCGNATCAGCATCCCAGAACTATATGTTTTNACGGGCCGATCTATTGAATCTCCTATATCNGCGAAAGCCACAATGTCTTCATACCGNGCTTCAATTTCATCCTTATCCANTCCCAGTATNGCCGCNTTNAGAAAGANATTTTCNTTNCCGGTNAACTCGGGATCNAAGCCGCTNCCTAACTCCAANAGAGCNGCNACCCTACCNGAAATTTTNACCTCTCCTGANGTAGCCCGAAGCGTCCCTGCGATAATTTGGAGTAGCGTGCTCTTACCGCTTCCATTCAACCCAACAATACCCAGGCTTTCTCCCTGTGCCAATTCAAAGCTAATGTCCTTTAACGCATATACTTCTGCGCAGTATCTGTCGTATATACGCTGATATTTATTTNCCNCGANCGGTCTCANGAATCTATTTGCGANAGGAACAAGTAACCGGCTCAGGGGTGAAGCCCANACCTGGTATGTTTTNGATATAGANTCGACGCGAATCATNGGTCAAACAACATCTGCNAAACCACGACTCATNCTCTNGAACAAAGAGAACCCCAGGAANGCAACCACNAAGGAAATAATCGTNTAGATAGATAGCATNGTGTAATCNGGGTGCTGACCGTAAATTACNNCACTACGAAACGCCTCTACNATAACCGCTATTGGATTNAACANAATCANACGCTGCANCGTTTCGGGAAGAATGGTGATCGANTAAAACACCGGACTAAGAAANAGCAACANTGTNGCCAAGGTNCCCGACAACTGCTGGATATCTCGGACATAAACNCCAAANGCTGCCANCAACCANGAAATTCCNAGCAGCATAAANATATAAGGNATCAAGATAACAGGCACCAGNAAAGTCGTTAGGGGAATATAATGCANTTCAATATANACNAAACCAAGNAGCAGACANAATCCAATTACAAAGTTGAACAACGTACTTAACAATACAACCCAAGCCAAAGTCTCAAGTGGAAATATGACTTTCTTAACAAAATTTACATTCTCCAGAATCATTCCCGGAGAGCGACTTAAAATATCTGCAATCATGCTGTGAACCAGCAACCCAAGAAACAAAACCATAGCAAAATTAAGCACACTGCCATCGTCAGTTGTTACTGACCACCTCGCGTTAAAGATGTATTTGAAAACAAANGTNTANATGCACAACATCAAAATNGGTGTAATCAANGACCAGATGACACCCAGAATAGANCCCCGGTATCGCGNATTGATCTCACGCACCAGAAGTTGCTTGANNAGNGTNCTATGTTCTCCAAANGCNGNNAACATATGGGTCATCGCCTTTANTCNANATANNNTNGCAGTCNGCNGTATTCTANCAGATAGNATAGTNTCANCATGANCCGGCTNAANGGATATAGNNTTCATTGANTCNCCNCNNCTGAANANNATNTCGTGNNGGATNNTNANGTNNGGNNCCACNCCNAGAAAGGANAANANNNGCGCTANTGTCTNATNATGNTNCTNGAGCAGNNTNTCCATCGNAANGATCAANACCTGNTCNNNNGGAAATATCNNANNNACNTCNTNNAGTTGNCGANTGTANTATCCNCGNGNNCGATAGGAATGATTGCGTGTNGNTGATTGCTCTGCTTTNGGTNTAGNNTCANATTTNAGACGATTAGATTCTGNCAGGAGNGCAAGCCANANAGGCAGTTNTTCNTNACCACGNCCTTNNTCCATTTCATAGTGNGAGATNGCNCGNTCNACCGGATCTCGCAANAGGANNATCANCTTTAANCCNNNNTTATANTNANANANCNNCTTCANCACATCCTGCCAAAAAATATAAATNGGNGTTGCATCNCCNTTCAACTGATCTTCCGATGCATGTTCNAAAAATGGCNANTANTNTNTANCAACNNTTTCNGGATCGNAATCTTCAGCATCAAATATGTGCGCNTCCTTNGGNCGNGTCATNNCAATAGCNGNNTGCTGATCNAGNAAATGTGCTAANGCAGTAGTGCCGGATTTTTGGGCACCGATAATGGCAAAATCAATCATAAATCGAGCATTTCATCCGCTAGGATTTGAATATCTTCGGTAGTATAAAAACCTTCATAGATATCTGTTTCTTGCAGTAAGCGGTTCATTAACAAATTAACATCAAGACCCCTATAAGATTTGCTGTTATTCTGCTTTTCAAGACTGGATTTATAATCAATAGATTTATCTAACAACCGCAGTAAGGCATTCCCATTGCTATCAATGATATCCTCGTAACGAACAATATTTTCCTGACCCAGGTTCCTAGAGAAGCTATTATAAAACCAACGCATAATACAAAGTTGTCGATCCAGACTGCTCTCTAATCCTCTAAGATCAGATTGCAGCGCCATATCAAACCGCTCACCCATAGGTACATGTCCCTCATGAATTGGCAGATTGACAGTTTGCCATGATGCCAATGTCGCCAGCGGATTTCTGACAATGGCGTAGCAGCAAAATCTTCGTATAAGACTACTCAGCAATGCAGTAAACAAAGCATTATGTTTGATCACCAGCGTAAAATCCTCAGATAAAGGTTTAGTGATATCCATAGTCCCCAGGCTAACCTGCTCCTCACGGAGTCGACCATCATCAAAATTAACTGGGTTAGATGGTACGATCCCATCCAGTTGTTTAGTTTTGACCACTCGAGATGTTAAAGCTTGGTGCCGAGCAGATCTACCAAAGTCTGTAATCGCATGAACCGCTAATCCTCTGGGCAGTGCTTCTAAATCCTGATTAGATATCGGTTCGTGCAAAGCTATTGTATTGGGAAACTGGTTCAGTAGATGGCAACACAAAGTCGTACCGGAACGAGGAATTCCCGTAAGCAGAATAGTGCGCTTATCCATCGCGCCAAAGCTCATCTACCTTGCACATAAGAGCAAGGAATTGCTGTCTTTCACGCATTAACGAGTGTTTATTCACAGTGGCAATGGAATTAGTCTTCAACTTATTCAGCCTGTCTTTATCGCGCAGGATCTCTTTCGCTTGATGGACCGCTCCAATGAGCCCATCCAGATCATAAGATGGCATCAAACAATTACCCTGATCGTACGCAAAATCAATGCAAAAACTCCTATTGCCAATACAATCAGGTACGATTGTAATTTCTGCNAGCCTCATCGCTTCTAGAGCGGGTAGAAAAAAACCTTCAGAAGGATGTGGCAATAAAACAGCTATTCGAGCAGCCGCAAGTTGATGCAAAAATTTCTTTCGAGGCAAATGTTCCGTCTGACCCTCAATAGCTAGGTGATTTGCTAGCGCCTTAGCAAAAGGTTTGTTTTTATATCCAGCAATGTAAACGTCATTCGTTTTGTTACTTTTGATCTCTGGTATCTCAATACCGTTAGCAATCGTAATGACTGGACCATTCGCCAGGTTTCGGACTGCCGATGCCACTTCCGGACTAACACAAATTCTAATAGCCTTATTTTTGAGAAAGGGATAAACATCTGCATCTGATGATGCATGGCGGACGTGTTGAATAAGATTAATGACCGGTTTTTCGAGGTCTATGCCTTGTTCGGCATAGACACTCCAATCCATTCCAGCAAGGAAAAGATAATCGTATCGATTAGTTAAAAACTCAATCGATTCATGATTAGGAAACCAGGGATTAGATTCATTCCACTCNCTAGTGCTAGAAAAACTTATAGCAGGCCGATAATCATCTGCATCATACAGATGGGTAAAGTAATCAAATACTTTTTGATGTCCGCCACTGTACTGATCGAAATGACGGTAAAACAATACTGAACGCTTATTCATTCACAGAGTATCTAGACATAATTTCTGGACAAAAAAAACCCCCGCGAAGCGGGGGTTTTAATCAATCTAAACTAACGGTTTATTATGCCAACTATCTCTAGCACTCAACCCGTTAATGTTACTGCTGGGTAGAAGGATGAAGCAGAATTGTATCAGTCATGCCAGTTCCAAGATCTACGATCTGGGTCACGACTTTCAAACTACCAGTCTGAGCTTCAATTTCAATAGTTGCAGTACCACGAGTACCACCAGTGAAGGTCACCAGATCTGTGGCCTTGATAGTATGCATCTCACCTGCTGCAAGCGTTCCTGTGGCAGATGCACCGTCTGCTGCAGTTACGCCATTTTCTGTTGTGTACGTCGTGGAGTAATAAGCGTCAGTTGCACCTCTGTTATCAATAAAGATACGTTGGTTATAACCTTCATAGGTTGTGACATAAGGAACTTCAACCGATGTAGTATCGTATTTTACTGAGCCAAGAGCAGCATCCATACCGGATTCTTCAGAGAAGGCTATGGTGTAGTCACCTTTCGCCAGCGTCTCACCGGCTGCCAGCCCTGAGAGCTGTACACAAATGTACTGGTCATTTTGAGTAGCTGTTGATGCTATCGTACATGAGGCATCGTCTGCAGCTGCAGTACATGCGATCTCACCGCCAGTACAGTCGTTACCAGTGAACGATGAGAAGGCACCTTTCGAAACATCACCAGTAATGGTGATGGTTTGGGCAGCTGTAATATAGTCTGCAGCTGCACTGGTGCTACCATCTTTTTTCAAGGTGGCATTTGCCGCATCAGCTGCGGTAAGAATAACGTCACCTGCATCAAGGGTTGCCAAAGAGGCCAATGTTCCATTAGCGATGTTTGCATTTGCCGTATTATCGAAGCTAGTGAACCCAGATGCTACTGTCGCGGTAACGTCTGCTGCCTCAACAACACCGGCGTAATTTGCTCCTGAGACGAATTTCGCGAAATCAATCGTCTTAGTGACAAGTGCGTCCGACTCGTTCGCTGCATCCGACACAGTCTCGAACATCCGATACTGAACAGTTGCTGTGACAGTTGGATCTAAGTCGTACTTAGCCACATCAAGAGTAAAATCTTGAGTCGATAAAACATCTTCCGTTGCTGTAACCTGGAATATCGCAAAAGCCTCATCATCACCACCGTTCTGAAGCACACCGGTTACATCCACACTATTGTCCGCTTTAGCTTTTTGTTTTAGGCCGGGGGTTCCTTCGAAGGCTCCACCAACCAAATCAAAACGATAATATCTAACGGCTGCTTTCGAGATGCCAAACCCTGCCGCACCAGCTACATCTGTATCATTACCATTTTGCGTGACTTCGATACGGCCATTAGCATCAACAGTTCCTTTTAATTCATCGGAATACTTGAGACTGTTGTCTGTTGCACTATCGATGTCTACAACTGCCAGAACACTTAATGGAGCCGTCGCGGCAAAAGCCGCAGCCGCCATCAATGCTTTTGTTTTCTTATATTTCATACTACCTATACTCCTGCAAGAGTTTTAGTTTTTGTGTTTGTCGGCTAACCCGCTAGGCGCCTAGCGGTTTTTTTACCGCGACGCCAGAGATACTAATAAAGAATTTGGAGATAATCAAGCGTATTATCAAGTATCCGTAAGCCCTTTCTATTGTTCTTTTTAATGTTTTTTTTACTGTTCTTTTGCCCTTCGTATTTGCGTACATGGCAAGTATACCTTTGTCTGTTTAAAAAAACCTGCCTTTCATTCTATCTCCTCGCCCGCACAGTATAAGAATTCAATTTCCCATCATTGAGCTCCACCCGCACTGATAAAGAGGTACTTTCCCCCCACACCTTGATAATAAAACTCCGACCGCCCAGCCTTGTATAGAGATCACTACTGAGCGTAAGAAGGCCGGGCGCAAACTGCAACAATGCATTATCTAACTTAATCCATTGGTCACTACTTCTCGCTTCAGCAACTTTATCGGCTGCTTTGGGCCACAAAACCCGCCAAAGACCATTTGGTACTGCATTAATATTTATCTTAGACACTCTACTCAACGAACAATGATCAAGAAAATAAGGATGCTTCTCAAGCAGCGCTACCCACGCTTCAATTCGCCATAGTTCATTACAGCTCTGCAAAAGATAGTTACCAATAACTTCATCAGACACCTCCTTACCACCAGGCCGTCGCCAATTATCGCCATCAGCATAGTCTGCAAGCGTTGCAGTGAGCCGGTTTTGCTCGCTAACGCCGTAGCCGTGTTCCGATAACCAACGCTTCAGCCAATATTGCGTAGGCGTGTTGACCGAGATCAGACCTGCTTCATTCTGTATCGAAAATTTAACGCCAGATGCTTCGTAAGCATACCCATCCGCCCGCAGTTCATCACCTGTTAAGGGATGCAGCCACTGCCCGCCTTCCCTGGCAAGTCCTACCTTATTATTGCCCTTACTCACACCCGCGGCAGTGATGCGCTGAGTCGCCAGTAGGTAAGTGAGCTCATTTAACTTTGCATTCACCCTAGCCAATTCATGAAGTGCTTCCTTAGCATCTTCCGCCAGCGCTAATCGCTGCTGCATACGAGATGTCGCATAACCCATCAATACCGCGAGGATCACTGAAACAACGAGAACCGCCAATAGTGCTACACCTGATTGTCGGCTATTCAAACTCGTACCTGCCAAATAAGGCCATTTCCGCCGGCACATCAGCCNCAATNGGTCTGCCGGGGACTGCCATCACCCAANTATCGCCGTTTTCCAAAATACGTACCGCAGCAGGCAAGCGGGCATTTTTTGGCGAAAAAGTATTCTGCCACTGATCATCGATCCAGTATTCAATTTCCATTGCTTGCGTCGATTCCTTAACGACGACTCTTTCACCCAATTCCGGGACAAAGGCAAGAGACCATCGACTCGCATCCTCGTAGATCATCCATTCAAGTGATTGCGGCATATTTCTTCNATCATTCGGTACTGCTGCGCTTACTAATTTGAAATGCTGGGAGCTTCCCTGTGTCAGAACTTTATCCGGGTGATACAACAACGCATGTTTTACACTGTCACGGAACCATCGTGCGGGAAGTTTCGTAGATGAGACTATAAGGTCTCTGGCCCCTAAGCGGAGAAAGTTCTGCCACGTAGTTGCAAGGCCTGTCGACAGCAAAGATGTTGTCATCGCAAGGATCACCAGTACAACCAGCATCTCCAGCAACGTAAATCCTTTGTAGCGTTTTTCCATCAGAAAAAATCCGGGGATTGAACATAACTCGGATCGTGCCATTGCCTGACCAATTGGGTAGACACCTCAGCCACCAAGCGCTGCTGTCGCATTATTCGAATATCCACATCGAATAATGTGACAATTCTTTCTCGTTGCCGGCGATAGATCTCGCGATTAGAGACCCTGTTTGGAGTTACCGACCAATTGATATTGAACTTGTCGATTTCGAGTTCGCCAGTCCTTTTCTCCTTCAGTGATTCAAGCGCCATGTGATCGAGATACTGTTCATACACCTTTGGTAACATCATGGCTTCTTCAATACGCGTCGTGGATTGCGCTGCTGTACCAAACCATCCCCATAACCCTGAAAACACCAGCGACAAGATCACCAAAGCCACTAATGACTCAAGTAGAGTAAATCCTTTTTCATAAGCGAAATTACGGTACACGCTGAACCTCACAAAATGGTTGATTTACTAAAAACCGTTCAACGCGCTCTTGATGAAGCAGTTCAAACGCCCCTCCTACGCAAAAGCCGTTGGCTAGCACTTCGATTCGCTGAGTTATTTGCAGATTAATATCAGAGGGCACTAGCTGGCGCGGATCCGTAATCACTATCGACTCACCATGCATGTTGGCCTCAAGGGGTAATCCTGCAAGCTGATTGGCAATCGCATCGCGGGTTGCAGCAGCCTGCCTTGATGTAAGCCAGGAATTTATGTTGGGTCCAAGCAAGGTGGTCACGAGACCGAGCAGCACCAAAGTGACCAGAAGCTCAATTAGTGTGAAGCCTGATTGACTAGCTGTGAACATTGACCGGCGCATGAAAAACCCTCTATGAAGATCCTTGCTAAGAGCCAGCTGATCCTCGATCTGGAAAATAGCCGATGTCGGCATCCAGACCCTCGCCACCGGGCGCGCCGTCGGCACCAAAACTATATAAGTAGAAGCCCTGCTCTGCGCGCGTATCCACGCGATACTGATAGTCCCGACCCCAAGGGTCTAGTGGCACACGATCATCCATGTAGGGGCCATCCCAGAAGCCACTTCCATCCGCGGGACGGCTCCAAAGCGCGGACAGAGATTCTGGATATTCACCCATATCCAACCGATAGGTTTTCAGTGCCATCTTTAGCATGTCGACCTGAATCTGACCGGTTTTAACTTTCGATGAATCAACCTTACCAAAAAACTGAGGACCCACGAGACCCGCCAGCAAGCCCAGAATTACCAGGACGACCATGAGCTCTATCAATGTAAAGCCTTTCTGAATCTTTTCACTCTGCATAGTTGTTCTCAAATTGCGATATCAGTGGACGCCGTAATTGCCTGAACGATGCCCATAATCATAACGCCAATCACTATGCCAATCAGCAAGATAGCCAAAGGTTCCAGTAGGGTTAACACCTGCTTCATGCGACGTTTACAGGCAACGTCGTGCAGTTCAGAGACAGCACCCAGCATTTCCGCCAACTGCCCCGTTTTATCGCCAACCGATACCAAATTAAGTGATGTTGCCGGCACCAGTCTCGCTCGACGCAAGGCCTCTGAAAAAGAATCGCCTTCTTCAACATCCTTAATCATAAGGCGTGCACGATGACGCCGGCGGTCGTAATCGCATGATTCCGAGGCAAGCGTCAGAGCAGTGAGAAGGCTCACCTTGGCGTAGAGCATGGCGGAGCATAGGGAGGCCCAGCGGGCTGCATCCTGTTCTGCCAGCCAAGCGCCTACCACCGGCAACTCAATGGCGACATTGAGAAGGGTGTGCCGAACAGCGGCATTTGAGAAAACGATAACAATCATAGAGACCATCACTATTGCGCCACCTACAAGCATCCACGGTGCTTCGTTGGCAAACCGTCCTGCATTTAGCACTAGCTGTGCAAGCGCAGGTAATTGGCGCTCAGCATCTAACAGATGGGTGAATTTCGGTACAACAGCAAAAAAGATGATGAGCATGGCGACGATCCCAGCAGCAATAAGCACTAACGGGTAGGTAAGTGCCCCTCGCATATCCTCTCGTACCGATTGATCATAGTTCAGTTGATGCGAAGCTTTACTAAGTGCTTCCGTCAGGAGACCACCAACCTCGCCAGCCTCAACCAGGTGTGGCACATACGCCGGAAACGGTAATGATGATCCAACTATTGCCTCCGCGAAGCTCTTTCCTCCTTCTATCTCAGTACAGATTTTGGCGAACCCCCGCGCAAGATTCGGGTGTTCTTCATTGTCTGACAAAGCTTGCAAGGCATCAATCAGGGTAACGCCTTGCGCGGTCAGCGTTGCAAGTTCCTGNAAAGGTAACACGAGATCATTGCTGGTGACGCGCCGACCTCGCNTTCGTTTCTGCTCAGANGGCCTCACCATCAATGCTTCGATGCGTTGTTCGCTCAATAATCGAACAACNTCCTGCTCGCTGACTGCTTCGAGCTCTCCCTGAANTGCCTGNCTGGTGNCAAGNTCTATCCCTTCATAATANAACTTCACGGTTCTTCCTCTTCNACCGCACAGGCGCGCAGAACCTCATTAACGCTGGTGATTCCCTTAGAAGCCTTAATCAGCCCATCATCTATCAGCGATCGGCTACCCTCTCGCCGAGCCTGTTCACGAATCTCTGCAAGGGGCGCCTCACGCGTGATGAGGGACCTAAGCTCTGCACTAACGGTGACCAGCTCGTATACGCCAATGCGTCCCCGGTATCCTTTGCCATGACATTGGGGACAACCCACTGCTTCGCGCCAGTTCCCCTCTTGTAAATCATTGGTGAGGAAAGACGGTGGGTCTGTCGGTTTCGAACATTCGTTACATAGTTTTCTCACNAGTCTTTGCGCCTCTACACCTTGTATAGTCGCTGCCACCATATANGGCTCCACACCAATGTCGCTGAGACGTGGAAATACGGAACAGGCATCATTAGTATGAATGGTCGATAACACAAGATGNCCTGTCAGAGATGACTGCACCGCAATATCNGCNGTCTCNTTATCGCGGACTTCCCCCACCATAATAATATCGGGATCCTGACGTAAAAANGTTCGAAGCGCTTTCGCGAAGGTATAGCCGATATCATCGCGAGCCTGNACCTGAGTGACACCCTCCAACTGNTATTCNACAGGGTCTTCCACTGTAAGGATTTTTTCTTCCCCCGTTTTAATTTCGGTCAGCAAGCCATACAGCGTGGTCGACTTACCCGAACCTGTGGGCCCGGTCACGAGCACAATCCCGTTAGTGAGCTTTCCCCATGAACGAACGAGCGCCAGGTGATCTTCTTCGAACCCAAGGACATCAAGAGCCAATTCATCACGCTGTTTAGGTAACAAACGCATAACAATGGACTCACCGTGAACATCCGGTGCCGTCGAAACCCTGATATCGTATTCCTTTTTACCCGCGCGAGTGGAAAAACGGCCGTCCTGAGGCAACCTTTTCTCTGCAATATCCAAACCCGATAAAAGCTTGATGCGCGATGCGATCGCTGAAAAGCGCGCAATCGGTTGTTGCATAAATTCATTCAAGCGACCGTCAATGCGAAAGCGCACCACCATGGACCCCACGCCCGACTCGATGTGGATGTCCGAGGCATCAACCTGAATAGCACTCTCCAATATGCTATTGACTAAATTGATAACCGGTGCCTCTTCCGCAAGTGCAGCGATGTCTGTTCGAGATTCGCCGAACAGTTCTGATATCGCTCTCTCCTGATTCACCTCATCCATTACAGTTACTGCCATGGCGGGCGTCAGCAGATACGCCTTTTTGACTTTCTCGGTATCAAGCAATTCGATTAGATTCAAAGGAAATTGTGCAATCGGATTATCAGTGTAAACAGCCAGATAGTCATCACGTATCACGGGAAATACATGGTGATCTAAACACCAATCGATACTTAGGTCGAGTTCCTCTGCCCCATCAATAATGTCCAGAGAATGGGGGCAATCAGCATTATTTCTCACCAGAGGCCAGTCTATTATTTGCCCCATGGCCTCATAAACGGTTTCCTCACCGCAGAGTCCGAGGCGAGTCACAGCCGATAAGACTCCCAAGCCAGTTTCAACTACTGCAGACTTAACACGCACCACATCTTTGGCATCGAGTACCCCGGATTTTTCAAGAGCGCTGCAGAGCTTCTGGTCTAATAATTCAAGATCTATTATTAATCTGGAATTCATAGGCTTACCAGACTCCGTTAAAAAAAAATTTAAGAGCAATTCGCCCTATTTTGCTATAGTACAGGATTAATTCCGCTGAAACGAAGTCATTCCATTGACTGATACTGTAAACGTAATGTCCTCTCGAGAGCTCAGCGATCAACTGAATCGCTGGTTAGATAGAGTTGATCAATATATCTGGCCTAACCAACATCAGGCAGATAACACATCCCAATGTTTTTATACGTTCAAACCCTTCCCGCCAGGTCTTACGCCCATCCAGACAAAATCATGGGCGGAACTGCAACGTAACGCGCTGTCACCATTTGAAGCAGGTGACAGCTATTACTATTTGAGCACGCAGGGATTACACCTTTGGATTTGCCAAAAAAAATTCAGCGGTTTACCCGAAACATCTGTTCAAACCCGCTTAGCAGATGGCCGACACATAGTCTCAGGCAAAAAATTCCATTATCAGCAGATATGGGCAAGTGGCATAATGACATCTTGCATCACTTCAACGACGAATGAAAACGACTCCGGAATAGCCCTCGACTATAGCCAGCCCTGGGCTAAAAAGCGAAGNCTAGATGCACAAATCAAGTCCCCGATCGCTTGGATGATAATAGTCGCCTTTGTGTTTCTATGTATATTTACCTGGTTTAGCGCTGGTGTTCTTACCCTCTACACTCAGTATGAAATAGCGCAAAACAAAACTGACACTGTGAGCGCGGAAATCAATGACAAACTTGCAAAACAGACGCAGCTTAGGGAAAAGCAGGATAACCTTGCCTTGCTGCGCTCTTGGCGCGAAGAACAAGGCTCTCTGCCCGAATCGCTTAGCACTATAGCTGAACAAATTAATCCTCTCGGACGCTGGGAGGTCAAGGAAATTGCCTGGCAGGACCGTCAACTAGTACTTGAATTGGATGCTGGAGACATTGATATTGCCGCGTTGGTGAATGATCTGGAGTCGGCCCCAAGAATTAGCACTATAGGCATCAGACCCCATGGCAGTTCGGGTGCCTATTTGTTGGAGGCAACCTTCAATGAATGACCTAAGTCGGATAACACACCTTGCCGTCAGAGAAATAAAGAATAACCGTAGGCTACAGTGGATGATGCTGACGGTGCTTCTGATTCTTTTCTTTTCATTAAACAAATTTGCGGCCAATTCTGTCACCGACTTACGCGGCGATACTCAGAGAGTGATCAATCTGGCTGAACAACTGCAAAAAACAGCAGAACAACCGTTCGATGAGAGCCAACTGACAGAATCCATGGAGCAACTCAACAATGCACTTCGACCACTGCCGGAAGCTGGTTCAGCAAGCACTGCTGAAGCGCATGCGATAAAGCAGGTAGAAAAAATTATCGGACCACTACTGCTTAAAAAAAGATTGAATTTACTGGAGTCTGAGGAACTAAAAGCTCACACCAATGTGTTCTGGCAAGTAAGAATAGAGATTACCGGTCAGCTCAAACAATCTGATCTCATTGAATTGCTAGCACACTTTGCTCCCTCTCAAACACATAGAAGAATAAATGCTCTACGTTATCGGCCAAATGCGTCTAACACGCTGAGTGTCGTAGCAGATTTTCTTTATCGGCGGACAGGATGAACAAAAATTATCTGCTTCACTGCGGCTTTTTACTCTCATTCATCGCATGCTTATCCGTTGTCTATAATTATCAAAGGGCCACCACTACAAATCCTAAAGATGTCCATGACATCACTCCCATGCAAACCGATTCTGAATTCGATTGGATAGCAGTGCTAAGCAAGCATCCTCAATTCAAACCTGAGGAACAGCCAGTCATTGCAGACGAACCTATAATGAGAACGGGTCTACAAAACTCAACTTTAATCGGGGTCATTCCCGACGCACCAGTAGTTGCCATTGTTTTTTCAGCAAAGAGTAATAAAGTGGTACGTGTAGGGTTGGGCGAAGAATGGCTTGAAGATTGGGTGCTTATCAACGTCGAGTCTGACCATATTATTTGGCAAAACGAAAAAACCCATGAAAAGTATCTACAAAAGCTGTTTGTAAATGAAAAGAAGAATGAGTCACTTCTTTCTTCGACAGTTATCCACTAACCAGATATCCCAATGATGAGTAACAAACGAACAATCCTACTTTTCAGTGCACTGATTATATTAGTCAGCTGTAGCACCTTAAAAGGACCCGCCTATAAAGCTGCGAAGAACGATGAGGCAGTGTTTAGTACCCCGATACGCGAACCAAAAGTAGTAGCAAACGCAGATACAAACTTCAGAAAAGCTGAGAACGAGACTAAAACAGACATAATCGAGGTGCTAGAGGCACCGATGCTTAACGTTGAAGAAGCGGCGAAACAAGCAGAATTCAGCGTCATGCCGAAACTAACCGAAAAAATAGTAACCCGCCTAAGCTTTCACAATATGCCGGTAGGTACTTTTATTAACGAAGTGTTTGGTAACCAACTCGCGCTAGATTATGTTCTTGAACCTGGTATAGAGGATATTAAAGATCTAATTACAATGCGGTTTAACAGTCCCGTTAGTGAAAAGGCCCTCTACAAACACGCTATGAGAACATTACAGGCCTACGGTGTAACCTCGTCCATAAGTGACAATGTTCTATTCCTAAGCTATTCCGAAGAAGCTGCGGGCAATGAGGTGCCTTTACTCATAAGTGGACGCGCGCTACCCGAAGTACCTTCGACCAGTCGTCCCGTTTTTTTTGTTTACCCTCTTAAAGCAGTATCACCGCTCATGTTACGAAGCTGGTTAAAAGAAATGTTTCCAGCTCGCGAATTATCTATCAGCGAGGATATGCTCCGGAATGCCATTCTCTTTCGTGGACCGATAAGACTCGTCAACCAAGCCGTCGAAGCCACAAAACTATTCGACCTACCTTTTATGCGCGGAATGCATAGCCGCATATTCCGTCCAAGATTGAGCACTGTCACAGACCTCGCCAACAATCTACAACGTGTCTTAGAGGCCCAAGGATATAACGTCCGACAAAATCCTGCTGGCGCTGCGGCCATCAGGTTATTGCCGCTCGAAACCGTAAACCAGTTAGTCGTATTCACGCTATCACCAGAAGTTTTAGCACATGTGATCGACTGGGCAACCACCCTGGAAAACGAGCGTTATGGTCAAGTTGAGCATGGACTATTTAGCTATCAGGTCCAAAGCACATCGGCCGTCCACATAGTCAAGATTCTCAATGACCTTGGCGTTGGCAGCTTCAGCAATCCAAACGAAGAGAAGCCAGGCACCGGAGATGAGATATCCAGGCCGCGAGCTCAGTCAACTGGGTTAATGTCCCGTTATGCTGTCGACAATCAACTAAACACGATTCTATTCAATGGTAGTGGCAAGGATTGGTTAAAGGCTCTGCCAATAATTCAAAGTCTGGATAAGCCCGCGCCCTCAGTCATGGTAGAGGTCATCCTCGCGGAGGTGCAACTGACTGACTCGGAGCAAAGCGGTATTGAATGGTTAGGAAACTCCACGGCAGATAGGTTCGCGGTTAATTTTGGCACACTAAGTGGACTCGGCACCGGTAGCGGAGGTTTCCGGCTCACACTGGATAATGCAGGACAAACTAGAGCATTACTTAACTTTTTCTACAAAAATGAGAAGGCAAACATTCGATCAAGACCCAGACTGATGGTCAAAAGCGGGGGCGAAGCGTCCATCGATGTCGGTAATGAGATTCCCATCATAACGACAAACAGTCAGAGCATCGAGAATCCAAACGCACCTATTATTCAAAACGTTACCTACCGCAAAACAGGTATCATCTTAAATATCAAACCTACCGTGCATGCGTCAGGATTTGTAGAAATCGAAGTTAGACAGGAACTGAGCGAGGCAACCGCCACCTCCTCCAGCAATATAGACTCTCCTACAATCCTTAATCGGAGTCTGTCGACAACAGTAAACTTAAGAGATGGTGGTTCAGTATTGATAGGCGGACTGATCTCTTCAACGATGAGTGAAGGTGAACAGGGAGTTCCTATTTTAGGACGAGTACCCTTGGTCAAAGAACTATTCAGCGCTGGTACAAATGATCAGATCCGAACGGAACTTATGGTTATGATTATCCCATATATTCTAAACTCACCAGACGAAGCAGAGGCCCTAACTGACGAATTACAGCGCGTCCGAATTAAGTCTCTGTCCGAAGGCATGATGCCTTAATTTCAGTCATTACTGTAACCAACCCAAAGATTATTCATGGCGACTGCCTGCAACCTGGTATCACTGGAAACTCCGATTTCCGACTGAACAACTGGGCTTAAGTATCGAAAATCAAGTGCGAGCAAACCGTTCTTTTCTACTACCTGCCTAGACACAAGGAACTCATAGGTCCGTTTCGCTCGTTCGGTAATCTCTAACGTATGAATGACCTCACCGTTGACCACAACCTCAACTGTCTGTTCCGACCAGCCTGGAAATACATAGCCTTCCAAATGCAGTTTCAGCTTCAAATCTCTTTCTGGCGCTTCAGCCAACTTAAGAATCACACCGGACTCACGTCCAATTGACGACGTGCCCCAGACTTCCGTGCGTGACCATCCGTGGGTGCGATANACGGACGAATTTCCNGTATCCGTAAAGTTGANNTCTTTACCAAGGTCATAGGAATAGGNTTCANTTGNCTGAATCCGAACTTCNCGCAGTAACGGGCTTGAGCCNTTNTGGAGTCGAAACNCTATNCGTGTCNCTTCGTTTATTCGAGCGGGAAGGATCAGTGTTTTCTGNCNTTGACCATCTTTTGCTATGAAANNCCAGGNACCTACAACAACATCTCCGATCAAAACNTCGACNACAGCATCAGCGGTGACNAANGCATGCCNTNTAGACAATACNGTNCCAGCAACAGCANTCANCGNGAACGAAGCATTACCGCNAATACGCCNACCAATCNCTGTNGGCTCACTCCAACCCTGANCGTCAAACTCCTGCAAATTGCCACCGNNCTGCAGCGTNACCAGTTGTCCGNCAAACCCCTGTGCNGCAATGGTATTGAAGTCNCGNCCNGTCTGTNTCCAAGACTCNGGATACCAACTGAAACCNCGTACTTCATACTCNGTCATCGGCAGGATGTAATCAACATTCCAGCCGCTAAAAACNTAGTGGCGATGAATGCGNGATCGCTCAGCATCTTCCNTAATCGAAAAGAGAGACCGGCCGCCCGTTGNATNTGATTCCCCCACCACCGAATAAATAGTTGCNGGAATATCNTCTAGCGTNACCGGCGAGTCAGAAACTGANAGCTCACCCATCGCCCNNGGGAGCTTCCCCATGACNAGCGGTATTCCGCTTCGCACAATACTCTGCGGTGTATTCGTCTCTCCNCCTANCCGAGGAGGGATAGATTGATCGTAATTNATTCCCACNCGNTATTCGCCTTCGCCATGATCGCTAACAATTAGTATCAGNGCGTCATCANATACTTCGATCTCTTTTAACCGCTGTANCATTTTNTTTAGGACTNGCAACGNCCCATGAGTCTGCGGTAAAAACCACTCGCGCGTCAGGGGCTTCTTGCCAATATATGCAAAGTTTTTATCTAACTGATAGGGCGCATGAGGTGCATAGAGATGAAAAAAACGAAACACTGGCTGAGTGATGGCCAATCTCGAGCATGCAAGAAATTCGTCAACCAACAGATTGTCAAAGGTTCGCCGCTGTGTCGAATAGCGTTGTTGTTCTTTCGTTAGCTGGCAAGTTTTTGAATCCTTCCATTCTTCCTCGACACCTTCATTTTCAGTTGCAAAACTCTCGAAAACCCAGGGTTTCAATAAATGAGGGGAGAGGCGAAAAACGATCATATTCGCAATCAGATTTCTATCCCGGATGGCAACGTTCGCATCCGACTCTCCCTGGGCATCCACGACATTATTTGCTACCAACGGATGAGCCAGCAAGGCTTGAGGCGACGAAGACGAGTAGCGCGCATCAAACCCGGAACGTTTTAGCTTTGACGATACACTTTCATCCCGGTACACAGTCAGCAGATAGTCCGATAATGTCAGCGAATTATCGTATGGTTTACCTGAGAGCATAGCGGGTATGGATGCATAGGTCTTTGGAAATGGGCTCACTGCGTTACGAAACAGCGTAAATCCTTCGTACCCAGCGCGCAGCGACGCGTTTTCCATAAGAAGCTCATGCACTACATCCGCCTGAGCACTATCCAGGACAAATATGATTACGTTCTGGGTAGAGGAGAAATCATAGATACCCTTTTTCGTGAAGGTATAGTTTTTGTCACGAAAATCTCCTGTCTTTTCCAAAAGCTGAGGTACGTAGGCAAGGGAGGAAAGCAACAACAAAGCACAAAAAAATACGAGATTCTTGAGCACTATTTCCATAAAGAACAGGAAGACTACAAAGAGTCCCAGTAACAAAACTGCTTGCAGAATTTGCGTACTTAGCCCGCTATCCCAGTCGGGCTCAGCGCCTGTAAAAAAACCGAAGTCACCGATAAAAAAATTTGTGTGCAACCAGGCAACCANGATGAANTANATTAGNGTCGCTGCCAGCCAGGTTTCCACCGANCGAGGNCTAANCTTGAGNACNCCGTAGANAAGAAAAGCAATCAGTACACTGGNANCCNCCANTTCGCCATAGAACCATGACGANGGCAATTGTAANTTAGAAACGTTNTTTGCATATACATGCAGGAATGGCAGGAGCAAAAAGAAACAAGGCGAAAGCAACGCAATGGTGAGGCGCTGGTATTCACGAAGCGGTGCTGTCATAACAATCATAGACGAGCGCGATTACGCGAATTTCCAGCCGTTGCGATTGAAGAAGGTGAATGCAGAACGGCAAAACATTGCGATGTGAGCCAAACCCTTCTTGGAGGCATCTCCTCCGTAGTGAACNATGCGCATCTTAGGCAGATAATCAATAGAACCTAGACGAGATATCTTTAGAGAAAGATCGAAATCNTCGAAGTACAAAAAATAGTGATCACTAAATCCATTGACAGCTTTGAGAGAGGCCGTTTTCGCGAGCATGCAGCACCCGCTCACAACACAAACACCTGCCGTAGCATCTGTATCGTCGAGGTCTCGACACTCATATCGCGCGAGACGCTCGCTCGCAGCCTNTTGCAACGAGGCTGGCAGGAANCCACGCATAAACAAATCGACCACACTAGGATATCTCTTACAAAGATACGCTTTCGATCCGTCGGAATTTTCAGCATATGGACTTATCATTACAGTTTCTTCATGTTCAGCCAGGTAAGCCAAGCCCTCGGAAAGCCCATCAGGATGCATAACTGCGTCAGGGTTAAGAACCAGATGCATATCGCTATCACATTCTAAAAGCGCTTGATTGTGAGCGCGACCGAAACCAACGTTATCTGGATTATCAATCACCCTGCCTTCGAAGTCCTCTTGTCCTGCAATTTCCTCTCGCAGATAGCTAACGTCATTACCGTTATCAACAACAACGAGCTTAGTCTGTGACAGCAGGCTTTTTCCCTTCGCATCGCGAACAGCTTTTCCAAGCCCCTCCAGCACCTTTGAAAAAAGTTGCTTATTAACCTGATAGGTCACAATACTAACGGTCAATGACCTCATATGCGACTGACTCCAANACTCTTATCCATAAGTTTCCATAAATGGACAACAGATACCTGCCGTTTTACTAGCGCGCGCTGACGAAGCACATTAGGCAAACCTTTTACAGCATCCCACTTCGATCGCAGTATTATGCCGCCCCGCCCGCGTAGGGCATACACAATAATAGTAGCTAGATTCATTGCTATATGAAACGGCAGCGTGACGAGCAATAGCTGCCAGGGCATATTCTTAACGTAACTCCAAACCAGATTCCGGTGTCCAAAATAAANTGAAAAGTCACTCTTGTATCCAGAGATGGCCGAACCGATGTGATACACCACCGCACAAGGGACAAAGCAACAGGGATAACCCAGGAGTTGCAACCTAAAACCCAAGTCGACATCCTCTACATACATAAAGAAGGACTCATCGAACCCACCTGCTTCACGCAATGCCCGCACTTGATATAGTGCGGCGCCTGCACAGGCGCTAAACATGCCTGCTTGGTCGGACGAAAAACCAGCTTTTTTACTACCATGCCCGACTCGCCAAGGCACCCCGGAGAAATGCAGAGTATCCCCTCCACCGTCCAGAGTTTCTGGGTCNTGAGCCATCACCATCANGGATGAGTAAGAACCACATTCGGGNTTTTCATCAGCTGCCTGNAACAATGCAGCAAGCCAACCTGAATCTGGAAACGCGTCTGGATTCAAAAGCGCTACGTACTCNACATCANCCGAATGTNAAATCCCAAGGTTNGCAGCAGCAGCAAANCCTATGTTGCTACCNGCAGATANAACTCGAACGAGNGGAAAACGCTNCGNAACCTGCGATAAGTCATGTTCTTCNTCGTGATTGTCTACCACAATAATCTGGTCTGGTTTAGTCGTCTGGCACTCCAGCTTGTCTAGGCACTGGAGCAATAACTCATCACTCTGATAATTGACTACAACAATCGCAACAGACACAAACTATTCCTAACATAAATATTCTTACCGACTATAATGCACCGCCTTGAGAGCATTGTCAGGGACATTAATGGAACCAATCGAATCTTCCTTCAGGGACCCAAACGGATTCCTCTTCATCCGCGACGGAAAATACTGCAGGATGGTGAACCCATCCTACTCCGAGCACTACGACCAATTGATGTCATCAGGGCTTTATCAGCAACTCACCGAAAAACAGTGGCTAATACCTCACCAGGAAGAACCCGCTGACAATAACGGTCACATGATTTTGGTTCCTGACCAACTGAAATATGTGTCTTATCCCTACGAATGGTGCTTCAGTCAGCTTAAGGATGCAGCCATTTTGACGCTGGAGATTCAGCTTGCNGCTCTCGATCATGGGATGACCCTCAAGGATGCCAGCGCCTACAACATACAACTACATAATGGAAAACAAACATTCATCGATACACTATCATTTGAGTGCTATGAAAAAGGTTCACCGTGGGTTGCCTACAGACAGTATTGTCAACATTTCCTCGCTCCACTTGCACTGATGGCACATTGTGATTTCCGTACACTACATCTGTTGCGATCCTACATTGACGGGCTTCCGCTAGACCTTACCAGCACACTGCTACCAAAGAATACCTGGTTGCGCTATGGCCTGCTTGCACACATTCATCTTCATGCCATGACACAGAAAAAATACTCGAACGAAGGGACATCAGCACAGAAGGTTAACGTTAGTGAGTTGCAATTGCGCGGCCTTGTAGAAAGCCTACTAGCGACCACCAAGAAACTTAACTGGAAGTATGCGCAAACCGAGTGGGGTAACTACTACGAGGATACTAACTACATTAACAAAGCTATGGTTGTAAAGGAGCAGGCCGTCAGCAAAATGCTAAGTTCGTGTTCCGGTCACGTCGTGGCGGACTTCGGCGCAAACATTGGCAAGTTNAGCCGGCTTGCGGCNCAGGCCGGTTATTTTGTCTTGTCACATGATATCGATGAAGTTGCGGTCGATCGCAACTACCGAGAGGTAGTCAATACCCGTGAACAGAACCTACAACCATTACTTCTCGACCTCACTAATCCGAGTCCCGGTCTAGGCTGGGCCAACACCGAACGTGCGTCGCTATTAGAGCGCAAGAAAATCGACATAGGGATGGCGCTGGCACTGATACATCATATCGCGATCTCTAACAATGTTCCTCTCAAACGCGCCGCAGCTTTTTTTCACTCTGCATGTCAGCAACTCATTATCGAGTTCGTTCCAAAATCGGATTCGCAGGTGAAGCGTCTACTGGCCACTCGAAAGGACGTTTTCCCGGAGTACACAAAGTCAGGATTCGAAACTGCTTTTGGTCAGTATTTTTCGATAAAAGAATCTGTTTCTATCGCAGGTACTGAGCGAACACTCTACCGNATGTCACGCGAGAATAGCTAGGAATCTGCATCTTCAGAAGAGTCGCTGGTATCCTGTCCCTTTTTGGCAAAAAATACCTTGAGCTTATGCCAATATAGCTTCAGTGTGACGCCTATGGCTGCTATGGCGCCAATGATTGATTGGATAATTAGGCTACCAGTGCCCGGGTCGATATATCCGTATGCAGGCAGCGATGTGCCAAGCAGGAAAACCAACAGATAGTTTTTGAAAGATACCATTTATCGCAAGATTCAATGGACATGAGCGACGGCGATTATATGCTGAAAGTAAAAATGCCACAAACACTAACTTTTCTATTACTCCTCTGGCCTTCACTCTGTCTAGGCGATCTGGAGCTACGCAGCCCATTNTTCGTGGCAACCCTAAAAAATNNGGGGGAGCTTTCCACTTCATCAGAACAAGTCCTGGTGTCCGCATCTGTCAATACGAAATCACCCGGGCATTATTCGCTGAAGATTACTATCGAAAACCCCTCGGCAACAGAAGAAGTCGATCTTTCTCCTCTGGAACTCTCTCTACGCAATACAATCAGCGCCTTTGATGATCCACTTGGCGGCTACGGCAGCGATATTCATGCCTATCTGACACCATTCATCGCGGATGCCAAGCAAGTCAGCGCGCCAAATTTGGGAAGTAAAGTGATTGAGTGGTTTGGCTTGTACAACCGATACGATGTTGAAGCTGTTCGTTCGTCCGCTGTCTGGGTAGTAGATAAAGGAAACACCCTTCATCCAACTCATGCTCAGATTGTGACACCGGGTGACACCATTGAACTCGAGTTCGACTACATAGTCATACAACGCAAAAAAAACACGCTGATACAACTCGGTCTTGATACAACATTACTTCGTGATCTTTGGTACTGGTTTCGTGGGCTATGTTTGGGAATATGGGTGTCACTGGAACTGCTTTTCGAACTTACCGGAAACTGGGGTGCAGCCATTATCGCTCTGGCGCTATTGATTCGACTATTCACTATCCCCATCACACGAATCTCCCTTGACTATCAACTTCGTGCAATCGAACAACAACGACGTATCGCTCCAAAGATCGTCAAAATAAAGCAGACATACACCGGCGTTGCGCTGAGTGAAAAAATGATAGCTCTCTATGAGAACGAACACTACGATCAAGCTGCATCCTTTAAAGGGATGTTGGGGCTCTTTATTCAAATCCCTATCCTGATCGCCCTGTTCACGGTGATCGGCGAAATGAGTGAGCTGCGCCACGCATCGTTTCTCTGGATTAATGACCTATCTCTGTCCGATCGACTGTTTCCGCTGGGAGTAGATATCCCCTTCTTTGGTGGCTATTTCAACGTCCTGCCCTTTCTGATGGCTGGCGTCACGATTCTCTCAACTTGGCTTGCATCACAACGATCAGAAACACCCACCTTAAGTCTATTTGGCATGGCTATTCTGTTTTTCGTGTTCTTTTACTCTTTTCCAGCAGCTTTAGTACTTTATTGGTTCTCCAGCAATCTGTTTCAGTTGCTACAGCAGCTTCTGCAACATACCCGCAAGGCAGATGAGTCTGTATAATTTAACTTCTTTCACCTTTGGCCAATGAATTGACTCGTAAAGGTATTATTCTCGCCGGCGGATCAGGAACCCGGCTGCATCCACTGACGATGTCAGTCAGCAAGCAGCTCCTACCTATCTATGACAAACCGATGATCTACTATCCGCTGTCGACCCTAATGCAGGCTGGCATCACAGAGATTCTGATAATCAGTACTCCCAGAGATGTCCCCGCGTTCATGGATCTCCTGGGTTCCGGTGAACAATTGGGCATTTCCATAAGCTACGCGGAACAACCATCACCCGATGGGCTGGCGCAGGCATTCATCATCGGCGATTCCTTCATAGGTAATGACAGTGTCTGCCTGATATTGGGAGACAACATTTTCTACGCGGATGATATGCCCAACAAACTGCAACAGGTAGCCGCCCAGGAAAGCGGCGCAACAGTCTTCGGGTACTATGTCAGCAATCCCCAGGATTATGGCGTCGTGGACTTTGATGATGATAGCAACGCAATCTCCATAGAAGAAAAACCATCCAATCCAAAATCACACTACGCGGTAACTGGTCTCTACTTCTACGACAATGATGTAGTTGATATCGCCAAATCGTTAACACCATCGAAAAGGGGCGAACTAGAAATAACTGACGTCAACATCCAGTATCTTGATACAAGTAAGTTGCAGGTTGAGATTTTGTCACGCGGTACGGCCTGGCTTGATACTGGCCAACATGAACACCTGCTGGATGCCGCCAGTTTCGTTCGCATCGTNGAACAGCGNCANGGATTGAAAATCGCCTGTCCCGAGGAAGTTGCCTATCAGATGGGTTATATAAATGCATCAGAGTTACAGCAACTCGCGAAGCCTTTAATCAAAAGCGGTTACGGACAATATCTGCTAAAAGTCATAGAGCAGGACGGATACAGATAATTGGAAATAATTGATACCAACATACCCGGAGTACAACGCTTCAAACCGGATGTATTTGCGGATGAACGAGGCTTCTTTATGGAGACCTTCCGAGCAGCATGGCTACCAGAAGTAACCTTTGTTCAGGATAACCACAGTAAATCGGTCAAGAACACCCTGCGCGGTCTNCACTATCAGCTACAGAANCCTCAGGGAAAACTGGTNAGAGTCATTCANGGTGAGGTGTTCGATGTCGCGNTGGACATACGCCAAGGNTCAGCAACCTTCGGTGAATGGACCGCATGTATTCTCAACGACGAGAACAAAGAGATGTTCTGGGTCCCGCCAGGTTTCGCGCACGGGTTCGTGGTGTTAACAGAGACCGCCGAGTTTCAGTATAAATGTACCGACTACTACACACCAGGCGACGAATACGGGATTCGTTGGGATGATCCGCAAATTGGCATCGACTGGCCTTTTGTCGGAGACCCATTGCTATCACAGAAGGATACAGAAGCACCCTCCTTAAACGAGGCACTTGTCTTTGAGGAAAATTTCCTAAAGGAACCGAAATGAAAATCATCGTGACTGGTGGTGCCGGTTTTATCGGTTCAGCCCTGGTGCGTTACCTGATCAATGAAACTGATCACGAAGTTCTTAACATAGACAAACTGACCTATGCGGGGAATCTGGTATCCCTGGANTCGGTAAGCGATAGTCCGCGTTACGAGTTTGTGCATGCAGATATCTGTGACACCAAAGTAATAGCGGAAACCATAGAACGCTTCGCGCCGGATAAGATTATGCATCTGGCTGCCGAAAGTCACGTGGACAGGTCTGTGGATGGGCCCGGCGACTTTATCCAAACCAACATTGTTGGCACGTTCACCTTGCTACAGGCCGCCCTTGCCTACTGGCAGAAAAACCCGAATGACCAGTTTCTCTTTCACCATGTATCCTCGGATGAGGTCTACGGTGAGCTCGGAGAAACTGGCTANTTCACCGAAATAACGCCCTATGATCCAAATTCGCCCTATTCCGCGACTAAGGCCTCATCGGATCACTTGGCACGGGCCTGGCACGCAACCTACGGGCTCCCTGTGGTTATTACCAACTGCTCCAACAACTACGGCAGCCACCAGTTCCCCGAAAAAGTCATCCCCCTGATGATTGTAAATGCCCTACATAANAAGGCGTTACCAGTTTACGGCAAAGGTAACGCAGTAAGGGATTGGCTCCATGTAAACGACCATGTGCGCGCGCTNCACCTGGTCGCAACAACCGGCAAAACCGGTGAAACTTATAATATCGGCGGTAATTGCGAGAAAACGGCTCTGGAAGTTATAACCGCNATCTGTGAAACCCTACAGAAANTTGTNCCAGCTCAAAATGAGCCATACACCAGCCTGATTACTTTCGTCACCGACCGTCCCGGGCACGACTTTCGCTACGCGATCGATGCAAGCAAAATCNAGAACGANCTTGGCTGGACGCCTGAAGAAACTTTCGAGACCGGCCTGGANAAGACAGTAAGCTGGTATCTGGAGAATCAGGAGTGGTGCGACACCGTTAGNGCNGACTACAGTCAGGAGCGTCTNGGGANAATAAAGTCAGATTCCTGAATTCGACCGTTACTAACGCTAGCACGATGGCGCCGATCCCGATAGAAGCTGTCGCATAAGGATTGAAAAANCCCACGGTGAACACTACTGCGAGGGTGGCAAGCAGCATTCCAACCTCTTCGGAAAACTCATCGATTCGATACTGCCTCCAGGCAGATCTAAGCAATGAGAAAAATGCTCCTAGGTAGACGACAAGGCCAACTGAGCCGATCTTCCGCAGCAAGTCTATCAGGTCCATTTCATGTGAGAACGAAGCAGATCTATACATGACAATATCAATGACAGTGCCAAAACCCCAACCAAGCCAGGGTCGCTGCGTAAATAAATCAAACAGCAACACCACCTGCCCAAGGCGCATACCAGCGCTACCATCTATATCCGCAAGCCTCAAAAACTGAGGGGCNACCAAGAGCACTAAACNGCCACCACACAATCCCGCTAAACCAGCAACAGCAATCAATCTCCGTGAAGTACGATGAATTAGATACACCAGCATGATCGCAAGACCTGCAATCGCTCCAACCCATAGTGATCTAGTCTGGGATACGATCATAGTCGCCAGACCCAGAACTCAATAAACCGATCCCGTAACATCCACAGCGTGGCGCGTTCGCCAANTAACCATCAAACGCTGGATGGAGTAACAGATTAGAATTGGTACAAACAAATAGCTACTTAGAAAAACTCGATAGGGTCGACCATCTTCAAACACATTGAAAAAACCATAGTCGCCTTCGCGTAGAAGTTTTTCGATGTGGTTTGCCTGCTCGACCCCGATGAGAGCATAGACGTATGCTATGAGTGATATCGTGCAAAGAAATGCCACCAGCAACATTGCGAAGCCCATAACCATCTTACTTGGAAAATCTGGTCGAAAGCCCAGCAGNAGCGCAAAAGCAAGCAAATAAAACAGATGTCCGTTTGCATCGTTGACGACGTGTCGTAACTCGTTGCCATTAGCGACACCCAACGCGCCCCAAGCNATGGGAATCACCAGGCCTAAAACAAGGAGCCCACCAATTGTCGTTAGTGGAACCCTACGCAACTGAAAACAGTTAAAGAGCGCTGTGAGCATCAACAGCAGAAAAATAATCTGCCNAACGGAGATCCCCAACTCGGATCCAATACGACCATGCTGCAGAANAATGAGATCGATGCAAAACGCAGTGACATAGAGCACAAAAATGGCATCCCACCAGCGATTTTGAGCAATAGTGTGACGCAGGACAGTGAGCATAGAAGGGTCGTCAGAAGACCCGAATCAATTCAAGTCACCCAGCANAGCGNGCCGCNCGTCCTCACCTACCANAACATCGTCAACGGGATATGCGTCGTGTTCCACCCCTGCAATAATCGATGCACCGTTACGCAGTGCCGTTACCTGTTCAGGATTAAGTTGGTAGCGCAGAAAGTGAACAGAAGAGGTTTTTTCNTCCCGACTTCGGTCCATATCTTCATCGGCGATAGGATAGATTCGTGACTCGGCACCAACCTGTAGCCAAATCTTATCCTCAATACCAACCAACNCCGACAGGCGCACCCTTCGCTCATCCATATCCTCGTACTGAATCAGCAGNCTGCATTTCCAGTTANCACCGTCAGGAATCAANGGATTATAAGCATCNAGTTCATCCTGAATACCGGCTGCTTCAAAAACTTTNTCAATTCGAAGCATTTCCTGTATCTGATATTTGATGGTGGTCTNGTCCTCAAACATCAAGAGGATATGATCACCAAGCAGAATTCGTCTCGCTTTTTTGTGTTCCAATACTTCCACCCGAAACGCCTCTCGTCGTTCTGCATACTCTTCCAAGCTCCATAAATCTGATCGCGTTAACATAGCTAAATATTCCTATTAGATACCGTACGCCTTNCGTAACAAAGACATTGGATGATCAGGTTGGTCAACTGAATCCGACAGATTNGCGATATGTGTCGCTGCCATTGGGCAGTCACTGGCAAANTGTTCTGCGTCTTTTTCGTTCACCTGTCGTACCACTGGCCGCGCAATCTTCAACGACTTCTCACGGGTTTCTTTTTTTACGGCGTAGGTACCATCGTGCCCTGAACATCGCTCAATGGCGTGCACTTCGGTGTCAGGAATCAACGACAATACATCCCTCGTTTTAATACCGATGTTCTGTACACGGAGGTGACAGGCTACCTGGTAGCTGATATCNCCAAGGGAATTAGCAAACTCAGTATTAAACTCACCTTCCCTGTGACGCAGGAACAGATACTCAAAAGGATCGTAGAAAGCGGCCTTTACCTTCTGAACTTCTTCATCATCAGGGTAAAGTAGCGGTAATTCCTGTTTGTACATGAGTACACAGGAAGGAATGGGTGCCGTCAGGTCATAGCCCTCGTCAACCATCGCCGCGAGAACAGGAATATTTTTCTCTTTGAGCTTATTGACTGAATCAAGGTCACCTAACTCTAGCTTCGGCATACCGCAACAAGCTTCCTTGATCACGAGATCGAATNGGATACCGTTATGTTCGAATACCTTAACGAAATCTTCACCCAAGTGAGGCGTATTATAGTTTCCATAGCAAGTTGCGTAGAAAGCAATCTTGCCCGTTGTTTCGCCAACTGCTTTCGGCGTGACCTCACTATTCTGAAAATGCTTGCGAAGCGTCTTTGCATGGTACGCCGGNACCGNGGCATCCCTGTGCACCCCCAGCGTCGATTCCAGCGCATTGCGGAACAAGCCATTTTTATTCAGGGCATTAACTGNCACATCCACCAGAGGAATNGACGCCAGCTTGCCAACCGCATCGGTACTGGTAAGCACACGGTCACGTATCGAAGCAGATTCAGTTTTGAAGCGCTGCGCTTTCGCCCTAAGCATTAGGTGAGGGAAATCTACATTCCATTCATGGGGCGGCACGTAAGGGCATTTGGCCATAAAGCAAAGGTCACAAAGGTAGCACTGATCGACTACATCGTAGTAATCATCCTTGGCAATTCCATCCACCTCCATCGTTTCTGATTCATCNACCAGATCGAACAACGTTGGGAAGGAATCACACAAACTCACGCAACGGCGGCAACCATGACAAATATCGTAGACNCGCTCCAATTCCGAAAAGAGATCTTTTTCGTCCCAGAACTTTTCACTCTGCCATTCAACCGGGTGCCTTGTGGGCGCCTCTAGATTTCCTTCTCGACTCATANTTTCCTCAAACTACCTNTACGAAGCAAAGGCCTAATTGGATTGACATTTTAACTCCTGAAACAGGTTATATATCTTCTTGTANATCNGACCTACTTCACCATTACTAATCCACTGATCATTCACCTTTTGTACAGGCCAGACCTCTATGCTGGTTGCGGTAACCCACACCTCGTCAGCCGCAAGCAATTCTTCCTGCGAAATATCGCGTTCTTCAAAGGGTATATTGTGCTGCTTCGCTAATGCGACAACCTGTGCTCGGGTAATACCATGGAGCAAAAAATTGTCTGCAATTGGAGTAACAACCACCCCGTCCTTGACGACAAACACATTCGATGAGGACGCCTCTGTAACCTTACCATTCCGAATAAAAATCGCATCATCATAACCTTCTGAAATCGCTTCGTTCTTCGCCAGGCTATTAGCGGCAAGACTAATGGATTTGATATGCCCCCTACTCCACCTGAAGTCTTCCTTGGTAACCACACTGAGTCTGTGATCCAAGCTAGGCTTGACCCTCGGAGACAGGGTAATTAACACCGTGGGTTCACTATCTTCGTACACATGCGAACGCGACCCCGCGACACCTCGCGTCACCTGGACATAAAGTATCGCCTCGTCCTCATCTCCTCGCTCTATCGCTTCTCTAAATAGCTCACGCCANTCGGCTTCCGATCTTGGCATCATGATATGCAGTTCTTTCAGGCTCGTCGCCAAGCGAGCCAAGTGCTCATCTTCGGCAAAGGATTTGCCCTGATATACAGGTATCACCTCATAGACCCCGTCGCCAAACATGAAACCGCGATCGAGCACTGATACTCGTGCTTNCTGCAGCGGCTGCCAGCTGCCATTTAGGTAGGCAATAGACATCCTATACTGCTATCGACCCTTGAATACCGGATCTCGCTTGTCGACAAACGCCTGGGCGGCTTCTTTGTGATCCTCCGTCTTCCCGGTATGAATGTGATGCGTAACTTCAAGGTCCAGACAGTCGTCGATATCTCCGGAAATAGCNCGATTCAGATTTTCCTTCATGTAGCGATATGCCACAGTGGGCCCATTGGCCAGACGCAACGCCAGTTCNCGAGCTTTATCCTGAAGTTCTTCCGGTTCGCAGACGTAGGTCGTAAGACCCAGACCCAGTGCTTCCTGGGCGGTGATTCGCTCTGACAACATATATAACTCGCGCGCCTTGGCTGCGCCGACAAGGTGCGTCAGGAAATAAGTGCCACCATAGTCGCCAGAAAAGCCAACCTTGGCAAAAGCCGTAGTCATAATGGCATTGCTCGCCATGATCCTGAAATCGCAAGAGAGGGCGAAGGCCATACCCGCACCAGCTGCCGCACCAGGAAGCGCAGCAATCGTAGGCTTAGGCATTTTAAATAGCTTACCGACCGAGGTACGTTGCTGGTCACGCTGGCGATGGATCGATTCATCGGTGGTAAAACTTGCACTTCCAGTATTGTCCCCAGAGCTCGCCATTGCTTTTACGTCGCCACCTGCACAAAATCCCTTTCCTGCCCCGGTNAGNATGACGCAACGAACATCACGGTTCATTTCAAGCGAACTAAANACGTCCCCCATATGTTCCATCATTTCCCGGCTCATGGCATTACGGGCTTCTGGACGATTCAGTGTAACGGTAGCGATTTGGTCCTCAATGTCACACAGAATAGTATCGGTACCGGTGGGCGTTGCTGTCATGGTGTAACTCCAATTTTGAAAACGCAAAGTGTTACACGATCCCAAGTGTTTGCCTAGCGAAGCATACTTATTTGTAAGACTCCAATATGTCTTGTAGGGTTATTCCTGCCATGGAAACCATTGAAAAGACCATCAGCTGTAACACTCAGATGACTGCCGTTGAGCTGATCGCCGAGGCAACCAAGTTATCGAAATCAAAGATCAAGCGTGCGATGACGCTGGGTGCAGTGTGGACTTCGAAAAGAAAAAAAATTACCCGACTACGTCGGGTAAAAACACAGCTGCAGCCTGGCGATCGCATCAACATCTACTACAGTGAAAAAATTCTTGGTTTTTCACCACCTGAGCCGGATCTAATCAATGATCAGGAAACCTATAGTGTGTGGAATAAGCCTGTAGGGTTAATGTCTTCTGGTACTCGATTCGGGGATCACTGTGCGATTAATCGGGTCGTAGAGAAATTATTTGATCGGCCTGTTTTCCTCGTTCACCGCCTTGATAAGTTCGCAAATGGTGTCATGGTATTGGCCCACACTAAAAGTGCAGCAGCAACCCTATCTAAACAATTCCAGCAACGAACCGTGCGAAAGCAATACCGAGCACTAGTCGAAGGCGAGCTAAGTTCACCAGTGAAAATTGAAACACCANTAGACGGTAAACAGGCAATATCTAGGATCACGCCGATAGACAAAAGTTCAGGTAATACCCTCGTTGAAATACAAATTGATACGGGTCGAAAACACCAGATTAGGCGTCATATGGCTTTACTCGGAAACCCTGTCATTGGGGATCAACAATATGGAACCGGTCGTTACCCGAAATTAATACTTACTGCTGTCGCGCTCGCCTTTGACTGCCCAAATACTAATGAAAGAGTCAGCTTCGATCTTCCACCAGAAGATCATCCTCGTCTCGCCGATCTAGCGGCAACACAAGATTAGACGANGCCTGCACACCCACCACCCATTTGGCAACGGTGCCAACGATCTGTTCAATCTTCTTAGNGGACGTATCGATTATGGTCACCTTCCAGCGCTTGTCACCTCTCTGCCAACCCTGCCAGTTATCCCACTGCATCAAGTTGTAGCCTTGTTCCTTAATGACTCCAGGATACCACTGGGGGTCTATCACATGAACTCGAAGCCAAGCAGACCATGCAAGCATCTCCATCGTTGGCGTTCCACCAAACTCACGAATCCTATCGGTGCGTTCTACATCCGTACAATCGAGGAGGCATACTGCAAGGCCATCGATCTGACTAATCGACGGGCATGCTAGAATTTCTCCATACACTGCACCACCACAGACAATCGTATCCTGACCCAAGTGCTGATTCTCTATGCTTTTATTGATCCAAAACTCCGTTTGTTCCTGCCGTACTCGGGTACTCAGATCATCTCTCGTACCTCGTTCATCGAAATCGTGAACCGAGTACTCTGGAAATTTCTTGGCAAGCCCAGGAGTCACCGTAGTCTTGCCAGACCCGCTAGCTCCAGTGACAAATAGCAGCATATTCAAAATCCGNGTAGTCGTTAAATGTGAAGTGTTTCACTGTAGTGGACATCATGCAAGATACTAAACAGACAGGAAGTTGGCGCGCTGGGAGGGATTCGAACCCCCGACCGCCTGGTTCGTAGCCAGGAACTCTATCCAGCTGAGCTACCAGCGCGAAGGGGCGTATTATGTTGTTCATGTTGAAATGCGTCAACTTTCATTGATGCATAGCTAAAACAGGACCTAAACGCTGAGGTCTACNACTGAAATTAAGCTTAGGCCAGTTAAATCAATACATCACTTACAGAAAACCCATTCAGTACAATTATGTCCTAAGAATGAAGAATTCAGCACCAAAAAAAATGAGTGTAAACACAAAGATTAAGTATTAGTAACTTATTTAGCCTAAGACAAATCCTTGGGNCTCTTAATTTCNTCTGCAGCTGGTAGCCAGTAAATAATGAACATACAAGGAATCTGAAAAATAATTAGAAACCAGAACACATAATCGTAGGTCTGAGTCAGGTCAAACATCCATCCACTCAATAAAGACCCCGAACTACCTAGCATCGTAAACAGCGTAACCATGCCCAGAACTCGGCCAAAGCTCATGGTGCCAAACCTGCTTGCGTATACATTACCCATCATAGGCATTACGCCGCCAGTTGCTATGCCCTGCATCACTGCTGCCAGATAAAGTTCAATTCGACTTGGTGTNCCTGAATAGAGTATCAGTGCGCCACACAGTGAAATAGCCATGCCCCAGAACAAAAAACGGTGATCAACATAATCACCCAGCCCCCCAAACAGGAACTTGCCTAAAATCATACTGAAGGCACTTAGCGATATNATTTGCGCAGCGATGCCCTGGGCCATTCCCAANTCAGACATGTAGGCACCAAGNTTGAACTGTACAGCGGCAAATGCCAGATTGTGTGGCAATAAACCGGCGATTGGAATCCAGAACATTTTCGTCGTCAAAATTTCACGAGTGTTCCAGATACGCTGATCAAAGTCAGGAGATTCTAACAAACTCACTTTAACAGCGGGCGGCGGAACTCGCAGTACGAGCCAATTCAAAGGGACCAGGAACAGGAACGTTAGTGCGCCAAGAATCTGGAAAGCAGTACGCCAGTCGAAATCACCGATAAGTTGAGCCGTGACGAATGGAAANACAAAACCGCCAAGCGACGTCCCAGCTGCCGAGATNCCGATTGCTATCCCGCGACCTTTGGTAAACCACTTTCCCACCAACGTCTGTGATGACAAAGTGCCACACAGTACCAGTGCTAAGGGCAACAAGGTTGCGTGTATCAAAACGATTTGCCAAAACGCACCACTAATGGAGACCAGAATCATTCCCACGCTCATACAAACAGCACCGGCAACAACCATGTTTCTGATGGATGAATGATCAAGAAAACGTCCAATCACTGGACTCAGAAAGCCATTGAATGTCTGTGTCAGGAATATGGTAATCATGACCTGCCCACGAGTAATCGAAAAGGCTTCCAGCCAGGGGACAACGAAAAGTGCAAAGCTGTAAACTAGAATCCCCACGGTAAAGGACTGGTTAATCAGCGTCAGAGCTACTATATACCAGCGATAATATGGTGAAGGGTTCAAGGTTCTAAACAGCTATGTGAAGGTTCCGCAGTCTATCAGAACAACACTATGGTTTCCGTGACACCCTAAAGCCAGACCGTTACAATCGCGCTTGAGNTTTTTGGAGAGGTGGCCGAGTGGCTGAAGGCGCTCCCCTGCTAAGGGAGTATGGGTTAAAAGCTCATCGAGGGTTCGAATCCCTCCCTCTCCGCCAGAATAAGTACGGACCCCGTATGGGTCCTTTTCTTATTCTTTGGGTAGGAGGATGAAGATTTGAGACCCAGNTTCGGCCAATTTTGAGGGATAGTAANTTTGATTGTACTTNAGTGCGCCCGNAGTATAGGAGGCCATGGATGGCGGCTTAGNAATCCCTCCCTGGCCATAAGAGCACTCAGCAGGCTTGCTCCTTAGGAGACGGCCTCTCCGCCGGCTCCGTTGAATCGCGATGCGTCGCACCACTCCCTCGCCCCCATCCATCTAATCCAACCTCCCCCAAATCACGTACCTCCTAATACGACAACTATCTACAGCAGCTCATGCCACGCATAGCCCACATCATAATAAACATTATATTATTTCAAATTGGCTGGCTGGTCTGTGTGCTTAGTGCGGTCAATAACATCGCTTTGATTAGCCTCCTGTTTGCCTTCACTGCGATCGGCTTCCATCTGTTTTTCACACCAATACGCATCAAAGAAATACAAATGCTATTTTTGGTCACTCTCACTGGAACCGCCTGGGAAACTGTCATGGTGCAACTGGGTTTCATGGTTTACATCAATGGAAACATCTTTGAAGGACTACCACCGTATTGGATACTTGCCATGTGGCTATTGTTTGCCACGACGCTAAACATATCGCTGCGCTGGCTGCACGGACGAATGATGCTGGCCGCACTATTGGGAATGTTATTCGGTCCAATAACCTACTTCGCGGGATCAAAACTCGGCGGTGTCAGCTTCCCCGAAACACTCTCCACCATCGCGGTAGTCGCGATTAGTTGGGGTGTATTGATGCCAATGCTGGCGGTCCTCGCGAAACGATTTGACGGATTTACTGTATCCAATGAAGGGCAATAAGTAACGTGATTATTCGCATCGCATTTCTTGTATTCGGGTTAGTCTATGCAACTTCCCTCCAGGCGAATGTTCACTACCAGTTCAAGGTATACCTGAACGATAAAGAGATCGGATACCACAATTTCTTAGTGTCCAAAGAAGGAACCCACGTCACTATCGATGCGGGGTTTCGAGTCAAGTTCCTTTTCTTCACCGCTTACGAGTATCGGCACCTGAACGAGGAGGAATGGCAGGCCGGCTGTATTAAACAGATTCGATCTGAAACCAACGTGAATGGACGCGTCTATTCTGTCGTCGGCAAACTTTCGGATAAGGGTTTGAACGTATCTCGAGTGAAAGACGGAGAATCCCTGAACACGCTGCTACCAGAGTGCGCAATGACTTTCGCCTACTGGGACCCAAGATTGCTTGATCAAAGCAGACTGCTGAATGCCCAAACCGGCGAGTACACCTCCATAGAGGTAATCGACAAAAGCAGAGATACGATCAACGTTCGCGGCGTCGATCGCTTAACTAACCGCTATCAGGTGAAAGCCGGCAAGCTGGACATCGACCTTTGGTACACGGATGACCATGAGTGGGTTGGCCTTGTGTCGAACGTCAACGGTCGTCGACTAAGATATGAGCTGGTTTCGCCAAGTTAGATTGACCTACATCCGTACACCTCCTATGATGAATCTACCTGACTAAGGTGCCCTGCTCCGCTCTAACGCGGATTATTTCAATAGGGTGAAACGGGAAGCCAGTCAAAATCTGGCGCTGCCCCCGCAACGGTAGACGAGGAATTTGATTCAAGGACACCAGTCCTAAACCACTGTGCTAAGCACGGGAAGGCGAATCAAGTGCAAATACTCGTGAGCCCGGAGACCGGCCTTATCAGCAACAAGCACCGCGGCGGGCGGTAAGCTGATGCTTATCTATCCTGCTTCGGCCCACTATTGACTACGTCATCACTCGGGTGTGAGTGTGGAGGATAAGATGCCCTACCGATTAATCTACGCATGCTGTGCGCTATTCATAAACTTTTTAGCACAAGCAGAAGCACTAGAAACCATTACTGTTTCCGCGACGCCGATGAAGGTGGACGATGCCGGAAGCTCTATAACCATTATTTCAAAGCAAGATATTCTCGATCGAAATATTAATTCTTTACAGTCCCTGTTTAGGCAAGTTCCGGGATTCGCAATTAGCCAACAAGGCTCATCGGGTGCAATCAGCCAGCTGCGTGTGCGCGGCGCCGAAGCTAACCAGGTACTAGTCCTGATTAATGGCATTGAAGTTAATGACCCTGCCCAGGGAAGCGAATTCGACTTCAGTCAGATTACAATCAGCGACATCGAACGCATAGAAATTGTCAGAGGCCCCCAAAGTGCGCTTTGGGGAAGTGATGCGATGGCCGGCGTTGTCCATATCATTACGTCTCCCAGCGAGGTCTCCAGTAGTCTTGAAGGTAGCGTTCAAACGGGATCTTTCGCAACTAGACAGATGACTCTATCAACGAACTTTAAAACGCTGAGAAACAGAATAAAATTCACGGCGGATCATCTCGAGACCGACGGCACAAACATTTCTCGCTCCGGCTTGGAAGATGACGGATTAGATAATCTAACACTTGGCCTATCAGGCAGGCTTGATACAACGGATGACCTTTCATTTCGGTATACAGTTCGCTACACGGATAAGACTAGTGAATATGACGCAACGGACTTTTACGTCACCGGACTACCTACGGATGCTTACTACAGAACTCAATCTGAATATCTGTATTCAGGTATAAGCGTAAAATACAGCATCAATGATAAATTTGATCATAGCCTTGCTCTTCAACGAACGGATACTGACAACCAAACACGGGACGATAATCCGGTAGAAAGTATAACTCGAGCAACAAGAGAAGCAGCGAAGTACCAATTGAACTATTACAACGCTGCAAATCGACTTTCGCTGCTGGCAGAGAGGGAATCAGAAAAGTATGAACAGCGAGGCTCCGCGTCATTCTTTGGTGACCCCAATAGAAACGAAAGCCAGAATACCGATAGCTTGGCAGCGGAATACAGGTATGATGGCGGGCGCTTTCACTTCTCCGCCAGTGGACGACGAGACCATAACGCTGAATTCCAAAACGCAGCTTCATGGCGCGTAACCAGTGCTTTCAAGCTTGACCAGTACACACTATATGGTTCAATCGGAGAAAGCGTAAAAAACCCTACTTTTACCGAAAGATTCGGATTCTTTACCAATTTCATTGGAAATCCCGATCTAAATCCCGAGACCTCCTATCAGTGGGAAATCGGTGTACGTAGCTCCCTAATAGATGAATCGCTAGATGTCGCAGCGACTTATTTCAATGCGAACCTGGAAAACGAGATCAACGGATTCGTATTCGATTTCACCACCGGCGGTTTCACCTCTGCCAACATTGAAGGTGAATCAGATAGGTCTGGTGTCGAACTAGAAATGAAATATAAGCCTGCGGCGCATTGGGGGCTGCGCGCTACCTATACCTATCTGGACGCCAATCAGCAAAGCGCTGCGGGCAAGGTGCCAGAGGTTAGAAGGCCAGAACACTCTGGTTCGGTTGTGCTTAACTATCGCTGGTCACGCAGCGGAATCAATCTTGCCATCACGCGAACAGGTAAACAGCATGACGACTTTTTCCCACCCTTCCCGCCATTTCAGGAACGCGTTGTAATAGACGCATTCACGCTAGTCAGCGCGTCAGGATATTACAAATTATCAGAAAACGTGACGCTAAACGCACGATTGGAAAACGTTTCCGATGAAAGTTACGAGCAGGTATTCGGATACCGCTCTCCCGGATTCGGCGCATATATTGGAATTCGAATTCAGCGTTAAGAAACGGTGATGAGCACACATCTCAACGAGTCCCAGATCGCAGCGTTCCATGAAAACGGCTTTCTGTCGCCTATTCAGCTGTTTTCTCCCGAGGAAGCTCGTCAGCTGAGAACGAAACTGGAGGCGATCGAGCAACAACCTTTTGACCACAGGTCTAAAAGTCGCTTTGGCCTGCCTATCACCAACAGGTGGGCCTGGGATCTCGTGCATGACCCGCGCATTGTCGATCCGGTCTCAGACGTGCTGGGACCGAACGTAATGTTCTGGTCCATGGACTGGTTTATCAAGGAACCGGGACCAGAGTTCGTTTCCTATCATCAGGATGCGACCTACTGGGGTCTGGAACCCCATAACGTGGTGACTGCATGGGTCGCCATATCAGATGCACTGCCCGCATCCGGACCGATGAAGTTCGTTCCGGGCAGTCACAGGGGTCCACTATTTGAGCAGGAAGACACCTTCGGCGAGAACAATATCTTATCCCGTGGACAGGTCGTCAAAACGACGATCGACGAAACGTCGACGATAATGACCCCGCTAAATGCGGGAGAAATGTCGCTACATCACGTTCGCATGATTCACGGCTCAGACCCAAATAACTCCAGTGATCGACGAATAGGAATGGTGCTTCGCTATTGCGCCACCGACGTGAAACAAACAAAAGTAAAAGGCGATCGGGCAATCCTGGTGAAGGGTAAGGACAACTATCACCATTTTGAACACATACCTCGTCCAAATGAGGATCGAGGAGAAGCGGAACTGGCACGCGCGAAAGCGCTAAGCGAAACACGCCAACGGGCGCTGCATTCGAAGGATTTCGAAGACGATTAGATGTGATTACGCAGCATCAGTTCCCGGGGATGAGGTTCCAGAAAATACTGTTTCTCTATATATTCATGAGGATATCGGCGCAGGAAGTGGTTCATCAGAGTAATCGGAACAATAACCGGGACCAGTCCTGACTGATGCATCTCGATTAAATCTAGCATCTCCGTCTTGTCTTCGGGTGTCATCTGATTCTTGATGAAACCCATAATATGCATAAGCACATTGGCCTGCTTACCGGGGGTCGTCACGTGCCGTAACCCCTGCATCAGGCACACCAGGTACTCTGGTGCGAGAGCGTCAAGATCTTCACTACCTGCCCTGGCCACCATAGGTCCCAGCTGACGATAGGTCGCCTCATGATGCGCCTGTATCAGAAACTTGTGTCGCGTGTGGAATTCGACTAACGATCCCGGCGTGAGACCTTCCTTTACCATGCAGCGCCAACGGAACAACGTGAATACGCGAATAACAAAATTTTCTCTTAGTCCAGGGTCCATCAGACGACCTTCTTCTTCAACGGGGAGTTCTGGTCGCGATGCCATCAAAGCAGCCGTATATGCACCACTACCGCGCCTTACTGGCGGTGCTTCCTTTTTTCCCTGATAGATCTTTACTCTCTCCATGCCACAACTGGGAGAATCTTTTTTGACAATATAGCCGCAGTAATCATCCATTGACCCTGACACTCGATCGCCGTAGCCACTCAGTTTGTCTGTGTAGTCGAGAGAAGAGTCCTCAGTCCCTAGAACGCGAACCGACTCACCATCATCTACCAGGCGAATCGGTGGCCGTGGCGTAGACAGGCCGATGGCGACCTCCGGGCAAAAGGGAATAAAGTCAAAATATTCGCCCAGGGTCCGCCTGATATACGCATTGTGTTTATGGCCACCGTCGTAACGCACCTCATTACCTAGCAGACAACTAGAAATACCGAGTTTTGGTCTGGGCTCGACGTCATTCGACATCAGTTAATCACTTTTTGGAACGCTGGTCTTGATGCCAGTCGTTGGTAG
>PASO01000025.1 GCA_002712135.1 Gammaproteobacteria bacterium
ACGTGGCGAAGTGGAGCCATATAATTGGCGCACGCTATTCGGCGCCGCTAATGGATACCGGCTGGAATTTCTTTAGCGCCCTTAATTGGTCGCATCGGTCACGACCTTACGCTGCTTACGCAGCCTCAAGAGTTCCCGCAGATGACAACTGGGAGAACATCACCTTCACGGCTTCGGTCAACAAAGGCCCCTATACAGTCGATGTCTCTATACAGAACCTGACTGATAATGACAGGGCATTTACGGCCGGATCGAGTCTCGCTACCGTGAACGGTGTCTTGCCGTCGCCACGCTCAATCCAACTTCAGGTGACCTACGATGGTTTTAGTAAGTAGGAATACCAAGTTTATCTGTTTCAAAAAAAGGGGTCCTAGCGGACCTCTTTTTTTGCAGAGCTGATACTCAAAGAAAACCCCCGAGTAGCTGTCGCTTTCGCTTCGCCAGCGAAAAAAATGGCTAGTTTCTGCATCAGGATACCACTATCAGCATCGGTATCGATCAGGTCGAAGTGTGTTTCCGGTTCAGACCGCTTGGACTCATTCGACAGCAATAAAGACCGGGTTGGTATAAAACCAGAGGTCGCCCCAGGGGCTCTCGCCCGTACCATCAAGTAATGGTTCGAGTTCACTCGTATTAGTCCCACGAATTCTAAGGTACATCGATTGTTTAACCTTTATCCGATGCGACATGGTTAACACCTCACCATCTCGCTGCCATTCGTTTTTTGAGAAACGATAATTGACGACCGCACTGGAATTGCTGTTTGTCGATAGATCTTCCAATTTAAGGTTAACGTCGCCCGTGATTAGGTCGACGCGATTAACCGCTGGCATGTCCTTATTAGCATTGGCACCTGATGGATCACGAACAGTAATCTCAATATAAACCTTAGCACCCTTCGGGACTGGAAGCGTCGACCCCATCGTTGCGGATTGATCGCCCAGACTCGCTCTAATATTAACCTCACTCACCAAGTCGCCAGTAGTAACAAACACCTTCCCCGACCGCAGCGCTGCGAAAATTGCATCGTGGTTTTTTTCGGCGTAAACATAAGTTTTTGAATATTCACCTGGATAGAAATCAATGCCATCGATGCTGAAATGACGATGGAAATCGGAATTCGCAGTAATCCACCATCGCCGACCTTCCCCCAACATAGAATCCCAGAACCCCCCCACCTTAGCCGTCATCTGATCAAACCCGCCCATCGTAGGATAAGAGCGATACGCTCCTCGATTGATGTCGTATTTAACGCCATCCCTCTCATAGGAAACAAGAGTCCCCGCTTGATGACCAGGCGCGCCTGCCATACCTACTGCTACGTTCGGTGCCAGGTTATTCCACTTCCTAAACTCGGTGGGGGTATGCAAACCATACTCTCCGTAGTCTGAAGCCGATCGCGATGGATGATTCGCAATAATTATCGGCGGCGCAGATAGCTCGCGCATCACAACCAGCGCCTCAAGCATCTTGTCTTCCATATCCCGGGTCAAATCGAACGGAAAAGCTTCACGCTTATCAAACCCTTTTTCGAGTTCAAAAAGAACCTCTCGTTCATCGAGCGTATAGGGAATGATCAAACTGCTATGGTCAGCAGCAGGTGTATTTAGCTCCATACCGTAGAATTGAACGACCTCGGGCACTTGCTTGCGCGACACCAACAATTCGGGATATGCGAGGTCTCTATTTACCTTGCTATGAGATGGCCCGCCGTGATCAGTCGTTACCATCCAGGCCAGCCCATAATTTCTTGCAAGCGAGGCGTTATCGGGAATAGGGTTTACAGCGTCTCCACCGGGTACGGGTTTAGGCGGCGTCACGCTATCGTCCCAGCCAACACTGAATTGACTATGAACGTGATGATCTCCTGCAAGCCAGCGCTTTTCACCCTGTACATCTAAGGCCACTATACTCAGGGTAACTGTGAGCATCACATAACTGAATAGTGATTCTTTCATCATCGAGCAACCTTGTTACTTATGATTTAAAGAGACTACTACAGTTTGTTTAGGTTTCCATCAAGAACTCGTGGATGACCCACATCCCTCTCAGGAAGGCAGCCACTGTGCAAACTCATTAAAATATGCGATGTTCCGCATATCACAATTTTTTACATAGATTTCTTACAAAACGGGTTTCTTTTATGTCTTACGACGGATTCGATCTTTCCGAAAAAACTGCCGTAATCACAGGTGGCAATGGAGGCATTGGCCTCGGATTTGCCAGGGCAGTTGCCGCCGCTGGCGCAGATGTCAGCATCTGGGGAACTAACGCAAAGAAAAACGCGGCCGCAGAAGCAGAACTCCAAGCTATCAATCCCAGTGCCTCGGCAACACTATGCGACGTCTCCGACGAAGCTGCGGTCGAAGAAGCAATGAATGGCGTTATAGAACGATATGGACGTATCGATGCATGTTTTCCTAACGCGGGCATAGGCAATCAGAATCAAAAACCTTTCTTTGAACACTCAACTAAAGACTGGCAGAAGGTGATCGATGTGAACCTTCACGGAGTTTTCTACACTCTGCGGGCCGCGACAAGACAAATGGTCAAGCAGGGCGAGGGAGGCAGCCTAATCCTAACCTCGAGTGGCACCGCCATTCAGGGTTCTCCAAAAGGACAGGCCTATGCCTCTACGAAGGGAGGTATGATCGCCATGATGATGTCGCTGTCTGTTGAGATGGCACGATATAAAATCACCTCCAACGCAGTCATCCCAGGATGGGTAGAAACTGCGATGACCGAACGAATATTCGGCTGGCAAAAGTTCGTCGACGCGGTTATTCCGCGAATACCGATGCGTCGATGGGGAACCCCAGACGACTTCGGCGCTATTGCGGTGTACCTCATGAGTGATGCCAGCAGGTGGCACACTGGCGATGTGATTAAAATCGACGGCGGCTTCAGTATTTTCTAAGGACCATAACGCTATGTTTCAATTGCTCAAAGGTCTTAAGATCATTGATCTGACCACTATTGTTCTGGGCCCCTATGCAACCCAGCTTCTAGCTGACCTCGGCGCAGAGGTCATCAAAATCGAATCATTAGATGGGGATGTTTTTCGTGCGGTACGACCAGGTCGTCGAGATGATCTGGGTGTGGCGTTCATGAACTTCAATCGCAATAAACGCTCGCTGACGTTAGACCTAAAGCAGCCGCGCGGACAAGAAATATTGCACGCGTTGGTACGTGACTCAGACGCACTGGTACATAATATGCGCGCACGATCAGCGACGAAACTGGGTGCTTCCTACGACACATTAAAAGAAGTGAACCCTTCGCTTGTTTATTGCTACTCGCCAGGATTCGGCAGTCTCGGCCCTGACGCCNACGCGCCCGCCTACGATGACATTATCCAGTCTCGATCCGGTCTTACTGACTTAAATGCCAATTCCGAGGGGGCACCGCAATTTCTTCGCACCATTGCGGCTGACAAGGTCGTCGGTTTACACCTAGCCCTCGCAGTTGCAAGTGGCCTAATCCAGAAAGAGCGGACCGGAAAGGGCGTATGCATTGAGGCACCAATGTTGGAGAGCATGGTTTCATTCCTGCTATCGGAGCATCTGGCCGGCAAAACCCTTGTTCCCTCCGAAGGGGGCCTAGGATATGACCGAATGATGACGCCCAATAGAAAACCACACAAAACCAAGGATGGATACCTTGTGATATTGCCCTATAGCACAAGACACTGGATTCGTTTTTTTCAGCTGTGTGAACTAGAAGACTGGGCAACTGCAAACAAGGTAGTGGANCCGNTACTTCGCAGTNAACATATCGACGAACTCTACGGTAAGATTTCCGAACTAGCACCGTCAAAAACAACTGCCGAGTGGCTAAAAGTCCTGGCGGAACAAGATATACCCTGCGCTGATGTCAACTCGCTAGATGACATCATGACGGATGAACATCTCGTGGCAGCTCAAATGTTTCACCAGGATACTGATCCGCGAATTGGTGATTACCTAGAGATCCGCCCACCTTTCCAGGTTGATGGCATGCTAGCCCATGAGGAAACACCCAATACAGCTGCTCCGGGCCTGGGCGAAAACAACGACGATATACTTAACGAACTTGGCTATTCAGCAGAAGACATCAATGCGCTGAGACAGGACTCTGTGGTCGGTTAAATCGAAAGATCCTGCAGGTTGTAGTTTTTTATAACTAGCTCGTACATCTCCGGACTCCAGCGATACTCGTCTTCACGACCAACAAACGGCTGGTAAACAAACCGTTGCTCCTGGGGAAAACGTTGCTGACGCGCATCAATCGCTACTGCAATCACCCGAGACCGCTCAAACACTCGCTGCTCGTCGTAGACTGCGTCATCCTTCTGGCCCAATACTCCTCGTTGACCAATGACCGAACTGCGGCGATGGAATCCAAATGTCAATGAAACACGAATATCCGGTGAGGTATTAGCAAAGGAGCCATGTAGGATTTGACGATTGGCAATAGTCACATCACCCGCTTGGCATGCCAGCGGAATAGCATCNCNCAGATATTCGGATCCNCCATTTTCCTCAACCAGAGCTTTAATNTCTNCGCGACCGTTTTTATGGGAATCAGGAACAACCCATAGGCAATTGGCAGGTGTACTGGGATACAACTGAACCTGGAAATTGAAGCCGTGAATGCCCGGGTCCCAGTTTGGCGCATCCCAATGTGTGACTCCATCCTGATGCCATGCNACGGAACCACCAAGCCCTGGCAGTTTAACGAACGTAGCGTCATTAAAAGGTACAAAATCGGGACCATTAATCGCCTCAGCGACTGCGAGTAATAAAGGATGACCATATAGCCTTATACCGGATTCCATGGTCTGGCACATGCCACCTATTAGATGCACAACCTCGTCGGGTGCATCCTTTGCTGGTGACGGCTGGGTCATCTGTACCTGGTGTCGCCCGCTTAGTAATTTCGTTCCACCCCATGGATCGGATAGTGGCTTAATGAAACTGTAAGTTGGTCTAGTAAATTCCTGCCCAAAGGCAGGTCGACCTTTGGCATCTACCTTCGAGTCCTTACCGGTCGGCGCCTCGTCAAGCAGACGAGCGATATCTGCACGCAGCTCTTCAAGCTCAACATCATCGATTACACCCTCAAACACATAGAAGCCATGCTCAAAAAANGCATCAAGAATGTACTGGTGAAGCCTNCCATTAGAATCNAANTCAAGGGGACCTCGATTACTAATCGCTCGAGCGCGCTGCATNCCCTCCTCGAGGTATTTTTCTAATGCTGACGCATGTTCTAGAGCGCTTGGAGAAGACACAGCCGCCATAATAANTTCCGCTGCTAATTACNATTTAATTATACCGCAATACTTCGCNGTCAGGACATTTACAGGCGCATTCTCAGCGTGCCGTGAGGATCCTAAACTTNACCCAATAGGCNGGATGATCTGACACGCCAACCGGNTCCATTCCTCCAGACACGACCGTTAGCCCCTTACTAATAATCCATTCAACATCATGTTCCGNGTCTATGGAGTGAGTTGCATCCACATACAATGGATCNTNCAAAAACTCTGCCANTACTTCATCATCATGNCGAGTATTGAGATCTCCAATAAGTATNGCAGGNGAAGGTAACCCTCGGAAATGCTCAAGCACCTGATGCAACTGTCTGTTGCGCACTCCNCTNCGATCAAGATGGGTATTGAGAATATGCACCTCAGTATCCGACACCATCAACGACACAATAATCATATTTCTATAGCTNTCGTCGTGGTCCTCACTGGTTANCAATGGATTAATTCGCCANGAATCGATGGAAAATCGACTAATCAATCCATTACCNAAATGATCCTGAAAAAACTGTTGATAAGCAGGTGCAAAAAGCCAACCTGCCTCCAGTAATCTACCCAACTGTTCAGCCTGATCTGTTAACCCATAGAACAAAGTTCCGGACAGTTCGTTAAGACCGACAATATCTATATCTGCATCCCGGAGCACCCTTGCTGAGCGACTAATATCTCTAACACCATCTTCTCCTTTACTGCGCCGAATGTTGTATGTGGCCACTACAAATCCGTCCGAGTCAGATTCCTTCCATTGCGATGGAGGATTAATACCTTCGCCCAACAGCGCCCTCCCCGGTATTGGCGTATTCGCATCAACAAAAACATAAACCACCAAAGCAACAAGCGCGGTTTTTCCAAGTATCCCTTTCAAAAAAACTCCAGGTAAAGAAATGTGGTTGAACGGTTGATAGTCTAATAATAATACAAGTCACGCACCTGGATTCAGGTACTAGTTAGCTAGTTTCACGATGCGTTTGAGAAACAGACTATTTAGCGGAATGATCCCGAGCAAGAAAGTCGGTTTATTTCCTAGCATATATGATGGATACCTACGGTAAGAAATTATGGTAGATAATGCCCAAGACTGGAAGGTTTCAGAGGAGTTTCAAAATGAGATACAAGATCAAACGCTGACGGACAGGCGCTCCTTGTTGGGAGACCCGCGGCACGTAACTGAGCGATGTCTATTTACTAGCCAAACTCGATTGTATGAGCTACGAATATTCTCGCTGCCGTTTATGCACTAGGGGACTAATTTACCCAGCCCTATCAATTCGCAGATAGTGAGTGCTTAATAAAATTCCACCCTCGCCACCGCTTGACTAGGAACTGCCGCTCCTTCGAGCATCACAGGTCTATATCGAGACTTTTTGATCGCTTCGATCGCTGCTTGGTCAAATATATTATTTGGCATATTTTCGCACAATGTTTTATCTTCTTTTAGGATGGTCGCGCAATTGTCAACCACGACTGGATCCTCAATCATACCTTTTTCCGTCACCATAAATAGCAACATCACCCAACCAACCATGTTATTCTCAATCGCTTCAAGGGGGTAGACGGGAGGCGTGTGAGAAATGGGTATCGGTCGCTTTTCATCCACCTGATACCCTGCAAGAACGCGCATCTGTCCCGGCTGCAGATTATGGAGTTCGTCAAAGTTATCTTCGGGGAAAAGATCTTTAAGCTGACTCAAAACGTTCGCAGCCCTTTCCTTGTAAAGTAGTTCCGTCAAGACGCCATACTTGTGAACTAACCAAAGCCGGTTGAGGGGTTGTTCCAGCTTGTTAGCAACAGNCTCTGAAGCTTCTATGTTCATTAAGGCCTCTTCCCATGCCCCTAATTCAAACAGTACCATCGCCTTCGCATGAGTGAGGTCGGAATCCAATTCGCCGTTGAGAATTAGCAAACGGTCTATTACCTCAATAGCATCATTCAGTCTACCTTGGGTAAAGTAAAGTTGGTGCAATGAACGAAGTGCACTTTTTTCAGACTCCCTGCTTACAGGCCCTAACTCTAGCGCCATCTCCCAAGCAATTATCGACTCCTGGAATTGACCTTGTAAATACCTAGCCAAACCCATGAGCGCCCAAACTTCGAAACGTTCGTTAACGCTAAGATGTTTCTCCAGAAGCTCTTGTAATATCTCGATACCGTTTGAATACTGTTCCGAATCTATTTCATCACGGCTGTTTAATAACTTTTCAACTACATCATTTCGTAAGGCCGGGAGCAGNCTAGGAAAATTTATAAGTCTTTCGCCACGATATAGTGCGGCCAGCAACTCTTCTCTAGATGGCTTTGAAGGCTTGCTTTCTGCCCGCTCCTTCGGCTCTTTTTGTAACAGTAATGATTGCGACGCTAATGGTTCTTTCGCCAACTCCTCACTCTGCCCCATCGCATCAGGTTCAATAGCGCTACAACCCGCAATAGTAATCGCCAGAAAAAATATCGTTAGAAGTTTCCTTACAGATCTCATTTTGGACATCTCTCCTTTTCTAGATCTCTATTCAAAATTAGGCTTACGTTTCTCAAGGAATGCTGATACGGCTTCCTCATGATTGGGATGGCGGCGGGCAATCTGATCACGAATACTTTCACGTTCCATTACGCGTTCAAGGTCCGGGTCCAATGGGTTCTTACGCAGCAGTTCCTTAATCGCCATAATGGCATTAGATGGATTAGCAGCGATTTCGTTCCCTTTGGCAATAGCCGTATCGAGCATACTCTCAGGCTTAGTTACTTGAGTCACCAGACCAATACGCAACGCTTCATCAGCGGGGACCATGCGGCCTGTCAAGGACATTTCAGTAGCAGCTCCCAGTCCAACTAATTGCGCCAAAATCCGTGTCGATCCCAGTTCTGGCATCAAGCCCATTTTAATGAAGCGAATACTCATCAAAGCATCAGTCGAGGCAATCCGCACATCACAGGGCAGTACCATAGTCAGTCCTATGCCAACTGCGTAGCCATTTATAGCAGCGATTGTAGGTTTTGAGCGATAGAAAAACTCCGCATGAGACAAACTAGCAGAACTGGTACTCATTTCCCCACTGGCGGTAGTCTTTACTCTGTCAGAGAACACATTAAGGTCAGCACCGGCCATAAAAGCACTACCTACACCTGTCAAAACAATCGCCCCGATCGCATCATCGTTGTTCCACTGCGTTATCTGATCTCGCACTTCCCTGTTCAATTGTTCCGTCCAAGCATTGAGCACATCAGGACGATTGAATCGGATAATGCCAACGCGATCCTGGGTTTCCGTCAATATGTTTTCGTATGTCACCGCTTTTTAACCTCCAACAATTCAACCTCGAAGATCAACACGCTCTTCGGCGGAATCGGGCCATAGCGATCATTGCCATAGCCCAGTTGGTAGGGTATGTGCAATCGCCATTTGTCACCTTCCTTCATCAACATCAGCGCTTCACTCCAGCCCTTGACCACCTGGTCTACAGGAAGCTCCAGTGGCTTGTTACGCTTGAAACTACTATCGAATTCCGTGCCATTGATAAAGGTACCCCGATAGTGCACGACGACACGATCTCTTCGGCTTGGCGTTGCGCCATTTCCGGATTGCAGAATCTCATACTGCAATCCAGATCTCGTAACTATGACGCCCTCTTGTTCGGCATTTTGTCTTAAGTACTCCTTACCAGTGAAAACATTAGTCGCTTGGTCTGCCCAAGCGAGGTTAGAGAAGAGTAGAAGTGAGATACTGAAGAGCACCCCCGAAAAGTAGTTACGACACATATCTGTTAGATTAATTCACCCAAGACAGCTTAACATATAGCGCTGACTCTCTTTGCTACTGGATATGCATCCGTCGATGAAGCACTGGTGATACAACTAGAATTGCAACCCCCAGAACGATGGCAAGCAAAGCGAGCTTCTCGAATACGCTCGTATATATTACCAGCGACTCAACACTGGATTGAGTACCATATTGATCGGTAATGGCCATTAGGCCTGCAATCATACCCGCGACATATGCGGCAAAAGAACTTGACAAAAACCATACTCCCATCATCATGCCCCCAACCCGTGCCACACTCAGCTTCGTCACCATAGATAACCCCACTGGAGACAAACACAACTCGCCGGTCGTATGAAGCAGGTACATCAATGCCAACCAGATGACCGCGACCTTACCATCGGGGCCCGCCTGCGCAGCGCCAAATACCAGCACCGCAAAACCCAAACCAACCTGCAAAACGCCAAGCCCGAATTTNGCGGGCGTCGATGGCTCTAAACCCTTTTGCGATAAGCGCAACCATATCCATGCAAATACAGGTGCCAGGACAATGATATAAAATGGATTCANNGACTGAAACATTCCNGCCGTGAANACCTCGCCCATATCCACATTACGGTCAGTAAAAAGTGTAAGAGAAGATCCTGCCTGTTCAAATAAAGCCCAGAAAAAAACTGAAAAAATCATTAAAACCAGCATCACTAGCATACGATCACGTTCTATCTCTGTACATCTAGAGAGTGAAAACCAAACTATCCATGCGATCACAATTGTGCCAAACCCAGATAGCAATATCCCCAGCTCCCCGGTCCTTTGCATCAACTGCCAAATACCCACCACAAACACAATACCNATGCTGTAGATAGCGAACTCTTTACTCAATCGACCGATAACCGGCGCAGCCAACCCGCTACGGTCCGGTGGCTCACCCAGTCCCTGAAGGTGTCTGCTTCCCCACATGAAAGTCGCGAGCCCAATTAACATTCCGATGCCCGCGAGTCCAAAACCATACCGCCAGCCATAGGTTTCACCAAGATATGCACACAGCAAGGTGGCAACAAGCGCCCCAAGGTTTATTCCCATATAGAAGATAGTAAAGCCAGCATCACGGCGAGGATCATCGATGCCATAGAGTTGGCCCACGATGCTTGAAATATTTGCTTTTAAAAAACCAACCCCAACGATTATCAGGGCAAGAGAAAGATAGAAAATCTGCGTATAAACTTCATTTCTTAGGACAACGGTTTGTCCATCTTGTATCATGCGCTCTGCCGCAGGGCCTTCAAAAGCCATCCCAACGTGACCACAGACCAGTAATATGGCACCGAAGGTGATCGCTTTCTTAAAGCCAAGGTAGCGATCGGCAATCATTCCCCCAATAACGGGCATTGCATAAACAAGCGCCGCATAGCTTCCAACTATCAAACCACCTTCCTTGTCGCCAAACAGAAAATGCTTAGTAAGATAGAGAATTAATAATGCCCGCATACCGTAGTAGCTAAAGCGCTCCCACAACTCTGTTAGGAACAGGACATAAAGGCCCCTAGGGTGACCAAGAATCTCATTTTTTTTCGCAAGCATCGCTTGGCCACCTTATCGAGTTACTGAAATAATCGCAAAACACCATTTCGTATAGAATAGATCCCTTTGGATTCGCCATTGTGAGTAACGTTAAGTCAAGCGCTTCCGGTTTCGCTGTCATAAGGCAGGGGGATACATGGCTCACCTTTTCCGAACCACAGGAAATCCTTTCATCCTGTTCGATCGATGACGTCATCCCCCTATTGAACCAGGTAGAGCTGGCGACTGCATCAGGAAAATATGCTGCTGGTTTTCTCGCATATGAAGCGGCAGGTGCATTTGACGATTCCCTTCTTACCCATCCACCACTGAACGAATTCCCAGTGATTTGGTTTGGCATCTACGACCAGGTAAGCACGCTAACCGAGCTCCCCCAGCCATCAGTTGATCCATCCAGCATTAACAACTGGTTGCCCTCAGTATCAGAAGACGACTACCTCGCTAATATAAATAAGATCAAGCAGGAGATTCTCTCTGGCAACACCTATCAGGTGAACTATAGTTTTCGACAACGAGCCAGCTTTACTGGCGACCCCTATAGCGTCTTCGTTACGTTAACCACACATCACGCAGCGCCTTACGCCGCGTTCCTCAATACCGGTCGATTTGCAATTGGATCTTTGTCACCTGAACTTTTTTTCCAAATGGATGGCGAAAAGATTACCTGCAGACCTATGAAAGGAACCGCACCCCGCGGAAGGACACACGAGGAGGACATGCAGCTTGGCAACGAGCTTATAACCTCCGTTAAGGACCGGGCGGAAAATTTGATGATCGTCGATATGATCCGCAACGACCTTGGACGAGTCGCGAGGTCCGGAAGTGTCCGGGTCGAAGAGTTATTTAGGCTGGAAACCTATGAAACCCTGTTTCAGATGACCACTGACGTAAGCGCACGAACTGCAGCGCCATTCACTAACATCCTTCGAGCCCTCTTTCCCAGTGCATCTATCACCGGCGCACCAAAAGTAAATACTATGAAGCTTATCCGCGATCTGGAGCAGGATCCGCGCGGAATCTATACAGGCTCGATTGGTCATATCGCCCCCAATAGAAAAGCACAATTCAATGTTGCCATTCGTACGCTTTCACTCGACCTCAAAGACCACAGCGCCACCTACGGTACAGGCAGTGGTATTGTCTGGGATTCAAAATCCGACCGAGAGTTCGCGGAGTGCTTTACGAAAACCAGAGTCGTCAGCAATTCATTTCAAAGCTTTGCGCTATTGGAAACTATGCGCTGGTCTCCCGCAGGAGGATTTTATTTGCTCGAGCACCACCTTGCCAGGCTCAAAAGTTCCGCCGCCTATTTTTTGTTTTTTTATGACGAGATAGAAATTCTAGAACAGTTAAAAACCTGCGCGGGGAACCTAAATGAAGCGCCCTTTCGTATCCGACTAGTACTGAACAAAAAGGGCGAGGTCACTGTTGAAGCAGCACCGCTTCGACCTTTGAAAAACTATCGACTCGCAGTCGCTGAAAAGTCTATTGATCGTGAAGAGGTCTTTCTTTATCACAAGACAACGAATCGCAAGCTCTACGATAGTTTCCTTGCGGCGCACCAAGATGTTGATGACGTCTTGCTGTTTAACGAGGATCACGAAGCCACGGAATCCTGTATCGCCAACTTGGTCGCAGTAAAAGACGGAAAGCATTTCACACCCCCAGTGGAGTGTGGATTACTTGCTGGAACCTACCGCCAGAATCTGATAGACGAAGGCGAACTGGAAGAACGCAGAATTCCACTCGGTTCACTCACGGACTATGACGAGATCTACCTGATCAATAGCGTTCATGGTCGAATAAACGTCAATCTGGACTACTGAAGCCCTGCCTACCCGGTTTCAATGAGTATTTTCATACACTACTTATTGTTACTAATACAATACTGGTAACTCATAGCTCCTGTATAGATAGCCTCACCGATAAAGAAAGAAAACGTCATTCAGATTAAAATCAGAAAAGTATAAGAATTTCGGCGTTGCCGCATTTTTCGAACAACACCAATCTGCGGCACTCAAATTACACGGCTGCGTCTGGCCCGGAGACTGGTCACGTCTGCCTAACGCCTAGTCGACTTATCTAGTCTGTTATTGCACCGTATGCAGCAGCGCGAATCTGGCGTCGAATCGGATGGCTACCAGAAGGTATAAGTTGCGTCAGGAAAATCACAGCCATCTCTTCCTCCGGTGAAATATAGAATGCAGTCGAGGCCATGCCGCCCCAGTAAAATTCTCCTGGCGTTCCGATAACCTGCGCTGCCTTAGGATCAAGTAATACTGCAAAACCTAGACCAAAACCAATTCCTTCCATGGTGGTCTCTGCAAACTGGGGCTGTCCCATCGCCGCAAGGTCCTTATCGTCGGGCAAATGATTCGTCGCCATATAGGCTAACGTTCGACTGCCGATGATCCGTTCACCGTTTAACTCCCCGCCGTTGGTCAACATCTTGCAGAACTGAAGGTAATCATTCGCCGTTGACACAAGACCACCCGCACCGGAAAAGTAAGTTTTTGGCCTTAGAAAACTACTGCCTGCCGGCTCATCCTGCAATTCGTAGCGCTTCTCACCATTACTGCCAACCTGATAGCACGCACAGAGCCTGTCCGCGTCACCCGGATCAACATGAAAACCCGTGTCGTTCATCTGCAATGGGTAAAAAATATTTTTACGCAAATATTCGTCAAACGACATTCCCGACAGCACCTCACATAGGTATCCGACCACGTCGGTGGATATTCCGTAGTTCCACTTGGCACCCGGATCACAATGCAGAGGTAACCCACCCAAAACCTTGATCATAGAATCAAGAGTACGCCCTTCGTACATCTTGGACCTTAGATAAAGTGTCCCCACAGGAGAGTCCGGTGCGCCGGCAACAAGTCCGGAGGTGTGCATTAATAAATCACGTACCGTCATTTCACGCCGCGGACGGCTCACTGTATAGTTGTCCGCATTTCCACCCTTATCAAGTACTCGAAGATCCCTAAACTCGGGGATGAATTTAGAAGCAGGATCATCTAATTGAAAACATCCCTCCTCATATAGCTGCATCAATGCCACACTCGCTATCGGTTTCGTCATGGAATAGATGCGAAATATTGCATCTTGCTGCATTGGCTTGCCCGCTTCATCATCCATGTTGCCATGCATAGACTGATACACTAGCTTGCCATCGCGAACCACCATAGAGATAACTCCAGGAAGCTCACCTTCCTTTACGTAGCGTTCGCCCAGGTTATAGAGGTTCTCCAGCTTCTTACTAGACATACCCACAGATTCCGGTGTCGCTTCAGGGCCTTCGCTAAACTTTTTTTTCATCGATTGTCTCCTTCCTCAAAGAATACCGTATATGACAAGTGTATGTGGTGTCTGTAAAGTAGCAGAATGTTGTACCATCAAAGGAGTTGGCATGCATCTTAACTTTGTGCACTGTGTTCCATGAGCAGGCATGAGAACCATTGCCATGGAACTTGATTATCTCTTCTTAAAATACCGGCACTTCGCAGCACTCCGTGAGCCCGTATTCGGCTGCTCTTCGCCAGCCTGCAATCAGCTTCGTGACAGCATCACGAATACCTTNATTGAAGAGGCGTTAGAACTCATGTCAGATGACGTCATATCGTCCTTCACCTACGAGCATTGCATACCAATCGATAACCTCAAGAACTATATTGAAGCTAAACAAAATTCTAGTGATATCAAGATATTCTTCGGACTGACATGCGATGAGAAAGAATTGGAAGAACCTGTCGAATCCTCTGAGCGTGCTCCGTTAGACAAGGTCGATCACTTCCAGTTGCCTACGGACGCCATGTCTTCCGACATTTTCGAAACCCCGGATTACCTGAATCCTCGATCACTATCAACACGCCCGGCGGAAACCGCAAAAACCACCGCACAGACTATTCTCGCCATGCTACCCAACGATATAAAACGAAACATAATGTTCTAAGAAAATTTTATGTATAGCATTGATGAAAAACTAGCCATGGTACGCAAAGCCATGGCAGAAGAAGACATTCAGGCCTTCGTCGTGCCGACCACCGATGAGTACCTCGGCGAATATGTTCCTCAACACAATCAGCGGCTACGCTGGATTAGTGGGTTCAGCGGTTCAGCAGGCATGGCCATCATACTCGCCGATCGAGCTTCTATTTTCGTCGATGGACGTTATACCATTCAGGTTAAACAGCAGGTTTCTGAAGAATTGTATGAGGTGCATCATCTCCTCGAAGAATCGCCAAACGACTGGTTAATGAGCCAATTGAATGATGGTCGTATCGGTATCGACAGCCGATTACATTCCTACAAGTGGCACCAGAAGATTTCTGCAAGTTGTAAAGCGGCCGGACTTGATCTGAAGGAGATACTGCACAATCCGATTGATGAGTGCTGGGATGACAGACCACAACCTGAGCGCCATATGGCAACACTGCTTGAGGAAAAGTTTACCGGGGAGCACAGCGAAAAGAAGCGGCAGCGAATTGGTGAAGCTATCAAGGATAAAGGCGCAGAGGTCGCTTTGATTACCCAACTAGACTCAATCGCATGGTTACTTAACATACGAGGTCGCGATGTTCCCAGACTGCCTGTACTTCTATCGACCTCTACCCTTGGGTCTGATGGAAGAATGACTCTCTTTACTGACCTAACAAAGATNCCCATCGATCTACACAAACACGTCGGCGATGGTGTCACCGTAAAGAGTAACGACGAGATAGGACCGACGCTGGCTTCATTTTCAGGACTTAAGATCCTCTGCGACCCTGAAGCCACCAATGCNTTTACCGCACTGCGTTGTGCCGAAGCTGGNGCCACATTGNTTGAAGGGCAAGACCCGGTGCTCTTGCCCAAGGCACAAAAGAATTCAGTGGAGCTACAGGGCATGCGNAACTGTCACGTCCGGGATGGCTCCGCGGTAACACGATTTTTAGCCTGGCTAAGCCGCGAGGTTGCTGAAGGTCACCTGCATGACGAAGCAATTCTTGCCGACAAACTCTTAAGTTTTAGAAGCGAGTTAAANGACTTACACGACCTTTCCTTCGACACTATTTCGGCTGCAGGATCAAATAGCGCCATCTGTCATTACAACCATATCAATGGAGACCCAGCGAGTTTGACGCCAGGNTCCCTGTACCTTGTCGATAGTGGCGGTCAATTTTTTGATGGAACCACCGATATCACCAGAACAGTGGCCATCGGCAAGCCCTCTGCTGAACAGAAAAAGATGTTTACCCTAGTACTGAAAGGCCACATNGCACTTAACCAAGCAATCTTCCCCAAAGGAACATCCGGCGTACAACTTGATGTGCTGGCCCGGCAGTTTCTTTGGCAGGTTGGCGCCGACTTTGACCATGGAACTGGGCATGGTGTGGGCTGTTTTTTATCAGTCCACGAAGGGCCGCAAAGAATATCCAAGAGCGCACCCCAACAAGCGCTGCTTCCTGGCATGGTCCTCTCCAACGAGCCTGGCTATTACCAAGAAGGAGACTTTGGTATTCGCTGCGAGAATCTTATGGCTGTGTGGGAAACAGAAAACGACATGCTCGCTTTCGAGACCATAACCTTCGCACCATTCGATCTCAATCTGATAGATCAGAGTCTGATGACTTCAACAGAAATTGACTGGCTTAATCGATATCACNATACCGTCAGAGAAAAACTGGCACCACATCTGGACGAAGATGATCTNCACTGGGTAACAAACGCTACAGCACAAATCTAGCGACAAAATATTNGNAATATTCAGTTGCAATTGCCCCACAANTCCACGTATTTTTACGGCTTTTCACGCGAACATCCTATGAATCAGGACACCAAAATCTCTAAAAGAGCTGCGATCAAAGTCTTAACCAAACCAAGATGCCCGTACGAGCTGATTGAGCAGGAAGTATATGGCGATACGTGTCTTGTATTCAAAAATGCACCTGAAACATTGCGACAACTGTTCGAGGAAAATCGCTCCAACGAAGAGTTTTATGTCTACGGCGAAGAACGCTATACATTCGAGCAAATGTACCAGCATTCCTGCCGAATCGCCCAACTTCTGGTAAAAGAATACGGTGTTTCACACGGCGACCGTATCGCCATTTCAATGCGTAACTACCCCGAATGGCCGATGGCCTTCCAGGCAATCACCTCTATCGGAGCAATCGCTGTGTGTATGAACGCGTTATGGCAGACTGATGAGATGGACTATGGTCTTGAGCACGCAGGCGTGAAGGTACTTTTTGCCGACCAGGAACGCATCGACCGCGTCACACCAATCTACCACAAGCTGGGAGTGAAGGTGCTAGCTGTTCGCCCCGAAAAACCGATGCCTGGCGATATTCCTCTAATGCACGATGCTGCCGGGGCATTCGACCCCGTTATGCCAGACGCCAGGTTCGATGCCGACACCGATGCAACCATTCTCTATACCTCAGGATCAACTGGGCACCCCAAAGGCGTGGTGTCAAGTCACCGCAACATCATTAGCGCGCTACTTTCTTGGGAACTGGATTTTGCAGCCAGCATGTACATTATGCATGATGGTAATCCTCCCGAGGAAACGTCAGATGTCCAACCTGCCGGCCTGCTTGGCATACCTCTTTTCCACGTTGCGGGCTCTCACGCCGTGCTGCTACAGGCATACAGATCCCAGAAGCGCGTGGTCGCCATGTATAAATGGGACGTTGACATTGCCGCTGAACTCATCGAAAAAGAACGGGTTACTGCGTTCTCCGCTCCTGCCGCGATGACCGGCGACCTGGTAGAAACAGCTCGAAAGACCAACCGGGATCTCAGCTCACTCATAGTTGTCGGTGGTGGTGGCGCTCCCCGCGCTCCGGAACAGGTTAAGAATATCGAAAAGACATTCGAGAATGCCATGCCAGGTACCGGTTGGGGTATGACCGAGACTAATGCTATTGGAACCGGCACCGGTGGCGAAGACTACCTGAACAGACCGAGCAGTTCCGGCCGACCATCAGCGGTCCTGGAACTTGCCATTGTTGATGAAGATGGCAATCGACTACCCACCGGAGAACGAGGTGAACTGATAATTCGCGGTACCTCCATGTTCCGAGAATACTGGAACCGACCTGATGCAAATGAGGAGGCATTCGACGGCCGATGGTTTCGTACTGGAGATGTGGCCTATCTGGATGATGAAGACTTCCTGTACATTGTGGATCGCATTAAAGACCTTGTGATTCGAGGTGGAGAGAATGTCGGTTGCGGTGAAGTGGAAGCAGCGTTACTGGAACACGAAGATGTGATCGAGGCAAGTGTCTATGGTGTGCCCGATGAGCGTCTGGGAGAAGAAATCGGCACCACTATCCACTGTAAGAATCAGATTGATGAAGACGAATTGCGCGCCTTCCTGGTGGACCACTTAGCTAAATTCAAAATCCCGAAATATATCCATTTCAGCAGCGAGCCACTTCCTAGAATTGCATCTGGGAAGATCGCTAAACGCGTACTACGTGATAATGCTCATGCTGAACTTGGTTTTACTTAATATCCACGGACGGTAGCTATGACATCCGTCGCTCAACTACTCTGCGGTGAACTGCCAATCGACGCTGAATTTAATATTCAGGGCTGGGTTCGCAGCAAACGCGACTCCAAGGCCGGCATTTCTTTTATTGCTGTTCACGATGGGAGCTGTTTCGACTCCATTCAGGCGGTGGTCCCCAACACGCTAGGCAACTACGATTCGGAAGTATTGGAAATAACCACCGGCTGTGCCGTCAGCATCAGCGGCAAACTAGTGGAGTCACAGGGCCGCGGNCAATCAGTAGAAATTCAGGCTAACGATGTTGTGGTGGTGGGATGGGTCGACGACCCCGAAATCTATCCTGTCGCTAAAAAACGACACACTTTCGAGTATCTAAGAACCCAGGCACACCTGCGCCCGCGAACCAATACCTTTGGAGCGATTACACGAGTGCGAACGACATTGGCGAATGCCATACACAACTATTTCTACNACAACGGTTATCAATGGGTCAACACCCCAATCATAACTGCCAACGACTGCGAGGGGGCCGGCGAACTGTTTAGGGTTAGTACACTGGATCTTGCGAATCTACCGATCACTGACGGTAACATAAATTTCGATGAGGACTTCTTCGGTACAGAATCATTCCTGACAGTATCAGGCCAGTTGGAGGTGGAATCCTACTGCCTGGCAATGTCCAAGGTTTATACATTCGGACCGACGTTCAGAGCTGAAAACTCACATACAAGCAGGCACCTGGCGGAGTTCTGGATGATCGAACCTGAAATCGCCTTCGCGGACCTAAACGACGATGCCGATCTGGCTGAAGATCTTCTGACTAAGGTACTACAGACGGTCCTTGAGGAAAGAGAAGATGATATGGCCTTTTTCGCCAAAAGAATTGATAAGGAAGTCATCGATAAATTACGCGGCGTGATCGATAACCGCTTTGAACGGGTTACCTATACCGAAGCCATCGACATTCTGCAAAACGCTAAACAATCTTTCGAGTTTCCCGTGGAATGGGGAGTCGATCTGCAATCGGAACACGAACGCTATCTGACCGAGAAGCACGTGGGTCGGCCGGTAATCGTGATGGACTACCCCGCGGAGATAAAAGCCTTCTATATGCGCCTCAACGATGATAGTAAAACAGTTGCTGCCATGGACGTACTCGCACCGGGTATTGGCGAAATCATTGGTGGCAGCCAGCGAGAAGAGCGTTTGGAAATTCTCGATAGTCGTATCGATGATAAGCTGAAGCAGGAACTATGGTGGTATCGCGACTTACGGCGCTACGGAACTGTTCCGCACGCCGGCTTTGGTCTCGGTTTCGAGCGTTTACTGAACTACGTTACCGGCATGGAGAACGTTAGGGATGCGATACCATTTCCCAGAACGCCGGGCAGCGTCAACTTCTAAACGGCTTTTAACGACAAGCGAAAACTCTATGACAATTCAAGACGAACTTATTCTCGAACAAATTCAGATTGGCCCTATGGAGAATTTCACCTATCTTGTGGGTTGCCAACGTACCCGAGAAGTAGCAATCGTCGACCCTGCATGGGATATCAAGAGTCTGATGGACGTCATCGGGGAGAAAGACTACAAGCTAACTGCTGCCCTTGTTACTCATTACCACCCCGATCATTGTGGTGGATCCTTTGGCCAAAATAATGTCGCAGGTGTTGCCGAATTGTTGGGTGAAAGTTCCGTCAAGGTATACGCCAACAAGCTGGAAGCTGATGGCTTGAAAAAAGTCACCAGCATCTCCGACAATGATATTGCCAAAGTAGAGTCTGGTGACAAATTGAAGATTGGTGATGTTGAGATCGAGTTTTTACACACACCGGGACATACACCAGGTTCGCAGTGTTTTAAGGTGAAACAGACACTGGTTTCAGGGGATACATTATTTATCAATGGATGCGGTCGGGTGGATCTTCCAGGTTCCGATATTGATGAGATGTATCACAGCCTAAAAAAACTAGCATCGCTTCCGGATGAGACGCTCCTACTGCCAGGGCATAACTACGGCCACGTACCACACGCTACTATGGAAGAGACTAAGCAGCAGAATGTGTATATGCGTATCCCCAATATAGAAAGCTGGCGAATGATGTTACAGAACTAACATGCGCGGCCCACCGCTGCTGTTAATGCTGCCAATATCAACACTGATATTCGGTGTTTCTGAAACCGGCGAAGCACTTTACGTCATTCGTAGGCAGCTCTTGGAAGAGCTAGCTTAAATGGTTTGCAGCCGTGTTGGTAATGCCTCTATTCTCATTGTTGCTACTGCTGTCATCTTCGCTTCTTATTGAACCGGTGTGGATTATTCGCGCGCAAATCCGCAGCCTGAAACAGAGGAAGATTGATCTTGTCCATCCTGCGCTGCAACGCGATCGAACGCTGCTGAGTGAAACCTTTATCGCTTCCCATGCTAACTAGTTCACCGCACCTGACCTAATCTAATACGAAGACAAGATCGCTTGGATCTGGGAATGATCTATTCGTCAAAATATACAACGTATCGTGACCTATATTCTCGTACAACCGTAAACTTGGATCACGGCCGCGTTGGTCAAATGAACGATAGATATACTTTTCTAACAATTACGGTAAAAGTAATTCTCGCATGCTAATCTTTACTAGCTAAAACAATTCGCGCTGGCGACAAGGTCCGAATGACATTCGGTGAATTGGGGACGGGCCCAGTTTCTTAAGCGCTTGTAGGTGGAAACGAGTTGCATACCCTTTGTGACTAGCAAGACCATAGTCAGGGTAGACCTCATCCAGATGAATCATCTCAGTATCGCGTGCCACCTTGGCAATAATAGATGCCGCTTTAATTGCGTCGAATTTAGAATCCCCCTTGATCAAGTAATCCGACGGACACGAGAATTCCGGTGTACGATTTCCATCCACCAGAACGAAATCAAGCGGTACCTTAAGTCCCTTAACCGCCCTTTGCATCGCCAGCATGCTTGCTTGAAGTATATTAATCCGATCGATTTCCTCCACGTCTGCCCTGCCAAGAGCGAAATCGACGGCCTCTTCGCGAATGATCAGATCGAGCTCGGCCCGCCGTTTAGCCGACAGGACCTTTGAATCATCAATACCTTCAATGCTTCGAAANGGATTCAACACTACTGCCGCCGCGAAAACCGCGCCAGCGAGTGGACCTCTTCCAACTTCGTCCACGCCGGCACAGTACTCAAGTCTATACATGGGTCTGCTCACACAGTTTAAGGACCTCAGTAGCGGTAAATAGCTCTGAAACAGGGCTAAGCCGCTGATGTATAGCGTCGAACTCAACCATAAGCTCATCCTGAGATTGCTCCATTAGCTTTTTGATCGTCTCAGCCATGACAACGGGATCCGCATCGTCCTGAATGAATTCCGGTACTACTTCACGTCCAGCGAGAATATTCGGTAGCGCAAAGTAAGGCGTGTTGACCATCCTCGAAATCAGACTATACGCAAATTTACCCAATCGGTAGGCCATCACCATAGGCCGGCGCAATAACATTGCTTCTAGGGTGGCTGTGCCAGATTTAACTAGTACTGCATCCGCAGCTGTCATGGCAGCCAATGGATCATCCGTGATCTTTATGGGTATGTCAGGTATCAACGATTTCCAAAGTGTCTTAATCTGTTGCGCCCTCTTGCGGTTCGTAGCAGGCACAACGAACTTAAAATCAGAACCCAGAAGTTNAGCTGTCCGAAAAAATACCGGTCCGATCAACGCGACCTCGCTGGACCTGCTACCCGGCAATATCGCAANAACTTTATCTGCGTCTTCCAGNCCTAATGCCTGCCTTGCNGGCGCTTTCTCCNTTTGTCCTTGNGTCGGGGAGATCTCCCGAGCTTTGGGGTGACCTACATAACACGCGTCAATCCCNTGCTCCGCGTAAATCTCAGTCTCGAACGGGTACAGAGTCAGCATCATGTCAATATGTTTTTTGATCTTACGTAATCTTCCCGATCGCCAGGCCCAGACAGTCGGTGAAACATAATGTACCGTTCGAATACCAGCACGCTTCATCATGCCTTCAAGCAGACCATTAAAGAAGTTGTAATCAATTCCAATNAAACAGTCCGGGGACTGTTCTTTTAGCCTNGTTTTAGTGGTTAATAATATTTTGACTAACTCCGGTACCCTTAATAAAGGAAAAGCATTAACCGACAATCGCTCCATATCGTAAAGGGACTCCAGACCCTCTGCGATCATCGCAGGGCCACCTATCCCTACAAAACGGATATTTGGTTGTTTTTGCTTTAGTGCCCGCATGAGTGGAGCGCCAAGATTATCCCCAGAGACCTCTCCAGCGACCATTGCGATCGTTATTGGTCGCACTCCTGACATAGTCACGAAAGACCGGGTCTCATTAAATTAACTAACCTTCTGCTCCGCACAGGTGAGTAANGACGAACAGACCAACGAATCACCAACATAGGCGGTGCCCGAGGACTTCATCCAATGGCTACGAAGNTTAACGATCTCTACCTCGAGCCGGATTTGATCACCGGGAACAACTGACCGCTTGAATTTGGTCTTGTCGGTACCGGCAAGATAATAGATATATCCTTGTTCCGGACTGCGCTCCAGGCTCTTAAATGCNANNATNCCTGANGCTTGTGCCAANGCTTCAACAATCAGCACTCCAGGAAACACTGGTGTTACAGGAAAGTGTCCCTGGAATATTGGTTCATTGATGCTNATATTCTTGATTGCGACNATGCGNTTTTTNACTTCCAGTTCAAGCACNCGGTCTACCATCAAAAACGGNTACCGGTGTGGNAGGTAATTCTGTATCTCAGTGACTTCCATTAGCTGTCTTTTCCNGTCTCCAGTTTGCGGACCCGCCGCAGCAGGCGTGCCAGCTGTTTAAAGCCCACTATATTGCGCTTCCATTCATTACCANGCATCAGTCCCGTNCCTGANGAGTAACGCCCTTTCTCAGTGATCGACTGACTCACCANGCTCATTGCGGTAACTTCTACTTGATCNGTGATNTCTATATTATCAACGATACCTACCGCACCACCAATCTGACAGTTTTTACCTATACTCGTGCTACCGGCAATAGCAGTACAACCNGATATCACAGTATCGCTTCCTATACTACTCGCGTGACCCACCTGCACCTGGTTATCAATTTTTACGCCGGACCCGATTGTTGTATCTTTCAGCGCGCCTCGATCAATAGTGGTACCCGCTCCTATTTCTGCGTCGTCTCCAATTACCACACCATAGACCTGTGGAATCTTGATGAACTTCCCGCCATCCAGTTCAAAACCAAACCCATCAGCCCCAATAACCGCGCCGCTATGAATCGTAATTCGNGCTCCCAAGAANACATTGTGATATAGCGTCACATTGGGGAATAACCGACACCCTTCCCCCAGATGGACGCCNTCTCCAACAATGCAACCCGCACCTATAGCGCAGTTATCACCGACTTTAGCCCCTGATGATATTACCGAGTAGGGTCCAAGGGTAACGTTCTCTCCAACTTGTGCTTCATCGCTTACACTCGCACTGAAATGTTTTTCACCATCAGGTGCAGGTAACGGATCGAATAACGTGGCGATTCTNGCCCAAGCTAAGCGAGGTTGATCCGAAATTAGACAGGGAAGCTCACAATCAGCTCTNTCATTTTCCCGAATTACGACTGCACTAGCNCTTGAAACGGCAAGGTGTTGGCGATGAGCAGAACTAAACAGGAATACCANGTCTCCCTGTCCNGCATTTTCAATGCTGGCGATATTNGTAATTTCTACCGACCCGTCACCGTGAAGTGACAGGTCAAAGCGATCTGAGATTTCCCTGAGGCTAAGCTTCAAAGCATTACCGTAGGGTTAGTTTGCGGCCCGGTCCATCTCATTGAGCTTCTCGGTCACTTTTCGCGTAATGTCGTAAAGATCNCCGACATAGATGGCGTTCTCTCGCGGCAAGATTATGTCGTAATCCTCACTCAATACGAGCGACTCAACCGATTTGTTGAACTTAACGTCTATCCCGGTGAGCAGTTCGTTCTGACGCTCCTGAACTTTTGTTTGCAGTTTTTCCGCGAGGTACTGCAAGTCTTTCTCAATTTCCCGGATCTGATTCGAAAGCTTGCGCTTTTCAGCATCAGACATCACTTCTCCGTCCTTCTGCGCCCGTTGCACCAACTCAGCTCCCTGCGAACGAAGCTTTTCAATTTCGTCCTGCTCATCCTTGAATTCCTCAGCAATCTGAGTTTGCACCCGCCTTGCCTCTTCCGACTCGAGAATTGCACGCTGTGCATTCACAAACGCGACTTTAACCTCAGCCAAAGCTGACACTGATACAAACATCAATAGTACGCTCAATGTAGCGAGCAGAATGTAGTTTCTCATAGGAAAATCTCCTTAGGGTGCCGGATTCAATGGGCGCAGATACTTACATATCCTTTTCTCTATTGCAAAGAGCCTGGCACAATAGATTTTCCGCACATCCAAGACGACTATTTTTTNATTGATTGCTAATCACTATATGACTCTTTTATCACTAGAAAGTTTTGCCAATCTCAAATTGAAAACTTTCTGATTCATCACCGCTCTTTTCATTGAATGGGAAAGACAGGGCAAAACTTAAGGGCGCAAAACCGGTAATCCAGCTAATCGCGATCCCTGCGCTGTAGCGAAGCTCTCCATCTTCAATACTGTTACAAATAACCGAAGTTGTCCCGCAATTGGTATTAAAGACATTTCCCGCATCAAGAAAGAACACGGATTTAATCTGCCGCTGATCCTTAACCAGCGGTAGAGGAAATAANATCTCTGCACTGGTTTCCACCAAGACATTNCCACCNATCGGTTCAAACCGATTGAAATTATCTAGCGGTGACGGCGTCCCCCTAGGTCCAAGGGTATTGGTCTTATAGCCACGCACTGCGCCCATTCCACCAGTGAAAAAATGCTTATAGAANGGAAAGACTTCTGTGTCACCATAGGCGTCGCCATAGCCTAGGTCAGCCCTCAGACGAAGCGTAAAAGACCGAGATAGCCTGAAGAAGATTTGCCCCGCATAGTTAATCCTGAAGAATTCCAGTTCACTGCCAGGCAGTGTCAATTCGAAAGACATTGATTGTGACCGACCCGCCGTCGGCATCAAACCACGATTGAGTGCCGACATGGTGTAGGTGCCAGTAAACGTATAGAGATCGAATTCGTTACCTTCTTCGGCCAGNAATCGAGATATCTCCTGAACCGGGAAAACGCCTTCCTTGAGATTCGTATTCTCATATCCAAAATTAAAACCTANTCTTGAGATTTCACTCANTGGATANCCGAAATTGATGGACCCACCAAANGTNTCCGTCGAGAATCGAGCAATATTACGTTCCTCAAAATCGCTTTCCCTGAAGAAGATCGAGTAGCCTCGNCTAACACCGTCGANGGTGTAGTAGGGGTCAAGGAAGGAAAAATTGAATGCTTTCTGGAAATCACTGCGATTGATGCCAATATTGATGCTATTTCCGGTCCCGAAAACATTGTTCTCCTGATAGTTAGCACCAACGATAAGACCGATATCACCGGCAAAGCCTAAACTCGCGGAGATCGCCCCGGAAGGCTGTTCCTCCACCGTATAGTCTACATCTATCTGATCTTCGGTTCCCGGTACCGGTGGTGTTTCAACATTGACTTCCTTAAAGAATCCTAGCCGCTCCAAGCGAAGTTTTGAATGTTCAATCGCCGCTGTTGATGCCCANCCNGCCTCCATCTGACGCATTTCACGACGTAGCACTTCATCATGGGTGGCCGTATTGCCGCGAAACGTNATTCGCCGAACGTATGCGCGCTTACCAGCATCTATGAAGAACTTAACGCTGACAGTATCACCACCTTCGTCCACTACAGTTTGCCCAGTAGCACTTGCGAAGGTGTATCCCGCATTACCTAGCACTCGTTCGATTCTCTCCTCTGAAGAAGTCATTAACTGACGTGAAAAGACCTGCCCGGATTGAGATAGGATAAGCGACCGAATAGTTGCCTCGGGAACATCGTGCAATTCACCAGCGATATCGACCGATGANACCACGAATTTCTCGCCTTCGACTATNTTCACTGTGATGTANACATCTTNCATATTTGGCGCGATCGAAACCTGTGTGGAATNAATCGTGAAATTCAGATAACCNCGATCCAGGTACCATGATTCAAGCGCCTCAAGATCGGACGTTAGTTTTTCCTTCGAGTATTGGTCATCCTTCTTCCAGAAGAACAATAATGACGACAATTTCAGTTCCATCAGNTCACGTAACGTATCGTCATCAAAAAGCGTATTGCCGACTATATTGATGTGCTTGATGCTGGAAACATTACCCTCATTAACATCGACCTTTATCCGAACTCGATTGCGGGGCANCGGCACNACCTCGGTNCTGATACNCGCATCGTATCGACCCTGNGAAACATACTGGCGTTCCAGCCCGGTTGCGATGTGTTCCAGCGTGACCTTTTTGAANATCTGACCCACAGCGAGCCCAGAGTCAGAAAGCCCATCGAGNAAGTCCTCAGTCTTAATCGCTTTGTTACCTTCGATCTCAATATCGTCGATGGAGGGTCGTTCGGTCACGACAATGACCAGCACATCTCCATCCCTACCAACTTCGACGTTATCGAACGATCCAGTTTCAAACAACGCCCGAATGATAAATCTTAGATCCAGTTCGCTCAGGTCATCACCAACGTTAAATGGTAATGAACCAAATACTGTACCGGCTGAAATGCGCTGCAGGCCTTCAACTCGAACATCATTGAATACAAACGCGTTCGCGTCGAAAAAAGCAAACGCCAATAACAGGACCAAATTTCGGAAACGACTCATACAGCTTTCAACTTGTTACTNAACACNCAACTAATTTCTTTTTTACAGTCTCGCTAAATCGTTATAGAAAGCGAGCATCATAATACCCACGATTAGAAACATACCCATCTGTAATCCCCACACCTGAACNCGTTCCGGGACAGGTTTTCCCGTAAACAACTCNACAATGTAATANAGCAGGTGTCCGCCGTCCAAAACGGGAATAGGTAATAAATTGAGAACCCCAAGACTAATGCTCAAAAGCGCAATAAATCCGATAAAGCTCTCNAGTCCAGACTGAGCGGTCGCGTTTGCAACCTGCGCGATGGTAATCGGTCCGCTGAGNTTCTTGGGTGAAATATCCCCGACAATCATTTTCTTAACCGAGACGAGGGTAAATACTGTCAAATCCCAGGTTCTCTCAAGCGCNGGAAACAAGGCAAGATATATCGGATAGCTNACTTGTCGCAGCATATCTTCCGGCAAATCAATCGCGGTCCTCGAAGCACCAATAAAACCAATTGTCTTGCCATCACGTTCTATTTNCTCTGGGGTTACCACCAGATCAATAACTGTATTCCCACGAAGTACCNTAAGGACCATACTNCGTTCAGGGCTTCCTTGTATCATTTCCACCCATTCGACCCAATCGTCTACCGCTATGTCATCTGCGGTAAGAATGTTATCTCCAGATAACAACCCCGCCTTATCTGCCCTGCCACCCTCAACAATACCGCCTATTANTGCNGGACTGGGCGGATAAGACAAATTCATACCAAGTTCAAAGGCAGGGCTCGGCTCATCNNCACCCTGAAGCCATTTGTCTATCGGAATTGTATAATCTTNGGTGAAGTCTGTACCTGCTGCNAGCGATACTATGATTTCACCCGACTCGCCAAGTCTTTCGAATAAGCGTAGATTTACATCAGACCAGGTCTCAACTGCAGAACCGTCTATCGCTACGATCTCATCNCCGGCCTCAAGGCCAGCATATCCAGCTGGAGATTCCGGATCTATTTCACCAAGTTTGGGCACGACGCCAGTCACACCTACGGTAAACAACACCCAATAAGCAAAGATTGCAAGGAGAAAATTCGCCAGCGGACCAGCGACGACTATGGCGATTCGCTGTAGCACCGGCTTGTTATTGAACGCGAGNTGTTTCTGATCATCTGGTACANAACCTTCTCGNTCGTCNAGCATTTTNACATATCCCCCAAGAGGAATAGCTGCTACCACAAANTCTGTGCCCTCCAGCGGCTGGCTTGCTCGCGTCTCAATCTCCTGATCNTGGAGCGGGGAGACTATCGCAGGAGAAGGTCCACGTTTCATTAGCAGAGGCTTCCCGAAGCCAACACTAAATCGCATAACATGCACNTTACAAAGCCGCGCAACCCAGTAATGNCCATACTCGTGTATGGTCACCAGAATTGACAAAGTCAAGATCAACGCGACTATGCTTTGTATAACTTCCATCATGATTTTTGGTTAACTCTATCTAACGCTAGTTCTCTAGCAGCCTGATCCAATTCGATAACTGACTCTATTGTAGGTGCTTCCTGAGCTTTTGTCTGTTCCAGCACAGCATCAATAATAACTGGGATGTCAGTAAACGCGATTAGTTCATCAAGAAAACACCCTACGGCCACCTCATTCGCGGCATTTAGTGCAATCGATAGCCCCTGCGGTTCCTCAGATATCTCTCTAGCAAGCCGAAGACAGGGGAAACGCTCATGGTCAACTTCTTCAAAGTGCAGTCCGGAACTACTAGTTAGGTCGAGGGGCTTTACCGACGAAGGCACACGGTTAGGCCAGGCGAGACCATGTGCAATCGGCGTTCGCATATCCGGGTTACCCAATTGNGCAACCACTGAACCGTCAAGATACTCAACCATGGAATGAANGATGCTCTCTGGGTGGATCATGACATCTATTAACGTGGGGGACAGATCAAACAGAAAGCTGGCTTCCAACAGTTCCAGCCCCTTATTCATCATCGTGGCAGAATCCACAGAAATTTTTCTACCCATTTTCCAATTAGGGTGCTCACATGCCTGATCGGGCGTAACTGANCTCATTTCGCTAATGTNGGCTCGAAGTAAGGGGCCACCGGAACCAGTNAGTATCAGTCGCTTCACACCTGAAGCATGTTCTTTGGCTCCGTTCGCAAGGCACTGGTAGATCGCGTTATGTTCGCTATCGATCGGCAGAAGCGTTGCCTCGTTACATCTTACTTCTTCCATAAATAACTTACCTGACATGACCAGCGATTCTTTGTTAGCCAGAAGAATACGCTTTCCCGCACGCACCGCGGCCAATGTAGGCTGCAGACCAGCCGAACCAACGATCGCTGCCATTATCATATCCGTGTCTGGATGACTGGCAACGTCACAAAGACTCTTATCTCCTCCCATTACTTCCGTTGGGATATCCGACAGTCGCTNATCGAGTTCTTCGACCAGAGTTTCATCNCGCAACGCTGCATAGGCTGGCACATANCTTCGACANTGCTGCTCCAGCAAGTCAATGTTGGTNTTCGCNGTCAGGGCAAACACGCTATATTTGTCGCGGTTAGTGGAGATTACATCCAGCGTGTTAACACCTATCGTGCTCGTAGACCCGAGAATAGAAACCTGTTTCACGATGACCATCCAAAGAACAGTATAAACAAAGCAAAGACTGGACTAGCCGAGAGCAAACTATCAATACGGTCGAGGAATCCACCATGACCTGGCAGCAGGTTGCTTGAGTCCTTAACGCCTGCGTTTCGCTTGAACATGCTGATAGAAAGATCACCCACCACCGATACCATCGCTACCGCGATACAGCCGATGAGGAACAAGATTCCATGGATAGTCAGGATCTCTGGATTCTGATTTATCAGAGACATGACAATCGCAATGACAAGTGCTGTAACGAGGCCACCAAAAAAACCGACCCAGGACTTTCCGGGGCTCACATGAGGCACAAGCTTACGCTGTCCAAACGCCTTACCCATGAAATAAGCACCAATATCAGCACCCCAAATAAGGAAAAAGAGAAAAAAAATTAGATAGTTACTATCGGGATAGGTCTTCAGCAACAACATCGCCTTCCAGGTGGGAATCAGGACAAACAGGCCGATTGCCGCGCGAGTTAACCTCGAGGACCAAACACGAACTAGGTTCGGATATCCAAGAACTAGCACAAATGCCGCCAACCACCACCCAACGCCAAGGGAAAGTATCAACGCAGTCGGAACATAATAAACTCCAGGTAGTATCCCGGTGACAAAGACCGCATAAAGGATTCTCCTGGCACCTGTTAACCCAGCCAACAGTGCCCACTCCCAGGCACCAACCGCCATTATCAGCGCAACAAAAACAGCGAATCCGGTCTCTGGCAATAAAAATACGCCCGCAAGGGCAATCGGAGCGATCACCAATGCGGTAAGAATTCGCGTTTTGAGCATGGAAATCAGATCTCCATTAGATCAGATTCTTTAGTCTCCAGCCTGGAATCGACTTCTTTGATCTTTGCATCGGTGAGTTTTTGGATTAGCTCTTCACCCTTTCGCGCATCATCTTCCGTAATTTCTTTTTCCTTAAGGAAATCCTTAAGGTCAGTATTGGCGTCGCGACGGATGTTACGTATCGCAACGCGAGCATTCTCGGCTTCCGCTTTGGCAACGCGAGTAAGATCACGTCGATTTTCTTCGGTCAGTGGCGGCATCGGTAGGCGAATATTTTCACTCGCAGTTGCAGGATTAAGACCAAGGCCTGATTTCAGTATCGCTTTCTCGATATCACCAATCATGCTCTTTTCCCAAGGAGTGATTAGTAACGTTCTGCCATCCTCAACCACAACATTAGCCATCTGGTTAATAGGCGCGTCATTCCCGTAATAGGAAACCAGCACACCATCCAAGATGCCCGGATGGGCGCGCCCGGTACGTATTCTGGCAAATACGCTATCCAGGGATTCCAGCGTCTTGTCCATGCGCTGTTCNGCATCTTCTCTTATGTCATCAATCAAAACTCTACCTCCCTGCTCTGCTAACTGATCACTGTTAACCGCTAACCATTAACTAATAAGGGTACCCTCATAGTCCCCAATCACCGCATTCACCAGTGCACCAGNTTTTTCCATAGAGAAAACACGNACTGGCATTTGATGGTCGCGCGCCATACAAATGGAAGTAAGATCCATAACTCCAAGCTGTTTATCCAACACTTCATCATAGCTCAACTGACTGAAGCGGGAAGCCGACTTGTGCTGAACCGGATCGCGGTCATAAACGCCGTCCACCTTTGTCGCTTTCAATACAATATCNGCATCGATTTCAATGCCTCGGAGACACGCTGCNGAATCAGTNGTAAAGAAAGGATTACCAGTACCTGCAGAGAATATCACTACGTCACCCTCATTAAGATGACGAATCGCCAGACGGCGATCATANTGCTCAACCACACCACTCATGGGNATNGATGACATAACCACCGTCTGAATGTTCGCTCGTTCCAATGCATCACGCATTGCCAGCGCATTCATTACGGTCGCGAGCATCCCCATGTGGTCTCCGGTGACTCGATCAAGTCCTGCTGCATGCAGTTCTGCACCGCGAAAAAGNTTCCCCCCACCGATGACCAGCCCCACTTGGATACCAATGCCCAGCAGTTGACCAACTTCAAGCGCCGATNGATCCAACACCGCTGGATCAATACCAACTCCTTCAACACCAAGCGCCTCGCCGCTCAGCTTAAGCAGAATTCTGCGGTATCGAGGCTTGGATTTTTTTGCCATGTTAACCAGNTCTTTTTACTTCAGTTGATTTGCCACCTCGGCAGCAAAGTCTATCGATTCTTTCTCAATACCCTCACCCACTTCAAAACGCACAAAGGCAGTTACCTTGGCATCTTCTTTCTTAAGCAAGGCGCCGACGTTTACGTCAGGNTCCTTTACAAAAGCCTGTTCGGTCAGACTGATTTCCTGCAGATATTTCCGTATTCGACCGTCGATCATCTTGGCANCGATTTCCGGGGGCTTACCACTCTCTTNCGCTTGAGCCGCATATATCTCTCTTTCCCTAGCAATAACATCCTCCGACACATCGTCTGGACTGATTACCGCAGGAGCACTTGCGGCGACGTGCATGGCAATGTCTTTACCAAGCTGTGCATTTCCTTCGTCAAGAGAAACTAAAACNCCAATTCTGTTCGTGGTATGAACATAGCTATATACGCTGGGCGTGGAGTAGACCTCTGCACGCCGGATGCTGATGTTCTCACCAATCTTTTGCACTAATGCTTCCCGTGCAGTCTCCAGGCCCAAAGCGAGTAGTTCATCAACATCACCACTCTTTTTATCAAAAACCATATTTGCCACAGTCTGCACAAACGCAACGAAGTTCTCATCCCGAGCAGCAAAGTCTGTTTCACAATTGACTTCAACCATAATACCTAGCTGGCCATCGTCTGCCATCTTAACCGCGATCAAACCGTCCCTAGCTATTCGACCAGCCTTCTTCGCAGCCTTCATCCCGCTGCTCTTACGNAGGTTATCGATAGCCGCCTCTATGTCTCCACCAGCTTCGANTAACGCTTTTTTGCAATCCATCATGCCAAGACCGGTACGCTCACGGAGTTCCTTAACCATAGATGCTGAAATCGCCATAGTTAGTCCCCTTCTTTGTTCTCAGTGTCAGATTCNTCTGCGAGATCAGCGGTTTCGGAATCGCCTGCTACTTCCTGAGAGTCACTCTCATCAGCGGCTTCCTCAGCAGNNGGCTCTTCAGCAGATGGCTCTTCAGCAGATGGCTCAGCTGATTCCTCTGCGGTGTCTGCANTAACCTCGACAAATTCATCCGCANCACCCGGTGCACCCTGATATTCAGCTTGACCTTCAATNACTGCATCCGCAATGGCTTCTACAAACAAGCGAATTGAACGAATCGCGTCATCNTTACCTGGAATGACATAGTCAATATCATCAGGGTTGCTGTTAGTNTCTACGATGCCAATTACAGGAATCTGCAATTTCTTCGCTTCAGTTATCGCGATACGTTCGTGATCAACGTCGACCACAAACAACACATCCGGCAAACCACCCATTTCCTTAATACCACCCAATGAGTTTTCCAGTTTTTCCAAACTGCGTTGACGCGAAAGAGCTTCCTTTTTAGTCAGCTTTTCGAAGGTACCATCGGTACTCTGTGTCTCCAGGTCCCTCAGTCGACGAATAGACTGACGAATCGTCTTATAGTTAGTCAGCATTCCTCCCAACCAACGTTTGTCGACGTAGGGCATNTTTGCACGTGCAGCATGCTCTTTTACAACCTTGCCTGCACTTCGTTTCGTTCCTACNAACAAAACGTTATTGCGCTTGGAGGCAANCGAGCGAATNTAATCGCGCGCTTCATCAAGACAAGGCAGGGTCTTTTCGAGGTTGATAATGTGGATGTTGTTTCTNGCCCCAAAGATGTAGTCNTTCATCTTGGGATTCCAATATCTGGTCTGATGACCAAAGTGTGCTCCCGCCTCAAGCAGGTCACGCATAGATACGCTTGACATAATAACTCCGTATTTGGGTTAAGCCTCCACATACCCCATAATCCAACCAGCATGCTGGCACCCGAATTATGTGTCGGTATATGTGAGAAGTAGTTAGCTCTAGCCTGCCGGCCAATCCGGCAGGCGCCGATTTATACCATATTGCGCACTACAAACCAAACTAGGAACCCCTGGATAACTATGCACAANCCTNGTCTTCAAAAGAGGNCAAGATCGACAAAGAAATTAAGCTCTTCTGAAAGCCACGAAGGACGAGGGCTTATGCGCAAAACTGCTGCGTTGCGATTCTTGCTATGGACTACGGCCATTAGCTGAAAACCACTCCTAACATTTGCACCCCGAAGGCTAAAGAGAGCTGCACATACTTACTCCAGAGGCTCCATACGGCCCTGATTCTGGTATAGTGAGCGCTGCGTAAAAGCGCGAATATGTCACCCCCAGGAGCAATAGTAAGAACTCATGCCAGTCGAACTTAAGTCGTCAGAAGATATAGAGAAAATGCGTATCGCCGGGGGTTTAGCGGCAGCGCAGCTCGAAATGATCGAGCCCTATGTGGTTCCAGGCATCACTACCGGTGAACTGGACCGAATCTGTCATGAGTTCACTATCAATGAGCAAGATGCCATTCCTGCGCCGCTTAACTATCGTGGATTTCCAAAGTCGATCTGTACATCCGTGAATCACGTAGTGTGCCACGGTATCCCCTCGGACGATAAAGTCCTGAAAGATGGTGATATCGTGAATATCGACGTTACACCTATCAAGGACGGTTTTCATGGCGATTCCAGCAAAACCTTTATGGTTGGTAAGCCATCCGTACTAGCGGAGCGGCTCATTCGAATTTGCCAGGAGTGTCTGTACCGGGGCATCAATATGGTAAAACCAGGCGCTCACCTGGGCGACATCGGTCACGCCATCCAGGCTCACGCAGAAAAGCATCACTATTCCGTTGTTCGGGAGTACTGCGGACATGGGATAGGTCGCATCTTTCACGATGATCCACAGGTATTACACTATGGCAGTCTAGGTACCGGTATCAAGCTTGAGCCAGGGATGATTTTCACGATCGAGCCAATGATCAATGTCGGTAAACGAGACGTAAAGGTGCTTCCTGATGAATGGACAGTAGTAACTAAGGACCACAAGCTCACCGCTCAATGGGAGCACACGATTCTTGTTACAGATACTGGATACGAGATCCTTACGTATCGTAGCGATGACACGATCGAGAAGTATACCTAGTGAATTCGTTGAATGCCGAAGCACTTTTTTCTGAGTTATCCAATGCACGACATCCGCTACCTCTGTACAAGTCAGCAATCGCTGACTTCAACAGGACACTGGAAAGTCAATTCCGCGAAGGTGTATCCGCTAACCAGCTGCTGAAAGAGAGAGCGGCCTTCATGGATTTTATAATGCGTTCTGCATGGGCGCGTTTTGAATGGAATGAAAATCTTTCGAGCTGGCGAAAATCACGTATTTCACTTTTGGCAGTGGGTGGTTACGGTCGCGCAGAACTTCATCCGTTCTCAGACATAGACCTGCTAACCCTGCTGGAGCGCTCAAACTACGATTTACATCGAGATAACATTCAAAGTTTTCTAGCGCTCCTATGGGACATTGGTCTGGAGGTAGGACACAGCGTCCGTTCAGTTAAAGAATGCCGTATCCAAGCGGACAACGATGTGACTGTCCTCACAGCCCTAATGGAAGCCCGCACCCTCTTTGGCGACGATGAACTTAGATCCCAAATGTCCAAACAAATCGCCCCCGGGAAAATCTGGTCCCCCAGAAAATTCTACCGTGCGAAGGTTGTAGAGCAGGAAGAGCGACATATCAAATACGAGCACACGGAATATAGCCTAGAGCCGAACGTCAAGAGCTCGCCAGGTGGACTACGGGATATTCAGACGGTCATGTGGATTGCCAAACGTAAATTCGGCACAGTCGATTTTGACGATCTGGTAGAACAAAACTTTCTCACCAGCGCCGAAAGTAAGGTTCTTGCGGAGAGCAGAGATTTTTTGTGGAAAATCCGTTTTGGATTGCATCTGGTAGCCGGTCGCGAAGACGACAGATTACTGTTCGAGCACCAGCAAAAGCTGGCGCTGATGTTCGGGTACCAGGATGGTGACCAACTCGCAGTAGAGCAGTTCATGCAGGACTACTACCGCACTGCACTGGAGGTGAACCACACGAATCGTTTGTTGCTGCGACATTTCCATGAAGTAATCTTAGAAACCCGCACTAGGATTGAGCCTATTAACGAGTGGTTTCAGTTACGCAACAACTATCTGGAGGCGATTCGCGACACAATTTTCATCGAACATCCCGCAGCTCTGATAGACATGTTCGTCTTAATGGGCAATCGCGACGATATTCAAGGAGTAAGTGCTGCCACGATTCGTCTTGTCCGTAAGCACGCAGGTCTTATCGATGATGATTTCCGCAATGATCCAAAAGTGACCGGACTATTTCTTGACTTGCTTCGTTCTAGGCACCATCTATTTACCCAGCTACGTAGAATGGAACGCTACGGTATTCTGGGCACATATCTGCCGGAATTCGCACGCATCATCGGTCAGATGCAGTTCGATCTGTTTCATGTTTATACCGTGGACGCACACACACTTCAGGTAGTGCGCAATATGCGCCGGTTTCGTTACAAGAATCAGGAGCAACGCTTCCCTATTGCTGCCCATATTCATCACCAGCTTCCAAAAGTCGAACTGTTATATATTGCAGGTCTTTATCATGATATCGCCAAGGGTATGGGAGGTAATCACTCTGAATTAGGTATCGATATAGTCAGAAACTTTTGTCATCGTCATGGGATTGGCACCTGGGGAACCAATCTAGTTTGCTGGCTCGTAGAAAATCACCTGGTAATGTCGAAGATCGCGCAACGTGAGGATATCCAGGACCCTGAGGTCATCCATAATTTTGCACTATTGGTTCAGGATCAAGTTCGATTGGACTATCTTTATTCGCTTACCGTCGCTGACATCAATGCGACCAATCCAACTTTATGGAATAGCTGGCGGGCGTCGCTCATGCGCCAGCTATATCTGGAAACAAGGAAGCTCTTGCGTTCCGGACTTGAGAACTACGTGGACAGGAAGGACTATATTGTCCAGACCAAAGACCATGCTATCGGGAGACTCGAAGAATACAATCTAACTCGGGAAAAAACGCTACAAATATGGAACAATGTTGATGACGATTACTTCGTCAACGAATCGGTAGCAGATATCGTCTGGCACACTGCAGCAATCAATAAGCATGACCTAGTGGACGGCCCTCTAATTTCTATCCGAGACATCACAAGCCGTCGACGCGCGGACGAGGGTGCAACGCAGATCTTTGTTTACATGCAAGACTCGCCACATATTTTCGCCTCTATTGTCTCTGCACTGGACGCTCTGGCGCTAAATGTAATGGACGCAAAGATAGCAAGCTCTGCCACTGACCTGGTCTTCGACACATTTACGGTACTAGAGTCCGATGGCACTCCGGTAGGTGACAAACCCTTCCGACGAGAAAGGATTCGCACCACGCTGCTCAAATACCTAAACCGGGAAAAGCTCCAGAAAGACACGACAACGAGACGAACACCGCGTGCCCTTCGGCAGTTCGTAATGAAGACCGAGGTATCAATCACCGACCAACAGGATCATTCAATCCTTAGTGTGGTGGCACCAGATCGTCCAGGGCTATTGGCCATTATCGCTCAGGTTTTTGTCGAGATGANCATTACGGTAAATACCGCCCGCATTAACACNTTGGGTGAAAAAGTTGAGGACCTGTTTCATGTAAGTAAGGATGAAAAGCCAATTTGCGACGAGCAAACTCGTAACATGCTAACCGACAGAATCTGTCAGAGGCTCGATTCACACGTAGAAAAGGTGGCGGTATGAATAAGCGTCTGAATCAGCTGCAACCATATCCTTTCGAACGGCTTAACGAACTACTTGCCAATGTCACACCGAAGACCGACGAGGATTTCATTTCTTTGGCGTTGGGCGAACCTAAGCATAGAGCACCAGAGTTTTTAATAGAGAGCTACTGTAATATCGAAACCATTGCCAAAAGCTTTGGGACGTATCCACCCACCAAAGGTCTTGACGAGCTACGNGAAGCAATTGCCGAATTCGTTACTAGGCGATTCAATNTGAGTCGCGCTATCAACCCGGAAACTGAGGTACTACCAGTTAATGGCACACGGGAAGCGCTATTTGCTATTGCTCAGGCAGTTATTGATGGTGATAGTCTTACGATGATGCCAAATCCCTTCTACCAAATTTACGAGGGTGGGGCAATTCTCGCCGGTAGCACCCCGAGATATATACCCTGTAGTAAAGATAATGGTTTTAATCCAGACTTCAGTNCGGTGACCGAAGACGAGTGGCAACGCTGCTCCATGGTNTACCTATGNACGCCTGGTAATCCAAGCGGCTCAATTATGNNTATCGAAGAAATACAAACAGTCATCCGAAAATCTGATGAATACAATTTCACTATTGTATCTGATGAATGTTATTCAGAGATCTACGCAGATAAGCCACCGGTGGGACTGCTGGANGCTGCCAGCGCCATGGGACGANACGACTACAAAAACTGTGTTGCATTCAACAGTCTTTCCAAACGTTCCAATTTACCCGGGCTGCGTTCAGGGTACGTCTGCGGCGATGCCGAAATCATGGGGAAATTTCTGCTATATCGTACCTACCATGGCTCTGCCATGGCGGCACAAAATCAATGGCTAAGCGCGAAAGCTTGGCAAGAAGAAACTCACGTGATTAAGAATCGAGAGCTGTACTCTATGAAGTATGAAGTGTTTCTGGATGTGCTCAAAGACGTCTGGCCTATGCAGCGCCCCGCTGCAGGGTTCTACCTGTGGCCNGAAACACCCATCGAAGATCTTCAGTTCACTATTCAGCTTTTTACAGAGACTAACGTGAAAGTTGTTCCCGGAAGTTACCTCGCACGAGAAGTCGACGGAAGTAATCCGGGCGCCAATCGAGTCCGCTTGGCACTCGTGGCCGAGTTGGACGAATGTGTGGAGGCCGCCAACCGAATAAAAAGATTCTTNGCATAACTGAACGCNCCAGTATGTAGTAGAATGCGCNCCGAATTANAAGGANGGAATCATGTTTAGCTTAGCTTTCGGTATCGGCACTAAAAATTCTAAGGGTGAGTGGCTGGAAGTGTACTATCCACANCCNCTTTTTAAACCTGATNAAACCCTGGTGTCGAGAATCGNCNGCGTAATCAATTACCCCGGGGGGAATACNGCTATTGAACTGGACNATAAGGNAATTGATCAGCTNAGTGACGCCGTGAACCTAGAACTGCTCGNGTCACTAAAGGGATCAGACCGACCAATTGTAGTTACCCTATTGGAATCCGACAGTGTCCCTGCATCAACACCTGAGGCTTACCTCAAACTGCATCTGCTTTCTCATCGGTTTGTAAAGCCGAACGAGATCAATCTGGACGATCTATTCGGCCTTTTGCCAAATGTCGCATGGACTGAAATTGGTGCAGTCGACCTAGAAGAACTTACCGCACTGCAGACTGAAGCCCGAAAGTCTGGCCGTGTTCTTGAAGTTTCCTCCATCGACAAGTTCCCAAAGATGACCAACTATGTTGTACCTTCAGGTATTCGGATTGCTCATACAGCTAGGGTACGACTAGGCGCATACCTCGGGGAAGGTACCACCGTAATGCATGAGGGATTTGTAAACTTCAATGCCGGCACGATTGGACCCAATATGGTAGAGGGACGCGTCTCTCAAGGCGTAACCGTGGAATCAGGTACTGACCTTGGCGGCAGTGCAAGTACCGCCGGAACACTTTCCGGTGGAGGCAATACAGTAATTACCATTGGTAAAGACTGCCTTGTGAGCGCCAACGCTGGTACCGGCATTCCACTAGGCGATCGATGCACTATAGAAGCGGGTCTCTACATTACGCCAGGAACCGTCGTGCAGTTGCTCGATGAAGATAAGAAACCTGTAAAGGTTGTAAAGGCTCGGGAACTGGCCGCTCAGTCGGATATGTTGTTTATTCGAAATTCACAGACTGGCATTGTCGAGTGTCGAACCAACCAAAGAGCAATTAAACTAAACGAGACGCTACATAAGAATAACTAGTGTCGAGGAAATACCCATTTCAGATCTAGACAAGCTCACGTTATCCCTNACCGAGGAATTAATCGCACGACANTCAGTCTCTCCTGATGACGATGGTTGTCAGCAGCTTCTCGCCTCACATTTAGAGGANATGGGATTCGTTATCGAGCACATGCCCTTTGGCGATGTGGAAAATTTCTGGGCAACTCGACCGGGGAAAGAAGCTTCACCGTTAATTTCTTTCGCCGGTCATACCGATGTGGTACCCCCAGGGCCAGCGGGCGAATGGCAAACGGATCCTTTNATACCTAAGGTGGTCGACGGCATGCTCTATGGTCGCGGAGCCGCCGACATGAAAGGAAGCCTAGCCTCCATGATCACCGGCATCAAACGATTTATCAATAATCACCCCGACTATCCAGGCACTATTGCCCTNCTAATCACNAGCGANGAAGAGGCNGCGGCAGTTAACGGTACCGTCAAGGTCATAGAGAAACTCAGCAATCGAGGTACACATATCGACTGGTGTATCGTGGGCGAACCATCCAGCAAGAAAAGAATAGGTGATGTCATTCGCGTGGGCAGACGTGGTTCACTAAGTGGCAAACTTCGAGTTATCGGCTTGCAGGGACATGTCGCCTATCCTGAAGATGCGATCAATCCAATTCATCGCGCAATGGCTGCATTGCAAGAGTTAATTGATGAAAGCTGGGACCGTGGAAACGAGTTTTTCCCACCCACTACGATGCAGATATCTAATATCCATGCTGGTACTGGTGCTAACAACGTTATCCCCAGTGAATTAAAAGTCCTGTTTAACTTTCGCTATTCCTCGGAAACCACAGACGACCTTCTGGTTCAACGTACGCTGGCCATTCTGGAGAAACACGATTTTGACTTCGAGATCGACTGGCAGTTATCTGGAAAACCTTTTATTACACAGGGAGGTGAACTCATACCCGCAACCGTAGCAAGCATCCAGGATGTTCTTGGCATAGAAACCGAACTATCGACTTCCGGTGGGACATCAGACGGTCGCTTCATAGCACCCACGGGTACACAGGTCGTCGAACTCGGTCCCAGCAACGAGACTATTCACATGGTAAACGAGTGCGTCGCGACAAACGATCTACTGCAACTCTCTCGTGTTTACACTGCACTACTTGAGCGTCTTCTCGCAAACTAGGAGAACTGATGTCAGATTCATTCCCTGACATTGAAATCTACATCAAGGATGTAACCGAAAATATAATCCTGGATTGGCTACAGAACCACTTCGATGTAGTGCCCGGGAAACGAACTGTTACTCTTACTCGAGGGTCAGAAACCACTGAGTGTCTCATCGTGCNAAATGCTGCCAAAGGTGGTTACACCTCAGTCTGGTTCAAATCAAACCATACCTCNTGGGAGACCGATTTAGACTGTGCACGAGACGCACACAAATTCATGGAAAAGGAAGTTCGGTGCAGTTCTGGTTCATGGAGCAGTGAGGAAGGGTGGTGGTTGAAAATTAATAAACAGGGTGAGTCCAAGGTTGTCTGGGAATGAGAAAAGGACTGCTGCTCGGGATCACCGCTATACTCAGTTTCGTAGTATTCCTCGCACTCTACGCGCCTGCTGGTATTGCCTATAGATTCTTCAAGGAAGATGTCGACAGGCTGCCNGACACCAGCATATTTCGAGTTGGNGGAACNATTTGGCAGGGATCTGCAGACATCCGGTACCGTGACTTTCCCGGGTCAAGATTAGACTGGTCATTAGCGGCCTTCCCCCTCTTTAGCAGAATAACAAACCTCACCCTAGACGTGGTAGGGCTCGGTCACGAATTATCAGCGAACCTGTTGACCGATGGAAAGAACGCAGACATTACCGGATTGCAGGGATCTATTCAAAGTGACTACATTAACCACGTAAGTTCCAGATATGGACTGCGATTTTCCGGCGTGCTAGAACTAGACAGCGTCAACCTCACCGTTGAGGACGACTGGTTTTCAAATGTCCAAGGGAACATCCATTGGACTGGCGGGAGCGTCCTCTATCAGACAGGAAATGGCAGTCAGTCAGTAAACCTCCCCCCTCTGGATGGGNAACTCGGTACTAAGGATAATAGACTAACCCTTTTGGTAGCGAACTCGCGTTTACCTGTTTTATCCATTCATTTACAACAAGACGGCTGGGTGGAACTGAGGTTTAACGCACGATTATTAGCTCTGGCTGACCTTCCTCTCCCCAAAGGTACNAATCCGGACGAAGTGGTACTGACTATTGAAGAAAAGGTTCTATAAAGATTTAGTAGTGTAGTAAGCCATACACATCCTTGTTAAGGTAACTTTAGACTAAAAAGAACGATCACCTTGGACTCAATCACCAATTTTTGGCAACAACATCAGCAGCGCCTAGCAACGCTGACTTCCATGCTACTTGTAGTTCTCATGATGATGACAATTGTCAATACGACTGTTTTCGTGCTGGATAACCTGGACTCAATGCACCTGCCTGAACAAAAAGATATCCAGAAACCTGCCATAAAATCATCGCTAAGTTTAAACATAGGTGAACTTAACCTGTTCGGACGAGCGGAAGCGATATCGGCACCTAAAACAGTCGATGCGCCGAGAACAAATCTTAACCTAGAATTACTTGGTGTATTCGATTCTGACCAACCAGATGATTCCGCCGCGGTCGTGTCACAGAAGAACAAAGAAGGCGAGCTATATCATATAGGCGACCAATTGCCTGGTAATGCAACGCTCGACTCAGTACACGATGATCATATCCTCATCAAACGGGGATCAAGACTAGAAAAACTGGTATTCAGTGAACAAGTCATCAGCACCGAAGCACCGCGCACTAATATAATAAGAAATGCGCTACCACGAGCCAGCAGATCAAGTAACAGTTCATCTCGCCTTAGCCAGATTCGATCTCACATTAACGAAAGAGAAGAAATGACCGCCAGCCCAGGGCTCACAAACTCAACTGGCACTGCACTAAGGGAGTACGTCGAAACGCACCGTGACTCGATCACTACCGATCCGATCGGCATGCTGGCAAACATAGGCGTAAGCCCAGTCGAATCCGGGAGATTAAAAGGCTATAAGCTGCAATCGTCCAACACAGTATTGACCAAAGCTGGCCTAAGACAGGGTGACGTAATTTTATCCGTCAACGGTAAAGCAGTCGGCGATGCAGCAAAAGATTCAGCGCTCATTGAGCGAGCACTTGCAGATAAGCGTGTTCGAGTCGAAGTTAGAAGAGATACGAGAAGATTTTTTCTCACGGTGCCAATCCCGTGAGATTCGGAGAATTTATGAGAATAGTTTTATTATGCATCCTGCTCCTGGGACCGGGTTTTTCCCTCGCGGCTCAAAACGAGTGGAAAATAAATCTGCGTAACACGGATTTAAGGGACTTCATTACACAAGTCTCAGCGATATCTGGGAAGAGTTTTGTCATCGATCCACGCATCAAAGGTAATGTCACGGTTGTCTCCAATACCTCAATGAACGCTGACTCGGTGTATGAACTTTTCCTTAGCGTGCTTCGTGTTCACGGCTTCGCGGCAGTGCCCTCAGGTAATACGATCAAGATCGTTCAGCAGGTGCTTGCCAAACAAAGTGGAAATCCTTACGACTTTCAGAACGTAAACACCGAAGAGCTAATTACTCGTGTTCTTCCGGTAACCAACGCCCCGGCACAAGAGCTAGTCAAGATTTTACGCCCACTGATACCACAACATGGTCATGTTGCAGGTCTGGACACACCAAATGTACTCTTGATTAGTGATTACGCAAGCAACATAACCCGACTCGAGAACATTGTGAGGAAAATCGATGTTTCCGATAATCTTTTCACAGAGATCATTGACCTGAAAGAAGCATGGGTCGAAGACATGATTGCACTATTGGAACAACTTGCTCCGGACGAAATTGGTAAGAGCGCTAAAGGTCCCAACAAGATAACAGTGGTCGCAAGTGAACGCACCAATAGCCTAGTTGTAAAAGGCGAGAAAGGTACTATTCAAAGGGTTGCTGATCTTGTTCGCAGTCTTGATGTGCCTGCAAACAGAACAGGAACCGTGCAGGTGGTGCGACTAGCGCACTCAGATGCCAAACAAATGGCAGAGCTCTTGAACAACGTGGTGTCCAACAACAGTGGCGATAAAGATGCACCCGGAAAGAACGTGGAAACCAACATACAGGCGGATGCTTCTTTGAATGCACTGGTGATCAAAGCCAATCCATCCACCATGATCGAGTTAAAAGAGATCATCAATGATTTGGATATCCGTCGACTGCAGGTATTGATTGAAGCAGCAATCGTTGAAGTCACCATTGATTTCGAGAAACAGCTCGGCTCGGAACTGTTCGTTGGCGACGCATCCAATAATAGCCTCCCTCTGGGATTAACTGCGCCCAATAGCACGCTGGCAAACATCTTACAGTCAATTGCGACCCAGACACCAGCGATGGTCGATCTAGGTAGTTCACCGCTTATCGGTGGCGGGCGACTATCTGAAACCTCAACCAGTTTCGCTTTCATTATTCGTGCATTAGCAACCAACAGAGACGCAAACCTGCTGTCCACTCCAAGTATTACAACGATGGACAATGAGGAAGCAAAGATTGTTGTGGGTCAGAACGTGCCGTTTAGAACGGGCTCTAGCCTTACCGGTTCGCAAAACAATCCTTTCACTACCATTCAGCGAGAGGATGTTGGCCTAACACTTGAAGTCACACCCCATATACACGACGGAAAACTGATACGACTTGAAATCCACCAGGAAGTATCGGAGGTAGAAGAAAGCAGCCTGCAGGCTATTGGTGACAAGGCCGCTGCGGACCTAATCACCAGTAAGCGTACTATCGACACAACGGTGCTTGTGGACGACGGCGAGGTAATTATTCTAGGGGGACTAGCCAGAGACAAAGTTTCAAATAACCATACGGGCGTACCTTTCCTGCGTAAGATACCTGGCCTGGGTAAGCTGTTTAGTAGTGAAACAAAATCTTACGAGAAGCAGAACCTATTGGTTTTTCTGCGCCCTACGGTCCTTAATACAAGATCTGACATCGCATCGGTGACGGAACGTAAGTATTCAAGGTTGTACGAAATAGAGATAGAAGGAACTGACCCAGCCGAGGAAATATCGGAACTCTTTGATGGAATTAATCGATAGACTCAGGACCTGCCAATTTCGTATTAGTCGATCGATATTATTTTCTGGATCAAGCCAACCGCACTGGGTGCCGAAAACCTAAAACTAACTAACGAAGATGCCGTCTGTTATGTCTTACCATTTCGCTCCACGGCNGACTTGTTGGTCAACGACNAATGCAGCGAAGACGCGTTACTNCCAAAACCATCGCAGCGATAGAATGCTTAAGTGGAAAACGTACGGTCTTTTTCCTTGANNATTCNGATGNTCGCCTCNGCAGGCGCNNNCAGCGAGTCGTGTCAAACNGGATGATCAGACTTTTTTCACATCAGATAGAATCTTCCAACGATATCAAAATAGTTCCTGTATCAATCTTTTAAGGAACTGGAATCAGATGCTAGCGACATCGCGCAGCGACTCTCTGCACTCTACGGCATTAACTCCTCCACCTTTTTCGATAAGGCGTTGTTTGGGAAATTCATCAATATCCTAAAATAAAGGAATATGATCAATATCTCAGGCCATGGTGCTTCGATTACTGTGGATTTGACTACTCTTTCGCAAGACTCGACCAATACGCTGGATTTCGGAATACGGCATCATATTTTACAGTCGCTATCCCCTCACGAAAACATCGAAACGAACGGAACTTCCCTTCAGGGTATTGGTTGGCTTAAGGGACAATTCAAATTTGTCATGCAATGGACGTTTCAGCACAATTCTTGTGCACTTCGTCGCACAAGCAGCGGCAAAAAGTACATCAACATCATCATCAGTCCCCAGGAATCGTTGCATCATCTGCATATCACCTTTTACCTGGGCACTCTTGTTTCGCGCTGGAAACATTGGATCTAGAATGATGACTTCAGGGACTCTGTCCATACTCGATAGATAATCTATGGTATTCGCCGAAACAAGCTCAATGCGCGTGACTGTCTCCGCAAGATCCACATGATACGACGCGCGCCGAAGTGCATCGTCAAGCAGTAATGCCAAGACCGGCGAGCGTTCTATCATCGTTACTCTGCATCCCAATGACGCAAGCAAAAAGGTATCNCGGCCCAATCCTGCCGTGCAATCGAGAACATTGGTACGANCCTTAACGCCAACAGCTTTGGCAAGCATTTCTCGCCTTCTTCCGCTTTTTTTCATTCGGTAATTGAATTGTCCAGACGTAAAGTCGATAAGAATCGGATGTTGATCAATAAAGCTGTCAGCGAGACAGAGACCCGATGNAGTAGCTTGAAGCAGNTACCGGCTCACAGATTCTTGCTCGGAGTCGCTACATGTTCTCTAAGATATTTAGGACGCGCGTTCAGCGCATCAATTGATCGGCCAGATTTAAAACCATCGATTCCAAGGTTTAGTAGTNCCTCAGGATCAGGATAGACATCCATCGTCACGTTTTGCATCTCTGCTTTAAAGGCGGTTTCCAGTTGCTCCCGTAAAATCCATCCATCACCTACACCAATCCAGTCATCGGTCAAAGTCTGCGCGATATCTTTTACATCGACAACCATTTCGTTTGCTGACGCGCTGGCTATACCATCTGTTACGACATAAGTACCAAGAAATACTTCTTCCTGACGCGCNTGCAACGCAACAACAATCTGCGTGTGACCACTTCCCTCATAAGCAGCTTGCGCAAGACAAGCTAAAGACGACACGGGTACAACCGGTATATTGAGTCCATATCCCAACCCCTGAACCACACCTACCGCAATACGCAACCCGGTAAATGAACCAGGACCCTGTCCAAACACGATATAATCAAGCTGATTCAGAGATACTTCGTTTTTTTCCAACAGATCCGTGATCGCTGGCAGAATATCCCGGCTATGGGATCTGCCAGATATCCGAACATCAGCATCGCGGCGGTCGTCAAACTGCAGCCCCAACACACAAGCNGCTGANGANGTATCAATTGCCAGAACATTCATTTAATTCCACCCAGGTATTGGCATGCACTTTCCATTTCAATCCATTCCATCTCAGGCAGACTGGAAAGAACCACTCCGCCATAGCTACGGCTAAAAATTCTCGGATCACCTAGTATAAACAACCCCCGATCTGTCTCAGACCTTATCAACCGGCCAAACCCCTGATTCAGGGTGATAATCGCTTGGGGGAGAAGGTAATCCAAAAATCCATTCCCGCCTGCAGAATCAATCGCCTGCATTGTAGCGCNAGGCAACGGTTCTTTCGGACTAGCGAATGGTAGCTTATCGATAATCACACAGGTAAGTCCCGCACCTCGAACGTCGACACCCTGCCAGAAACTATGCGTTGCCAGCAAAACACTNCGTTCAGTCCGGCAAAACGCAGCTATGAGTTCATGACGCGGNANTTCNCCCTGCACCATCAGATTATGCGATTCTGCTAGAAGATCCCTAGCCAGATGCATCGCCCGGTAGCTTGTACACAGAAAAAATGTCCTGCCCTGATTTACCAATAGGGCTGGCCGCACGGCTTCCACTAGCGCCCGAGTGTGTCCATCGCCATCAGGGTCTGGCAGATCTCGTGGCAGACTTGCACGAACCTGCCGACGAAAATCGAAAGGACTTAAGAAACGGTGCTCAACCGCTTTTTCAACACCAAGGGCACGTCGAATATGAGAAAAAGTCCCATCAACACATAGTGTTGCCGAGCAAAATACCCATGCTCCATGGGAAATTAGCCGTCCAATGGTCTGAGAGACATCAATGGGCGAAAGATGCACCGTGAAACCCGACTGACTTCTGTCAATCCAGTGCACATACTCATCAAGATTCGCAGGTTCAGTGAGTAGCACAAAGTCATCAGCGATTTTCTCAACTCTTCGTCTGCCGTTATCAAGTCCCTGGCTGCGCTCAGAGGCTATTCGTAAGGATTCACAAAGTTCTGCAAGAGAATGGTCAACCTCTTCGACAATCGATTTCCCTCCACAGTCAAACCACTGGCCATAGTCAGCGTTACCCGCAAGTATTGACCCGATCATGATATTGATGACGTCCTCAAGCTGAGTGATCCGATTAAGTAATGTTGGGTCATCGTTGCCGAGTAATGACAACTCACCTCTTAAGTCCCTGATGAGANCTCCGAATCGNCGAGCGCTCACAGAAGTACCAAAGAACTGTCTGGCTATATCAGGTANCTGATGGGCTTCATCGACTACAATCGCTTCAACTTCGGGTAAGACACTGATTAAACTATCATCCTTCAACGAAAGATCTGCGAAAAGCAGGTGATGGTTAACAACAACTATGTCCGCTTTCTGCGCCTTTTTTCTGGCCCTATAAAGGGGACAGGTATCGAATTTTGNGCAACTCGAGCCTAGACAATTATCCTTTGTGCTCGTAATTAGCGGCACTACGTGATCTTCAACTNGGGGTGCTTCTCCCAGATCACCAGACGTAGTCGCTGCGGCCCAGGAACGAACCCGAACCAACTGAGACAGTGTTGCTTCATCAGTTAGCATCANACGCAGAAACTTATCNAGGCGATGAGGACAAAGATAGTTACTTCTTCCTTTTAACAGTGCNACNCGGTGTTTGGGGAAAAATNCACATATGAGGGGCAGGTCTTGAAAATTGAGCTGATCCTGTAGTGTTTTCGTACCCGTAGAAATCAACNCTTTCTTTCCGGATAANAAAAGNGGTACAAGATAGGCATAGGTTTTTCCNGTTCCCGTTCCTGCCTCGAGAAAAGATACTTNTTGATTCAAAACNGAGTCNGCCACCGCCTTCGCCATGGCGAGCTGCTGATTTCGTAAAACAAANCCGGGAATCTCTTGCGCAAGCAACCCATCATCGTCAAAGTAGCGTGATAGGTCAGTCACAAAACCAGTTCCAAAAATAAAATGAAAAAAGCATTATGAAGTCCGAAAAGATTACTGCAATTATACTCGCNGGTGGCGCGTCACGTCGTATGGGTAACCAGGACAAAGCGTGGTCCGACTACAATGGCAAACCAATGATCCAACATGTCATCGATACTGTCGGGGCTCAGGTTGATCATATCATTATCAGTTGCAGTCAAAACTCCCAACGCTTTCAATCGCTGCCCTACCCCTATTGCATNGATANGGANCCCGGNTTCCAAGGTCCATTAACAGGTATAGCCAGTTGTGCCNCCTACGTAAATACTGACCATGTGTTTGTTGTACCCTGTGATATGCCACTTCTACCTTCAGACATTGTCCAGCGCCTCAAAGAGACATTGGGAAACAANCTNATGGCAATACCNAATGATGGTNCCAGANATCAGCACCTNGTATTCCTATGTAAGACACAAGTTATTGATTCTATTATATATTATCTTTCTTCCGGTAAAAAATCCGTCAATCGATGGGTCTCCGGACAATCNCCAGTGATTGCCGACTTTTCTGCCGACGCAGAAGCATTTCTAAACGTGAATACCAGAGTCCAGCTTTGTTGAGACTAGGCGTCGGTGATTAAAGCGAAAAGAAAAAAGCCCTCGGCTGACGAGGGCTTTTTTCTTGAAGACTAGCGTCTTTTCTTAGCTGGCTTTTTCTTAGCTACTTTTTTCTTCGCTGGCTTTTTCTTAGCTGGCTTTTTCTTGGCTGCTTTTTTCTTAGCTGGCTTTTTCTTGGCTGCTTTTTTCTTAGCTGCTTTTTTCTTAGCTGGCTTTTTCTTGGCTGCTTTTTTCTTGGCTGGCTTTTTCTTGGCTGCTTTTTTCTTAGCTGGCTTTTTCTTAGCTACTTTTTTCTTAGCTGGCTTTTTCTTAGCTACTTTTTTCTTAGCTGGCTTTTTCTTGGCTACTTTTTTCTTAGCTGGCTTTTTCTTGGCTACTTTTTTCTTGGCAGCAGCTTTCTTCTTCGCCGCTGGCTTCTTCGCCGCTGGCTTCTTCTTAGCTTTTTTCTTGGCAACCACTATTATCGCTCCTGTTATTAAAGTTTAAGTCGTACAGCAGTGTATTAAAAAAGCTGTTTGCATATCCCCGGCAGTTTTATTTGCTAAGAAAATAAATGCATACAGTTGCATATACTCTGCGCAGTTTAGAAAAAAAAATTTCGATTTGCGACTTTTTTTTCAATGTATTACGAAGCCAACTTCAGAATGTTTTTATGACGTGAAGACAAAAACTTATTTATTAATGAACGACTCATTACTTTTCTATTTAGTATTTGAGGTTGATCACAACACCGCAGAAATTTTTTGCCAAATTTTCTGCGGTGAACCTTCGCCTTCAATCGTATGATATGTAGTCTTACCACCCAGGTTTCTATAAAATACTACCAAGGGTTCTGTTTGTTCTTTATAAACCCTCAGCCTTTCCCTGATCGTGTCTTCTTTGTCATCATCTCGTTGGATCAAAGCTTCATCGGTTTCATCATCGAGCCCTTCCTTTTTCGGTGGATTAAACTCAATGTGATATACCCTGCCAGACTCAACGTGTACCCGACGTCCACTCAGTCGATTAACAATCTCTTCTTCAGCTACTTTGATCTCAACCACGCTATCAATTGAGATGCCTTCTGCGAGAAGTGCTTCTGCCTGAGGGATCGTCCGAGGAAAACCATCAAATAGAAATCCATTCTGGCAATCATCCTGTGCTATACGCTCTTTAACCAAATCAATGATGATGTCATCAGTGACCAGCGCGCCGCTGTCCATCACAGCTTTAGCTTGCTTGCCCAAAGGGCTTCCTGCTTTAACCGCCTCTCGTAACATGTCACCAGTCGATATCTGCGGGATACTGAATTTATCAATAATAAATTGTGCCTGTGTGCCTTTCCCTACGCCGGGGGCACCCAACAGGATAATCCTCACAAAGCGCTCCTTTTTGTCGCCAGTTTATAATTTATCAAGTAGTCGGTTGAAAACCGTAATTCTATATGATCAGCTTTTCAGTCATCGCTACAACCTAATTGTTCTTTCCACGCATACCACATCGGAAAACTGCTTTACACTTTCACTAGTCATCAGAAAATGTGATGACGTCGTCACTTCAGTAAACATATTTAGTATAACTGTATTTTTCCTATTGTCGGATAACATCTGTATCGTTAAGAGATTCGTGTTTTCTCTCATAAAGATTANACTAATGTCACTNAGTAAACCTGTGCGATGATAGACATTNACTTCTATGCCAACCGGGAACTTNGCACTTATCTCGTCCTGCCAAGACAATCGGATTAACCAATCATAGACATCAGCTTGAAGCGCCTNCAAACAATCCTNCAAGTGCACGTGGANCAGAGCNTCTGTCGATAAAGNCTACTATTNAGGANCANGCAACAGATTACAGAACTCTNCCACGATATGTGCGTTTNCTCCCAGCCCGACAACTATAAACTTGTCGGAAGTACTATNTGCAAAAGACAGATTCAACTGACTATAAGCCATGAATCCAGATCGAAGAANCCATTCGAAGAAACCCTGTATTCGTACCTGACCTTTACCATGCGTATGAGATCGCTAACGCGAAAACACGGATATTGATTCAATGTGAGTGGTGTGAGGGAACATATCGATGACTCNTGCCTTATCNAAGTGGTAGCCACCNTTNANCAGGATTTCGACATCCCTAGCCAACGTCTGAGGGTTGCAGGACACGTACACCACCCTTTTAACATTGCTTTCCGCAAGTGTTTTCACCAAAGTTTCTGCCCCACTTCGGGGTGGGTCAAGAAGCACGTGCGATACCGGCTCCAGAAGGTCTACGACCTGCTCTGTGAACAGGTCGCGGCTTAAAAACCTGACATTTTCGATCCCATTAGTTTTCGCATTATATTCGGCACGTTCGACACTCGTAGCAGAAAAGTCCAGCCCGGTAACGTGTCGGACGACACGTGCTATGGCAAGACTGAAGTTGCCGATCCCACAGAATGCATCAAGCACCTCATCATCTGGTCCTGGCGCGAGCAATTTTATAGCTAGGTTGACCATCGACTGGTTAATACTGTGATTCACTTGAGTGAAATCAAGCGGGGTGAAAAAAATACGTAGATCATGGTCTACCAGATCGTAATAGAGATACTCNTCACCATCATCAGGACAGAGTCTGTGCACCGACTCTGGATCAGATGGTTGAAGATAGATCTGNACCTGATGACCTTCTGAAAACTTCTGCAGGATACCCAAATCTGCATCGGTAAAGTCACCAAGATGACGGATGACAAACGCCNTAGTNGCATCTCCGATTGCTACCTCGATCTGTGGAACTGACTGTGGATCTGATAGTTCCATCAGCATCTCTGCAAGGGGTTCAAGTAATTCACCGGCCGGTAATCGCAGTGTTTTACAGCTTTTGGTTTCTGTAATAAAGCCCTTCATCTTTTCGCGAAAGCCAACTAGCACCTTACCTTTTTTGGNTACAAAGCGCGCACCCANCCTCGCCTTACTGCGATAATTTATAGTCGGTCCGAGCAGCGGTGGCAATATATCTTCTGGTGGACTGACAAAATTAGTCAGCCAACTAGTTTGTTTGAACTCGATCTGTGCCCTATGCTCCATATGCTGAAAACTGCAACCACCACATACACCCGCTACAGAACAGGCTGGTTCAACGCGATCCACTGAGGCGCTTTCAATACTTTCAATTCGGCAATAGGTTTTTTTGCGACGGCGGGAAAACGGTAAAGCCGTTAACGTCTCCCCGGGTAATGCACCCAGCACCGCTATACGACTGTCACCACTCAAACCGTAGCCACCATCATGTAACGTAGTAACGTAGACTTGAAGTGGCGCTTTGGATAAACGCGCCATTAATACTTGGAAAAAACCTTGGTAGAAAGGTAACGATCGCCGCGATCACAAATGATGGCGACGATAGTCGCGTTTTCAACTTCGTTGCTGACCTGCAAAGCGCCCGCAACCGAACCACCTGAAGAGACACCGCAGAAGATCCCTTCTTTTTCAGCTAGCTTACGCATCATCTCCTCAGCGAGGCCCTGCTCGACATCGATGACACGATCAACCTGAGCTCGATCATATATTTTCGGTAAGTAAGCCTCTGGCCAACGACGAATCCCGGGAATAACCGATCCTTCTACCGGTTGTAACCCAACTATCTCAACCTCTGGTTTAATTTCTCTAAAGAATCGCGACACTCCCATGATAGTCCCTGTTGTTCCCATCGAACTGATGAAGTGGGTAATTTCGCCGTTGGTTTGCGCAAGCAACTCGGGCCCGGTACCTTCATAATGAGATATGGGATTATCCGGATTGGCAAACTGATCCAGAACAACCCCTTTGCCTTCTTTCTGCATTTGTAGCGCAAGGTCACGTGCGCCTTCCATACCCTCTTCCTGAGTAACTAATATCAACTCAGCCCCGTAAGCAGCCATCGATGATTTTCGTTCATCGCTCATATGCGACGGCATGATTAACACCATACGATAACCCTTGATCGCCGCGGCCATCGCTAGCGCAATCCCGGTATTACCGCTAGTTGCTTCAATAAGAGTATCTCCTGGAGATATATCTCCTCGAGCTTCCGCGCGAACAATCATGCTAATAGCGGGCCGGTCTTTGACGCTGCCCGCGGGATTATTACCTTCCAGCTTTAGCAAGATCGTGTTGCTGGTAGAGCCCTGCAAACGCTGCAGGCGCACGAGTGGCGTCTGACCAATCGTATTCTCAATAGTGGGGTAATCAGTCATTAATTTAGCAAAAAAAAAAACGGAAGCTACATAATATCAGGTTCGCGCGGACAAGTTCTGCCTAGCATCATGCAAAAAAGGTATATGGATAAAACCAAATTACTGAATTCGATCTTAATCTGGAGCTGGGAAAATCCTGATCCTTTCGATACAAAGAATACGAGTCTAAATTTGACCTACTCAGCTGCCGCGTATGCGATAGCGTAGTCTCGCTCATCCGACATACTAATATGGATTTTTTCCACACCCATTGCTACGGCTCGCGTCGCAGCATTACCCGATAGTTCGACTAGTGGCGCGCCTGCTTCGTTGCGAGTCACCGTAATATCTCGAAAACTGATACGATTCATTCCNGTACCAAGTGCCTTGGAAACGGCTTCCTTTGCCGCAAACTGTCGCGCCAGAAAACTAGGCTCTTCCATACGATTGGCGAACATTTTTACCTCTCGCTCTGAGAAAAAGCGCTGCGCAAACTTTGCACCCCATCGCTTAACTGAGCGGTCAAGTCGAGAAACTTCGACAATGTCAACGCCAACACCAACGATCATGTGAACAACCTCCGGCTATGCAGGGGTTTACCCCCAAGGAGTTGATCAACCGATTGNCGCACTACTCCCCTCGCAACACGATCNGCATCGGCGTCAATTCGACCTTCAGCAATGGCACGAAGATGTTTACCCTCGATAGTCCTAGCAGAATGATTTTCTCCCGCATAATGAAACCCATCCTCCACAAAGTAACAGTATCGACCTTCATCGACGATCTCATCGCCCGTGGTGGACTCGACACCGAATGAAATGCCATAACCAAGATCTGCCAATAACGATATCTCGAAGGCGCGAAGGTAACCGGTATCGAATGGCTCCGACTGCAACAAGCTTAGCAGCTGACCATAACGATCAAAAAGACTCGGGATTGGGTCAAACTTACCCATGAGCCTGTACAACAGTTCATTGACGTACATGCCGATCATAAGATTTCTACCGGCAATATGGTATCCAGGACCGTCTGCTTCAACTTCCCGGGCAGTTCTAAGCTCACTTCGACCAATACTTGATACTAATACCGGCGAAAATAACTGCAGGTGAAATCTTGGTTTTTTGCTTCTTGCGCCTTTGACAATNAGCGTGTATCGACCTTCCTCACGAGAGAGAACTTCAACGAGAAGACTAGTTTCGCGATATTTTCGAGTATGAAGAATATAGGAAGCGTTCAGTTCGGTCGCCCTAAACATCGGTGTAACCCAAGCTTTTTAGCGCACGATCATCATCAGACCAACCGGATCTCACTTTAACCCAAGTAGTGAGCATCACCTTTNTATCTAGTAGCGCTTCGATGTCTTTTCGGGCGTCAATTCCGATCTGTTTCAGTCGCTCCCCTTTTTTGCCGATCAGAATCGCTTTTTGACCATCCTTTTCTACGAATATCGTAACGTCAATTTCCGTGATTTTGTCTCCAACCTCAAACCGATCTACCTGAATCGTCAGGACATAGGGTATTTCTTCGCCAAGCTTCCGCGTCAATTTCTCGCGAACAATCTCTGCCACTAGGAATCGCTCGCTTTTATCAGTGACCTGTTCATCCGGAAAAAAGAATGGCCCTNCCGGCAGGTGATTTTCTATTAGTGATTCAAGTTCCTTTACGTTCTCCCCGGTGACAGCAGAAATNGGTACCAATTCTGCTTCNGTAAAGGTTTTCTGAAGTTTTTCTAATACGGGTAGGAGNTCATTCTTTTTCTTGAGTTGATCAATTTTGTTAACTGCGATGATGAGCTTTCCTGAAAATCTAGCTAGCGCATCGGCAACCTTTTGATCGTCAGCAGTCCACGCGGTTCTGTCGAGCATAAATAACACCACGTCCATATCTCGAATTACGCTAAGGGCACTGCGATTCATATATCGATTGATCGCCCTAGGTTCTTCGCCATGTATCCCCGGAGTATCAACATATAAAACCTGGCAAGCATCANTTGTCTTGATGCCAAGCAATNGATGNCGTGTGGTCTGTGGTTTCTTAGAAGTAATACTGACCTTCTGACCCANCATCTTGTTAAGCAAAGTAGACTTTCCAACATTTGGACGACCTAGGATTGCAACATAACCACANNGNTTCACAAGGACTCCNCCTCAAGTGCCATGAGCGCGGCCTGTGCCGCCGCCTGTTCAGCCATCCGTCGACTGGAACCATCTCCCGTCACGCTTACTTTTAGGACCTCTGAGCAACACTNAACGGTAAATAGCTGTTCGTGGGACATACCAACGGTTTNTATCACTTCGTAGTGCGGCAAAGGTGCNCCAATACCCTGCAGATATTCTTGTAANCTAGACTTAGGATCTTTCTCTGACTCGTCCAGAGACAGTTCAACCAAACGCGATTGATACCAAACCAACACCTTCGCTTGTGCAGTTTCCAAACCACCATCCAGATACACTGCACCGATAATCGCCTCGACAGCATCTGACAAGATAGAGTCTCTAGCAAAACCACCGCTTTTCAACTCTCCTCTGCCCATTATCAAAAAATCACTAATCGAAAACTCCCGTGCAATATCCGCAAGGGTATCCCGACGAACCATCTTTGCCCGCAATCGACTCATATGACCTTCGCTAGCATCGGGAAACTGATCGTAAAGGGATCTAGTAATAGCCAGGTTTAGGATTGAATCGCCTAGGAATTCTAGACGTTCGTTATTGAGGGCACCATGACTGCGGTGTGTAAGTGCCTGGACAAGAAGATCGCTATCCTTAAATTGATAACGAATCAGTTGTTGTAGTTTTCTAAGCGACACGCACTTTCGTTCAATCAGAATTTCTTAGAGTTAATTACGAAGCTCGACTGATTTATTGAAGTCAGCAATCAGATCGAGATTTTTGAACAAGTTCATGCGGACTTCGTAATCCATGATGATTTCGGTGCCATTTTTCGTTCGCTTGATTTCAATGTTATCTTTGACCGGAAAGTTCCTGATATTATTAATTCTGAACTTTTGCGTTATGCTCTCTTTCAGGGTGTGCTTCGCTTTTGCTGCCATGCCATCTTCTTCAGCCATCGAATCCAATACGTTGGACATGGTATTATGCTCTATATACAGGGGAATAATCTTAAATCCGATGGAAAGCACCCCACCAAATACCAAAATAATGAATATCCAGCTACCAAGACCACCTAATTGTTGATTTNTCATTATATTCTCCTGTAAATCGTATTATTGAATCCAGCGATTTCTGGAAATTTCNGGAAACTTAAGCCCAGGTTCCTTGTGGAGCCAAACTGCTACGGCCTTTCCTACTATATTATCTTCCGATACTAACCCCCAATACCGACTATCACTGCTCTGATCGCGATTGTCGCCCATCATAAAGTAGTATCCCTCAGGCACCTCCCACTCCAACACCCTTGAATCCCTAAACGGATTNCGGCGAATAAGATGTTCTATGNCACCTAATTCCTCCTTATACACTAAATACCGTGGTTTGCTCGGCGGGTATTGAGAAANAAACTCCAATGGTTGCTNTTCNTCGTTAATATACAGCGTCTTGTCCTGGTATCGCACCTTGTCTCCNGGAACACCTACCACGCGCTTGATGAAATACTCTTTCTCATGAGGCGGAATAAACACCATGACTTCCCCATTCTTTGGTTCATCAACATCCATAATCTTNGTGCCGATTACNGGCAGGCGAACCCCATAGGAATATTTATTAACCAGAATAAAGTCGCCGACCTGCAACGTCGGAATCATTGAGCCGGTGGGTATCTGGAACGGCTCAAACAAAAAAGACCGCAATACAAGAACAATTGCCAGTACCGGGAAAAAAGAAACCGAATACTCTACCACCACGGGCTCTTTGAGCACTTTTTCGATAGTTTTCTCGCCTCTATCTGAAGCCCTAATAGCCTCTGCCTCTATCTCTCTGCGCCGCTTTAGGAAAAAGATATCGAACAACCAGACCAANCCGGTAAATAACGTAGCCAGCACAAGTACGAGCGGAAAATTAATACCCATTTATTTCTCCACCTTTAAAACAGCCAGGAACGCTTCCTGTGGAATCTCCACACTGCCGAGTTGTTTCATTCGTTTTTTACCCGCCTTTTGTTTTTCTAGTAGTTTCTTCTTGCGTGTAATATCACCACCATAACATTTTGCCGTCACATTCTTACGCAGAGCCTTGACGGTTTGCCGAGCAACAATCTGGCTACCAATCGCAGCTTGAATTGCCACATCAAATAACTGCCTGGGGATCAATTCCTTCATCTTTCTCGTCAGTGCATGACCCTTACCGCGAGCATCGTCCCTATGGACAATTACCGCCAGTGCATCGACTTGATCACCATTAATCAGTACATCAAGCCTCACAAGATTGGACTCCTGGAACTTCAAAAATCCGTAGTCCAGCGATGCATAGCCTCTCGAAACAGATTTCAGCTTGTCAAAGAAATCGAGCACCACCTCATTCATTGGGAGTTCGTAGGTCACAGACACCTGTTTGCCGACAAACTGCATGTCCTTCTGAACACCGCGACGTTCAATACAAAGATTGATCACATTGCCAACGTATTCGGATGGCAACAGGATATTGGCCAACGCGATGGGTTCACGCATTTCTGCCACAGTCGACGGGTCCGGCAACTGTGAAGGGTTATCGACCTTGACCACCTCGCCATTCTTAAATGCGATTTCATAAACAACTGTCGGCGCCGAGGTAATAAGGTCAAGGTTGTATTCTCGCTCGAGTCTTTCCTGAACGATCTCCATATGCAACATACCTAGGAAACCACAACGAAATCCACTACCCAACGCATCAGAACTCTCCGGTTCATAGACCAGCGAAGCATCATTTAAAGTCAGTTTCTCAAGCGCATCCCGAAAGTTATCGAAGTCATCCGAGTTGACGGTAAACATACCCGCGTATACCTGTGGATTGACCGTCTCGAATCCGGGGAGTGCTGAGGTGTCTGAATTTGCTCCAGCAATAGTATCGCCTACCGGCGCACCTTTAACGTCTTTGATACCAGCGACAACAAAACCAACCTCACCAGTACCAAGTGTTCCCGTTTCGGTGCGATGCGGAGTAAATACTCCCACGGAATCTACCTGATGCACCTTACCAATAGACTTCGTCATGATTCTGTCTTTAGTGGATATGCTTCCCTTGACCACCCTGACAAGAGACACCACACCCAGATAATTATCGAACCAAGAATCTATAATCAACGCCTGCAGTTCCTCATCACGATGGTCCTCTGGCGGCGGGATCACTTCAACTAGCGTTTCAAGTAGCTCTTCAATACCAATACCGTTTTTAGCGCTTACCTGTAGCGTGCTAGTGGCATCAATACCAATGATCTCTTCAATTTCCCGACAAACCCGATCAGGGTCAGCCTGGCGAAGGTCAATCTTGTTTAACACGGGAAGCACTTCCAATCCCTGCTCTATTGCCGTATAGCAGTTCGCGACGGACTGAGCCTCTACACCCTGAGCCGCATCAACTACGAGCAAAGCACCCTCACAGGCTGCCATCGACCTGGATACCTCATAGGTAAAGTCGACATGACCGGGCGTATCAATAATATTCAGCTGATATTGATGACCATCCCTAGCTTCGTATATAAGCGTGACGCTCTGAGCCTTGATGGTGATTCCCCGTTCACGTTCTATATCCATGGAGTCAAGCACCTGATCTTCCATCTCTCGATCGGTCAACCCACCGCACAGATGTATAAACCGGTCAGCCAGCGTCGATTTGCCGTGATCTATATGGGCAATGATCGAAAAGTTGCGAATGTATTGAGGATCAGCCACCAAAGGAGCACTCAAAAGCGCTGAAGTCTATAAGAAAGAAAGATTATACGCGAGTTTAGATGTTATCTATCCGGCCTATTCGTCACGCAGCTTAAGTGCAATGAAACGAGACTGTCGATCGCTTACCACACGAATCGAGATAGCTCCGTTTGAAGGTAGCTCTTCAACAATAGCTTTAAATTCTTTCCTAGAATTAACCCACTCACCATCGATATGTGTTATCACGTCATCCGGACCTATACCTTCATCCGCAGCAGGCCCGTTCATCACCCGCGTTACCAACACACCGCGTTGGACGCCAAATCGTCTCCGATCCTTGGGTGAAAGATCGGCCACTTCCACTCCCAACCTATTTCCCTGCGGGCTATCCAGATCCCGACCAGAGAGCCTTTCCAGCGAATCTTCCGGGAGGGCGCCCACTGTAAGGTCTATTGTCTTACGTTTTTTATCCCGAATAACGACGACCTCCCCCACACTCTCTGCGCGCATACGGCCAACGATATGAGGTAAATCACTGGACAGGTCGATGCCAATACCATTGAACTCAACGATAACATCGCCCACTTCAATGCCTGCCTCTTCCGCAGGACTGTCCTGAATTACACGACTCACCAGTGCACCCGCTGGTCTATCAAGCCCGAAGGACTCCGCAAGATCCATACTCAGGCTCTGAATACCAACCCCAATCCACCCTCGTGATACCTTGCCGTGTTCTTTTAGCTGCTCAACCACCTCCATGGCTACATCGATCGGGATAGCAAAGGACAGCCCCATGAATCCACCAGAGCGGGTAAAGATCTGACTATTGATACCAATCACCTCTCCAGCAAGATTGAATAGGGGGCCACCGGAATTACCCGGGTTGATAGCAACATCTGTCTGAATGAAGGGCACATAGTTTGCGGGCCCGTTATCCGGCAAACTCCTGCCCTTAGCACTGACAATACCCGCGGTGACTGAGAGCTGGAAACCAAAGGGAGATCCAATTGCAACTACCCATTCTCCAGCCTCAAGTCTGGAGGACCTGCCAATCTCAACAACGGGAAGGTTTTCCGACTCAATCTTCAGCAATGCCAGATCAGACAACTTGTCGGTGCCAACCACGATGGCTGTACGCTGGCGCCGATCACTGAGCGCAACGTTAATTTCATCGGCACCATCTACCACATGATTATTGGTAAGAATGTATCCATCAGCGGAGATGATGAACCCGGAACCCACTCCCGAACCGGGCATGCGTCGTCCNTCTTCAAAAAATCGGCGCAGAATGTCGGGCATTTCTTCACCGNTTCGTCGGCTGGCGGGCTCCCGGGTCGCTGTGATGTTAACGACGGCCGGAGATACCTCTTTAACCAGTTCCGTAAACTGCGGCAGCGACGCAAATAGCGGCGNACTGACAAAAAGTAATANNANAACGGCCTTACGCATGATCAACTACCTCATNGGTGATTAGCGAAACAGGGCGACAACAGAACATGCCAATGGCAAACCCNACGATCGCGCCTGCAACCTGCGACATCTCATGTGCATATAAGTAGTTTGCGACCAGGCTTCCACCGACAAACCCCAGCAACGGCAGCAGCAGCGTATTCGTCAGTAACGTGAGCTGTCTTCGTGGGGATAGTTGCGGAGGCACCTGCAAGGATAGTTGCCCGCAACCACGACAGCCAAAGCAGGAGTCCTGTCCGGTATTAGGATGCCCGGTATTAAAACGCGGTGAAGCCATAGTACGCCTCAGTAAACTACCGGTTCTACAGACTCCGCAATCTTTCGAGCCGTGTTGATNGGCACTTCACCCACAACCGTGATTTGACCTTCGGCATCTTTCAACCGTCTGGTAATCACTGTCGTTGCACCCAGGTGGGTTGTCATTTCAGGTATCGCGGAAGCCTTTCGTTCGAAGAATATGGAAAGCCCGGCCAGGCCATCGGTNAAGTGCAGTCTGTTTGAATTGCGTACCTCGACTGGTCTGAAGCCCTTTGGTAGCCAGGAAACTCGCCACCTGGGTTTGTTGTTATTCGCTGTTGTCTGGATATCCGGTGCCAANCGGTGCGACAAAGTATCGTTTCCGAGTGCACTTGTAAGCGCCACTTCAAGNGGTTGTCCTATCTCGATATTNGAGAATTGGAACANTTCTAATACCCGGTTTCTNTGCAATAACTGGGATTGCAACAACAACCCTGTTTCCTCATCCAACCANAGCTGATAACCAAATCTATCGTCAAAGCGCGGNGTGATCTTTAGCCTTACCGNGGTNCGCCCNGCAATNCTNTCNNTTCCATGGAGACTAAACCGGTACTGATCATNATTGAGTGCAAGATTCTCATTAAATGCCGNNCTGAAAGGCCCCANGGGCACATCGTGGCTTAACGAGGATGTGCCAGACTTCATGTGATGGCATACAACTTCTGAATCCTGACGGATAACTTCTCGTGGTTCGCCATTCAAGTTCAGCAGACGCTCCCGTTCCTGACCATCATTGAACTGGTGCATGATTTTGACAGTTTCGAATTGAGAACCACGCATATACGTAAACGTACCTTCGTAGTTCTGCTCACGTAAAGCAGTACCCATNCTGTCCAACCACTTCTGCGCCTCATCCGCCTGGCAGACGACTGCCGATACGCATAACGAGAAAGTACAAAGATACTGGAGTGCTTTCATCTATTTTGGATTATTGACCAACTGAGTCGTTCTTTTCATTCGAACCATGCGATCATGTTCATTCAGGTACTCGCGGAGTTTCTGCTGTCGCTCGGGCGTCAGTTCCTGTAAATCAGGTTCCGTTGCTCTATTTGTAACCATCGTAACCGGCATTGTAGCTTTACTACCAGCCACCTCGACTGGCTCACCACTATCAAGGTTATTCACAGCGATAGTGATGGCCAAAACCAGAGAAGCCGCCATGGCAAAGCCAATCGCCGGTTTCTGCCACGCAATCGGCACAGACTGATCACCATAGTTTTCTTCATTATTGACTGCATCGCTGATTCGCTGAAATAAGGTCTCATGCTGAACAATAGACATACGCGCAGCGCCCTCATTCTTTGATACTACACTACGGATATGAAGAAATAACAGCAAGCTCTTCTTAAGGCCTTGCTCGCGTTGGCCTGCCTCTCGCGTTAACTCACGAAGCATTCGATGGGCCTCAATTTCACCCGCCTCTTCATCGATAAAGGCCGATATTGTTTCTTTCATTTCTGCCACATTATCCCCTCAAGTGTTGGTATTGAACGCTTACCCATTTTCTATCGCTGCAATCTTCTTCTCAATCGCTTCTCTAGCCCTAAAAATTCTTGATCTTACGGTGCCTACCGGGCATTCCATCACCTCGGCAATTTCGTCATAACTGAGTCCTTCAAACTCCCTCAGCGTTACCGCAACCTTCAATTCTTCTGGTAAATCACCTATCGCACGGTAGATAACACTCTCCATCTGCCCCATCGCCAAAACATCCTCGGGCGATTCGTTATCCCTTAAGACAGCATAATTGTCCTGAAATTCCCCATCATCTGCATCAATATCCGTATCTGGTGGTCGACGGGAACGGGAGACCAATTGATTCTTCGCTGTGTTAATGGCAATCCGGTACAACCACGTATAAAAGGCGCTATCTCCTCTGAAATTGGGAAGTGCCCGATAAGCCTTGATAAACGACTCCTGGGTCACATCCTGTACTTCATCCTGGTCTCTCAGGTACCTACCGACAAGACTGATAATCTTGTGCTGGTACTTCAAGATTAGCAAGTCAAACGCGCGCTTATCGCCGCGTTTGACTCGCTCTACCAACTGTTTATCCGTTGGTTCCTTTTTGCTCATCATTGGTTTCTGTACCTGACTAACATTTTTCCAGATGTATCAAACACTTAAGTAGGAATCTAACAAAAACGGGGACACTAATGATAACCTAAACGCACTCATGACCACACCAACTCATATTTACGACGTGCTGATCATCGGTAGCGGTGCTGCCGGTATGACCCTTGCGCTACAACTGGACCATGACTACCGCATTGCGATCCTCAGTAAGGATGAACCAAACGAAGGTTCCACCTACTACGCCCAAGGAGGGGTGGCTGCCGTATTGGATGAATACGACTCAATGGAATCCCACATTGAAGACACGCTGAACGCAGGGGCAGGTTTGTGCCACGAAGACGTCGTAAAGTTCACCGTGAAGCATAGCCCAGAAATCATCGACTGGCTGGTAGAAATGGGTGTGAATTTCGATATGGAACCGAATGCCAAAGGAGCTAAGCAGTTTCATCTGACCAAGGAAGGCGGACATAGCCATCGTCGGGTCATTCACGCTGCTGATGCCACCGGAAAAGAAATCGCACTTACCCTATATAACCAACTGAACCAATATCCATACGTTACGTTTTTTAAACAGTTTGTTGCCGTAGATCTCATTAACGCACACAACATAGGACGCAAGGGGAATCAGTGTCTGGGGGCCTACGTATTAAACCTTGAAACTCAGCAGGTCGAGTTGTTCCGCGCAAAATACGTTATTCTCGCCACCGGTGGCGCAAGCAAAGTCTATCTTTATACCAGCAATCCCGACACCGCCTCAGGTGATGGAATCGCCATGGCCTGGCGTACTGGCTGTCGCGTGGGCAATCTTGAGTTCAATCAGTTTCATCCAACCTGTCTATACCACCCGGAAGCTAAATCGTTTCTGATTTCTGAAGCGCTTCGCGGAGAAGGGGCCAAACTCGTATTACCAGATGGCCAGGAGTTTATGCAGCGATTTGATGATCGGGGTGAACTGGCGCCTCGGGATATCGTTGCCCGCGCCATCGATCACGAAATGAAACGCCTGGGTTGTGATTGTGTATACCTCGACATCAGCCATAAAGAACCCGAATTCATCAAATCCCACTTTCCAACCATTTATGGCAGGTGCCTAGAACTTGGCATCGACATCACGACCTCACCCATACCCATTGTTCCAGCCGCACACTACACCTGTGGCGGGATCGTCACGGACATGCACGGGCAAACCGACGTCCCCAATCTATATGCTATTGGCGAGTCCAGTTTCACTGGGCTCCACGGGGCGAATCGAATGGCCAGTAATTCACTACTGGAATGCATGGTCTTCGCGACCGCTGCCGCGAAACACATCATGACGCAGCCCAAAGAACAACCAATAGACTTTACCATCCCGGACTGGGACGAGTCTCAGGTGACCAACTCTGATGAAGACGTCATCATCTCTCACAACTGGGATGAATTGCGGCGATTCATGTGGGACTACGTGGGAATCGTCCGCACTGATAAACGACTACAGCGAGCCAGAAGACGGGTACTGCTCCTTAATCAGGAGGTCACTGAGTATTACAGCAACTATAAGATCAGCAATGACCTACTGGAACTTCGCAACCTGATCACCGTTGCTGATCTCATTATTCAGAGCGCGATACGCAGAAAGGAAAGTCGCGGACTACATTTCACGTTGGACTATCCGGATCTTTTGACCAACCCCCACGACACGTTATTGGTACCGCCGAATTACGGTTAAAACGCTATTCGGTACCACCCTACATACTAAAGAATACTCGGCCCAGAAGATGCTGCTCTTCGCTTACAGAATATTTAAACATCAGCACGGCAAAGCGACGACCCTGCTCATCTACAACGTAGATTACCAATAGAAGACTGGTGAGCAGCAACTAACCACTAACCTTCGCGTGCACNTCTTCTCCNGAACGAAGACGNAGAAACCATGAGGGTTCACGATAGTGGATCGCGACTANAGAANGGGGATGACGGAGCAGNACATATCGATACAACCTGAACGCCAGANAGACTGCAATCAGAATACCAGCTANTATTTTNGCGTATAACGGCAAACCGGATAGAAAAACCGCGAAGGTCGCAGCACTGTAAAGAAGAANATATAACGCACNCAGCGTGACCGAAACGTCCAGGNCGAAATCGAGNACCGACTGGTTGAATNCTNAACTACTCATGTGTCTGGCTATGCATGNTCCAGAATNATTTCCACCAGTTTCTGAAGGGAATCATCCTGGGCGCGCTCNCGGCGCGCAAACCACTCGATCAAGTCAGGATCGTCCTGCTCGAGCAGCTTGACGAAATTCTGCTGCTGTTCTTCCGTCAGCGCTTCGAACTTTTCTTCGAAGAACGGCACCAGAAGCAGATCCAATTCCAGCATGCCGCGTCGTGAGCGCCACCGAAGGCGATTTTTTTCCGCTTTAGAGAACATTGTTTGATACTGCCATGTAAACTTCGACAGTATAGAATATGGCCATGAACANAATAACCAGACTATCNCAATTTGGATTCCTCGCCGTCAATGGGCGAGATGCAAAAACATTTATGCAGGGATACACCACCTGTGATGTAGACAAGCTNTCACNGAGTGAAAATCTCGGAGCTATCTGCAACATAAAGGGCCGCATGGTCACTAACTTCAGAATCGCACCAACCGACGACGGATTACTCATGCGTATGCACAAGAGTCGTGTGCAGGACACGATGGAGTTCCTTAGCAAGTACATAGTATTTTCCAAGGCTGAATTAGTCGACGTCAGCGACCTCTGGTACTGCCACGGTGTCGTTGAAGAAAAGACTGTCCACGAAAGTGTAGATACTGCGGATTGCGAAGCCATACGGCTCCAGGTCGATGACAACCGANACGAGCTTTGGAGCATGACGCAGCTNGGTGACGAATCAGGCGCCGAGAATTGGGCCGCAGCAGACTGTGCGAATAGTCTGGCATGGATAGAATCAGCCACNGCTGATCACTATCTGCCGCAGATGTTCAACCTGCACGTGCTGGGTGGTATTGATTTCAACAAAGGCTGTTATCTTGGCCAAGAAATCGTAGCNAGAGCGCANTACCTGGGTGACCTGAAACGTGGTTTACACCACACGCTCTTCGAGAAATCACTCGCTGTCGGTGATGAATTGCAGGTTACCGGGAGACCGAAAGGCAGCGTGGTTGCAGTCGCAGCCAGCGAGGCGCTGGCGGTAATCGCAAATCCCGGGGAGAACACCATCGCCGCAGAGACCCCCGAAGGTGAATCCCTAACCCTGACCCCAATGGCATTTACTTAAGCTTCATCAGGCGGCAGCTGAGCCTGACGAGGCATTACGAATACGTTGGCTAAATGGCTGCCCAGTCAATGGGGGTCTTGCCCTGTGCAATAAGATATTCATTGCATTTGGAAAAGTGCTTGCAGGCAAAGAACCCCCGATGGGCAGAAAGAGGCGAAGGATGCGGTGACTTTAACACTAGGTGTTTGGACTCATCTATGANGNTACCCTTTCTCTGGGCATAACTTCCCCACAACAAGAAGACACAGCCTTCTCTATCACGGGAAACGATCTCGATAACCCTGTCCGTAAAGGTTTCCCAACCCTTGCCCTGATGGGACGCCGCACGATGCCGTTCAACTGTTAGCACGCTGTTTAGCAGCAGAACTCCCTGCTTTGCCCAGCTATCCAGACAACCATGCTGAAACTGATTGGGAACTCCAAGATCNTCACTGATCTCTTTGAAGATATTAACCAACGAAGGTGGCGGCGCGACACCCTGCTTCACAGAGAAACAAAGTCCATGGGCCTGATCAGGACCGTGGTAAGGATCCTGACCNAGGATAACGACCTTCACCTCTTCAAGAGGNGTTNAGTTTAGTGCNGCAAAGTACTCACTGCCCCTGGGATAGATGNTTTTTCCCTTGGATTTTTCACCGACCAGAAAGGAACGCAGGGATTTCATATAAGGCTTGTCGAACTCCGCACTTAGCTGCGACAGCCAACCATGCTCAAGCTGAATTTCAGCCATCCGCGGATTTCGGTCGCATATGGGGGAACAACACAACGTCCCGAATCGATGGGGAATCCGTCAGCATCATCACCAGCCGATCAATGCCAATACCTTCTCCGGCAGTAGGTGGCAGACCATGCTCTAGTGCCATGATGTAGTCCTCATCATAATACATCGCTTCATCGTCGCCGGATTCTCTAGCAGCCGCCTGTTCACGGAATCGTGCTGCCTGATCTTCGGCATCATTCAGTTCCGAGAAACCATTGGCGATTTCTTTACCCATGACGAACAATTCAAACCGATCGGTAAATTCAGGATCTTCGTCATTGCGCCGCGCTAGCGGTGAAACCTCTGCAGGATGTTGAGTCACAAACAGCGGCTGCTCTATCTTGTCTTCAACCACCGCCTCAAATATCTCCATCAACAANTTACCCGCACCCCAATGGTCNTCTACTTCAACATTCACTTTATCTGCTAGGGCAGCAAGACTTTNTGCGTCTTCAAGTTCAGCCGCATGAATNTNTGGATTGAATTCCAAGATAGCTTCGATCAGCGTCAGTCGTTTAATCGGCTTACTCAGATCAATATCCTTTTCCTGAAATGTAAAGCTGGTCGTCCCTAAAACGGATTGGGTAACCTCNTTTAGCAGCACCTCNGTTAAATCCATCAGATCGTTGTAGTCATGGTACGCCCAATAGAATTCAAGCATGGTGAACTCAGGACTGTGCTTTGTGGACATCCCTTCGTTGCGAAAATTGCGGTTGATCTCAAAGACCTGTTCAAAACCACCGACTACTAATCGCTTAAGATTCAGTTCCGGCGCTACGCGCAGGTACATATCTACGTCGAGCGCGTTGTAATGAGTAATAAAGGGAGCAGCGGTTGCCCCGCCAGGCGTCGCCTGCATCATGGGTGTTTCCACTTCCATGAAGTCGCGATCGATAAAAAAGCGGCGTATTCCATCAATCACCTGAGCACGCCGGATAAATACATTGCGGCTCTCTTCGTTAACGATGAGGTCTAAATAACGCTGNCGATATCGCGTCTCGGTATCCGTCAGGCCTTTGTGCTTTTCCGGTAAAGGGCGAATCGATTTACTTAGCAGGCGAATCTCCTGCACTGCGATTGAAAGCTCGCCCTTGTTTGTGCGCATTAGTGTTCCCGATGCGCCAACAATATCCCCGAGGTCCCAGCGCTTGAANTCATCATAGGCTTCATCACCAAGTTCATCCTGTCGNACATAGAGTTGGATTCTTCCGGATACATCCTGAAGCGTGATAAAACTCGCTTTGCCCATCAGCCGGCGCAACACGACCCTTCCCGCTACCGTTATGGGTACTGGCGACTCCTGCAATGACTCTTTGCTGCTTTCGCTATGTGCTTCATGCAACTCGGTGGCCAGATGCTTACGTCTGAAGTTGTTGGGGAACGGCTGACCCTGCTCCCGCAACTCCTGTAGGTGTTTCCTGCGTAATGCAACTATTTTGTTTTCGTCGTCTTCCACGCTTCCTCTAATACTCCTCGGTGCGCCTCGCGCGTTACAACCCTTGTTTTAGACTCGCTTCGATAAACGGGTCTAGGTCTCCGTCCAATACAGCTTGGGTGCTGCCGGTTTCAACATTAGTCCGCAGATCCTTGATCCGCGCACTATCCAATACGTACGATCTTATCTGACTTCCCCAGCTAACGTCAGACTTGTTATCTTCAATTTCCCTGAGTTCCTCACGCCTTGCCAGCTCTTCCATTTCGTAAAGCCTGGCCTTGAGCTGCTTGATTGCCTGATCTTTGTTCTGATGCTGAGATCTTTGATTCTGACACTGTACAACAATGCCTGTTGGTATATGGGTAAGGCGAATAGCTGAATCAGTCTTGTTAACGTGCTGCCCGCCCGCACCACTNGCACGATAGGTATCAACCCGNACTTGTGACATATCAAGATCGATCTCAATATCATCGTCCAGTTCCGGCGACACAAACACCGCGGCAAAGGAGGTATGTCTNCGATTCCCCGAGTCAAATGGNGATTTNCGCACCAANCGGTGCACACCGGTTTCTGTCCTTAACCAACCGAAAGCATAGTCGCCANCAAAGCGAATCGTTGCTCCTTTGATGCCAGCCACATCGCCTTCCGAATACTCCATGATCTCCGCCGTGAACCCGTGACGTTCACCCCAGCGCAAATACATACGCAGCAACATCTCTGCCCAGTCCTGAGCTTCTGTGCCACCGGAACCAGACTGGATATCCATGTAGGCACTATTAGCATCCATCTGTCCGGAGAACATCCGCNGGAACTNGAGCGTTTCGAGTCGTTTGGTTAATGCTTCGAGGTCGTTTNTCGCCTCTTCGAGGAGCGATTCATCACTTTCTTCCGCAGCAAGTTCGATGATGTCCTGAACATCCCCCAAACTATTTNCGAGTGAATCAATGCCACGAACCACTATTTCCAGTGTTGNTCGTTCCTTACCTAGATTTTGCGCCGCTTCAGGATTGTCCCACACTCTGGCATCAGAAAGCTCCAACTCGACCTCTGCTAGTCGATCCTTCTTTTCATCGTAGTCAAAGGTACCCCCTGAGAACGTCTGTGCGTTCCTGAAGGTCTTTAATTCTAGTTGTCAGTGGATTGACTTCNACGCGAGGGGCCTTGCCGAAAAAAAAAACGCATTCTAAACCTTTCCAGTTCGGAAAGGTATCGGATGTATGTTTCTACGCTGGTACCTTTTACCTTCGCGCTATGAAGGTCTACTGGGGCTCACTCACATCCGTTTCTTCGATAATAAGCTGCACCGACTCACGCCCTCTATAACGATTGATATCAAGCCGATAAACGAGGCGAAGTTCGCGGCGTTCCAACAAAAATGGATGATTAAAAGCAATCGCGTCGAGTATCTGCTGACTATGCAGCTGACGAACCTTCAACTTCAAATGGCGTTCCCCAATAATACGCTGCTCAATAATCTCGAAGCGACCATCAAAGACCGGCTCAGGAAAACCCTGCCCCCAAGGAGCGGCATTTACCACAGTTTGCGTCACACCCATGGTGATCTCTTCAAGTTCACCATCGCTTACCAATTTATTCTGCAGATCTTCGTCACTCAGCCAACGCCTNGCCTCAATGTCGAATTCTTCCGCAAACCTCTCATAATTNGAACACTCCAGGCTTAATCCTGCCGCCATCGCGTGGCCACCGAACTTATTCACAAGNNCGGGATTGCGCGTTGCGATAGCATCAAGGGCATCACGAATATGAAAACCGCTAATCGATCTTGCGGATCCTTTCAGCTCGGTTTCGGAGACTTTGGCAAAAGCAATGACCGGACGGTTTGACTTATCTTTGATCCTAGAAGCCACAATGCCCACAACCCCCTGGTGCCAATCTTGGTGATACAAACAGATTCCAACAAGTGATTTTTCAACTNGAATAGAGCTCAGCGCNATCTCTGCCTGCTGCTTCATCTCNCTTTCAATTTCTTTTCGATCATTGTTGATATCGTTTAGCGTNCTCGCAAACTGATCAGCGCAATCATCACCTGCAAGAAGACATTCGATACCCAAAGANATATCCTGAAGACGACCCGCCGCGTTTAGCCGNGGACCNACACCAAAGGCCAACTCGCGAGCAGTTACACATCGAAAATCTAAGCCCGCGTAATGTAATAGCGCATTGATACCNGGTCTTGCTCGTCCTGCCCTTATTCGGCGTATGCCTTCGTTCACTAGGACNCGATTGTTCCTGTCNAATGACACCACATCCGCGATCGTNCCCANGGCAACTAGATCTAGGTAGTCAGACAACCGAAGCATTGGNCGACTATCAAACCATCCGTCGGATCGCAGCTGTTGACGCACCCCGGAAAGTAAATAGAAAGCAACACCAACACCCGCCAGGTTCTTACTAGCGAATCTACACCCCGACTGATTTGGATTCACAATAGCGACCGCGGCGGGTATCTCTTCACCCGGCAAATGATGATCGGTAATCACCACTTCAATGCCATAGTCATTCGCTTTCTTAACACCAGACACGCTGGAAATACCATTATCGACAGTTACGATAAGATCTGGACTGAACTTTCGCGCGATCTCTACAATCTCCGGAGTCAGCCCATAGCCATAATTAAATCGATTCGGGACCAGGTAATCGACCTTGCAACAACCCATCGCGCGCAACGCGCTCACCATAAGCGCAGAACTTGTAGCACCATCTGCATCATAGTCACCAACAATGAGTATCTGCCTGGCTTGCTGAACGGCATTAGCCAAACGAGTCGCTGCTTTCTCGAGACCCAACATCGTATTCGGAGGCAACAGTTCGCTTAGATCATGCTGTAATTCTAAAGCGCTTGTTATTCCACGACCGGAAAACAGACGGTGTAGTAAGGGAGTTAGCGATTCAGAATCGTCAATCTGAGTCGTTGGGCGTCGGATCAGCATCCTTGCCATCTCTTATGAGAATTCAGCAACTCTGATGCTTGCGACGTCGCCTCTCGTTTCTTCGAGGCCTGCAAGTTCTTGCATCGCTTCGTTGAGAGATTTCTCCAGAACCGTATTGGTAATAATTACCACATGGGCATCACCACCGCGTGCATCCTTTTGGATTAGTGCTTCGATACTGATTTCGTGATGGCTCAGGATAGTGGATATATTCGCCATGACACCGGGCTTGTCAGAAACCACTATTCGCAAATAGGCACCACCAACGACTTCATGGATTTCCATGACTCGTTTAGCTTCAAGGGATTCTGGCATAAAACCGAGATTAGCAATCGAGTGAACTCCATCGGTACGCACGATATCTATCACATCCCCCATTACAGCAGACGCCGTTGGGCCTGACCCTGCACCGGCGCCGTAATACATAGTCGCTCCGGCAGCATCACTTCCCACCATAACAGCATTCATTACGCCGTTTACTTGCGCCAACATATGATCATTAGCTACCAAACAAGGATGAACTCTTAATTCAACGGAGTCTTTCAGATTACGTGTGATCCCCAGATGCCTGATGGTGTAACCCAATTCTCTGGCATAACCGATATCTTCCGCCGTAATTCCTGAAATACCTTCCGTATAGATTGCATCGAATCGCAATGGAACACCGAATGCGATTGATGAAAGGATCGTCAACTTATGAGCTGCATCAATTCCTTCCACATCAAACGTTGGGTCTGCCTCTGCATAACCCAATTTCTGCGCGTCCTTCAAAACATCCACAAAAGCGAGATCACTACTCGGCTTCGACATTTCCGTCAAGATGTAGTTCGAAGTACCGTTGATAATTCCGGCGATCCAATCTATTTTGTTGGCGGAGAGTCCCTCTCTCACCGCCTTTACAATCGGAATTCCACCGGCGATTGCCGCTTCGAATCTGACCTGAACACCATTTTTCGACGCTACACTAAATATTTCGTCGCCATGCTCTGCAATGAGTGCTTTATTTGCAGTAACAACATGCTTCTTATTGCTAATTGCTTCCATGACTAACTTAAGCGCATCGTCGGCACCACCAATGAGTTCAAGAACCACGTCCACGTCAGGATTCTTTACGACATCGAAAATATCTCGCGTCACGTTAGTGACCGATAGATCGCAGTCAGGATGATCACGACGACAGCCAACCTGAGCAATGGTGACTTCCCGTCCGATACGACGCTTTATTTCCTGACCGTTCTCAGAGATGAGATTAAACACCCCAGAACCAACAGTACCTAAGCCGCAGATCCCAATTTGCATTAATTTCTGTCTCCCGCGTTTTTGAACATACGCCGCAGGCCTCTGATGGCTTGCCGGGTACGGTGTTCGTTTTCTATAAGCGCAAATCGCACATGATCATCGCCGTATTGACCGAATCCAACTCCAGGAGAAACCGCTACTTTTGCTTCCTGCAATATCAGTTTGGTAAATTCCAGTGACCCCAGGTTCTGAAACGCTAGCGGTATCTTAGCCCATACAAACATGGTGGCCTTCGGAGGTGTTACTTCCCAGCCGATGGAATTTAATCCATCGCACAAAACATCTCGACGACTCTTGTACATCTGCCTAATCTCTTCCACGTAGCGCTGGTCACCCTCAAGCGCAGCAATAGCCGCTACCTGAATNGGAGTAAACATACCGTAGTCCAAGTATGACTTGATTCTACCAAGCGCGCCTACCANTGTTTTGTTNCCAACGCAAAAGCCTACTCGCCATCCCGGCATGTTGTAACTTTTTGACATTGAAAAAAACTCCACAGCAACATCCTTCGCACCTGGCACCTGCAGGATTGATGGTACTTCATAACCATCAAAAACTANGTCCGCGTAAGCAAGGTCCTGAATAACCCAGATTTTATGTTCCTTGGCTATACTGATGACCTTCTCAAAAAACTCAAGATCCACACACTGGGTGGTCGGGTTTCCTGGGAAGTTAATCATCAGCACCTTTGGCTTNGGCCAAGTGTTGGTGATCGCGGACTCAAGCTCTGAGAAAAAATCTATATCTGCCGTGAGCGGCACGTGGCGCACATCAGCATCAGCAATCACAAATCCGTAAGGATGTATCGGATAAGAAGGATTCGGGACGAGTACCGCATCACCNGGCCCAAGAATAGCCATCGCGAGATGTGCTATNCCCTCTTTTGAACCAAGGGTAACAATCGCCTCATCTTCCTGGTCTAGGTCAACATCAAAATTNTTTTTGTACCAATTGCAGATGGCACTCCTTAGACGGGGAATACCCTTCGATTGGGAGTAGCGATGAGTGTCACTGCGCTGCACCGTTTCAANCAGTTTGTCGACGATGTGCTGAGGTGTTGCCTGATCTGGATTCCCCATACCGAAATCAACAATATCCTCGCCGCGCGCACGAGCCTCACGCTTCAAACCATCTGTGATGCTGAAAATATAGGGGGGCAGCCGCTTTATTCGCGGNAAATCTTCTTCCATTACCGTAGTTTGCCGAGTTAGTTAATGCCTAGTTCTAACGCTAGTCGTTCCGCATTCCTGTAGCCAATATTCATCGTACCATCGTCATACACCAGCGCGGGCGTCCCGCCAAAGTTCAGTTGCCNGCCAAGAAAATAGTGCATTTCGATTGGATTCTNNCATTCAACTTCTTCAATCTTAGTCCCAGTCTTAGCTAGAGTNAGCGCAAGTTGTGGTTTTTCTGCNCACCAGGATGACATCAGCTTCTTANAGGAAGCCGTGTGATCTCTGGTTCCGGGGTTAAAAATACCACTACGCGGGTAAGCCAAGTAGCGTACCGCAATTCCCCTGCTATTCAGTTCAGGAACTTCGCTATGTAGTTTTCGACAATATCCGCAATCAATGTCCGTGAAAACCGTGACCGTCGCTTTTGTTTCTCCAAATGGCGCAAAGACAATCATGCTTGCCTCATCGATACTATTGAGAATTGTTAACCTGGCCTTCTTGCGGTCCTCTTCCGTATAGTTATAGATATCATCCTCCCGCAGCGCATATAAATCGCCATAGACGAAGTGCTCGCCATCGGCAGTAACCTGCAGCATGGACCCATCGACTAGTCGTACCTGATAAAAACCTTCAAGAATACTATCTGCAATGGAGTCTATCCCGAGGGTAGGAGCCGCTTTGGCTAATTTNGTGCGCAGTTCGTCAGGTTCTATAGCAACCGCAGCGTTAATGACGATATTCAANAGTAATAAACAAAGGCTGATATTAATTTTCATAAAAACTCTCNTGAGTTANGCAGTCAATAATACCTTAGACCTCGTTAACAGTAGAGAGATTCCTAACGCAATTTCTCGAAACGACCCCATGNATGCAGTAAGGTAGTTTCCAAACTCAACAAAAATCTTCTCCATTGTTAGAAGAAACTTCTGAACAACCGCTAATCGAAACCTTCCTCACCAGTCTCTGGCTGGAGAAGGGCCTGAGTCAGAATACCTTAAGCTCCTACCGCCTGGATCTCACAACCTTCGCGACCTGGGCCNAGACCTATGGCAGGAGACTTGATGAGATACGTCGAGATGATGTCTTAAGCTACCTCTCCGACAGAATGGCAAAGGGATTAAAAGCTCGAACTACGGCACGCGCGCTATCTTGCCTACGTAGCTTCTTTCGTTATCTTGTTCGCGAAAACCGCATCGCTGAAGATCCAACCTTAAGAGTAGAGAATCCAAAACTCGGTCGAACTCTGCCAGATTCGTTAACCGAGCAGAACGTCGAAAACTTGCTGGCGGCGCCAGACTTATCAACGGCAATCGGATACAGGGATCGTACAATGCTGGAGGTTCTGTACGCCTGCGGATTGCGCGTGAGTGAACTCGTCAATCTGAAGCTAACAGAAATAAACCTGAAACAGGGAGTAGTAAGAATCGTCGGCAAAGGATCAAAAGAGCGACTTGTACCAATGGGTGATGAGGCGATGACTTGGCTAACCAATTACATCGACCAATCTCGCGATAGCTTTTTGAAGAAAAACCTTAACCAGAACGCGGTGTTTCCGAGCAATCGAGGCGAGCCGATGACACGGCAGGCATTCTGGTATCGGATAAAGGCCCACGCACGAAAAGCTGAAATCAATAAAAAACTATCCCCCCATACCCTGCGTCATGCGTTTGCCACACATCTACTCAATCATGGCGCCGACCTTCGAGTGGTGCAGTTACTTCTGGGACACAGCGATCTATCCACAACGCAGATCTATACCCACATCGCGCAACACAGGATAAAAGAACTACATCAAACTCACCATCCAAGGGGATGAGGCGAGCTCATCGTGCGAGTGGTCTAACGCAGTTTGCCGAACGACCGGTCATGAAGGGCGACGCCGGAATCCTCACCACGCTAGGCTTCGCAATGACTATGGGCCACCACACTCCATAAGCTGACGAAAGAAAAGAAAGCTATAACGCATATGTTTCTGCGCAGCACTGTGAATACATCCATGTTCGCTTATACTCCGTCATTCGTCGCGAAGACGTGCTTCGAAACGCATACCCGATACCTTTCCAATCAACTGCATGTGACCGATATATTACTCGAGATTAAATGCAGNGCTGTATAGAGTTGTGCGTTATTCGATTCGAACTTTTAGTCCGNAGAGAAGGGTGACGCATCGGAGTCCGTTTTTGGCAGGAACGCTGGGATTTAGTGCACTAGAACGCACTTACAGCGATACGGAGGAGCCTTACGCTTTCCTTAGGACATACCAAAAGGTCGCTCAGAACACCGAGCGTAAAACTGAGAACTCTTTATAGCTTCTCGCGAATCCGCGCCTTACGCCCACTCAGATCACGCAGATAATAGAGCTTCGCCTGCCGAACATCACCGCGCCGCTTCACTGTGATGTTATCGATCAGGGGACTGTGGGTCTGAAACGACCGCTCGACACCAACACCATGNGATTCTTTNCTTACTGTGAAAGCTGAATTAAGACCTCGATTCCGCTTACCAATTACTACACCTTCAAAAGCCTGAAGACGCTCGCGATTCCCTTCCCGAACACGNACCTGAACAATCACCGTATCACCAGCACNGAATTCTGGCACATCGGATTTGAGCTGTGCAGACTCAACCAAGGCCACAGCCTTGCCCTTTCGACCGCCCTTTGACCAATCAACCATCTTTGAATCTTTCTTACTCATCTTGTATCCCTTTTATTGTCTATTCAGCTTAGGGCCCTTCACATTCAACCCGCTCAGGGGTATTCGTCCAAGTATTCCTGTAATAACTTTTTGCTGTCTACATCCAAATCATGCTCATAAAGCAAGTCAGGACGGCGCTCATATGTTCTACCAAGCGCCTGTTTCATTCTCCATCGAGCAATCTCTTCATGATTGCCACTCAACAAAACGGTAGGCACGTTGCCATCCTNNGCATAATCTTCTATCTCCGATGGGCGNGTATATTGCGGATAATCCAGCAAACCGTCGAAAAAAGAATCTCTCTCAATCGATCCTTCATCTCCAACCACACCTTGTAACAACCTAGTAAGTCCATCTACCAGAACCATCGCCGCAAGTTCACCACCGCTGANCACNTAATCGCCAATCGACAATTCAAGATCTATCTCGCGTTTAATCAGCCGNTCATCAATCCCTTCATAGCGTCCAGCTACTAATATCAGNGTCTCAGACACGGCNAGATCTTTCAGCATCTGCTGATCAAGGCGTTTGCCCTGAGGTGACAGACAAATAACCTTGCCATTCCNACCACGACCTTCGCTAGCAACTCGGGCTGCACCAATGGCGTCTCGCAATGGCTGAACCTTCATCAACATTCCAGGTCCACCACCATAAGGCTTATCGTCCACCGTCCTNTGCCTGTCTGAAGTAAAGTCTCGTGGATTAAAATAATCCAGTTCAACTAGGCCCCGATTAACCGCCCTGCCGGTAATCCCAAAGTCGGTTACTGCCCCAAACATCTCCGGAAACAGCGAAACAACACCGAGCCACACCGCTAGTAGTCCGCCTGCCAGTTGACGACAATGCATTCCCCTTCTAAATCAACGTCAATCACTATCTGCTTGTCAACGTATGGAATAAGGCGCGTTTCATCGTCAATGCTTTCTAACGTTGGCTCAACAACCATCACGTCATTAGCACCTGTTTCTATCATGTGATCGACATTTCCAAATACTTCGCCGATCTCATTTTTCACTACCATCCCCTGAAGCTGGTGCCAATAATAGTCACCGTCTNCGAGATCTGGTAATTCCCCCCATATCTCGTTGCCTACCAAAGCTNCTGCATGATCGCGGTCCTCCGCGCCAACAAGCCTTGCTACAAGCCCTTTGCCGTGTTTCCTTCCCTGCTCTACCTTTACCTGCTTGTCGACATTTCGTCGTCTAAGCGACCAAGGATTGTATTTAAGAATTTCTTCCGGCGGGTCAGTATAAGAAAAAACCTTGACCCAACCTTTTAAACCGTATGCTGCGTTTATGCGACCGAGAAGGACCCTACGCTGCGTCTTGGTCACCGTTTGAAACTTCAACTNCTGATGCTTTCTTGTAGTCCTTTACCAGCTTCTTAACTCGAGGTGACATTTGTGCCCCTTGTCGCACCCAGTAATCGACACGTTCTAAGTCAAGCCGGATGGTCTCTTCCTGTCCTTTCGCACCCGGATTGAAAAATCCCAACCGTTCGATGAACCGAGAATCTCTGGCTCGATGACTATCAGCGACCGTAAAGTGGTAAAAAGGTCGCTTCTTGCTGCCACCTCTGGATAAGCGAATGACCACCATCTATTTGATTTCCTTTGTAATTTTATTACTGCTANCCAGANAAACCGTCCCCTGAAACCAGGCGGACTGCCNAAAGCGGCGCTATTTTACGGCAAAGGATTCCAGCTTTCAATCAGGCACTTAGAAACCGCAATATGGCACTACGGACTCGGAATTTCTATCATCCAGGAAATCTTCCAGGCTTGGTTTGCAAGCCACCCAAGCCACGCATCATATTGGCCATTCCACCCTTCTTAGCAAGTTTTTTCATCATCTTCTGCATCTGTTTATGTTGCTTTAGCAGTCGATTGATATCCTGAATCTGGACACCAGAACCCATAGCAATTCGTTTTTTGCGCGAACCATTAATACTGTCTGGATAATGCCGTTCACCGGGCGTCATAGAATTGATGATCGCTTCCATTTGAACAAACTGTTTTTCGTTGACCTTATCTGCCACCGCGTTCTTCATGGTGCCCATGCCTGGCATCTTATCCATAAGGTCTGAGATGCCACCCATGTTGTTCATCTGTTGGATCTGATCCCTAAAATCTTCAAGATCAAATTTCTTACCCTTCTTAATTTTACGAGCGAGTTTTTTGGCCGTCTTTTTATCAACCTTCTGCTCCGCCTCCTCAATAAGCGAAAGTACGTCGCCCATACCGAGTATCCGACCCGCGATTCGATCTGGATAAAACGCTTCAAGCGCGTCGATTGTCTCACCCATCGCCATAAACTTAATCGGTTTACCGGTTATTGAGCGCACAGACAACGCGGCGCCACCTCTCGCATCACCATCGGTCTTGGTCAGTATCACCCCTGTCAACGGTAATACTTCGTTGAACACCTGCGCGGTGTTAGCGGCGTCCTGGCCCGTCATAGAGTCGACTACGAACAAAGTCTCTACAGGTTTAAGATTGCCATGCAGCGCTTTGATCTCTTCCATCATATCGGCATCGACATGCAGCCTGCCCGCGGTATCAACAATCAGCACATCTACAAATTGCTTGCGAGCTTCAGCCAATGCATTGCTCGCTATATCAATGGGCTTTTGGTCAGGGTTACTTTCGAAGAACTTGACGTCTGCGTCTCCAGCGAGACTTCGCAGCTGATCGATCGCAGCGGGTCGATACACGTCGACGCTCACCACCATCACCTGTTTTTTCTCACGGGTTTTTAACCAGTGCGCGAGTTTGGCAGCAGATGTCGTTTTGCCCGCTCCCTGCAAACCGGCGAGGAGAACAACCGCTGGGGGTTGCGAGCTGAGATCAAGCGAATCTGAACGTTCGCCCATGACCCGGGCGAGCTCTTCATTAACTATCTTGACGAATACCTGTCCAGGAGAAAGGCTGGCAGAAACTTCATGACCCACAGCTCTCGACTGAACATCAGACACGAAGCTTTTGACTACTGGCAGCGCTACGTCAGCCTCTAGGAGCGCCATCCGCACCTCACGCAAAGTCCCTTCGATA
>PASO01000026.1 GCA_002712135.1 Gammaproteobacteria bacterium
TAGCAGCAGAAAACACATTTTTCCCTAAAAATAGGGTGAAAACAGTTCTAGTAGAGTCGTTTTCTCGACATCTGACCCCATTGAATATCAAAAAAAACCCTCAAAAACAGCGTTTTTTGAGTCATTTGTGAAAAACTCGTGCAACAACGAAGGTACACCCTTAAGTAAACATTGTGTAGGAGTCTTTACGCCATCGAATTCTCGTTAACATTTATTAAACAGCCTTAATCTCTTGGACAATTTATAGGAAACCGCCCACTTCCCTTTCACGTTTCAAGCTCGCTTTTAGTTTCTTAACCACTTCATTGTTATAATCAGCCAATCTGCGACCAAGCTCTCTCGTTACCTTTAGCACCTGATCATCCTCTACACACTGGTCAGAAATTCCTAGACGCAGCAAATCTTCCCCGTAGGTTCTTTCACCAATTACAGCCATATGAAAACCTAGTTCATGTGGGTACCTAATGTTTAACCATGCAACATTGATCGGCGCTACAAGACCCATTTCCACCTCAGCAACCTGAAGAAATGCTTCCTCACCAAGCACCAGAAACTTGCATGCTAATACCAGCGCAGAAATACACCTGCTCTCCCCGAATGATAATGACATTGTAGAAATCATTGTCGATGAACTCCTGCAGCGCCATATCTTTTTAGGCAACTAATGGACCGGTAATAGAATTGCGTCGAACCAGTCTATTCAAAACCAATTCGCTAATCTCACCGTGTAACTCCGTTAAAATTGGTTTTTGAGCCATAGTTCTGTCCCTTTTCTATTCGGGTCCCTTGTTACGGGCCCAATGCAAACGTATCATCAATTTCTCAAGACAAACCAACGAAACATGAGACTGCGATGGGCTCTATAGCCGACACCATTGGTGACCTGAAAGTAATTTACAACAAGCTAACTGCCAAGCCACCATCTAACGATGAAATCATGTCTTTCTCATTGTTGGTCGTGAATAATGCGAAAACAAATCCAAATGACGTAGCACTTTTTTATGAAGATGAATCCGCATCTTGGCAAGAACTAAACCAACGATCAAACAGAGTGGCCAATTACCTGAAGGATCAGGGTATCACTGCTGGCGATTGCGTGAGCCTGTTTATGCACAACAGAATCGAATTCGTTGTAAATGTTGTAGCCATCTGCAAACTGGGAGCAGTCGCCGGATTAATTAACAATAACCTGAGCAAGCAACCTCTGACGCACTGCATAAACCTGGTCGAATCTAAGAAATGCATATTCGGCGCCGAATTAACTGAACCACTTGGCGAAATACTGGAAGACCTCAACCTAAAGGACGCCAGCGATTACCTCTTCGTTCGCGATACTGGCGATGAAGAGACTCCAGACTGGGCAACNGGAATNGATAGCACTGACCAGTCCATGGATACAGTGGAACCCNCTGAAATAAACAACGTCACGATTGGTAGTGTTGCGTTTTATCTTTTTACTTCCGGCACCACGGGACTGCCAAAAGCTGCCGTAGTAACGCACAAGCGAATTTTTACAGGTGCGCAGTTTTCTCACACTGCGTTACTCCGGTTGAAACGGAACGATCGAGTGTATAACTGCCTGCCGCTTTATCACGGAACCGGATTAATTATCGGGCTTTCGGCCGCATTCAATGCCGGTGCTGCAACCGTAATNCGAAGACGTTTGTCCGTATCAGCGTTCTGGGATGATATACGCAAGTATCAATGNACCAGCTTCATCTACATTGGTGAGTTCATTCGGTATNTGATGGCGCAACCCTCGCGCAAAGATGACGGCGACAACCCAATTCGAAGTATTGTTGGTAATGGGTTGCGACCAGACATCTGGGTGGACTTCAAAGAGCGCTTCAATATCGACAGAATTGGTGAATTTTACGCTGCNAGCGAAGGTAATGGCGGTTTCGCCAACGTATTCAACAAGGACTGTACGGTTGGTTTGGGAATTTCTCCAGTGAAGATCATCCAGTACGACGTNGAAAATGATGAAATTGTTAAAGATAACAGTGGCCGTTGCATTGAAGTCATCGAAGGCGACCCGGGTCTATTAATTATAGAAGTGACAGAGACATCAAAATTCGATGGGTATACGAGCAAGGAAGATACTGATAAGAAACTACTTCGCAACTGCTTCTCTGATGGAGACCTTTATTTCAATACCGGCGATCTAATGCGGACTCTCGACGTTGGATTCGCATACGGACAGACGCATTATGAATTCGTCGATCGCATNGGAGACACCTTCCGCTGGAANAGTGAGAACGTCTCAACCAATGAAGTGGGTGAAATTATTAATAACTTTTCCGAAGTGGTATCGACCAACGTCTATGGTGTGGAGATCCCAGGGACCGATGGNCGTGCTGGCATGGCTGCAATTGTTTTTAATGATGGGATAGGTAGCGATCAGATTGATCTTGGTGCGTTATCACAGCATATCAACGAAAACTTGCCATCCTATGCAAGACCGATTTTCATTCGTGTACTTGAAGAACTACCTACAACGACTACCCACAAGCTTCAGAAGAATGAACTTCGCGAGCAAGCGTTCCACCCTGACCGAGTAGAACAGGAACTCCTGGTCAGAGATCCATCCACTGGTCAGTACCGCAAACTGGACAGTGACTTTTATGATCATATCATGCGACGAGAAATAGCGTTTTAGGGGACACAAGATTTCCAGCGACAGATCCATTGGCCCAAATGAAGCGCGGCCGACCTCACANACCTACTTTTCGCAGCGTCTAAAGCTGCACTACTTGGACTGGGGTAACCAAAATGGTAAGCACGTGCTATTAGTCCACGGTGTTCAGGATCATTGCCACAACTGGGACTGGACTAGCGAAGTACTGAGTACCGAGCATCATGTTGTTGTGCCCGACCTTCGCGGGCATGGTGATTCCGAATGGGCAAAAGGGTCACCCTACAATAATCTGGATTATGTGTATGACCTGGCCCAGCTGGTTGAGCAGGAAAACCTGGAGCCACTAAATATCATCGGTCACTCACTGGGAGGAACCATCGCGGTTCTCTTTGCCGGAATCTTTCCTGAAAAGGTCGCTAGTCTTGTTTCAATTGAGGGCATTGGCGGCCACTGGTATCAGGATAATACCNGCACCCNGAAAAGAATNCGCGAATGGATTCAAGCAACCAGGNACCTGGCCGGCCGAACCCCAAGGAAATATCCTGACCTTAGCGATGCATTCACCCGCATGCAGATATCAAATCCCCATCTAAGTGAAGAACGAGCAAAACACCTAACGATTCATGGCAGTAATAGAAACGAGGATGGCACCTATACTTGGAAGTTCGATAACTATACCCACAGNAGAACGCCTTTTTCACTGACCTATGAGGACATGGCTGCACTTTGGGAAAATATCGAATGCCCCACACTTCTTCTCAATGCCAAACAGGGGTTTCAATACAGAATAGGACAGGACGATACGTTGAANCATTTCAAGCACGCGGAACTCCAAGACATCGATGATGCGGGCCATTGGTTGCACCATGATCAGTTCGATGCTTTTATTGCACGCACGNGGAAATTCCTTCGCCTACANGCNCNNTANCAAAGAAGGAGAACAACAACGAAACCTTTAATTTGAATCGTAGTAAACGCAATCGAGNNATACNTATAGCCCCTTTTTGTAAGGTCGCACAAGCAAAAGNGTTTCACNATTTTNTCAGGTTATNGCTCATTACTGANGCGGTTTCTGTGGTGACTATCCATGGTGGTGATACGGTGGTGCAGCAGGCACCGCTTGATTGGAAGATCGGAAAAATCATCTATAACTACATCGCCGGGGTCCTCGCGGGCCACCTGCTNGGTTACTTTATGAAATTCACTGAGCCAACCTGACGAAGTGAATCTATGATCAGGCATTACGTTTGTTGGCTCACGTTATTGGCGACCACCCAGGTCCTTGCGACCGATTACTCTCCTGCGATCCCGCTGACCTCCGCTAAAATTCAGGACCATCACACGCTGACCAGAATCGCGTTTGGATCCTGTTTTGATCAACAAGAGGATGATCGAATTTTTAATGTCATCAGCAATCAGCAACCAGATTTGTTCCTAATGATTGGTGATAACGTCTATCCTGAAAGCGAAGCTTACGACCACAGCTTACAATCGCTGCGTAACGCCTACGGAACACTGGCCAAATCAAGAGAGTTTAAATTACTACGTGAGCGAACGCCGATTATGGTCACCTGGGATGATCATGACTATGGCCTGAACGATGCCGGGGGCGACTGGCCTTTAAGATCCGCCTCGGAAGATCTATTTGAATATGTGTGGGTACCTGAAGGCGACCCGCGTCGTACTCGTGAAGGTATCTATTTCAACCGAACTATCGGTTCCGGAGATCGGCGAGTTCAGCTCATTTTTCTAGACACCCGTTCTTTCCGCTCACCCCTGCGATCGTCACCTAATCCATTGATCACCAAATACCAGCCTGATGAATCACCACATAAAACCATGCTGGGTTACAGGCAATGGACATGGCTCGAAGCCATGCTAACTCAAACAGCAGACCTAAGGATTATTGTTTCATCCATTCAGATAATTGCCGACGGGCATGACTGGGAAGGTTGGAAAATGCTACCCAGGGAAAGGTTGAAGCTATACACATTAATTAAGGCAACGGGGACTAAAAACGTCGTCTTCCTTTCCGGGGACAGACACTCAGCAGGACTCTATCAGAACAACGATATTGCGTCCTACCCGGTATGGGAACTCACCTCCTCCTCATTAAACAAGCCGTTGACAACATTCGTGCCGAAGATCACTTCGGAGCCTGGTCCGTTTCGTATAGGTGATAACTACCACCAAGTCAATTTTGGAATGATCGATATTTACTGGGAAAACAGACGAGTAGTTCTATCGATTCGAGACAGCACGGGCAAATCGGTACAAGACACTACAATCAATCTAGAAGAAAACTGATGAAGAAATGGCATTGCCGTATCCAAATAATTTGGATACATTTNTGCTGTGGCTAAGAAANAATCAAAATTCNTAAAACATCAGAAGATTTTCGCCGGCGCGATNGCTGNANTCTTTCTCGGGGTCATTNGCTANGTNTCCANACTGGTAATCAAGGATTCGCCGCTGGGNGAATTCGTNGAAGGTNAANACTACTCCGTCATAGATCAACCNCGTCGNATTCGCGGCGACAAGGTAGAAGTGATGGAGTTCTTCTCGTATGCCTGCAGTTCCTGTTACCGTTTCGAACCTCTAATCAAAAACTGGGTTTCTGACAAGGGAGATTTTGTAAAATTTGTACGATTACCACTACCGGCAAACGAAACATGGCGCCGAGCAACTCAGCATTATTACGCGATGGAGAAACTAGGCGTTCTTGAAGAAATGCACGACAAGTTTTTCCACGCAATTCACGACCGTAAATTAAATATAGGGTCATCGGCTCGTCTGGCCGAATGGGCCAGTGACAACGACATTGCTGGATATGAAGACGCCTTTAATTCAGCTGACGTTAAACGTAAAGTTACGCTAGCTGATCAACTCGCCAGACGCTTNCAGGTAGCATCTGTGCCCACCCTCCTAGTGCAGGGAAAATATATGATTCGATTGAACAATTCGATAGGCCAAGCAAGAATGCTAGAGGTTTTGGACCACCTAATAGAACTGGAACAAACTCCTCCNAATGTCAATTAGTTNATNTGANNACGTAACTATGGAGCAGTTCAAATGAGAATCGGAGTATCCCTTCCTGTTCGTGAGATGCAAGATGACCTTGGGGCGATTAAAGCTTTTGCACAGGCCGCCGAGGACCTAGGACTTACNCACCTAAGAGTACCGGAACAGGTCATCAGACCCAGCAATAACCATCTTCATGAAGCAATGACTATATTGGCGTATATCGCAGCCGTCACCAGCAAGGTCGAACTTGTCCCCTCCGTGATTATCGTCCCCCTTCGGCAAACAGCNCTCCTGGCCAAACAAGCNGCACAACTNGATATCCTGACCAATGGCCGCACAAGGCTCGGCGTTGGTGTAGGCAATAGCCGTGAGGAATACGCNGCAATGGGCGTTGATTTTAGCACCCGAGGTCCACGTTGCGATGAACAGATGAGTGTACTNAAGAAACTCTGGATGGAAAAAACTGTAACCTTTTCTGGGGAATTTCATACCTTGGAAAAACTGGGAATAAATCCCCTTCCNGTACAACGTCCCATTCCGATGTGGATTGGTAGTGGNTCGCGGCCACCAAAGTCCATTATTCGTCGCATTGGGCAACACGCNGATGGCTGGTTTGTAATGTCTGACCCGGAGGAATACCAGCTGGTACTTGCCGAAATTAACGCATCAGCAGAAAAAGCTGGTAGAGACCCCAGCGAGATAGGTGCAGAAGCCGGAGTCGCTGTAGTCGGTCCACGAGAAGCAGAGTGGCAGTCACGTGTAAAAAACTGGCACGACGTCGGCCTGACTCACCTNTGCCTTAGAACCCTTGGCGGCGATCTTAAGGTCGATGACCATATCAGCGTGCTAACGAGAGTAATGGGTGAATTACCAGTCTAGATGAGGATTCTTGCTACACTTCCTTCAACAGCTTGTCGGTATTAACGTTGCAGATCTAAAGGAATAGAAAACAGGCAACTTGGATGGATAGCAAGTTTCTTATCGTACGCTTTGATAATGAAGGTGCTGTAGAGATAGTGTGTAATCTTCATCCGCTAAATTTATCACTGCAACCTCTCACCCACTTTGATTAGTGTCAAGTTACACAACCAACTAGCCCGTATCATTAAGAACAGTTANCTTAGAAGCACACCATAACAGTAAGGAATACTCAGTGTCATTGGACCCCCTCGCACTCAACATCCATCTCATGCACCCCGGGGGNCCATCCGGACCCGGCGATCCAAATGCTGCGTTTTACCTTGATGGGGTTTACCACCTGCACTACATCATTAAGCATCCCTGGCAAAAACAGGCTTCCTTTTCTTTTATTCACGTCACCAGCCCAGACATGCTGCACTGGACNTGGCAAGAAACCAAACTACAACCCTCCTTCACCGATCACGGTATGTTTAGCGGTACAGGATTTATAACTCAAGAGGGGCGACCCGCTGCCATCTACCATGGTCAAGGCTCTGGNCGAAACCAAATTNTCATCGCCAAAGACAATCAATTGTCTGAGTGGGATAAGCCTTACCCGATAGAAATTCGATCAACTAATGGTGAAGAAGTTGAGGTAAAGCACTGGGACCCTGACTGTTTCCAAATCGGTAATACCTACTACGCGATCACTGGCGGACAGAATCCACCAGTCATCAAGTCTGACGATCTAGNAAGTTGGACCTATATTGGAGACTTTCTAAAACATGACCTACCTGACGTAGCCCTTGGTGAGGATATTTCCTGCGCAAACTTTTTTCCACTGGGTGACAAGTGGATGTTGCTCTGCATAAGCCATCCCCTAGGTTGTCGCTATTACCTGGGCGATTGGGATGCAAAAGCAGAGCAGTTCGTACCANAGATTCACGGNCGCATGAACTGGCGTCGTGAAGGTCAGTCCCTTGAAGAGCCGCTGTATCGAGATTTCTTTGCNCCAGAAAGCGTCCTCACACCTGATGGACGNCGCGTCATGTGGGCCTGGTGTGCGACGCTCNACCCTGATNTTGATTTCAAATCAATCCAATCGCTACCTCGGGAATTGAGCCTGGCTAAAGATGGTACGCTTTGCGTTCAACCACTGCGCGAGCTAGCGACACTCCGCCAGACCCCGATTACTCAGATTGATATTACCATCGCGCCACCACTACGCATGAACGGCGGGCATGCAACAACTCATATCAATGATCTGCCGGAAGCCTGCGAAATACACATCACTATCGAACGTAGGGAGGCCGAACGTAAACGTTTTGGTTTTCNNTTGTTTGCCGATGATGAAAACCCGGGAATACCAATCATCTTTAAGCCTGAAACAGGCACGCTCCGTCTAGGGGACANAGAATCACCCTTCTCTGTTGCCACGCTTCCAAAGGGTGAGAACGTCGAAATATGTATCTTCGTGGATAAATATCTGGTCGAAGTGTTCGTTAACAACCGTCAGGCAATGATTNCGACGCACATGGACTGGCAGAACGCGAAAGGCCTACGAGCGTATTCTTTTGGTGCGCCGANAAGCATCAAAGAGGTGACTACCTGGCCTCTCCACGCCACAAACGGGGGTTATCTTGAAGCACAAAGGAACCCCATATGGGAGCCTGATACCAAGTAATGCTACTTNAGCGTAAAGGACATCCCAGCATTCTGCTGCAGTCGATCAATTAGTCGCTGACCCATCGCAACGGCCGGAGTCAGCACTCCCGTCGGAGTATCCAACTCGTCTTTCGCCAGACATACAGCNCTCTCGGCAATCATCTTCGANGTTGCACCGTAACCCGGGTCCCTNTCACCAGTTACTANGGCTACCATGCTGCNTTCAGGNTCATCTGGATGGCTGGCAAACAGCTCAATATTGAAGAAACCCTTACGAATCGCTTCTGGCGATGGCCCCTCACCCGGCGATGGTGCCAACCNAGCAAACAATTTTCGGGTAAAAGAAAATACAGTGAGCGCGATAAGTAGGCCTGTGGCTGCTGTGATAAACCAAGCTTTAACTATTCCACCCGGACCATCACCGACCAATACAGCCTCATCGTAACGAAAATCATTACCCCAAGGATATCCCAAAAGGCTATGGGACCGACGTACCACCCTGGTATTCACGCCCGCCATGACGAAAGGAGCCGTCCACTGCTCGAAGTCTTCATCGTAAAACACGCTGGTCTCATCCTTTTTGTCTTCACCGCGCGGCATGTTAAGTGGATTGAGCGCGTAGGGATCAGCCATTAGGGGTAGAATAGAAGGATCTGATTTCGATTCATCCATCATATTCACCACACTGTCTATGGTGCCCCCGCTAACGCCACCCGATGCCTTCACTACTCGATACTTCACATTTGGTGAATAAACGCCGTGTTTCTCAAACATTGCTCGCTGCAGTAAGAACACACCGAGATCCGATGGGATGCTGTCAAAACCGCAGGTATGCACGATGCGGGCACCCGAATTTTGTGCTTCGACATGATGCTGATCAATCATCCTACGCATCCAGTGTATCTCACCGGTTAGATCGGTGTAGTGTGTACCCGTTTCGGCACAAAATTGGACCAGCAGGCTACCGTACTTGGCATAGGGGCCAACCGTAGTACACACAACCTTGGTTTGTTCCGCAAGACTTCGCAGCGACGCCTCATCGCTACTATCTGCGATCAAAATGGGGATGTTGCTCGAACAGCCTGTATCCTGCAAAACCTGCTGTAACTTTTGCTCATTGCGACCCGCAATCGCCCAACGCACATCCCCAGACCTACCGTACGCCCGATACATATACTCAACTACAAGGCGACCGGTAAATCCAGAGGCACCCCAGATCACCACATCATATATTCGTTCACTCATGTATCGCCCACTAAGTTTGCGTTTTAGCAGTGAGTTTACCTAAAGCTGCACCACGTGCTCCCAATGTCGTATCAACGGCGCAAGGTCATCCCAAAATGTATCCGGTATTTCGAGTTCACCCGCTTTTGCGTTCGCAATCGCTTCATCCATTGTTTTAGCACCCGGAATGGCTGTTGCCACCTGGGGGTGGCGAGAGCACCACTGAAGTGACGCAGCTAGTAGCGGGATATCGTATTGGCTGCTGAGATCTTCGATCTTTCCGACATGGGCAATACATTCTGCGCTGAAATTTCGTCTTGCGCCCTGCGGGATCTGCGATGCACCCGTGGCAAGAAGACCAGTCTCTAGAGGCGTCGCACATACGATGCCTACATCGTGTTTTTCAGCCGCAGGCAGAATGTGTTCCAAAGCAGTCTGGTTTATCAGGCTCCAGGCATCAGGCACCACGGCCACATCGAACTCTCCTGTTTCGATATAGGGAGCATTTGTCTCCGGGTCGTTGGCAGCAGATCCTATGTAACGAACAATCCCTTCGTCTTGCAGCTTACGCAATGCGCCTAGCGTGCCATCTTTACTCATGACATTCTCCATAGGCACACCCATGGCATCATGGATGTATATGATTTGAAATTGCTCGATGCCCAGTCGTTCCTGACTCTTTTCAACACTGCGCAGAATCCCATCAAAAGAATGGTCTGTTCCACCCTTGAAACGACCCGCTTTAGTCGTGACGGTACATTTATCACGTAGTTCCGGGTACTGCTTAAACGCCTTTCCAATCGTTAACTCACTGTCGCCATAAAGCGGTGCCGTGTCGACCAGTGTGCAACCTGCCTCCACCGCAGCTTTAATGATCTCGGGTCCGGACTCGAGCCCCGCCATGCCAACAAAACCAGCCCCGAGTCCAACAGTCGAGACCTCGATGCCTGTTCTACCCAGAATTTTTGTCTTCATACCTACGCTACCTACTCTATATGGTTGCATAGTGACTGAAACCATAACGCGTAGGCAAGCAAGAAAATTATGCCTAGTGGTAGAAAACGTCGTAGACTAAACGACATGCTACCTACTGAAGAAAATCTAATAAGCTGGCTGGCACAGGAGACACCTGAGGCAGTGATCGAACCAGCACTGCCAATCATCGACACTCACCATCACTTCTGGAAAAATCCGTCGCGACGATGCACCTATGAACTACACGACCTGTGGGCGGATACCGATTCCGGTCACAATGTCGAAAAAACTGTATTTATTGATAGCAGGTCCTGTTTCCGTGAAGATGGACCGGAACACCTTAAGCCAATTGGCGAGACAGAGTACGTTATCAAGGCAGCTGAAGAAAGTGCCTACACGCCAGGGAAGGCGACCATCGGTGCTATCGTAAGTCATGCCGATATGGGTCTAGGTGCGAGAATCGAGGAAGTATTTGAAGCTCATATTGAAGCCGGCAAAGGTCTGTTTCGCGGTATTCGAGCAGGCTTCCCGGCGGAATTCAACGCGGTATACCATGAATGTTTTGCCGTGATGGGTAAGCTGAACCTGTCTTTTGACAATTACTCTGCTGACTATGAACGGCTTCCCGCCATGGCTGATCTGGCAGACCAGCACCCAGACGTGCGCATTATCATATGCCATATGGGCGGCAAGATTGATGCTGACGCCAGCCCTGAAGCGTTTGCGAACTGGCAGCGCTGTATCGATTCCATTGCACGATGTCCCAATGTGTATATGAAAGTTGGAGGTGCCCAGCAGCGTCTCGGCAACTGGGAACCAACTTTTCACATTAATCGCCGTGACAAACCAATTGGATCGGAAGAACTTTGCGAATTGCTCTATCCTTACTACAGTTACACGATTGAAACGTTCGGTCCAGATCGATGTACCTTTGAAAGTAATTACCCTGTGGATAAAGAATGTGTTTCCTATCGCACCCTTTGGAATATGTTTAAGCACATCACAAATCGAATGGGCCTTAGCGAGTCAGAGAAGACGGCAATATTCAGTGGTACTGCGGCACATGTATATCAAGTCGAATAAGCACTTTACAAGGCAAGTTATCAGTCAATAATCGAGTTCCGAATCACCTCAGCGATCTTGTCTTGCAGATCTGATCGCCCTTGCACCATGTACACGACCGTTAGCTCCTCTGAAGGCGTTGTCCACGAAATGGTGCCTGCTGCCCCGCCCCAGCTAAAAGTCCCGTCGATATGACCGCCTCTGGCTTTTGTCTGATCTAAAGTGATTCCGGTTGTATAGCCAGCGCCGAACCCGGGGCCACCCTTGGCTGCTTTGGTCATCAGGTCCCCAACTTGGTTACTTGTCATGATGGTAACGGTTTCAGGTTTGAGAATTTGCTGATCAAACAAGGTACCCTTGTTCACCAGCATCTGCTGAAAACGCAGATAGTCGCGCGTTGTACTGAACAATCCCCCGGCACCAGACACAAAAGTGCTTGAATCTTTTACCCCGAAGACTTTACGGACGCCTTTGGCTTTACTGTGAAATCGAGAGGGCATTCTGTGTAGTTTATCTTCCGGAACATCAAAATAAGTATCCTTCATGTCCAGCGGATCAAGGATACGCGACTGTATAAACTTGTTCACCGGCATGCCTGAGGCGATCTCGATCACCCGTCTAACCACCTTCAGTCCGTCACCCGGGCTGTATGCCCGGCGAGACCCCGGGTGAAAGTCCAGAGGTCTGGCTGCCAATTTGGGTACCCAGGATGCAAGGGTATCTTCAGGTTTGGCGCTGTAGCCACCAATGGCCGCGCCCAATCCTCCCCTGCTTCCCACCCCCGCAGTGTGCGTCAGCAGGTGGTGGATGGTTAACGGGTGATTGGCTGGCTCAAGTCTGTATTCCCGGAAATTATCCTTGACGTTCTTGCCCCTACCTTTCGCTTTACCTTTACCCTTAGCTTGTACTTTGCTCTTAGCTTTTAACTTGGATTTTTTCTTTACGCNGGGCGCTGATTTCACAGGAANAGCCACCTGAAGATTTTCATACTCAGGAATGTATTTNGATACTGGGTCTTGCAGGCTGATCAGGCCCTCGTCAACNAGGNTCAGCGCCGCAACACCAATCACCGGTTTGGTGGAAGACGCCATGATGAAAATTGCGTCCTCCGGCATGGGTTCCTGTGTCTCCTCTTCAAGAATCCCATGGGCCTCCAGATAGACAACCTTATTGCGCCGACTAACGCCAACAACAACGCCGGGTACGCGTCCCTCATCTATGTATTTCTGTGCCAGTTTACCGATCTTTTCAAGCGCCTCGGAAGACATACCCACTTCTTCTGGCGTTGCGCGCGGAATTTCCTGAACTGCATTCGGAGACTGCTGGNTGACGGAGCTACAGGATACGACGAGGAAACAGGCGANAATAATCGGTAACTTTGGCATTGCAGTTCACTTGNATATAAACCCCGACTGTATCGCGATCTANCGTCAGTTTACAGTGGNANGTTGTTTGTTCATACTCGCGGCCACCCAAATTTAACCCAATAATATTTATCAAGCAGGTACAAAATGGACATCAAAGACAAGGTAGCAGTTATCACGGGAGGCGCTTCAGGCCTGGGAGAAGCAACCGCTCGACGCATCACTGGTATGGGAGCCAAGGTGGCCATATTCGACATGAATGAAGACAAGGGTAACGCTCTTGCTNAAGAACTGGGTGCGAAATTCTATTTGGTGAACGTCACCAAAGAAGAAGATGTCCAGCAAGCGATCACCGATACCGTGGACACCTATGGCAGCATTCACATTTGCTGCAACTATGCAGGTATAGGTAATGCTATCCGTACCGTGGGCAAAGATGGCGCGCACCCACTTGATGCCTTCAAATTTGTCATTAACGTCAATCTGATCGGAACCTTCAATGTGCTCAGGCTTGCCGCTTTCGAGATGGCCAAAAACGAACCCTACAATAAGTACGGTAGTCGTGGCTGCATTATCAATACCGCATCGGTTGCGGCATACGAGGGTCAGATAGGCCAGGCTGCCTATAGTGCCTCCAAGGGAGGCGTAATCGGTATGACGCTGCCCATCGCGCGGGATCTTTCCAGCATGGGGATCAGATGCAACACCATCGTTCCCGGACTCATCAAAACGCCTTTGCTGCAGGGTGCGNCACAAAAGACTATCGATTTACTGGAAGCTCAGGTGCTCTTTCCGAAGCGTCTTGGAGACGCCGACGAGATAGCACTCGTCGCTGTCATGCTGATGGAGAACGAATATATGAATGGCGAAAGTATTCGCATGGACGGTGGCATCAGGATGCAACCGCGTTAATGCTTTAGCGACGACTCGATCGTTTTCAGCACGCGATTAATCGCTTTTGGAATCACGGTGCCAGGACCAAATATGTTGCTGACGCCGGCTTCTTCCAGAAACGCATAGTCCTGTTGGGGAATCACGCCGCCGACAATTACCGCAATGTCGTCGGCATCAGCCTTCCTTAACTCTTCCATCAGCTGCGGGACCATGGTTTTGTGTCCTGCAGCCTGAGATGAAATACCAATGGCATGCACGTTGTTCTCCAGTGCCTGCTGTACAACTTCCGACGGCATCGAAAACATTGGAGTCAGGTCAATTTCAAACCCGGCATCTGAAAACGCGCTGGCAATGACTTTAGCCCCACGGTCATGTCCATCCTGACCCATCTTGCTAACTAGCATACGTGGCCGCGCACCATGTTCTTTTTCAAAGTTATCCACCTTGGCAGTCAGGGTCTGCCATTCATCCTGCTCATTAAAGAGCCCCCCATAGACACCGGAAATGGTCTTGGCTTCAGCGTTATATCGAGAGAACACCTCCTCCATGGCATCGGATACCTCTCCAACCGTTGCACGCGCGCGCATCGCGTCTATGCAGAATGCCAGCAAGTTGCCAGTGCCTAACTCTGCCGTCCGGGTAATCAAGGCAAGAATGTCTTCCACCTTGGCCTGATCCCGCTGTCCTTTGATCTCCTGGAGTCGAGACAGCTGTCTCGCTCTAACTGCTGAGTTGTCGATTTCGAGCACATCGACTTCATCACCAGCGTCGGTTTCGTACTTGTTAACACCAACAATCACATCAATGCCCTGGTCAATCAGTGCCTGCTTTTTCGCCGCTGCTTCTTCAATCCTAAGTTTGGGCATACCGGTTTCAATCGCTTTCGCCATCCCGCCCACTGATTCAATTTCCTCGATGAGTCCCCACGCGCGATCCGCAATCTGCTGGGTCAGGGACTCCATCATGTAGGACCCCCCCCAGGGGTCGATAACATCGGTCATCCCAGTTTCTTCCTGCAGAATCAACTGAGTATTGCGAGCCAGTCGCGCGGCCGACTCGGACGGCAACGCGATAGCTTCATCCAACGCATTGGTATGTAAAGANTGGGTTCCACCAAACACAGCCGCCATTGCCTCGACAGTAGTTCGGACTACATTGTTATATGGATCCTGCTCCGTTAACGACCAGCCAGAGGTTTGGCAGTGCGTACGCAGCATTTTGCTGCGGGGATTCTCCGGCGAGAACTCATCTACAATGCGAGACCAGAGCAATCGACCGGCACGCATCTTGGCAATCTCCATATAGAAATTCATGCCGATGCCCCAAAAGAACGACAAACGAGGTGCAAAGTCGTCAATCTTAAGCCCCGCGCCAATTGCGGTACGAATATATTCCTTACCATCAGCCAGTGTATAGGCAAGCTCCAATGCCGCATCCGCCCCTGCTTCCTGCATGTGATAGCCAGAAATTGAAATCGTGTTGAATTTGGGCATGTACTCCGTACAGTAGGCGATGATATCCCGCACAATGCGCATGGAGGGCTCGGGAGGATAAATATAGGTATTGCGTACTAGGAATTCCTTCAGAATATCGTTCTGAATCGTTCCTGCGAGATCNGCCTGGGCGACGCCCTGCTCTTCCGCGGCAACGATATATCCAGCAAGGATAGGTAATACCGCACCGTTCATCGTCATGGATACAGAGATCTTGTCCAGGGGAATACCGTTGAACAGAATCTTCATGTCCTCCACCGAATCAACCGCAACCCCTGCTTTACCCACATCATGAGTCACCCGCTCGTGATCGGAGTCATAACCTCGGTGTGTCGCGAGGTCAAAGGCAACCGAAATGCCATTTCCACCTTCCTTGAGGAGCTGAAGATAGAATGCATTAGACTCTTCGGCCGTTGAGAACCCCGCATACTGACGAATAGTCCAGGGCCGACCCGCATACATTGTCGCCTGAGGTCCACGCAAGTAGGGTTCAAGACCAGGCATGGTGTTGGCAAACGGGAGGCCAGCGATATCTTCTGCCGTGTACAACGCCTTGAGGTTAAGCCCTTCTGCGGTTTCGGTCTCTAAAATACTTACCGGCTTGCCCTTGAGCTGTTTTTCCGCAGCGGCCTGCCACTGTTCAATGCTGTGCCGCGGCACCTTGTGTTCGTTCTTCTTATCAACCATGAGTGTGCNCATTCAATTCTATGAGAACACCATCGCAGGACTTGGGATGAATAAAAATCACCCGAGCATTGTGTGCCCCTATCGTTGGCTCATCCGATAGGAACTGATAACCCTTTTCTCTGAGACGCGCAACGTCAGCATCAAGGTCATCGCTCTCAAAACAAATATGATGGATTCCAGGACCGCGCTTCTCCAGAAAATTCACTAGCGGACCTTCACCGTTAAGCGGATGTACCANCTCGATACTGGTTCCTTTCACTGGAAAGAATGCAGTCGTGGTTTTTGCCTCAACAGCATCTTCGCTGCCCTCGTAGTTAAGGCCAAAATCTTCAAGGAATCGTGCGATGGCTTTCTGCAGATCCGGTACCGCGATCGCGATGTGGTCGAGTGAAACGATCATTTGTTTGCTCCTATGACCTAACTATAACCCGCAAATTCAATAAAGGCCGACGTCGCCTCTTTAACCCGGGNGGCAATATCAGCGTCCGTCTGCACCACAATTTCTTCATCCGGCGTCACTTTGAGAACCACTTCACCCCGCTTAACTATCGTTGCGTCGCTACTAATCAACACTCTATCTACGGTGCCTGAAAACGGCGCATAAACCTTATTGAACATCTTCATTACTTCAATAATGAACAGAGGATCCCCTTCTTCAAAGTGGTCTCCCTCTTTTACAAAAGTTTCACGATCAGGTGCTTCACGACCGTAATACATGCCTCCTGAGGGTGCTGTTACTGCATCTGCAGAAACCGCTGGCGGTGGCGATAGTTCCTTGACGCTATCTGCCGCATTAAACAAACGTTCAGGAATGCTAATGCTTAGGTCCGGCAACACTTTTAAATCAAAGAAGCCAGTCTTCATTCCTATATAAGGCAGGATAGATAATATATCCAGACCCAGCTGGAACCCGCGGTGAGCGGATTTCACTGCGTCAGCCTGATCTCCAAACTGTTTCGCCGTTCCACTCAGACAGTCATCTATCTCCCGCCAGTCATCAGTACCGAGCTTCTGTCCCACAACCTCATAGAAGCTGATCGAGTCAGCTAACACGCTCTGATCATGATCCCAGATCGCGTATAACGCAGGCAACCCGTTCTCGGATTCCATATTGAGGTAGTGGTAAAGATCCCTCAGGATCATGACGGGATTAGACAGCCAGGTGATCCCATCTTCGGTAATCTCAAAACGCTGCTGATTGAGCGAGAGCCATCCAGCCAGAAAGTGAGGTTCTGAAAAGAGCCGATTCATCGCCCTGGCCAACAAACTCGCCTTGCGATTCATGATCTCGCTGATCTGGACCGCGTGTGTTTTGTCCTTNGCAATTTCNCCACGTTCAGTAGNGCTATATGCCTGGACGATATCCAGATCGTTNGCCAGTCTTTTTAATTCACCAACCGCTGAGAGATAAGGCATCACGAAGTTGGTCGCCGGTCTTGCCTGGGCGTTCTGACCTATAAGCCAGCTAAGGAGCCCGTATTGAAACTCGAGGTTAGTGCTAAGGTTCTCACCTGAAATCCACATACAACGAAGAATCTCTGCCATACGGGACAACACCTTGTCTCTGTCTTCATCAACAGTGAGCAGCAGTGCAATATTGGAATCATAAGCACCAGCCAGGTGGTATTTCATAAACACATCAGTATCCGGGTTATGTAAACAGATTCCCTGATCGTCACGAATCTCACCAGTGAGCGTCTCGGACCAGGCCGTGATCACACCACCAGCATGGGGTTTAAGTGCTTGATCAGTCGCATTAAGCCGCACTTCTACCGACGAGGATTCGCGGCTTTCTCTTACCGGTTCTGGCAATCGAGGTCCATGAGCAGCAAGCAGCACCATCAACTCCACAATCGAATTAACCACGAACGAGTCTGACGCATCATCCGGTCTACTAAAGCGCAGCGCATAGCAGAGTTCAGTGACTCTGTGTTCGACCTGTACCCGGGTATTCATCTCCATGAAGTAGTGATGATCATCCTCAATGATACACTCGAAGGTAGAAACAGAATCGAGCCCTACTGCCGCACCAAAACGCGCCGCTTCTTCTTCCATGCGCTTTAGAATCTTAAGGTCTGTTTCAAGCGACGCGAGCGAGTCTCCCTTTGCAGCAGCTATCGCTTCGATCAGCTCCTCCTGCGTCGTTGAAACCTCAAGCAATTTTTGCTCATTCATCTGCAGACTACAGTCACGCCCCCCCATGGTGATACACCAATCACCGTTCCCAACTACCTGTATCTCCTGATGGCGGACTGTTTCAATATTCACTTCCGCAAGAACATTCTTGTTATCACCCACACCAGTCGCTTTTACTTCCGCCAGCACCTCACGATAAAGAGGTTCCACTGCGGCGATTGCCTTCTTGAGCTGGTCGGCCTTCTTTCCGTCGAAGTGTACCGGTGCGTCGAGTATTCTTTGCCCTTTACCACCGCCGCCACCAACAGCCTTCAATCGAATCCGGTGCTCAGGATCATTCTTGAACAGCGTTTCAATCTCTTTGGTTAACGTCGCAGCGACCTCATCAATCGTAATGAGATCAATGCCCCTCGCGTAGGATGCGCTCAATACTTGTTCTGCCTGCTGTTCGAGTGATAGCCCATCAAGTTCGCCGACCTGCAAATCGTTGTCGGCTGCCAGCTTGATCAGTTTTTTCTGGTCAGGACAGATTCCCAGCAGTGTCAGAACGGTTGCATTATCCACACCCGGCGTTACAGACACATCAACCGCAAGGGCTGTGCGCTTGGCAAGGTCCTTTCGCCCCGCTTCCCTGATCGTTCGTGACTGAGGCCCTAAAAAATTCAGTCCGGCCTCTTCGAGGGACTTAACAAGGTCCTCTTCTTCGGCCATGAAGCCGTACCCGGCAAAAACGCAGTCATATCCATTGCCTTTGGCAATCTGAATAATCTGATCGATTCGTTCCTGACGTTCTTCTTTGGTTGCGCCGGAATAATCTCTAACGCGATGCACCCGGGATGGATGAATCTGCTTGCGTAGTTCCGGCGAAAGTGCGTTGGTATAAATGATGGAATCCTTCTCGGACAACAGCATGCCGTAATCCGTAATACCCATCTCTTCAAAAACGTTCATTGCTTCGATACGAATGGGTCCCCTGCAAATAATCAGAGGCTTCATATCAGAGCAGCCAAATGAAGCTACCCATGCCGAGTCACTTCCACCCCGCCGACGATTTTCGTGGATATATGGATTACGCAGATATGACATCGGGCTAGTGAAACTCTCGCTGGACAGACATCAATGGACCCGGCTCATAGTGCGACAGGTGAAATAACATATGCTCTGCCAATATCTGACGAAGGTCCGAAGGCATAACGATCTGAGAAACCGACCCCAGGCTTAACGCCTCCTTCGGGTTCATCAGTTCTTCTTCATATCGTTTCGCCAATAACGCTTCCTCGTTGCGTATCCACTCAGCAGCCTTCGCCCTCGCATTGGTATCAAGATTCTCTGTTTCTCCTGCTTTTATGGCAGCCGCTCTTTCTTGCTCAACGCGATCAGCAAGGGCACCACGCAAAGCGCGCAATTCATCTTTATAGACAAATTCCATACCTGGAGGACCCATGACCGCGACTCGCGTTGTCGGTAACGCAACGACCAGATCAGCGCCGGTGGGATAGTTGTTGTAGGAAGCATAGGCGCCGCCGATAGCGTTACGAATCAATACCAGGAATCTCGGAGTCCTGAGATCAATTATGGCATCCAGCATTGCCCGACCCGCCTGCACTATTCCTCCGCTCTCCTGCTCTTTACCCGGGAGAAAACCTGTCGTGTCCTCCATAAAGATCACCGGGATGTTGTACAGATTACAAAAGCGAATAAAGCGGGCGTTTTTGTACGCGGCGTCGATATCTATCTGTCCGGAACCCACCGCCGAATTATTGGCGACAAAGCCAACAACATTACCCGCCAGCCTACCGAAACAAGTGATGGTGTTTCGTGCACGATCCGGCTGTATCTCAAAGTAATCACCATGATCACAGATTTGCTGGATGACAATGCTAACGTCAAAAGGTGTGTTAAATCCTGTCGGCGAGTTAAACGCCTTTTTAAATAACAGATCGATGTCCCAGGTCTTCCGGTCAACAGGGTCGGAAGTTGTATGGTAGGGCGCAAATTCAGCGTTATTGCTGGGCAGGTACCGTAATAACTCTTTAACCTTATGCAGCGCTACGACTTCATCTTGGGCTGTGATATCGGTAACACCCGTCTGGCTGTGAACCTTGGGGCCACCCAGATCATCCGCCTCGATGTCTTCTCCAAGGACAGACTTAACGACGGCAGGCCCGGTCAACCCAAAGAAGGTCTCGTCCGGTTGAATAAGGAAACTCCCCTGTCTCGGCAGATAGGATCCGCCACCCGCGTTAAACCCGAACATGCACATAATGGACGGCACGACACCACTGATTTTTCGAAGCGCAGTAAATGCTTCCGCATATCCGTCGAGACCACCCACACCGGCAGGGACGAATGCACCAGAAGAGTCATTCATGCCAACCAGGGGTATTTTTCGCCTCCCTGCAAGTTCATAAAGGCGCGCCAGCTTTTTACCGTTTGTCGCATCCATGGAGCCGGCACGAATCGTGAAATCATGGCCGTACACAGCGACATCTCTACCTTCGATATCAATAATCGCCGTCACCAATGACGCACCATCAAGATTGGGACCCCAGTTTTGAAATAACACCTTCGGTGTTTTATCAGTAAGAACGGCAATACGCTCCCACACCGTCATACGATTCTTCAGGTGTTGCCGCTGAATATTTCTAAGGCCTGCCGAGACGAACGGTTTGTTAACGATCTCTCGCGCTTCGCTTATCGTCCGCTCATACTCCCCCGGTTCAGAGAAGACCTGATCCGGTACAGAAGCCTCTACCTCCTTCTCGTTGGCAAAGGGATTGGACGTCGACGGTGCGGATTTCTTAGCCATGGAATTACACTATGCGAGTAAACTCTGCTGGACACCACCACGCTGAGTAAGCGAATCCTCGACCGTAAGTGCCGCCATATTGAATATCCCTCGGGCAGACACGGACGGAATCAGTATGTGCGCAGCCTTATCCAACCCATTTAGGTAAGGTCCTATCATATTAGCGTTGGTTATCGAGCGGGATAATCCAAGTGCGATGCTAGCCGCATCCATGTTCGGCATAATAAGCAAATTCGCTCGTCCGGTCAGATGATTATTCTGATAGATTGATGATCGTAGCTGCTCATTAAAAGCCGAGATGGCATGCATTTCGCCGTCAATTTCAAGATCAGGATTAAAACCGCGTAGCCTCTCGGCAGCGACCTTCATTTTATGTGCACCCTCATCATCATATGTACCAAAGTTAGAATGTGACAGCAGTGCCACCTTGGGCTCCAGACCAAATTTCCTGATGAAATCCAGGCAATCCTGGGTCGCCACTACCAGTTGGTCTTCGCTGGGGTTCACGTTAACAAACGGGTCAGCGATAAAGAGTGGTCCGTCCTGCAGCAGGACTGCACACACCGATGAGGTCATTGGCCTCGGCTTATTAGAGAGTACCGTCGTGATATCTCTCAAGTGATGGTCAAAGCGACCTACCTTGCCGCAAATCACGCCGTTAACTTCTCCCAATGCTGTCATTACTGCCGCCAGCACGGTTGAGTTGCTGCGTAATGTGCTCTGGGCCGCTTCCACGGATACACCACTTCGCCCAACCTTGTCATGGTAATAGCGCCAATATTCTTCATGGTTATCGCAATCCAGTGGATCGACAACTTCGATGTCCTTCCCAACCTCAATTCTTAAACTAAGCTCATCCAGCTTTTGCTCAATGACATTTGGCCGACCAATTATGTAGGGTTTCGCAATGCCCTCATCCACTACCGACTGCAGAGCGAGCAGAACGTCCTCGTTTTCGCCTTCCGCAAAGGCAATTTTCGCATCAGATACCGTCAGCGCTCTCTCAATCACTGGTTGCATAAATATTCGGCTGCTACTGACGTATGAATGCAGTTTTCTGCGGTAGGCCTCTAGGTCTTCAATAGGCCGCGTTGCCACACCACTCTCCATTGCTGCCTTTACAACGGCGACGGGGACCTCTTCGATCAATCGAGGATCAAAGGGTTTGGGAATCAGGTAGTCTCGACCAAACTTCAGCGTCTGCCCTGCATAGGCCTTGGTTACTTCTTCCGTTGGTTCTTTAGTGGCAAGTTCCGCAATCGCCTTCACACAGGCCTGCTTCATTTCATCGTTGATTCGAGTCGCACCACAATCCAGCGCACCACGAAAAATAAACGGGAAACACAGGACGTTGTTTACCTGGTTGGGATAGTCAGAACGTCCTGTTGCCAGGATTGCGTCAGGTCGCGCTTCCTGTGCAAGTTCCGGCATAATTTCCGGGACAGGATTCGACATTGCCAGCACCAGGGGATCTTTGGCCATTGTCTTAACGGCGTCAGCGCTCAGCACACCGGGACCGGAAAGGCCCATAAAGATATCCGAATCCATCATGGCGTCATCCAAGGTTCGGGCATTCGTCTGAACGGCATATTTCTCCTTCCACTCGTTCATCCCTTCTTTCCGACCTTCATAAATCACGCCTTTACTGTCACACAGTATTACGTTGTCTTTACTTAGACCCATGCTGACCAGCAGGTCAACACACGCGATGCTCGCAGCACCCGCACCGGAAACAACAAGCTTTACGTCTTCAAAGGACTTGCCAACTATCTTTAGACCGTTGTAAACGGCCGCGGCCGACACGATCGCGGTACCATGTTGATCGTCGTGAAACACGGGAATATTCATACGCTCGCGAAGTCGCTGTTCCACGATAAAACACTCTGGCGCTTTTATGTCTTCAAGATTAATACCACCAAAAGTCGGCTCCAGCGCAGCAATGATCTCAATCAGCTTGTCGGGATCAGTCTCATCGATCTCGATGTCGAATACGTCAATGTTGGCAAACTTCTTAAACAGGACTGCCTTTCCTTCCATCACCGGTTTACCGGCGAGCGGGCCAATCGCACCCAATCCCAACACGGCCGTGCCATTTGAAACCACACCTACGAGGTTGCCACGCGCCGTATAGTCAGCCGCCGTGCTGTTGTCTTTCTCAATCGCCGTACACGCAAATGCCACGCCCGGTGAGTACGCCAGTGCTAGATCCTGCTGATTGGAGAGCGCTTTAGTTGGTTGGATAGCGAGCTTGCCGGGTGTCGGTTCCCGGTGATACATCAGAGCTTCCTGATCCATTGAATCGGCCATACTGATTCCCTTAATGGTGGAGGTACTTTCGTTAGTACTTAGGATGAATAATAAAGGAGACGCACATTATGGGTGCTGGCCCCAAAAGTAAAGGTCTAGCATGCATATGCTTACGGATTGAACGACGCAGAGATCTCGATTTATGTACTTTTCGCTTTCCAATTGGTTATGTTCGCTAAAATCAGGTCTTGTTATTCCAATTCTTTCTAGAATATATAATTATTTATATATAAATCAATACCTTACCATATTTTACGGTGAGGCATGATTCCTGTATACAAGTTAGGTAATGTTACTTCGAGGCAATACTAGTGAAGTAACCACTTACATATACGTACTAATACTAGTTACCAAATCAAACGTAAGACGCAATGAACAACGATTATTTCGATAAAATCGATAGACAGCTTGGATTGGAAAAACTCAACGCGAAATTATGTGATGTCTGCTCCAGTGTTGCTGACTACCTTGACGCACAAGTGCCGTCGCTCGAGGTATTGTTGTCATTGCTTTATTCATAGCTCCTCAGGCGATACTGCTAGCGCACGGGGTGGGCTAGCTGATCCTTGAAGACTAGCAAAGCATAATATTTGAAGATCAATCTGGTCGTGAGGATATCAACGCCTTGCCAAAATCGTATAAAATTCGACCTTTGTTCGGTCAATTCAAATCGACGACCAACCGATTGCCCTGGAGCACATGAATGAATAGCTACGAAAAACAAACCACCGCAGATATTCAAAAATATTACGGTGAGGTACTACAGTCCAACAATGATTTGAAAACCAGTGCCTGCTGCTCCGTTGAAACGATGCCAAAGTACATTCGCGATATTGCCAGTCAGGTACACCCAGAGGTTACCTCTCGTTTCTATGGTTGTGGTTCCCCGATCCCTACCGCAATCGAAGGGAAAGCTATTCTGGATCTAGGTTGCGGCACTGGTCGCGATACCTTTATCTTTGCGAAACTAGTTGGTGAAGAAGGCCGGGTCATCGGTGTCGATATGACACCAGAACAGTTGACTGTTGCTAACGAACACGTGGACTATCATCGTGAGCAATTCGGCTACGCAGAGTCGAACACCACATTTCATAAGGGATACATCGAAGATCTTCGAAGCCTATACATCGAAGACAATAGTATCGACATCGTTAGCTCCAACTGCGTGCTCAACCTGTCTGCGGATAAAAGACGGGTGTTTAGTGAAATATTCAGAGTCCTTAAGCCAGGAGGTGAACTCTATTTTTCAGATGTTTTCGCTTCACGACGTATTCCTGAGGAACTGCAGAATGACCCCGTGCTTCGCGGCGAGTGCCTGGGCGGCGCCCTCTATGTGGAAGATTTTCGTCGCCTGCTAGCAGACCTTGGTTGTAATGACCATCGCGTCGTCAGCAATGCCCGCATCGATATCAACAATGCCGATATAGAAGAGAAACTGGGTGACGTAGAGTTCTTCTCCACAACTATTCGCGCTTTCAAGATCGACGTTGAAGATCGTTGCGAAGACTATGGACAAGTTGCCTGGTATCGCGGAGGCATCGCGGAATCACCTCAGCAATTCGTACTCGATGACCACCATGTTTTCGAAAAAGATCGTCCGATGCTGGTTTGCAGTAACACTGCACGGATGCTCGCTCAGTCCAGATTCGGTCAGTTCTTTGAGATCCAGGGCGACGAGAGCAAGCACTTCGGCCTTTTTGACTGCAGCTCACCTACTGTAACAGACAGCGAAGCCCCCTCCGGGGCTTGCTGCTAATTAAGCTCTGCTAATTAAAACAGAATTACAAGGATGAGCGGCGAGCAGCCGAAAGATCGCATCGGCATCGATTTGGGCGGCACCAAAATTGAAGCCATCGTCATGGATGGGCAGGGCCAGATTTCACAGACAGAACGCATGCCGACGCCAAAAGACAGCTACGATGAAACTTTGGAAACCATCTCCACCATCATAGATAAGCTCGATGTGTCGGATGACCTACCCATCGGTATTGGGACTCCGGGCGCCGTCTCTCTACTTACCGGCTTGATGAAGAACTGTAACAGCACGTTTCTGAATGGCATGCCACTGCGCGAAGATCTCGCACAAAAACTGGGTCGAAAGGTGAGAATTGCAAACGATGCAGACTGCTTTACCCTGTCCGAGGCCAGCGATGGCGCGGCCAAGGATAGTGCATCGGTCTTCGGCGTCATACTCGGCACGGGGGTCGGTGGAGGTGTCTGTATAGATAAAAAATTAGTATCAGGAATCAGCGCCATCTGCGGCGAATGGGGTCACAACACACTGGCCCTCAACGCATACCAGGGTGACCATTTACCGAAACCCGGCAGAGAATGCTACTGTGACCGGATCGACTGCGTGGAAACCTGGCTCGCCGGGCCTGCGCTGCAAAGGAGTTATCGCGACGAAACCGGTGCTGATCTACCCGCTCAGGAAATTGTCAGCAGGGCCAAGGCCGGAGAGAGTGCCGCCCAGCAAGTACTGGATCAGTACCATAACCTCCTGGCATTGGGTCTTTCCGTCGTTATTAACATCCTTGACCCACACACCATCGTCTTAGGCGGTGGCATGTCGAATACTAAGTCGATCTACTCCGAGGTGGGTAAGCACCTGGACCGCTATGTCTTCTCAGATCAGATCAATAATAAGATTGTTCCAGCCACGCATGGTGATTCCAGCGGCGTTCGCGGCGCAGCCTGGCTATGGTGAGCATCATCACCTGGGCACTCTGATTCGCTCCACCAGATCCTGAACCTCCTGAGGTGGCGGCGGTGTGATTCGCATCACAAACAACGATACCGCGAAGTTGATCAACATGCCGAGCGTACCAATACCCTCAGGCGATATTCCAAACAACCAGTGAGCCGCGTTGTTAGTCTCAGGGCTGATGAACTTGAAGTAGACAATATAGCTGAAAGTGAAGGTCAATCCAGTCACCATTCCAGCGATCGCAGCTTCTCTATTCATTCGCTTCGAGAAGATGCCCAACAATATCACCGGGAAGAAGCTTGCGGCTGCTAAGCCGAAGGCAAAGGCGACCACCTGCGCGACAAAACCTGGGGGATATATTCCCAGCAGACCTGCAATGGATACAGCCAGTGCCGCTGCAATCCGGGCGAACAGTAACTCCTGTCGTTCGCTGATGTTTGGCATCAAACACTTTTTCATCAGATCATGAGAGATACTCGTAGACATCACGAGCAATAGACCTGCCGCTGTAGACAATGCCGCCGCAAGACCGCCGGCAGCAACCAGCGCGATCACCCAATTGGGTAACCCTGCAATCTCCGGATGCGCCAGCACGATAATGTCCCTATCAATGTAAAGCTCGTTCTCACTCTCGCTGGGCGCATTCGCAAGACTCCTCTGTCCATCCGACTCTCGACCATCTTCGAACACTGGTTTTAAGGGATCGAGCGCAGCGCCGCCTCGATACTGAATCTTGCCGTCATCATTCTTATCCAACCAGGCAATGAGCCCTGAGTCCTCCCATTTGGTAAACCATTCCGGTGCTACGCTATAATGCATGCCGTCAACATTATTGATAATGTTAATGCGAGCAAACGCAGCAACCGCTGGCGCCGTTGTGTAAAGCAGCGCAATAAATACAAGGGCGTATCCAGCCGAAACCCTTGCATCACGAACCTTCGGCACCGTGAAAAATCTCACAATGACATGCGGTAATCCTGCCGTTCCCGCCATCAGGGCCGCGGTAATGAAAAACATATCAACGGTAGACTTATTTCCCTCGGTAAATGCGGTCATGCCAAGCTCCGCCGTCAGCCCATCGAGCTTATCAAGTAGGTAGGTGCCGGATTCACCCACCATCTCACTACCGAAACCCAACATAGGAAACGGGTTTCCCGTCAGCATGAGAGAAATAAAGATAGCCGGCACCAAGTATGCAAATATCAATACGCAATACTGCGCAACCTGGGTATAGGTAATACCCTTCATCCCTCCGAGAACTGCGTAGAAAAATACAATGGCCATACCAATCACAACACCAAGGTTGATATCAACCTCAAGAAAACGCGAGAAGACGATACCTACACCTCGCATTTGACCAGCGACATAGGTAAACGAAATAAAGATCACACACACCACTGCAACCAAGCGAGCCGCCTGCGAGTAGTAGCGATCGCCGACAAAATCCGGCACCGTGTACTTGGCAAATTTCCGCAAATAAGGTGCAAGAAGCAGTGCCAGAAGCACATAGCCGCCGGTCCAACCCATCAGGTAACGCGCACCGTCGGCACCTTCAAAGGCAATAATCCCCGCCATGGAGAGAAAAGATGCCGCAGACATCCAATCTGCCGCAGTTGCGGCCCCATTTGCAAGCGGGTGAACGTGACCGCCCGCCACATAGAACTCCTTAGTCGTTCCTGAACGACTCCAGATAGCGATGCCGATGTAAAGCGCAAAGGACAGGCCGATAAAAATGTAGGTAAGCAACTGGACACTCATACGTCGTCGTCCTCTCGAACGCCGTACTGCTTATCGAGCCGATTCATCTTCCAGACATAAACGAAGATCAGGATGACAAATACGTAGATTGACCCCTGTTGAGAAAACCAGAAGCCGAGCTTATAACCGAAGAATCGAAACTGGTTTAGGTAATCAATAGCCAGAATACCGCACACGAACGATACGAAGAACCAGACAGCCAACAACATTAGCATTAGCCACAGATTCGCCCTCCAGTAGGCTTGCTTATCGTTATCCATTTTTGAGCCCATACAAAAGCAAGCATTTATTATGCATTTATGGTGTGGAGATGACTACGAGCTACTTTTGCTTATTGGCGATGACACTAACGTCTTTGATAGGCATTTCGACGAGATTCTTGGGAAGTGATTTGCTCACTTTAGCGCCAAGTTCACGCATTCCCTCGGCTCGTTTAACTATGCTTCCTTTACCAGAAACGAGCTTATTGTGAGCATCATCATATGCGGTCTGAACCGAGTTGATTCGGGTTCCAATCGTCTCCAGATCACTGACAAAATTGACGAACTTGTCGTACAACGCACCCGCCTTACTCGCGATTTCCTGCGCATTACGGTTCTGGTGTTCGTAACGCCAGATGTTCTGAATAGTTCGCAAGGTCGCCAGTAGCGTTGATGGGCTAACGATTACTACATTATTCTCGAACCCGTCGGAAAATATTTCGCCATCATGTTGCACCGCTAAGGAAAATGCTGCTTCCACGGGAACAAATAACAGCACGAAATCTAGCGTATAAATACCGTCGAGCTGCTGGTAATCTTTGTCGCCCAAATTCTTCATATGCCTGCGGAGTGACTGGACATGTTGCTTGACCGCGTCCTGCTGGACAGTTCCATCGTCTGAGGACGAATATCGCTCGTACGCGGTAAGCGAAACTTTTGCATCAATGACGATATCTTTTCCTTCGGGAAGATGAACGACCACGTCGGGTTGTTTTCTACGCCCATCTTCATCGCGCATCGCAACCTGGACTTCGTACTCGCGACCTTTCTGTAGACCGGATTTTTCGAGCACTCGCTCTAGGATGACCTCACCCCATGAACCCTGCGTCTTGTTCTCTCCTTTAAGGGCATTGGTTAGATTGATGGCATCGTTACTAATTCTCGTATTGAGATCTTGCAGACTCTTCACTTCCTTAGTAAGCGAGAAACGTTCTCGACTTTCCTTGGTGTAGGTATCCTCAACCCGCTTTTCAAACTCCTTGATACGTTCATTTAGTGGGCCCAGCAGACCTGAAAGCTGCTCTTTGCTTTCTTCCCTGTACGCCTGCTGTCGGGACTCAAAGATCTCGCCAGCAATGGTCTTGAACTCTTTATTCATTTGCTCACTCGCCCGCTGCAGCAGCGCAAGTTTCTCATCGTTCTGGCGCGCTTGCTCGGTGAGAGTGGTCCCCAACTGAGTAATGCGTTCTCGGTAACTGATTGATTCCATCCGAGCCTGATTGAGATCACCTGTAAGCGCCTGATTGCGGTTTAGAAGATCCGATAGCTGGTTGGATAATGACTCATTTGCAGACTGCAGACTTGCTTCAGAAACGAGCACCTTGCCGAGCTTTCGAGCGTGCCACCATCCTGCGAGCAACAAGGCACAAATAGCACCGCTAATGAAAATGCTAATCAATAGCAGAAGATTGTCTACGAGCAAGTTGTCCATGGGGAACTTTTTCACTAACTCAAGAACTGACCCCATCATTCTAGCATGGATGCTGTAAATTTATGCAGCCAAATTGGAATGGAAATTTACTAGTAGTCAGTGCAGAAAGGTAAACATCTTCCTGCGGTAGGCAGTGGCAATCTGGTTGCCTTTTCCTAAAAGATCAAATACCTGAATCATGGTAGCGCGCGCCTTCTGCTCTTGCCATTCGCGATCGAGCTTGAGAAGCTCCAGAAGCTGCTCCAGCGCGGCTTCTATCTGATCATCGACGATCAGTCGATACGCAAGATTCATTCTCAGTTCAAGGTTACTCCCGTCACCATCGACCAGAGATTGTAACTCTGCAAGAGGAGGGAGCGCTGAAGCTAGCTCGATGAACTGCAAACGATTCTTTGGTTTATCGATCCCCGGGGTATCTGCAGGCAATGTAACAAGTATCTGCTGAGCCTCATCCACACGACTTTCCATAATCAGCAAGTCACACAACTCTGCGTGCAAAATATGGTTGTTCGGCTCGTCACCAATTAATTGCTGTAACATTTGTATTGCCTGTTGGCGCTGACCATTGGCCAGCAATAAATCAATCTGCTCCCGAACCCTTTCCATTGGGCTCATGGTGAGCTGATCCAACATACTTCTTAGTGCTGCCGGTTCCTGAGGGCCCTCAATGTCCTGCACCATCTTGCCCTGAAAAATGACTTTCACGGTAGGCAGGGTTCTTACCTGGAGTTGCTGTACCAGTGCCTGATTGGCCTGAACATCGACACGAGCCAGGAGAAATTTACCCTGGTATTCATCAGCCAACTGACGTAACACTGGCGCGAACTTCTGGCTGGGCTCGGCAGAATCTGCATAAAACTCAAGCAAAACCGGCGTTTGCGCAGACTTCTCAACCACTTCTGATTGAAAGTTCTCAGCATTCACCTCGATGAAGTTTGCTGCTGCGTTCATTGGGTTACCCGCTCAAAAATCCGTAGCCTACCTTTTTAGGGAGTTTTAAGCGAGCCTGATACCATCTCGGCGCAGCGCGATGGCTACGACTCGGGGAGAATGCCATGGATTTGACTTACTGCGGTACAACACCTTGTTGCCCTTGCTAAGCAGCCAAATGTCTTGGGATCTGATATGTCTTACCTTCATTGCTGGATACTCTTTACTAGAAACTTAATATTACTAGTGACTAATTACTAATAGTTTGTATACTCATACAGTAATGTATTTATATACAGTATTCAAGCAATTTCTATCCAGTCTATTCCATTCTGCTGATCTGCAACCTGAAGATCGCCATGCCACTCCCCAAGGGCCTCTCGGGCTAAAGCCAATGCCAGTGATGGAAGGTTATTATTTTCACTGATGTGATTAAGCACCACGTGACGCAGTCGGTCTGCCTTAACTGACCGTAGCAAATCAGCAGCTTGTGCATTACTCAGGTGTCCCTGAATTCCAGCTACTCTTTGTTTGAGTCGCTGCGGATAAGGACCCTTAGCGAGCATTTCGACGTCATAATTGCACTCTAGCAACAACGCGTCGCACGCCTGGTAGCGTTCACGGACATGGGGTGTCACATGGCCAATATCCGTCAGAATTCCAATGCGCTTTTGATCCTTGGCAGTGAATATAAACTGACTCGGTTCACGAGCATCATGCGGTACCGGGACCGGCTCGATATGAATGCTACCAATAGAAAACGCCTTATGGCTACTAAAACGGATGACCTTAATCTTATCCTTTAGATTCGCTCGATGCTCGGTACCTGGCGTCATTCTCACTGGCAGACCATGGGCAGCGGCGAAAGGCACCACACCGTTAATATGATCCGCATGTTCATGGGTGACAAGGATGGCATCAATATCATCCGGTGATCTGGATAGGCGCTCTAACCTAGCTAATGTCTCTTTTACCGAGAAGCCAAGATCAACGAGGAGACAGGTGTCTCCATCTTCAATTAATGTTCCATTTCCGCGGCTACCGCTTCCGAGAGAAGCTGCCCGCATCAGGTAGAGTAGAGTTTGATGACCTTCAGCAGCTTCTCAGCAATATCTGCGTCTGGTAGTAATGACTGGTCCAGATATACAGATACATGAACTTCATCCTCCTGTGTCACAAGGCGAAGCTGGTAGCGGTTACCATCATCTTCTTCCGGTTTTTTGTCACGAGTTAGCAGACGCTTGAAGAAACCCTTCTTAACTTCCTGGCCTTCCCTGTAGTAAACATAGAAGTATGCTTCGGACCGATTGAGATCTTCAACGTTGATACTCGCGTTCTCTAGGGCTGCGCCTACTGTCGCCCAGGCCCTATTGAAATCGAGACGATATTTCAATACCGGCTGATCCTGATCTACGACCAGTTCGGTCCGGCTGTCTGCGAGACTGGATGCTTTAAGCGATATGGTCCGCTCGTCTGTAATGTTCTCACCAAGATTATAAGCCAGCGCCTTCAGGATAGCGGACTCAAGTTCTACATCGTCTGAACCCTGATTCCATTCGACATCATTTGGATCGCCACCCATTGGGATACTGTGTTGCTCTAAAAACACCTCGGTACTGCCTGACCTTACGCCGGGTTCTATGCGAAGTCGCAGCTTATGCCGCTGGGTTTTCCTGTTCTGGAGAAAACTTCCTAGCTTCAGACTTTCGAATACCTTTTCACCGGTGCCTTCCTCACTGGCCAACCACTGAGTCTCGATGACCCCGGTCGCAGGATTGGAGTTCTCAATAGCGAGGTTGTTATCCTCCCAGAATCGAACCACGTGAGGCCACACTGAGGGTGGCGGCACATCGAGGAATACCCATCGTTGATCCCCCAGTCTCTTGATGATGATTTTTTCTACGCTGAATGTGGTACTAAGCGAATCCGGTGGTCCAACTTTGAATTCACTTTTCCCTAGCCCCTTAGGATCATCCACTTCGGGTACCGGCATAAGGTCGACGAAGACTGGTTCATCCAACCCCTTCGGAATAACTACCGCCGGAGTTGATCCACGTTCAAGGCGATCACGAATCTCGGTATTTCTAAACCAGCAGCCTGACAAACTGACAGTCATCAGCACTGTCACTAGGACTACCCGAAGAATTTGAGAAAGACGTGACATAGAAATCATGAAACTAGTTTGTAACACCTGCCATTCGCATCGCTTCACGCACTGCACCATGATATTCAGGAGACAATTCCGTAAGCGGAAGTCGAATGCCCTTCGGTATACGACTCATCTCTGCGAGAGCCCACTTTGCAGGTATCGGATTAGCCTCAAGGAATAAGTTATTGTGTAACCCTTCAAGACTCTCATCGATAGCCGCGGCATCTTCAGCGTTTCCTGCGACTGCAGCATTGCACATCGCGGCCATTCTCGCAGGCGCCACGTTTGCCGTCACACTAATAGTTCCCTTCGCACCATTACTCATTAACTCTCGAGCCGTGGCATCATCGCCGGAGTAAACGGTGATATCACAGAGTTCAAGAATCTGTTTAGTTCGCTCGATATCCCCCGTTGCTTCCTTAACAGCAACTACCTGCTCAATATCCGCTAGGCGTGCCACGGTTTCCGGCAGCATATCACAGGCGGTTCTGCCCGGGACGTTGTACAAAACCTGAGGTAAGTCGACAGCTTTGGCAATGGCCTTGTAATGTTGATAAAGGCCCTCTTGGGTCGGCTTATTGTAATAGGGAGTGACCAGTAGACACGCATCAGCGCCTGCGTCCTTAGCAGCCTTGGTTAATTCAATGGCTTCCCAAGTAGCGTTCGCGCCTGTACCTGCGACGACCGGCACCCGCCCATTAATAGTATTGACGACGTGCTCTACGATTTTGCAATGCTCTTCCACCGACACGGTCGCCGACTCACCAGTGGTACCTACCGGTACGATGGCCCTAGTACCCTCATCAATGTGCCACTCTATGAGCCCATCCAAGGATTCCCAGTCAATCTCGCCGGCTATATTCATCGGCGTGACCAGTGCAACAATGCTGCCTGTAATCATCTTGGTACCTCTTAGAGAAAATCGTCCATATTACTGGGGGTCAATGTGGTTAACAACATCAGGTTTGACCGGAAAAGATCACCCTGACTCCTTAACCAGCCCTAATGGCCACGCATTCATCACAGCCTTGACGAGAGTTGCCAATGGTATCGCAAAAAATACTCCCCAGAGCCCCCACCAACTGCCGAACACCAAGATAGCAGTAATTATGGCAATCGGGTGCAGATTATTCGCTTCGGAAAACAGTAAAGGTACCAGCACCATGCCATCGATCCCTTGAATAATGCCATAGCCAATGACCACATAGAGGAATTCTCCAGTCCAACCAAATTGCAAGTAGGCGATGATGACCAAAGGTATCGTCACAGCGACGAATCCCAAATAAGGCACAATCACCGACAGCCCCACCAAAAAGCCAAGCAGAACAGCGTAGTTCAAACCCATCACGGCAAAAAACAGATAGCTGGTAAGGCCCACAATCAGAAATTCGATGAATTTGCCGCGAATGTAATTCGCCATCTGCTGATTCATCTCCCGACCAATCTGATCCATCAGTGGACGTTCCTTTGGAAGAAACGACAGGCTCCAGCTAATAATCTCGTCCTTGTCCTTGAGCAAAAACAGCACTAGGATCGGAACCAGCAGCACATAAACCACTACGGCTACCAATATCGGTAACGACGACAAAGAGAACGACACGAGCCATTGAGTAATACCCGACGCCTCTGCATTTAACATGTCGATCCAAATGCGCACCTGCTGCTCAGAAATAACTCCTGGGAATTGATCGGGTAATCTATCGAGCAACTCCTGAGTCCTCGATATCATGCTTGGCAAGCCGTTCAGTAGACTCTGTAATTGCCGCCATGCCAGCGGAATGATGAAAAACAGGAAGCCGATAAACCCGCCGAGGAAAACTAAGAATGTGACGGTCACTGCGAGCCATCTGGGAATCTGAAATCGGGAAAGTGCAGTGATAATTCCCTGCATGATATAAGCAAGCACGATCCCCATAAGCAGCGGCGCCAATATGGCACCCATGGTAATCACCACCACGAAAAAGCCCATCAGTATGGCGATAAAAAGTACCGCTTCCTCATCAGACAAGTGGGTGTCGATCCAGCCTCTGACAACTTCAAACATATGCTAAGCCTTTCTCAACCAATAAGTGTAGATACCATCAACCTCTTGGCTCTCCAGTAACTCATTGCCACTTTGATTGGAAAATACTTCGAAGTCCCGTATAGAACTAGGATCAGTGCATACCACTTCAAGCACCAACCCAGACACCATCCCATTAAGGGCCTGTTTCGCCTTGAGTAATGGCAACGGGCAGGTTAGACCGCTCGCATCAATTTTTTCATCTACTTCACTCACATCAGTCTCCTTTCAGCATTGATTATAGCACCTGATAGAAATACGCAATTCGAGAATGTTTCACCAATCCGTGGTCTAATATCCTAATACTTGTACCTCATGCATATTTTGTTTGATAAAGCACTAATAAGTCGCGCCTTGCTCTACCCGGCATTACTGATCGTACTGGTAGTGCCTAGTGTGATAGCTGCAAACAAGCAGAACCTCCCGTCATTTGGTGACGCTGTTTCCGGCATTGTTTCATTATCCCAGGAAAGAGAAATCGGTCAGCAGTTCCTGCGCTCATTGCGTGGTCAGGCTCCAACCATTGAC
>PASO01000027.1 GCA_002712135.1 Gammaproteobacteria bacterium
TGAATCTGGAACCTATCAGATTGACTTTGGCAGTCAGAACCTCAAGTTTTTTCGCAATCTTGTGAATGCCCTATTCACAGATGTCACAGAAGTTAGCTCTCCGGATTTGTCTGCTGAGCAGAAACGGGAGTTTGACGCGGTGCTGCTCCCTAAAATAGTAAAATACGGATTCCTTGTTCCCGCTATTTCAACGTTGACCTTCTACGAAGCATCGATCGAGTATCAGATTGTGCTGGTTGACAACGAGGGCAATGATCTTGGAGCCTGGAAGATTGTGGGTTATGGCAAAGCAGAGGCGGAGTTATTTGGGGCTAGCGATGCGATTGGAGAGGCTACAATGCTTGCCATTCGGGATGGTGGGGCAAGAATCGCCACCGAGGTGACCCCCAATATTGCTTCCCTGTTGTCGGACAAAGAGGCGTCGGAGCCCGAGGCCGAAAATGCGGGGGAAATGGATTGATAAATAGAAAACTGCTTGTGTTACTTAGTATGGTATTAAGCGGTTGTGTTTCATCACGAATCGAGCAGTCTCGAGAGGCTGTGACCGGAATAGAGACCGATGAGGTAATGGTCATTCTCGGCCGGGCAAGCTACAACGACAGAGAAACGGAAGAGAGTTTTACTGATTGCATTGTTGATGAGTTGTCATCCGGGCACAGCGCAATCAAGCTGATCCCTCAGGACGAATTCAAGGATGACTTATACCCCTGGTTTGAACCCCGAACTGCACCGACCAGTGCGGAAGACCTGGGGCGATTGTTTGCAGAACCTGGTGTGCGAGAGCGTATTGATGCGGCGAATGTCAAGTACCTTGAATGGATAGAAGGGGATACTGTTACTACGGACAAGGGAGGGTCTATGAGCTGCACCCTGTCGACCTTTGGTGGCGGGTGTTTTGGTATGAGCTATTGGGAACAGGACGCTTCTTATGAGGCCTCGATCTGGGATGTGGATAAACTGACAACAGCTGGACAGATCAGTGCGGATGCATCGGGGACCTCCTATATTGCCGGCGTTGTTATTCCTATCCCCATTATTGCGCGGCCGGGTAATGCTGCTTGTAAGGGGCTGGCGAAACAGCTACGTGAGTTCATTGTAGGTGATAGCTAGCACTATTCTTTTTCAGTCGGTCCCGCAACTAGAAACCTCTGGTGAAAGATTAAGTTTTGGGTTTTGACAACTTCCCCGTCAACAATTCTTGGCCTGAAGCGAGTGATAGCAAGTTGGGAACGTAGCCGTCGTACCTGATCGTTAGGGACATTTTTCTCCAGGAGCTTAACCTCACCAACACGTCCGTTGGCCTTGACCGTATATTTGGCATCGATAAACAGCTCTGAGTTCTCAGCTACTGATCTTGGTCGACGATCGATATAGACGACACTTTGGGCGCGGGGATAGAGTCTGGTTGGAGCGCCGAAGGCTTGTTCCTTGAGCCAGTGGTAGTCTGTGTTTTCCTGCATCAAATTCCATGCACGCAAGTACAACTCTTTGGCTCTACGATCTGATGTCATTGTGTATAGGTCGCCCAGCCTGATGATGCCTTCGATCCGATCGGGAAGGTCGGTCGCGGGATTACTCTCGATTAGGTATAAAGCTCGCTCCAGCGCCTGCTCAGATTTGTTGTTGGCTCGCTGCATTAATCGGGTTCGCGACAGCCCCTGAAGCGGTTTAACCAACCGAGGGTCATTGGACCCGTAGTTTACCTCTACGATCTTGATCGCTCGTTCATATAATTCAAGCGACTTCCGAAACAAGGATTCGCGCAGGTAGCGCATTTCGTTATCACCGAACTGCGAACTTAAGGCACCCCGATCTGCAAAGTATCTTCCAAGTCTGATTAGCGTCGGCAGCATTTCCTCGCTGTCCTTACCATAGGCCCTCTCATTGACTCTCAAGGTGAAGGACTGCTGCTTGTCTGCATCTAGATATTCACCCCTCTGATAACTTATCTTAAATAACTCCTCGACAATTGGGAGCTGGGTCGCGCTATATATGCCATCATCACGATGAGTGATGTGTTGGGCGCGTCTAAGTTCCTGTATTGCCTCATCGAATTTCCCTAGATTCATTAGAGTAGAAGACTTCGCCATGATGACGTTCATTAGCTGGGGACTAAATTGCGGTAGTGTGGGGTTCAGATGAGCGATTGCGTTATCTAGTACTTCGAGCGAATTCTCATAGTACTCTCCGAAATTGAGAATTATTCCCAGGTTAGCTAACAATTTGCCGTAGAGGATTGGGTTGGTTTCCTGAAGAACAGTATTGTCTACCAAAATTCGCTCGGACAGTACTATCGCTGGTTCGAGTGTTTTATACCCAAGTAATTGGCTTAACTGCCTGTAATCCTCTTGCGAAGATGTTGGTACGACAAGCGAATGGAAGTAGTAGTCAAAAATATCCTCATCTGCCACAGCATGATGAACTGCGAGCAAGGGCAGCAACAACAGTGCAAGCGTACCTCTCAACATGGCAGTATTCCGCGACCGTTAGGTTTCATGATAGTTGATGAAAGTCTGGGTAACGCTAACATTTTTCTTTGTTATCGGGACTCCACCAGCCAATGCTGGTCGGTAAATTACCTTGGACATTACCTGTTCCATAAGCCTATTTAATTTGACGGGTGCATTCGTTTCACTTATTTCGATATTTTCTATGCGTCCATCGTTTTTTACGGTGAAATCAAGCGTTATTTTGATCTCGTTTGGAGTCCCGTCGTCCTTGAAGAGTCGGGGTACCAGGTCTTTCACCTGGTCGTAGTAGAACTGGAATGGTTCGCCGATAAGTGCCTTGGTTCTTTCCCTGCCTTTTACAGCTTCCGCGGAATCGACAATCCTAACATCGTATTTATGATCACCTAAGGGCAGAAAAAACTGCTGTGGCGGTTGTTGCCCGGCAGAAAGTTGTTCTTCGGGAGTCATTCTTTCAAGTCTGGTTCCATATGGCCCATTTTCTGGCCTATACATTTTAGTATAGTGGTATCTCACCGGGTTCAATACAGCGCTCATGGCAATGGGGCTGGGGGCTGCGTCAGCGATATTGACCTTAGCGTAGTATTCTCTGGCTTGGGCAGCTTTCTTGCTAACGACGTAGGCGTCAGCTAGGGATAGATACACCTCATTGGTTATGTCCATAGGTAGGTCGGTATTTTGGTTAAGAATTTCAATAACAGCCGTTAATCGTTTCTCGGTGCAACAGATTCCTTTTAAACGCCTTATTTTTGCAACTAGCAGGTGTGCCTCTATTAGTCTGGGATCGCTCTCGAAACCGTGTTCCTGCATAGTTTTTATTGTTTTGCTAGCAAGATCTAAAGCTTTTGTTAATTGCCCAGTGCTGATCTGCCAATTTACGAGCTTATACGCTGCGGCTAGTACTTCCGGATTACTATCCCCGTAAAAACGTTTGCTAATAAAATGGGAAAATGTCTGCTGGGTGTCCGCCTTGAGTGGTTGATCCGCATGCATCGCCATTTTAGTTAACTCATCAACCACTTCGAGCTGACGCAGGGTATAGACGCCCTCGTTGCGACGAAGGATGTGTAGGGCGTGTTGTAGGCGTTCGGTTGCTTTACCGGTTTTATCAAGGGCACTCAGGGTTCGTCCGTGTCCTAGCAACGGTTCGAACAAATGGATACTGAATTCACTGTATTGGGCCGTGATCTCTTCGATAGCCAGCTTGTAGCTCTCGGCGGCGCGCTCATATTCACCCTTTAGTTCGTGCTGGGAAGCTTTTTCTAGTGAATCGTGCCTCTCGGCGATGACGATTAAGGGCAAAAACAGAAGGGTGCATAAGTATCGCTTCATGGTTTCAACCTCAATAGCCATCGATTTATCACTGATCTGGATCTTCCTTAACATTAGATATTCAGTATAGCCGGGGGTTCCTATCTTTTTGCTCGACGTTGCAACGCTTTGGCTTTTCTATTGTCTGAGTATTGGGTATTCCGTACTTAGAAACAATTCAGGTGCGATTCACATCTGATGTCTAGTAGTAGTTGCAAGGGTTGATTGAACGCTCAAGACGGTAAATGGAACAGTGTGATATGGGAATGCTAAAGTAGCATGGCGATGATGAATATAAACTTGTTAACTACAACTCTGCTGTTCCTGGCGTTTTTTTCCAGCGCCTTTGGTATGTCTGAAGANAAGGAAATTGAGCTCGGTAGAGAAGAACACAAGAAGATTATCGCCCAACACGGTGTCTATCGAGACAAGAACCTCCAGGACTACGTAACAATGGTCGGCGAGCGTGTCGCGAAGGTGAGTAGTCGTCCCAATCTTGAATATACCTTTACGGTACTTAATGATGACATGATCAATGCCTTTGCGTTGCCAGGCGGCTTCATCTATGTAACGCGTGGCATGCTCACCCANATGAATTCAGAGTCTGAGCTCGCNGCAGTTCTCGGCCACGAGATTGCGCACGTGACAGAGAAGCATGCGCTAAAGCGAAACCGGGCAAGTCAGGGAATTAATCTGCTGAGCACATTGGCGACTGCGGCAGTTCANTCTCAGATGGGTTCGGTTGCTTCTGCTGGACTTGGAGAGTTGGGCAGCATGTATGGTGGCGTGCTGGTTACGGGGTTTAGCCGGGAGTATGAACTGGAAGCAGATCAAGTTGGGGCGAGNTTCATGGCGAAAGCGGGCTACAGTCCGGAAGCGATGCTGCGTACCATCGAGATTCTTAAGGCAAAGGATCGTATTGAGATTGCTCAGGCTCGGCTGGAAAAGCGCGAGCCTAAGGTGTACCACGGATTTCTTTCGACACACCCGGATCATGACACACGATATAAACAGGTGATTGTTGAATCGATGGATCTGGTTACGGAGTATGACGAGTTTATTAAGACTGATGAGTTTTTGGAGAAACTAAATGGTTTGGCCTATGGAAGTACGAAACAGGTTGGGGTGATCAGGAGAAATATCTTTTTTCATCCCAAATTGGGCATCAAGCTGCGATTCCCCGATGAATGGAGAGTAGAACCCTCAAGACAGGGTGTACAAATATTCTCGAGAACAGCCGATGCATCTTTCTTTATAACCACTGGTCGACTCTACAAGGACGCGACGCCGGAAAACTATGCTCGTGAAAACCTAAGTCTTTCTGTACGAGAGGGCAGAAATATTACTATTGGCGGATTCCCTGCCTTTTTAGGTGTTGCTGACAGGGCGAACTCAGTTTATGGTCCAAGACCGCTGCGGTTTGCGATTATATTCGACACCAAACGTCGTTTAGCATANGAACTATATGGTGCGGGGAAACACGACCTTCGAAAAATCGCCAATGATAAAGACTTCATCGCGACCATCTTCAGTTTCGATACTATGGCTCGCGATGACTTTAAGAAAGCCAAGGCNCCAACGCTGCAGGTAGTAAGGGCAGAAGTAGATACCACTATGGAAAATCTGGCTAGTCAGTCACCTATAACCAATTACGCGCTGGACAAACTAAGGGTGATGAACGGCTTGTATCCGAATGGGCAACCACAGCCAGGCCAGCTAATTAAAATAGTCGATTAGAGCTGCAAGATTTTAGCAAGTGCCTCGTGTGATGCGATCTGCACATCGCTCTNAATACCCGGAATCCGTCCTCTTGCGATGAGATAGTTGAGTCCGAGCCGCTCCTCGTATTCAGCGATCTTTTCTGCCGCGAAAGCTTCATCGCCGATAATGGCGCACTCATCGATATCGTCTACATCAANGGCATTGCGAACCAAGTTCAATACCGACGTGTTGTTGCTAATAAAAATCGTTCGCATGACAGGAACGGTGTCGATGATGATATCGCCAGAATCTGCCACATGTTGTCTGTGNGCCGCGTAGTTGGCCTCAAGTGTTGAAATGGATTCCATTGGCGAAGCGATGTACGGTAAACCCAAAGTGCCTGCCTGCTTGATGGCAAGCGGACCAAAAGCAGCGACCCAGATCCGAGGGTAGGGCTTCTGTAAGGGTAGGGGTGCTAATACGACAGGCTCATTNCCATCGATGATGGGCTCGCCTTGCCAGGCATGAATCATAGCTTCCAGGTTTGNCTTGAAGCGTTTACGTTTTTCCTTGGGAGGAACGGAGAAGACCTTAAACAACTCGTCCCGATAACCTCTACCAATACCAAGAATCACTCTTCCCCCGGATAATTGATCCAAAACGGCAACCTCCTCAGCCGCCTGGATTGGGTTGCGAATGGGTAACANATAGGAGGAAGTGCCTAGNCCTATAGTTGCTGTTCGCGCNGCGATGGTGGCNAGCAGCATCAGCGGNGCTGGGACTGAGCTTGTCCCGTTGAAATGATTCTCTGGTAACCAGAAAGAATCGAAGCCGATTTGTTCGGCAATTTCGCCCTGTTCCGCTAGGTTTGCTGCAATGCCGCGCGTGCCAAATTTCCAGGCGGTTACGCCAACTCGCAAGAGTTTTTACTCCTCGTGCTCACAGTCAGCATGCTGGCAGCATCGGTAGTTTTGGATATGCGCCGACGCTAAAATTAATCCGCCGATGGTTGTAACGATTCTTTCTCCGGTGAAGCCGAAAAGACTATGTCCCCACACTGCAGTCACGCTCAGGATAACAAGTCCGATTGTCCCTAGCGCAACGGTTATTTGGTCTTTGTGGCGACGGCATCCCAGGCTTAGCGCGATTAAACTGGTTGGCAAGATGAACACTAGCATGATCAGGTGGAAGTATTTTTCTTCCAGTAAGCTGCTCTGAATAATTGGGAATAAGGTCACCATCATTGGCAGGATCAGACAATGTAACATGCATGTCCCGCTGAAAAAGACAGCTATGCCGTCTAGGCGATTGTCGTGGTGTTCACTCATAGGGGCGGTTTATACCATAAAGAGTTGATTGATTCTGGTCTTACCTTGTAATCTTCGCAAAAAATATAAGGAGCGAAGGTTATGGCTCGTAGTCCTATCTTTTCAAAGCTATTTGGTCGTTCTCCTATTGCACCGCTTCAGGCTCATATGAACAAAGCTGCGGAGTGTACCGTCGCCCTAGGAGCATACTTTGAGACCCTGCAAAGTGCTGACTGGGACAAGGTGTCCGATTGCTATGACACAATCTCTGGGATTGAAGACGAGGCTGATGCATTAAAAAAAGAGATCCGATTGAATTTACCCAGCAGTCTGTTCCTTCCAGTTTCAAGATCAGATTTACTCGAGCTCGTTCGGGTACAGGATGAAATACCCAATCGCGCAAAGGATGTTGCGGGAATTGTTTTGGGAAGACGAATGCAGGTACCGGAAACGCTGACTGAGGCATTTATGGAATTCGTTCAGGTATCCATCGAGGCAACCGAGAAAACACGATCCATGCTGGAGTCTCTAGATGAGCTGTTGGAGTCAGGGTTTTCGACCCGAGAGATTGATCATATAGAAACTATGATCGCTGAATTAGGTGAGCTGGAAACTAACTCTGATATAAAACAGATCCAGATTCGGGGAGCTTTGTATGAGTTGGAAAAGGAGTTGAATGCGGTTGATGTCATGTTCCTTTATAAGGTCATCGATTGGATCGGTGATATTGCAGATCATGCTCAAACTGTAGGAAACCGAATGCTTTATGTGATTGCACGNTAACGGAGANNNCNNNAATGGGAGTAATTGAGGAATACGGCACTATTCTTTTAGCATTGGCTATCTTGTTCGGNTTTTTTATGGCTTGGGGAGTCGGTGCAAACGACGTCGCTAACGCTATGGGTACGTCGGTAGGNGCGAAGGCTATCACCATCAAACAGGCGATTATCATTGCCATGGTGTTTGAATTTGCAGGNGCTTATCTTGCGGGGGGAGAAGTGACGTCGACCATTCGCAAGGGGATCATNGACCCTGAATTATTGGGTGATGAACCGGAACTTCTGGTCTATGGGATGATGTCGGCGCTTCTCGCAGCGGGATTGTGGTTATTTATCGCAACTACCTACGGCTGGCCAGTATCGACGACACATAGCATTGTTGGCGCCATTGTTGGTTTTGCGGCCGTTGGAATCTCGGTCGACGCTGTTAACTGGGGCAAGGTAGGAGAGATTGTTTCCAGTTGGGTTGTGTCACCGGTGATGGCTGGCACTATGTCGTTTTTGCTTTATATGAGTGTGCGCCGGTTCATTTTTGATACTAATGACCCGTTCAAGATGGCCAAGCGTCTGGTGCCCGTCTATATATTCATGATGGGCTATGTNATNAGCATGGTGACTATGGTGAAGGGTTTGAAACACATTGGCCTGGANCTATCGTTTCAAGAGGCCATGCTTTACTCGGTGCTNGCTGCATTGGGGATAACAATGANTGGTGTAGTAGCTNTGATGCGAATTCGTCGGGTGGCTGAATCGAGGCATTACGATCTGCTNAATGTCGAGAAGGTNTTTGGTGTATTGATGATTTTCACNGCGTGCGCCATGGCTTTTGCNCACGGATCAAATGATGTTGCGAATGCGATCGGCCCTTTAGCTGCCGTCAATAGTATTGTCTCCAGCGGTGGCATGGTGGCGCAACAAGCCCAGATGCCCCACTGGCTGCTGTTGCTCGGCGGTGGTGGCATCGTCGCGGGGCTAGCACTATACGGCTACCGGGTAATCAGGACGATTGGGAGTCACATTACCGAACTCACACCGAGTAGCGGTTTTGCAGCTGAATTGGCAGCTGCATCGACTGTGGTCATTGCTTCTGCCTATAGTCTGCCTGTATCGACAACCCATACGCTAGTAGGTGGTGTGCTTGGCGTAGGCCTTGCGCGAGGTATCGCGGCGATTAACCTTCGCGTCGTAGGAACCATATTTGTTTCATGGATGGTGACCTTGCCTGCCGGTGCGATCCTAGCCATCACCTTCTTTTATCTGTTCAAGTTTATTTTTGGTCATTAGCGGTCTTTGATACCATGCAGGGTTCCTAGGAATTGGTGAAGCTGCATGTTCGAAGACAAAAAGGTGCTTGTAACCGGTGGGGCGGGAGCCCTCGGCCGGTCAGTGGTGGCTTATTATGAAGAGCGCGGGGCTCGTATAGCGATACTGGACTACAGTGATGAGCTCCTAGTCGCGGCTTTTCCCGAAAAAAACTCCGGTAACCTCTATCTAAGCTGTGATCTGACAGACAGAAGCTCGGCCAAGGGCGTGGTGCAGAAAGTTATCGAGCAATTCGGAGGTATTGATATCCTCTGCAATATAGCGGGCGGCTTTCTGATGGGTGAAGATGTGCACGAAACCAAGGATGAGAATTGGGATTTCCTGTTCAATCTCAATGCTCGATCGATAATGAATATGGCGAGCGCCGTCGTACCACATATGCAAGAAGGTGGACGTGGCAAGATAGTCAATATTGCTGCCAGAGCTGCTAGTGCTGGTGCCGCGAAGATGGGTATCTATACGGCGAGCAAGGCGGCAGTGATGCGATTGACTGAAAGTATGGCGCTGGAACTGCGAGAGCAGAATATCAATGTTAACTGTATATTACCTGGAACGATTGATACCGAGCGGAATCGTCAGGACATGCCGGGTGCCGATCACAGCAATTGGGTGCCTACTGAACAGCTTGCTAAGGTCATTGGGTTTTTGACGTCTGAAGATGCTATTGCAGTCCATGGGGCAGGCATACCTGTCGACGGATTGAGCTAGCAAAAATTAAAGGGGCATATGCAAATGGCCGACAACAATGTTAAACCCTGGGTCCGCAAGGACCTTTCCCAGATTGCCGATTGCAGAGTATTCAGCGTACATGAGTCAACCTCGATTTCTCCGAGAACCGACAAGGAGCACCAGTTTTATGTCATTGAATCATGCGATTGGGTCAACGTCATACCAGTTACCTCGTCGAATGAAATAGTTTGCATTCGGCAATTTCGACATGGCTCTGAGAAGATTTCGCTAGAAATCCCCGGGGGACTGGTAGATTCGGGGGAGGAGCCAATCGTCGCCGCTGCTCGGGAATGTCTGGAAGAAACAGGATATGAGACGGATGAACTGACGTCTTTAGGGGTATTAAATCCAAATCCAGCAATTTTCCCGAATGCTCTGCATACCTTTGTAGCACCTAATGCTAAGCTGCTTACAGGGATCAGTAACACATCGACTGAACACACCGAGGTCCAGTTGATCCCGATGGAACAGGTGTNNGACCTCTTGGTATCTGGNGAGATCGATCATGCGCTAGTCGCCGCTACATTGTGGAGGCTTTTGTACTTCCTAAAACAGTAGGCTTGTTNGCTCTTAAAATTTGAAGGCCGTATCAAATTGAATGCGGTTGCAATCTTTCTGGGTAACTATGCAGGCATTGCTCGTTTGGTTATGCTTCGGTAAAGCTGCTTAGGTTGTTAACACGAATAAGTTGCTGAATATCTCGAACGTAGCTATCCCCACGTTCTGAATAGGGTTTCAAACCCTTGGCTATTGCTTCACCCGTGATCGGATGATTCTGGTTTCGTTGAGAAGCTCTTATGCCCCGTAATGGTTCGTATGCTTTGTGTGTATTGAGCACAAGCATGTAGGCTCGGACGCCGTCAGGCACACTCTTATACTTAGCAACTTCGTGCGTCAGACCAACATCTCGATTGCGTGGTGGTAGCCCACAGCCTGCTTTGAAACACCAGATGCCAAAAAAGTTATTAGCCTGTCGTGCAAAACGTGACGTGCCCCACCCAGATTCGTTAGCAGACTGCGCTAGCACCATTGAAGCTGGAAGCAGGTCAACCCGATTTAGAAGTTCTTTCAGTGCGGATGTATTAAGCACCTTTGGTGCTGGTAACTTATAACGCTGGTAGAGCGCCGCCACAATCTCAAGATCGGATTTATCGAGGACTTGATTACTTTGAATTTCGGGCAGCAAGTGCAGCAGAAACTCACGTTGTTCCAGTATCTTACTGTTCTCGGCTCGAATGTGCGGAAGCATAAAACTGAAAAAGTCTAACTTTTTTTGCTGCACGTTGGTGTAGCTGGCGAAATCGGGTATTACTACAGAGGACAAGGTCATGCTGGCGGGTAGGACCGCAGCTTCATGACTGGCCAAAGAGTCTGACGCGAACTCCGCTGATAACGTCAGAAATAATGTGAGCGCNGTAAATTTCATTGNGGNAAAATNAATCNNGNGNCNGCCTNNATTNTATTCACTATTTCTCCATAGTTCAANCGGCGTGCCAGGTCTTGAATAAGCTTATTCTCCTATCNATTGCTNNATGTNGGNTTGGNCGTTNAGCTAAAATTGTGTNCGAAATTTNCAGCGCGNAAATCGCGATTCAGNGATTGATCTAGNTGAATCGTTCAGNGTGAGAANACCGATNGGCAGGGAAGCACCTGANGTTTTGGCGAGAGNGATATTGGTGCNAATATCTTCTTNAACTTGCAGGATTCTTCNGTTGNGCTNTTAAAGCTCTGTAANGTCGTCTGTGGCCCTGAATCCTGNANGTTTGTCTAGGCCAAGCATGTNCTCACCTCTGGATGCTANATGTTGNANTGCAGCACTACCAACGNNNCNGTTTNCTAATANGATGTAATCGTAATGCGTGTCAGCCATGAATCGGNCTCAGTCGGATCCAGCCGGCTTCAATATCGTTGCTAGCNNAGTCATANCCAGGTTCTCCAGGCATAACNATTTCATTCGTTTNAGCATTTACTTTGGCCTGATGATAAGNAAGNTTTGCTTCTGCAGCAGAGATGACCTCATCNGCACTACCAAACTGGGNGAGATTTCGGATCATCCTNACGGTGGGTACCATCAATTCCATTTCCTGTGAATCGAATTTTTTNAAAATTGTTAAGGGTGACATCCAGCGCGAATGAACAAGTTCCTTATCATCATGGATAGGCGCCTGTTTATCAGGCATCCGAGCAATAAAGAATCTTGCATCAAAACGTTTTGGCGGGCCGACTGGAGTGATCCAACGGGCAATATAGTGCATGGTCCCTGTGTCTAGGATCAGGTTTTCCTGGTTTAGGATTTCGATAAAATCGCCGCCCTTATTGTTCAGGCTGTCACGATGTTGTTGAAATCGCGCTGCAGTTTGTTGGTCCAGTAGGTCGGGTCCTGTGAGGCTTTCTTTGTCGAGAGCGAGCAGAATACCCGCTTCTTCAAAGGCTTCGCGGATTGCCGCGATGTAGAAGGCGAGACCACCTGAATCCAGATCAAGTAGAGAGCTTGCTTCCTTATCCGAGCGATGCAAACTGATGGATTGTGCGGAGACCCTGTCGTCGTCTCGGTCAACAGCCCCGCCAGGAAAAACCCACATTCCCGGNGCNAACACATTGCCCGAGTGGCGCTCCATCATGAAAACCTGAAGGTCGGGTCTGTCATCAACAAGCATTACAGTTGCTGCTGGTCTTACATCCACGTGCTTTAGATCGTAGTCCGTCATCTGCTAGGCTGCGCGATTTCAAACAACATTAGCTGAATGCACATTACCTAGCAATGTTAGTACAGTATAGCTCACATTAGATTTTGGTTTAGCTTCACGGAAAATGATCATAGGTTCACCGTAAATCCGAAATTCAATGGACTGATGAATAGTTCAGAGGTGAAGAGCATTCAGCAACAATTGTGTTAGCAGGATTAGCTACAAATGGTTTTGAGATAGCGCCCAGTTTCGGAGGCTTTCTTTTTTGCCACCTGTTTTGGTGTGCCCTCGGCAATTACCTTTCCGCCTTCGGGGCCACCATTGGGTCCCAGATCAATTATCCAGTCTGCAGTCTTGATGACGTCGAGATTGTGCTCAATGACCGTGACAGTATTGCCGGCTTCTACCAGCCTGTTGAGTACCGATAACAGTTTTTTGACGTCATCAAAGTGCAGTCCAGTGGTAGGTTCGTCAAGGATATAGAAAGTCTTGCCGGTGGCAACTTTGGATAGTTCTCGTGCTAGTTTAATGCGTTGTGCTTCGCCACCAGACAAAGTGGTTGAAGGTTGCCCAAGGTGCAGATAATCTAGGCCAACCTCGATCAGCAGATGAAGCTTTTTAAGAATTTTTGGATGCTCGGAAAAATGTTCGGCTGCTTCTGCCACCGTGAGATCCAGGATGTCCGAAATTGATTTGCCTTGGTATCTTACTTCCAGTGTCGCCTTATTGAAGCGTTTACCGTCGCATTCTTCACAACGAACAAAAACGTCAGACAAAAAATGCATTTCAATCTTACGAACACCGTCACCCTGACACGCTTCACATCGGCCACCCTTGACGTTGAACGAGAATCTTCCTGGCTTATAGCCCCGCATTCTTGATCCGGGCAACTGTGAAAAGAAACTTCGAATATCGTCGAATACCTTGATATAGGTAACTGGATTGCTGCGCGGTGTCCGACCTATTGGCCTCTGATCAATAGCGACGACTTTGTCCAACTGTCTTAGTCCACTGATCTTCTTGTGTGTGCCAATCCTTTGAGTCGATTGATGAAACTCTTTGGCCAGCGCGGGGTAGAGGATATCGTTCACCAGAGTGGACTTCCCTGCTCCTGAAACGCCAGTAATGGCAGTGAGCACCCCAATGGGGAAATCGACATCAATGTTCTTGAGGTTGTTAGCGGCAGCACCCTCTAAGCGAACTTGGCCGCGTGGTTTTCGCACCTTATTAGGTGGTTCAATAGTAGACCGTCCCGCTAGGTAGCTACCAGTAATAGATGTCTTTTTATTTTCCAGGCTTTTGGGTGTCCCGGCATGCACAACGCTGCCACCCTTGACACCAGCCCCGGGGCCGAAGTCCACGACGTAGTCAGCGGTACGAATGGTTTCTTCATCGTGTTCGACAACGATTACTGTATTCCCAATATCGCGCATGCGTAGCAGTGTTGCCAAGAGCTTTTTGTTGTCGCGCTGGTGTAATCCGATGCTCGGTTCATCAAGAATATAGATGACACCTGATAGCTCAGAGCCAACCTGGCTTGCCAAGCGAATGCGTTGTGATTCCCCGCCAGATAGGGATGGGCCCAAACGGTCTAGGGATAAATAGGAAAGCCCTACCGCATTTAAAAAACTCAGGCGGTTACAAATTTCCTTAACTACCTCGGTAGCGATTTCGCCTGAGGCACCAGGTAGGTCGAGTCCTGTAAAAAACTCGAGGGTCTTATCGATTGTCCAGCTGGAGATATCGACGATGGTTTCACCGCCTACTCGTACGGAAGCGCTTTCAGGTTTGAGTCTCACTCCGGTGCAGCTGGGGCAAACCGAATTGGCCAGGAATTTCGAATACCAGCGCTTCATTCCTTCAGATCGAGTATGCCGAAACCGCCGCATGGAGCGATTCAGCAGGCCTTCGTAGCTAGACATGCTTGTGCCATGATTGCCCCACTTAATCTTGAATCTTTGTTCGCCGGTGCCCTGCAGGATTTTTTTCTTTTGTGCTTTGGTCAGCTGTGACCAGGGTTTGTCGGTTGGAATCTTTAGCTGGGAGAAAATCTGACGATGGTAGACAGCTCCCATAGAGCGACTGTCTTCGCGCACTTTGCCTATCATTTTTAACGCGCCGTCTCTAATCGATAGTGACTTGTCAGGGATCAGTAGGTCTTGATCAAAAGCGACTTGGGTGCCAAGGCCATTACATTCATGACACATTCCCTGAGGGCTATTGAAAGAAAAAGCCTGAGGAGTCAGCACAGGGAATGACAGACCACAATAACCGCAGGCAAGGTGTTCGGAAAACACTCTGTCTGGACCTGAATCTGTAGTAGCGATCAACATGCCCTCACCGAGGCTAAGTGCGGTTTCTACGGACTCCGTTAGTCTTTCATCAACGCCATTCTTTATAACCAAACGGTCTATGACTGCTTCTACAGTATGCTTCTTACGCTTATCTAGAGCTTCGAGCGAGTCACTACGCACTATTTCGCCATCCACTCGCAGGCGCACAAATCCTTGCGATCGTGCGTCCTCCAGCATCTCCCGATGTTCCCCGCGACGATTCACTAGCAAGGGTACTAACAGGAATAGAAGCGTCCCTTCTTCAAGTTCCAACAGTTCACGAGTGATATTTTGAGCGGTTTGACCCTGAACCCCCCGACCACATTGATGACAATGTTGTACGCCAACTCGCGCGAACAGCACTCTGAGATAATCCGAGATTTCGGTAATGGTCCCTACGGTCGAACGAGGGTTGCGGCTGGTGGTTTTCTGTTCAATGGATATCGTTGGTGAGAGTCCCCGTATCGTGTCGTACTTGGGTTTTTCCATCTGACCGAGAAACTGGCGAGCATAAGCTGATAGTGATTCCACATACCGTCTCTGGCCTTCCGCATAAAGGGTATCGAAGGCAAGGCTGGATTTTCCTGAGCCTGAAACTCCTGTCAGTACAACGAGCTTTCTTTTGGGAATTTTTACTTCTATCGATTTTAGATTGTGTTCTCGCGCTCCTCGAATGTGAATGTGGTCAAGTTCATCTGACGCTGTTCTCATAGGACTCTCAATTTTAAAAATCTAACTCTGCAACCTCGGTTGCGATTACTCGGTGCCAGCCGCGCGGAGACGAATGTATAACATGAGCGAATACCGATAATCCATCATGGGAGCATAATTTTGGTGTAACCAAACATTTAAAGGAAAACCTAGAGCAAGTCCGGCTAGCCACCGATGAGAACCGTAAATTATCGATTGATTATTTGTCACTTCGAGGTGAGCAGACAGAGCGCGTGATCTGGCCTATGATGCTTTATTTCTGGGGCAATAAATGGACGTTGGGTGCATGGTGTGAAAACAGGCAAGACTTCCGTTCATTTAGGATAGATCTGATTGCTCGAATCGAAGAGACGAGTAAGTCTTATCAGATAGAGCCCGGTCGCAATCTGGCAGCCTACATCGGCTAATAGTTATCCAGAGATTGGTAGAGAATGCAAGATTAAATTACCCTGCTTAACCAAAAAGTGAGATATGAATATGATCGATACCGTTACTGGTTGCATGATTATTATTGGCAATGAAATCTTGTCCGGAAGAACCCAAGACACTAACCTTGCGTATCTCGCGAAGGAGCTCAATGAGCTTGGCGTTAGGATGGTGGAAGCGCGGGTCATTCCGGACATCGAGGAAACCATCATAGCGACGGTTAACGAGTGCAGACAGAAGTTCGACTACGTTTTCACAACCGGTGGTATCGGTCCAACCCATGATGATATCACCGCTGACTGTATTGCAGCTGCGTTTGGTAGAGAACTCGAGATGCATCCGGAGGCAGTGGAAATAATCAAGCAACGGGAAGCGCCACCGGAGGTGATGGTATCTCGATTGCGTATGGCGCGCATCCCAGTGGGTGCAACGCTGATCGAGAATACCCTAAATGGCCCGCCTGGATTTCAGTTGGAGAACGTATTTGTGATGGCGGGTGTACCGCTCGTCATGCAGGCTATGGTAGGGACTTTAGATAAAGATCGAATCAAGGGTACATTGCCTATGCGCTCCCGCTCGATCGGGGCAAATCTGGGGGAGAGTCAGGTAGCGGCAAAGCTTAGAGAAATTCAGGATGAGCACCCGGATGTGGATCTTGGAAGCTATCCCTATTATCGAAAGGATGTTTATGGCACTAACCTGGTTATGCGCGGTACTGACGAGTCTGAATTGGAAATTATGCTGGAGAAAGTGCGTCAGATGATAGTTGGCTTTGGTGCTGAACCCATTGTTGAGAAAAAAGTAGCAGAGTAACTCACTGTTCACTGTAACGCTCCGTTGATGCTTCCAGAATCTGAATGCGATCAACTTCTATGTCGAGCACCTGGAGCGCCGAGTCTGCCTACTGCCGCTTTAAACGAGCAATCCCATTTTTGATATGAAAGCTGTCGGGCTTTAGTTTTGTTATTTACCTCGTTCCAGGGAATTGGCATCGATACTGGTGAAGAGGTTACTGCTACCCTGCTAACGGGAGTATTTATCTTTGAAAATTATGTGGAGACCTGTAGCGACAGATTTCTCGCGTTTTTTGTTGTTGATAGTTCTGGCCGGTTACGAGTCGTCACAGATCGGGTAGATATCGAGTCGGAGCCTGGGTGCAGATTATAAGGCTGGTGAAAACTGCATGAATAGTTCGATTTTTAAGTCTGTACAGGTTAGCAAGTTTCGAGGNNTCTCTNGATTNGTTGTAATTGNNCTTGCNTTGCATGTNCCGCTTTTNATCTANCCGGTGTTGCGACTCTGCNACTGGCTCGACCTCTCNTNGTGGATGACGCTNATAATTTTCCTGCCATTGGTNAGCAGCCAAATACTNANTCGTTTCTATCTTCGANCNAAGCGNGGATGGTNGGTNAANANGTTAAGGCGTATGGCAGATTCTTTCCTTGGGATTAGTCCGGTTCTTTTNGGNGCNGTGTTGATTGGCGAANTGNTNNNTGGNCTGANNNTGATNGCTTCTCAATNNGTGGCAACTGGAGCNATTAGCGTNACCTTAATTGTNNGTGNNTATGCGACATGGACNGCGATCGTACCCAAGNTATGTAAGATCGAGTTGTCGTCAGANAAAATCACGANGCCNATAAGATTCGTNCAGATTANTGATGTNCACATAGGCTCGCGGCGACCATCTTTNCTTGAGCGNGTCATATTNATNGTGAATGAGCTAAAACCTGATTTCCTTTGCATTACNGGAGACCTCATTGATGGAAGAGGAATACCAGCAAGTGACCTGAAGTCACTTAAGAGTCTTGTAGGTCCCGTTTACTTCACNATCGGTAATCATGAAAAATATGAAGACCTNGATGACATTGTCAGTCGATTNGATCATTTGGGAGTAACGGTGTTAAGGAACAGTACCACNCGACATAGTGAGGAGCTTCAGGTAATTGGTATTGACGATATGGATGATGCTGACCAGGTAAAGAGGCAACTGACGAACAACACAATAGATAGAAACTCCTTCGTGTTGCTTCTTTATCATCGCCCGCGAGGACTGATTGCCTCGGCGGAGGCAGGTGTTGATCTTATGCTAAGTGGTCATACCCATAACGGGCAGATCATTCCATTTAACCTTGTTGTCGGTAGGGTGTTTGATATGGTCAAAGGCTTGTATGAATATGATGCGACGAAACTTTATGTTTCGCAGGGTACTGGAACTTGGGGGCCGGTGATGCGTCTTGGTACTAGAGGCGAAATCACCTTATTTGAAATTACTTCGGCAGCGACTTTGCTANACTGAAGCTAGCTACCAAGCATTTCTACGGCCAGNTTTTCCCATTGTTGAATATCCTTATCTCAGATTTTAACATTAGAAAATCGACCATGAACCCATGGCTGTTCAGGTTTAGTCGCTTCCACTTAACTTAGGCAACCAAAAATATTGGATCTGCGCCTCTAAGGTCAATACACCACCTAAAAGTCGATGAATATGTTTTCTTGGAGTTCAAGTCGGATTTCTGCCAGACGGTTGTCATGGTCCTGTGAATTCGTCGTACTCTGTTCCTTCCGCACGATTTAGACTGCGACATCATCGAGTTTCTTAATCAGTTGCTCGCTTTAGATCAACTGATTAGCCGACAGTGTAATTAGTCATCAGATCGAGAACCTCGAGAATATAAAACTGGGGCAGGCTTATGTGGGTATCAGGGTTAGGTAATATCTGGCAGAACGAGTTCTGGAATGCTTTCGAATATGCTCTGCTCGGCATCCACCTCGAGGTCTGAAAAGCGTTACACCATCTTGCTGCAGTCATCGACTGCTATTAGAGCTACCCTGTCTTCGTTAGTAAGGCGCTATCTGGGGTGGGCGTTCTGAATNAGATCCACTAACAGACTGTCGCCTATAAATTGATCTTGGGTATCTCTCTGAAAAGTTGATTAGCGCTTCCTGACTTGTTTTGTAAACACTTACTTGCCTGAAATAACAAATCTTTTATTTCCGCTATAACTGTTCCGGAGGTATCTGGCATTCCTTATTTGACCAATAATATGAGACGGATGTATTAATAGTACTCGATAATAATTCATAGTAGGTTTTGTCAGGATCAGTATTCTTCTTCGATGCTATAGTGCGCCCCATGAGTAGCTATACGAGCCATATACCACCACCATGCCAAGAAGAGGTGATTGTGCGCTTTGCAGACGATGACCTGTTGGTGGTGGAAAAACCGGCGGGTTTACTCACAGTGCCAGGCCGTTTCGTTAAGGACTGCGTGTTGCAGAGGATGATGTTCGATTTTCCCGATGTCGTTGTTTTACATAGGCTTGACCTTGATACATCGGGGCTCCTTGTTATGTCCCAGTCGAAACGCGCGACGCGCGAGCTAAACCGACAGTTCAGAGAGCGTGAGGTTTCGAAGGAGTACCTTGCGACTGTTTTTGGAGAGGTGAAGANAGNTAAGGGAGAGATAGATCTTGCCCTTAGGCCAGATCCCGATGATCGGCCCAGGCAAGTTGTGGACGAGCAGGAAGGTAAGCCAGCACTCACTAGCTATAAGTTGCTACAAATAATAAAAGGTAACAGTCAACTTCGCCTGACCCCAGTGACCGGACGCAGCCATCAACTTCGAGTTCACCTGGCTTCCGTTGGTCACCCGATTCTTGGCTGTGATCTTTACGCCCACGAAGAAGCGTTTGCGGCTGCCGACAGGCTAATGCTTCATGCGAGTGGGTTGAGTTTCAAGCATCCCACTACCGAGGAGCGAATGTCGTTTATTAGTGACGCGCCTTTCTAGTTTGCTTTTGAGTTCCTCAACCGACCTCGCTTGAGTCGCGCGTTTTTCCACGCTCAAAGATTCACTATCCCTATATAAACGAGTTGCCGCGCGGTTTGGTAAGTANTTCAAGCCATCAGTCCGGTTTGTTGGCGATTAGTATTGCTCTATGGGGCGCGGGATATCCTTCAATTGTGAGTTTAGGGTCTCCCGGGTCGAGAAAGTCCGCTAGAGATTGAAATTGCATCCATTCCGTTTGCCTCTGCTCATTAGTTGTGGTCTTGCAAACATCTACGATCCGCACGTTACAAAATCCTATCCGTTGTAGCCAGATTTCCAGCGCTCCGACGGATGGCAGATACCAGACGTTGGCCATTCTGGCGTATCGGTCAGCGGGGACTAGTGCGGTAGATAGGTCTCCTGGGACAATAAGCGTTTCAAGAACCAACTCGCCGCCAGGTTTTAGAAAGCTGTTCAGCTCACTTAAATGTTCGAACGGGGAACGATGGTGGTAGAGAACACCCATCGAGAAGACAGTGTCAAAACTTGCGAATGCGGGAAGATGTTCAGAACGTAAGGGAAGATAAAACGCATTGTTATTGGGCAGAAGCTTCTGTAATGCCATGAACTGATAAAGGAACAGCCNTGTTGGATCGACACCAACAGCGATATCTGCGTCAGCGCCCAGCATGCGGAACAAGTAATAGCCGTTGCCACAACCGATGTCGAGTACGCGTCGATTGGTTAGGGGTGCTATGTGGTCGATCAGCCTATGCCATTTCCAGTCAGATCGCCACTCAGAGTCTATNTGTATTCCGCATAAATCGAATGGACCNTTACGCCAGGGCATAAAGTTTTTCAGAGAATTTTTCAGACCTTCATGATCTATCTTACTATCCGCTGTAACCTTAACAGTATCGCTTGAAAAATCTGCGTGCGTGTTGGTTAGGCAGGGAATCTCGGACAGCGTGGTGTCCCAGGCGACATCATTGCCGTGTGCGCGATAGTGATCGTTCATTGCGCTCTGGAGGTAGCGGAAGTTGTCGCGCGAGACTATAGGTTGGAGCCGCGTAAGCATGGTGTCAGCGTGCATTCTATACCTCTATAATCTCCACATGTTCANAAAGCATGTCGTAGGCTGGGAATGAACCAATGATGATTTTGATCAGAAATGCTTGGGAAAACACATAGGTGAANGTGGCGCTCCCCCCGGGAGAATCACTAGTGATCCCTGCGCCTCAAGTATTTTTTGCCGGAGGTCTTCGTGGGCTTCCCGTGTCAGATGCCTATCCATACGGGTCATTTGATCGCCAGAATCGCAACAAAGTTGAGACATTGAACTATTAACTCTGTGCGACTAAAACCTGCCCGACTGACGCGCTCATTGAGTTCAGTTATAGTACTGGGAATCAGCACGTTTTCCAAAGCTGCCCGTTTTTGCGCAATTTCCAAATCGCTATAGCCCATAAGCCGCTTAAAAGAGAGATGCAGATCTTCGAACAGCGCCTGTTGGTTACTGTTATCAAATTTAATCTTCTCGCAGAGGAGAAACACGCCTCCGTCGACAAGACCATCCGATATACCTCTTAGTACATTATCTCGGTCCCCCTCGGGGAGGAATTGCAGCGTAAAGTTCATCACTACAACAGATGCGTTTTCTATTCTCGTGATGCGAAGGTCCTCCTGACGAATTTCAATCTGTGCCTGACTGTGGTCGCGTGCGACATTCGCTCTGCATCGCTCTACCATGTCTGAAGAGTTATCGATGCCTATTGCCAGACAACTGATAGGTAGATGCTGGCGGATTTTTAGCGTCGAAGCGCCTAGAGAACAGCCTAGGTCATAACAACAGGTATTGGGTTGCGCGAAGTGCTCCGTTGTAAGACCAATGATGTCTAGTATCAGAGGGTAACCGGGGACCGATCGTTCGATCATGTTCTCGAACACATCAGCAACCTTTGCATTAAATTCGAACGCCTCTAGTTGGTCGATAGGCTTCGCGTAAACCTTGTCTTCTTTTGGATCTGCCGTGGGTACCATTGCTTTAATAATAATCGTGTAACTAGCTTCGCTGAATGTTATAGGTGAATGCTTGATAATTCGAGCGGCATGACTAAGATTATGGCATCAAAAGAGAAGCAGAAAGCAATGCCTTATGAGCCTTAGAATACTGCGCCTAAATACTGCAGGGACACCTATGGAATGGCTAAGTTGGCAGGAAGCAGTGTGTTTGCACGCGCGGGAACTTGTTAGCTGGACCTATGGCGAGGAGGTTATGGCGGTGCACGGAGGTCACTCCCGGCAAACGGGTGAGCAAACAGTAGTCACCCTGAAGAGTATCATCGCTTGCAAAGGTAAGGTATTCACGAAAGGCCGCACCCAGCCACCTTTGACCAACAAAGCATTGTTTCGCCGAGACCAGAACATGTGTTTGTATTGTGGTAATCGGTTTCAGGAAGTGTGGCTAAGCCGCGATCATGTTCATCCTATTTCACGTGGTGGAAAGGATTCGTGGACCAATGTGGTAACGGCTTGTAAGAGATGTAACGCACGAAAAGGTAGTCTCCTGCCAAGCGAGTGCAACATGGACCTTCTCGCTTTGCCCTATTGTCCGAATCATGCGGAGTACCTGGCACTTTCACATAGTGGTCGCATCTTGTGCGACCAGATGGCTTTTCTGCGTAAGCAGTTTTCTGCAAATAGCAGATTATTAATTGAAGAAGCGGAGCAGGTAATCGCATCCTAGGAGTTGCTTTTTCGTCATGTTTGGTTGACCTATACAGGTCTCAGTCAATAGACTGCCCAATTTCATGATTCCAATACCAATAAGGAAGCCCCTTGTCCGACCGCTATTGTCACATCCTGCATACTTCGGATATCCATCTAGATGATCACTTGGGCGTCGAGGGTAAAGAAAGTTTTGCACAGCGTGGGCTTATCGATGTCGTGGATAAGGCCATCGAACTAGAGGTTGACTTGTTTCTGCTCGCAGGAGATTTATTCGATCACAACCGCGTCAAGTCAAGGTGCCTTGAATTCGCGACCGAGCAGCTTGCGCGGGTGCAATGCCCCGTAGTCATGATTACGGGTAATCACGACTGCATGGCTGACTACTCGGTATTTCATCGATATGACCCGACGGAGGCCGGTGATCATATCAACTTTATTAAAGATGAAGAGGGTGGNGTATTGGATTTTGAAGAGCTTGGTGTGCGGATATGGGGTAAGGGNATCGTTGATCATCATCCGGAGAANAAACCTCTTGAGAAAGTTCCTCAGAAAGAACACGAAAACTGGTACATCGGGATGACTCACGGATACTATGTGGAACGCGGCGCCGGGCTCTATTCTTCGCTGATTACGCCCGAGGAAATTGCTGATAGTAACCTCGACTATCTTGCTCTTGGTCACGTTCACGTGTTCACGGAGATTAGTCATGGGGNAACCCAGGCTGCCTATCCAGGATCACCGAATCTGAATCAGGGAACGCGCGAAATGACTGCGGCGCATGTGGAGTTTCAACCTGGGAAAGGCGTAAAAATTAATCGTGTGGAGTTAGCAGGCCATGCGCAAGCTGTTTCGAGGAAAGCTGAAGAGCCTATTATGCCTTCGTTCTTGGGGTGAGGCTGCGCTCTACCCTTCATTTTTAGAATGATGTCTATGAAGTAGATATCACCATGGCCTCCTTGAATTTTCCCAATCGAAAGGTTCGACACCACCTTCGTTTAACTGATGTATCTCGGCTCGAGGTCTGTCACCATCTAGATGTAAAAAGCCGATTGTGCCGAACTGCAATGTGAGGTTGTGTGGAAAGGTCGGCGATCCGGGATTAACGCAAAGTACGCCATCAAAAACATCAATCTGCTCTACGTGAGTATCCCCATAAACCAGAACGTCGGGCCGGTTCTCCGGGAAAAGTTTGTCAATCCATCGTGGGACCGTGAGGTGTGGCGGCGACTCGGGCATTGGAATGTAGTGTGTTAGACCAATTTTGAAACCGTTATATTCCACGAGCCAGGCATCTTTAAGGCGTGGATCGTCTGCCAGTACCGCACGACCTCCTGAGCCATCATCTCCATTTCCCCTGGCTGCGTATACAGGTGCTATTTCATTTAGCCGATCGATAACGCTGATGTGATGGATATCGCCGCCGTGAAGAATACACTCGACGTCATGAAACTGTTCATATACGTGAGGCCAGAGTTCCGGCATCGACTCTGGAATATGGGTATCCGATATGAGGCCAATCTTCATTTAATGGACTTATTAATAGTTTCTTTATCCGACGCTACGCGTGCCGCAGCGTTTTGGCAGTGTTCCCTATAGCAGTATTTTAAATGGTACATATTGGCGTAATTCTTGTCGATTTTATTCTCTATATGACCTATTTGATAACGCTACTTATCGAGGAATCCCTCGGTCCTAAATGTAATTCATTGTTCTTCGTTCGCCGCAGATTTAGCGAGCGTAATTATGTCCTGCATCTTTTTTTTAATATTAGGGAAAATATCTAGTTTTTTTCTCGAGATAACTACGAGGCGATCATTCGCTGATAAACGGCGCGCAGGGTATATTCAGCCATGGTGTCGACCTGTGCTGGAGGCAAGACCAGCACAAGAGGCAGAAGTGGGCAAGGGCACAGCGAAAGAGAACTATGTGATATTTGGTGATTGCGATTGTCATCCGATTTTTTCTCGGAGCGAAGTGATCAGTTCGTCTTCGTCCGGAAATGAACCGGTTTCGTGTTTGGAGTAAACAAGGTTACCGCCTAGTTTAACATCGAAAATACCACCATCACCTTCAATCAACTGCGCCTCTATATCGAAATTGCTCTTTAGTTTACCGGCCAAACTGGCCGCGCGAGGTTTGTAGCCTCAACCTCCGCAATATTGAATTGAGATATCCATNNNCATNCTCACATATTATATANGGGTGTACATTAGCGCCTGATNTTTTTCTCCGCAAGGGCTACCTAGTANTCNCCGCNTCTNGCTNTTGNTAAGGCTCAGTCNAGTGCTGAAACCCAGCCCCAGATCTTTCTNGCAAGCCAGGCGAACCCAGAAAGCAAAAGTAGGGGAATAAAAATCACCAGGACTATCTGGTTCTTATGTTCTAAAGCCTTCTGCTTTATGTGGGCACTAACGAGTCCAACGTACTCCTTGGCAATATTATTTGCTTGATTCTCTGTGGTTTCATATTTCAGTATTAGTACGTGGCCGTTTGCTACGACTACTGCACTTACCAGATTGTTTTCAAATTCAAATGACTGATGATGAATCTGATAAGTCGACGTGCTGTCTGTTACAGCCAAGGACTCTTTGATCACCCTAGTAACTGCATCTTGGGCAGGGGCGGAGAGTTCACTCTCAAGTGTGCTATANAGGTGTGGGTTTTCCATCGTCGGCCAGTTCTGCCAGAAGATAAGCGAAACGAAAAGCGCATAGGCAAGGCCAAACACCAAGAATCCTGCTAACCAGCGCATTTGAACATCACATTTATTTTCATTCTAGTGAGCTTACTGGTTTTTGATGGAATTGTACGAATTTCAGTGAATAGAGAATTGATAGTCTTGTGGTTAAGTGATCTGACCCGCTTGGTTGAAGTAGGTTAAGAAAATCTGAAGCCTGATGTAGAAACCGATTAGGCCCACCTCGACTCTAATATTTATTGTGTATCAGTGACTCAGTTTTTGATTGGCGTAGCGTAAATCTTCAGTTTTCTGGCATTTCAAAGCGTGGTCTGTCGAAGTGGTCTACGTGTAGTGCATCTGGTTCATACTTCAAAAGTACGTTTACGAAAATCTGATTAACATCCGAAAGTAATAGGTGGATTTCTCACCTACAGAGGATGCTCTCGCGGTATTTTTCGATTAATTCATCGATTCCAGCTTCTGCGTCATTGATGATCTCTACCACAGTTAGCTAGGCAAAAATATCAGAGTCGCAGCCAAGAATTCGCAGAAGTAGTGATTTGGAGCTTGTTCGCCACCATATTTGTTAGGATAAGTTCCACGAACGTCGCCCACGCGAAGCGATGTCAGTTTTTCTATCATTTGATTTTTATAGACACCTCCAGCTTTTATCCGGCTTGTTCTTTTCTCAGTCGCATTAATTCTAATTGTTCAGCCTGGGCGCGTCGCCATATCTCAGTGGTATGTTCTGATGGTCCGAAAGCACTGGGAGGCATGAGAATATTTCGCTGATTTTCAGTAAGGTCTTCGTAGTGGTCGGAATTGTAATAGCAAGGGCTCCATGCAACAGCATGGGGGCAGTACTTATAGAACAGGGTGCGGCGTACTCTTTCATCACTCTCCCATGGAACAGTGCCGTGGGAGCAGGCCTCGGTAAAGATGATAGCGTCGCCGGCTTCCGCAGCAATGCGATGTACACAATCCGGTATGTCAGCTTGGGTTTTGCTCACCTTCCATTCGTTGGGTAACTCAAAGTTCGCTTTATGACTTCCGGCGACACATGCAAACCCACCATCCCCGGGGGTGACGGTATTGAGTTCGAAGGCAACCGCAATTAATCCATTATAGAATCTACCATTGTTATATCGGTAATAGCATTGCCCACCGTCAGTTGGTCCGACCAGGTCGGTTGGTCCTCCTGCACCCTGACCACCACCATGCAGGAACAATTGATGGCTGGACTCGGCATTGGCAACGAGCATGTAGTCATGGTCCAGCCGGTAGTTAACGCCGAGGAGCTCTTTTAGGTAGGGAGTGATAGTAGGAATATCGATCAAATCAATAAATGGGCCACCCCAGTCGAGTAGTGACGACGCAGACCAGGCTGGATCGTCTTTGTTCCTAAAACGGGTCCTGTCAGACCCACCTCGATGGCGTTTNCTGCTGNGTTCATTGGCATCAATCATGTCGGACAAGGATTTAACNTGGNCGTCCGTGAGTGCATTNTTGACTACNAGGTAACCGTGTAGGTCAAAGAGGTACTTTTCTTGTTCGTTCATTTTCTTGTTGCGTATTCAACATGTACNTAAGAAATATCACTGATAACTAAAAAAGTAAACGCTGCTGAATGTNTTTTAAAACTTCTTCATCNNTANTGGNGCAGCGGTGTTCTGGGTTGTGATCTGTTATAGAATCNNTGCTTTNCCAATNAGGANANTAANATGAGTGAGTTACCACCCGCTCCCGAAAGAATTCGCATTCGCCAAATCGCACTGTGTGCGCCAGATATCAGACCCGTTGAAAGGCAGGCTGAACAGGCATTGGATATCACTGCAGCACAGCGAGACAAACCCGGACCACCCATCTGGATGTACAACGGTGTATTCCCAATTGGCAACACCTTCTTGGAAATACTCCAGCCGGAGCGTCCCGAAGCACCAACGACTAAATTTTTGGAAAAGCAGGGTGGTTCCGCTGGCTATATGCTGATTCTGCAGGTTGATGATCTGGAAAAAGCTCGTGCTCGAGTCGAGGCACTTAATATACGAGTCGCCTGGGATATGGGCGTTGGCATACGTCATGGCGTAAATGCTGGTGCACTTCATCTACATCCCAGCGATACCGGTGGACCATTGACCTCTTTGGACTGGATGGAAAATTGGGATGACTGGGCTTGGGCGGGGAATGCTTGGCAATGGCATCAGCGTACAGATGTTGTCTCCGGAATTGTGGCTGCGGAAATCAGATCGGCAGACCCCGATCGTTTAGCGGCCCGTTTTGGTGAGTTGCTGGGGCGCGAGGTTGAGGGCGCCCGATCGATAACATTGGAAGATTCCATCATTCGATTTGTCGAAGGCCCAGAGGGTAGCAGGGATCTGTTGACTGGCATCGATATGGTAGCGACGGATCGATCTCGCGTAGGAGAGACCTTCGAGTTTGCCCGTACGGTTGTAAAGTTGGTTTAGGTGTTAGAAAGACTCAAAGAAGCGTCTTTATAGGAGATCAAAGATGACGGCTGCAATGAATAGGGTGTTGGACACCATTGAAAAGCTTGATCTCAACGCAAATGTTACGGAGCTGGAAACAAAAGGTTATACCACAATCAAAGCGGTGTTATCCGAAACTCAGATTGAGAGGGCGCAACAGGCGATTGTTGCCAGTGTCGAAAAGAAAACGGGCAAGACTGTTGACCTTGCAACCAGCGAGGGTTTTAGAGGATGGCACTATGTGCCCCACATGCTTTATGACGATGAGGTTTTTGAAGACATTTTGATGGAGCCGCAGTCACTTGCGCTCGTCACCTATCTTCTGGGTGAGAGCTGTCTGCTGTCCTCTATTGGTTGCCACTTTAAAGCACAGGGCGGTGAACCCCTGCTGCTACATTCAGACAACTCCAACGGGATGCCTTCGCCGTTTCCATCATATGCCCAGATTGCAAATGTTAACTATGCACTCTCCCCTTACTCGAAAGAAGAAGGAGCACTAGTTATGGTGCCAGGCAGCCATCGTTACATGCGGCATCCAAGGTCCGATGAATCACAGCTGAATGGTGACGCAGTGAACCCCGATGCGATATCAATGAATCTGGACCCGGGAGATTGTGTGATCTGGCACGGGAATACTTGGCACGGTTCCTTTGCAAGGGAAATTCCCGGCATTCGGATGAACCTTGCGGTGTATTTCTGTCGTCAGTATGTGATGACACAGGAGCCGCATAAAGGGAACGTGCCGCAGGAAATCATCGATCGTCACGAGGACGATGAGCGCTTCAAAATTCTGTTAGGCGGGAAACAGCCTTATGGTTGGGGCAAAGAGGGTTCCAAACCTGGCCTTATGGCAAGGAATCCCAAGGAATTGTTTGACTAATACGCTCAACGCAAGAGCACGATCGACAGCGCTCGAATCATGTTGTTCCTGGGTTAAGTAACAAGAACTACTTCTTTTTCCTATTTTCGTTTATAAAAGTAATTAGGGTTAGCGCCTCCGCGGGGTCCATACGGCCAATAGGTGAGTTACTATAGGTGGACATCATTACTGTCCCGTCTTCTGCCAACACAAACTCGCTTGGTTGCATAAAGTTGCGTTTTTCCCACCAGGAACCCAGCAGGTCTGCTTGCTCTTTAGTCACCCCGTAGGCTACTGGAAATCCCAGTTTTTCTGCTACCGCAAGCGTCTTCTCTTCGTTGTCGACGACTCCGGCAATGATGTTTACGCCCTGTTTAGCGAACGCGTCACGGCGCTCTTCATATCCGGTCAATAGCCGGATGCAGTAGGGTCACCAGAAGCCGCGGTAGAACAGCAGGATGGTTTTAGGTGTTTCTAGGTCGGCGGGAAGATTGAGAGTTTCTCCACCCGCGATGTTCAATGTCATATCGGGAAATTGATCCCCGTTTGTTAGTTTTTCCACTTTTGCCTCCTGTGTTAGCCAAATGTTAGCCGGTGACCACCATCCAGATTAAGTACTTCACCAGTGAAATAGGATCCCGCGCGGCTGCATAGCATCACAGCCACACCCGCCATGTCCTCCAATCCACCNNAACGGNGTGCCGGGATNCGTTCTAACNNANCNTTGAAANGGTCCGATTCCGGGTNTTCCCANGNNNTNCGNGTCATTTCNGAGTAAAAANNCCCTGGAGCAATGGTGTTGACCAGAATNTGATCGTCACAGAGTGCAAGAGCCAACAGCGGNGTCATTTTTTCAACTGCATTCTTGCTGGTNGAATAGGCCATCACNNGANCNTNGTTCTCGCTTGCGGCNACAGAACTTGTGAAGATTACCCGCGAAGGATCCTCATGGGTGGCGTTAGCTTTCAATAGATCGAGCAGAGCCTGAGTAACGAATACGGGCGATCTCAGGTTCAGATCCATGGTCATATCCCAGACTTCCGGCTTCATATCGGCAAACGGACCTCCCGTGCCGACACCGGCATTGTTAACCAACACATCGATATGCTTTTCCTTCTCTTTTAGAGCGTTAGCCAATGCCTGAATACCTTCTATAGTGCTGAGGTCCCCCGGCATTGGGATGCACTCACCATCGGCCAGAGCTGATAGCTCCTCCGCCTTGGCTTTCAACTTATCTTCGGATCGAGCGGTAATGTAAACGCGTGCGGCACCTGCTTCCAAAAATCCCTGGGCCATATAACTGCCTAGACCACTGGAGCCACCGGTCACTACACAGATTTTTCCATTCATAGAATAGAGGTTCTCTAACATTATTTTTCCTGATTGCTTAAAAAGAGTGAGC
>PASO01000028.1 GCA_002712135.1 Gammaproteobacteria bacterium
TTCCAGGGTGTCCCCAAGGCTTTCTTAAAGTGCTCTCCTGATACGCAAGTGTGAAAACGTCTTTAATGATTGAAGAACCACCGCTGCTGACTATTCGTGAGAAATGTCCTCGCCCAACGGCGGCGCAAATTCAGGCGCTGACAGGACAACCTACCGGATTCTTAGCAGATGCAATGAACGGTACCGGCGCGATCGCACCAGATATAAAATCAATTGCGCCCGGCGTACTACCTTCGAAAATGTGCGGCGCGGTGCTGACCTGCGACTCGGGTCCTGCCGACAATCTGGCAGTGCTTGCTGCCATGACCGAACTGATATCGGGTGATATTTTAGTCAACGCGACTGGCGACTGGCGACAGTGTGCGGTTGTTGGGGACAGGATGATGGGCATGCTGCGCAATGCCGGGGCTTCAGGTTTTGTCACCGATGGACTGGTCAGAGATATCGAAGGAATTATTCCTCTGGGGTTGCCGGTTTTCTGTACCGGACTCTCACCCAATTCACCTTCTTCCAAAGGTCCAGGCTCTGTTGGAGAGCCGGTACTGGTTGGAGGTTTGACGGTCTGCAGTGGCGATGTGCTCGTCAGCGACGATAACGGTATCGTGATCGTACCGTTTGCTCAGATCGACGCGGTGATCGAAAAACTGAAAACCGTCGAGAAACTGGAAGATGATCTCGAATCCAACATTCAGGCTGGCCTGGCGGTTTCCGATTCAATACGTGATCTGGTTAAATCCACGGCTGTTAAACGCGTGAGCTGAAGGATGCCGGCAAGCTGATTGCGTTCACCACGCGTTACTGGAAATCTCGTTCGATATGATCATCCACACAGTTAAGATATCGGTGGGTGCCTGTGGACGATATCAGATGGCATTGAATACAGAGAAACAATACGCAATGCCTTCAATTTAACGGTTTAGGTTCGTTGTGACGCTTCGCACTAAATACAACCGAATTAGAACAGAAAGAAATAGGTTTCTACATAGTGGTAACTCCACAAAGCAACTATATATCAAAGGCTACAGAGTATCCTAAAATGTCGTAGGGTGTTGCCGAGGTCGGGGTCGCAAGTTCGAATCTCCTTTCCCACTCGACGTTCGTTCAATTAAAGGCTTAAGGGCTCTTGATTCCTTTTGCTCGACCTTGATATGGCAAAACCACTGGTGCAACTGAATGAGCACCAATAATCGCACTAATACTTTCTATTGCATCGTAGTTACCTTGCTCGTAGTTGTATGATAATTGGAACAAACGCATCAATATATTGTGCCCATCGACATCTGTTATTAGTTTGAAATTTTTAGAGGCATTCATTTTTCTAGCCCATTCTTCCCGAACTTCTTTCCAGAATGCATCAGTGCTTTGCCAGAACTTCATACCCGGAGCCCAGTCGAAATTCGCAATCCTCTGGTATCTTGCCAGACCAATTTCTTTAGCTAAAACTATAGGGTTCGTACCCAAAGCAACCTTTTTATTATTTTGTTCATGAACCCAGCCGTCAGGTGTTATCGTCTGAATGTTAATGCCACTTAGTATGTCGTAATCTTCTCTTACGTCGGTTTCTCTTCTTGGCATGGGGCGCCGTGTCTCATTGCCAGTCCAAGACGAGAAGTTTTCATGGTGAACCCATCTACCATAGCCTTCGTAACGCGGAGAATCATCGACATGATATACCGATTGTGACCAACTACCTTTTCTCTGATTGATTGGCACTCGCTGCTTCGTCCAAGTATTGTCGCCAAGAAATACATGCATTTCACTATCCTCATATTTCCAATCTTGACGCCAATGTTTCATTACGTGTGCTTCGGATAATGAACCATCCTCCTGCTCCAAATAGACTACCAGGATATGTTGCAAACTAATGAAGTGCTTTTCCTCATCGACTACTAATATAAATTCTGTCGCCCACGACTGATAAGGCTGAGCTGGGCTATATCCTTCAAAAAAACCCATGGTCTCCATGAAATCAAAGTGGACACGATACCCACCTTGCATTGCAAGGATTGCTGATCTGTCTTTATCAAATTTATTCAGTTCGCGATTTTGCAATTTTCTCCAGTAGATACTGGACGATTCTTCAAGCGAAACCTTTGGCCCAGCAGTTGTACCACCTCTTGGTTTATTCATTATTGAATCATCAAGATGGGACCACGCGAATATATAATTTGCATCATGGCCATAAGCGATAAGAGGAGTTAATAAGTAGATTAAGACGACAATTTTTTTCATTTCTTTATCTCCAATTAAGGGATAGTCACTCCGATGCTACCGATTAACGAGCTCATCCCAGAATTGAGATTTGTAAACTTATGCAACTAGAGATCAACCCAGACTCCACCTATAGCTCATATCTAAATGCAATATTTATATTTCTGCCAGGTTCCATAAAAAGATCTATATTAGGATCATTGGCAGTCTTGCCTCTAACGCTAGCCCAATTCCAATAAGCCTCATTCGTCAAATTCCTAATGGCAACTCTTGCCTTGAAATTAGATGCTATTTGGTAGCTGGCATAGAGGTCATAGGTCACGAGTCCTGAAAGCTCAAGCAAAGGGCTACAGCCAGACCTTCCACAAGAAGGCGGTAAATCATCTGGACTACCCGCTACCGCAGACGCATATCCACTCACGGACATTTTTCCATCCGGGGAATCCCAAATCACTCCAATTAGCGCTTCTCGCGGATCTACAGAAAGCAATTCAGCACCATCTCCTTCTTCACCTTCAGTTATATTGAAAGCAAAAGATGCTCTGACATTGTCACTGAGGCTTGAATTAAACCTAAATTCAAGCCCCTTAATATCAACCGAATTAAGATTATTGTACTGGTATATTGAAATACCTTGGGCATTCCGCCTAACGATATCAGTATCAATAAAATCTTTATAATTGTTGTCGTAAATAGCTAAAGACCATGTGGACTTAACAAACGAACCTCTTAAACCAAATTCTATTCCTTCGCTAGTTTCCGACTCCAAACCTGGACTAGACTCAATTGCATAGCGGTACGCCTGATTCGTAAAACTTAAATTCGCGGCCTGATAATCAGGGCTCCTAAACCCCTCAGCGTATTGAGCAAAGAAAGATAAGTTATCAGACAAACTCCTGATAACTCCTAACTTGAGAGACACCTTATTGTCATCGATATGAAGCAACTGATTCCCTGCTGGCTCATTAACTTCATAAAGGGCATCCGGCCTTGGAGTTAACTTATATCCATCATAGCGTGCACCAAATACTATGGATGTTTTAGCGCTCCACTCAACCACGTTGTTGAAGAATATTCCGCTACGCTCTATCTCCGTATCTGGAATAGTTTTATTTGGATAGTACTCCCCTCCTAGAAAATACTGTTTCGCACCTGACATCAAGTTCTCTTCGTATCTGGCTCTAGGACGAGAAATCTTACTGTTTTCTATCTCTATTCCGTAAACTGTATTGCTTAACATTCCAAACAGCTCGATTGTCTTAAATAAGTTAACCGAAAGGCCTTTGATAGATTGATTAAATCGATAATCCCTGAATTCAACCAGCTCTGTTGGAGGCCCGAACGAGTAGAGCATTTTTTGTCTCACCGTAATTTGCGTTTGATCTGTTTCTTGCGCGAATACACTAAGATTACCGCTATCAAAGAGGCCAGGGCCGTCAATAAAATTGAGCGAGGCTGTTAGTCGATTTCGAACCCCATCATCATTACCCAAGGATGATTCTGTACTGACAACGGCTGGAAAATAAGACATACCCTCATCAGAATTCAGCACCCACTGCCCCTCCCATTCTTGCAAGTCGAGGGTCATCGACAAATCTATTGATTCCGTAAGAGTCAACTTGATCTTGCCCAGGACACTCATTTGCTCTCCGTCTAATGGATTTAAAGCCAAGGTTGATTCATCGTGCAGCTCTAGTTCATTTAACTGCCGAGATGTTATTTGCACTAACCCATTCAACTTATCTTTAGCAATTGCTCCAAGTACTCCCAATTTTTTATTATTAGACGCTTGATCATAAGAGGTAGTAATGGATAGGTAGCTTTCATCGGATTTAGTAAACTCACCAGGGTCTTTGGTTATATAAGCAACCACACCAGCAAGCCCATCAGATCCATATAACGCTGAACTTGGTCCTTTAAGTATCTCTACTCGTTTCAGTAGATCTATTTCTACAACGTCCCTACCGTAGCCGGTATAGGCATCCGCCACTCTAATTCCATCGACCAAAATATTAACTCTCTTACCCCCAAGGCCTCTAATCGATATACCTTCATCATATGCTCTGCCATAAGAGTTACTTCGGGGTACCGAAACACCTATCGTTTTATCCAACAAATCTGATAGGTCACTCGCTAATCTCATTTCTATGTCTTTGACTGAAATTAAATCGACGCTTCCCACCACCTCACTAGAAGGAACTGGATATTTATTAGCAATCACAACAATTTCTTCGATCACGTCGGCCTCAACAGCAATTGACATAACCATTGAGAACTGCAGTGCAATAACGAAAATAAATTTATTTAAAGCTTTCATCTAGTCCAATTATCCTCATCCAAATAAGATTTTAATAACTACGAATGATTATTATTCGCATTTACAGATGCGAATGATTATCATTTACATAAATATAAAAATCAATAAAAATAACTGCATGCAAAAGACAATTGCTTTCTTATTACTTATCTACCCAATCCTCTCTGGTGCTGAGACAGCCTTATGTGGCAAAGCACAGAATACAAACAGAATAGCGGTCGCTGGAGGATCCGTTACAGAAATACTTTATGCATTGGATTTACAACACAAAATTATCGCATTGGATACCACATCAAATTATCCATTGGAGGCCAAAACCTTACCCTCAATAGGCTACGTGAGAAGTTTATCTACCGAAGGATTACTCTCACTTAACCCAACACTTGTCTTGGGCGAGAACGACATGGGCCCACCAAATGTATTAACCCAACTTATAAGAACCGGTATCGAGATCCGAATAATTAACGAAAAGCACACCTCTGCCGGAATCATCGAAAAAATTGAATGTGTTGGTGGAATCCTAGATGAAATTGAAAAATCTAACTATTTCGTTGAAAGAACCCTTAATCCTCAGATCTCCAAACTGGATTCCCTTGCCACTAAAAATAATCAAGTTAATCTAAAGGTAATGTTCATTTTAAACCTACAGGGAGGATCTCCCGTAGTAGCTGGAACTGGAACCTCCGCAGATGGCCTAATTAGAATGACGGGCGCGAGAAACATCATGTCTGCACATCAAGGATGGAAACAATTTAGCCCAGAGTCTATCGTCAAGGCAATGCCAGACGCCGTGATAATCACGCAGAGAGCTCTTGATTCCTATGGTGAATTAGAGGAACTGTACAAGCACCCTGTCCTTTCTTTAACACCTGCATTCAGGAATCAACGCGTTATTGTCATGGATGGTATGGCTATGATTGGTTTTGGCCCTCGCACGATCACTTCGGCAGTACAAATCGCTAGCGCCCTTAATGAAATCATCAACTAAATTGCTTAGGCTCTGGAGAATAAATAAAGCCTTTCTTTCTCGAAGCCAAATTTCAATCCTCATTAAATTAGCAACCCTGTCTCTGTTTTGCCTTATGGTAGCCACATCCATCGGTAGTTATGAGATTCCTTTACTGCAAATAATGCTTGGCGATGCACAATTGTTACAACAAATTGTGCTCATCGAAATAAGACTGCCAAGGGTTATTTTATCTGCGCTCGTTGGAGCGGGACTTGGAGTAGCGGGAGCATCTCTACAAGGTTTATTTAGAAATCCATTAGCCGATCCAGGACTTATAGGTGTTTCTGCGGGCGCAGCTTTAGGCGCTGCCTTATTTATTGTAGTCGGCTCAGGGGTTACAACTGGTTTTATAGCTGGAGTTTTTCTTTTACCAATTGCAGCAATATTAGGCGCATCCTTCGTTATCATAATGTTGTATTTGCTAACACAAGGTTTTGGCCATCAAGGGGTCACCTACATGTTGTTAGTTGGGATCGCAGTTAACGCTATAGCTTCAGTAGCAATTGGCATACTGACATTTGTCAGTACAGACGCTGAACTGAGGGGTCTTATGTTCTGGACCATGGGCAGTTTTGGCGGAGTGACATGGCCTGTATTGCTCCCCGCAATATTTATAATATTAATTGCAATTTTCTATTTGCTCCCGTCCGCAAGACAATTAGACATAATTCAACTAGGAGAACCAGAAGCCTACAGATTGGGGGTAAATATAAAGAAGCTGAAATACAGAATAATTTTCTCCTCTGCTACAGCAGTTGGTGCAAGTGTTGCCCTATCCGGAATGATTGGTTTTGTGGGATTAGTTGTACCTCACTTAGCGAGACTCATAGGTGGAGTGAATCATAACTATCTATTACCCGCTTCAGCACTGATGGGCGCGTCTCTGATGATTACGGCAGACCTCATTTCAAGACTCGTAATACAGCCAGCAGAACTTCCCGTCGGATTAATTACTAGTGCTATAGGATCACCTTTTTTTCTTTGGTTAATTTTTAGATTAAGACGACCATGACGATCTGTACCAAAGAGATATTTCTCTCTATAAATGGGGTAGAAATACTCAAAAACGTATCTCTTGAAATCAATGAAGGCGAAATATTAACGATATTAGGGCCAAATGGCGCCGGCAAATCAACTATCGTAAATGTTCTATCAGGCGATATAACACCTCAAAATGGTCACACCTATTACGATGAAAGGCCGATAGACTCAATCAGTATCCAAGAGCGAGCTTTCACAAGAAGCGTGATGTCTCAAATACAGCCAATCGTTTTTGATTTCTCTGTCAAAGCTATTATCCAGATGGGCTGGTTAGACCGAGGTTACGCCGCCTATTCAAATGACTATGAGGATGCCATCAACAAAGTAATACGAGAGTGCGAGGTACAAGACCTCGTAGATCGAAATTTTACCCATTTATCCGGAGGTGAACAAAGGCGGGTATGCTTTGCTAGGGCGCTCCTACAATTGTGGAGACCCTCTAACTCTAAAGAGCCGAGATATTTATTTTTAGATGAACCAACTGCTAATTTAGACTTAGCTCATGAAATAAAAATACTTAACTTAATAAAATCTAAAGCAGAAGAAGGTGTGGGTATCGTAATGGTGCTGCATGACCTGAACTTAGCTAATAGGTTTTCGCACCGGGTAGTAATACTTAAAAAAGGTGAAGTTGTTGGTTATGGAAAACCAGAAGTAGTCCTCTCAGAAGAACTACTCTCATCCACGTATGGCTTACCCATAAATATTGATATCACATCAAATATAATTACGTATTACTGAGCCTAGCGTCCCTTATTATTTTGATAAAAAAGGTTAACTTTAGATAAGGAAATCCCCGACCGAACAAACTAAACCAGTTAATCTCTCGATAAGCATGCAACAAGGTTAAGACTTTTTATCGGTTTCCTGACGATTCGCTTATTGTCCCCTCAATATACGATTCATCTCCGCCTTCGGTATCATAGTACAAATGTAACTCGAGCCTTTCTGCTCACAGTACTCTACCATCTGATCGGAGTTAAATGAGCCAGGAATCATCGTACAACTTGCAAGCAGAAGTATTTTTAAAATTACAAAGCATCTAATCACCAGCTCCTGACTCGAACTCATTGCTTTATGCTCTGAAAGCATAAGTTGCCCTAGCCTTAGCACAGAGCCTCTCTTTCTCGTCAGTAATGTCGACGTCAATTACAGCCAGCTGTCTTCCTCGTTTTACCTCATGCCCAGTTGCAATAATCTTTTTACCATGGGCCTGTCGTAAATAGCTGATGTTTAGCTCTGCTGTACCCGCTGGCGTTTCATTGTCTTGAAGTCCACTGAACACAGTGACCAACATCACCATGTCGGCCATCGTAGCTAAAATACCACCATTAACAGAACCGCCAATCCCGGTTGGTGTCGTATCAGTAATACTCAGTTGAATTCGACCGTAGCCAGGGCCTTGCTCCAACAGCGTAATCCCCAACATCTGATTGATGGGCATCGCATCAAATACTTCCTTATATGGCATGATCTATGGACTCTTTGTCTAACGTCAGGCGAGCAGCAGCTATACCACCAAATAAACCGAACAAATGTCCCTCCCAAGAGACAAAACTATCACTCGGAAGTACTCCAAAAATAATTCCGCCATAATAGAATACAGTAAGAAATGCGACCGCTACGGTACCTATACTTCTTTCATAGATACCTAATGCAACTAGATATCCGAAATAACCAAAGACCAACCCACTGGCTCCAATATGGTAAGCGGATCGTCCAAAGCACCAGACACCAATCCCACCGATCACGATCACGATAAGCGAGACAGCAACAAATCGCCCTACACCCCTCATCGCAACGAAGAAGCCCATTACCAGTAAGGGGCTTGTGTTCATGACAAGGTGTTGGAAATCACTGTGAAGGAATGCCCACAATATAATGCCAGAAAGTGTTGCCGCTTCTCGAGGATATATCCCGTAAACGTTCAAGGCATGTCCAAAAAAACTGTTAACGATCTCAACACACCAAACCAAGACGATCAACGTTCCAATAGCTTTCAGGCCAGTCAACCAGTTTGTCATCAGCGCCTTAATCACTTAAGGCATTCACGAACACGGTCAGGTCCATATTCCGAAGCTTGACTGACCATCAAAAACAGAGCTTTGCCAGAAGCAGCAAGATCAGGATCTGGATTCACCACAATCTCATCATCGACAGCGAGATAGCCAAGCGGGGTGCCAAGCCCCTCACGCAAGAGGCGACTCGCCAAACTACCCCAGTTCTGATCTTCGAAATCTACATCGTATCTTCTTGGATGACTTCCCTGATGCTTAAACAAATCTTCGAGTATTGTTTCTGTCCCTGGTGCTGCCATGGCACGCACCATGAGTTCGGGATACGCCCTGACAGGTCGGATAACCGCATCCGCCCCTTGACGAAACAGACGTTCACGGTTCGACTCCTGCACGCATTCCGCGATGATATAACCGGTGTTGGAAAAACTACTTAGCTGATCAAGTACGTCCAACGTCAAACTATCAGATCGGTAGTCATTGGTATCCTCAGACATCAAGATAATGAATCGGGCACGGTCTACATCAACCTCGGACAAACTTGTACGCCCCTCTGCTCTTCCGAAGCGCAACACCACGCCATGAGTTGCGATATCAGCGGGTAGACCTTCTGGAAAATGTGATGACAAAACTTCGATCGGACAATCTGCCAACATCGGTGTTCCGCGAATCTGCTCCACCAGTATGCGTAGATAGCGTGAACCATTTCTAAGTGGTGTATTTATGATGACAATATGATCATTCATGATCCATCTCCATTGACCTTTCCGCATCTTGTCCTTGCGGTCCAGACGATAATCAAACCACTCCCCTGCAATTTGCGCGAGCAGGAAAATACCAAACAAGTACATGAGGAATATAGTAGAAATTCGACCGTAGGTTGTCGCAGCGCTCATATCCCCATAACCAACCGTGGTCATCGTGGTCATCGTAAGCCAGATGGCATCTTCAAGGGACAAATCCTCAAAAACCATCATCGCCAGCACATTGGCCATCGCGAGGCCAAGAAGTAATACAAAAAGTTGAGCTATCTTGCTTCTGCGATCATTACTCGTCTTAGCGCTATACCATCGATGACGGCGACGGCGCCAGATTTCACTTTTAATCCTGAGCATAGATTATCCACAACTATTCACTTTCATCTGGGTCAAGATGGGCGATTAAAGTTTCTGCCGCCAACTGCCTGATCTTGAGCCGATCTTCCAATGGAACACCGAATTTCGTTGCCAGAATAACAAAGTCATCGTCAGACAGCGAAATAGAAAGACGGGGTCTTACAGGTTTACTGTTTACCGACAGACCAAGAATCTGCCTGATACGGTCGGGCGGATTGATACCCTGATCCAATGCTTCTATGCGAATCTGGCGATTTACCTCATCGCCAACATCAAAAGCGATCTGCACAGCTTTAACCGCTTTTTTTTCTTTTTCCCACTTCCGATTGGTCCTCATGCCGTTTCTGCAGGCCACAAGTCTTTGATGTCAGTGAGTTCACGATATAACGTGAGGTAAACCTCGGTCTCTCCACCCTCATAAACCTCTGCTTCTATCGCATGTGTCTCTTCTTTATTGATCAGACAAAAATAATCAAATGGTTCACCCGAGCCTTCAGATTCCGGTGGAGCTGATTCCCGATAGTCCTTGCCGTCATAGTAGTATCCTCGCTCCCCAGCACTAATTTGATCGTATTGGTTCGCTATAAGCCCATCTATAACCGATACATCTTTCGCCTTTAACGTAGTGGAAATCTCATCAAAAATTTCACTGAACTCTTCAATGTCAAATATCTGTGCTACTACCTCAGGACCAATTTCGAATGAAAAGGCAGCTATTTGTCGCCCACCTTCTTCTTCGATAGTCAGATCTACGGTATTGTCGCTCTGGCTTTGCAGACTAAAAGTAGTATCAAAACTATGCTCAAACTGGCTGGTGCTAATACCCACAACCTTAAACACCTGGTTTCTCAATCGTTCGGGTAATCCGAAGCTGTCAGACATTTGGATCAGATCGCCTGACTGCAAACTTCTGGGATGGTCCAGTCGCCGTACCTCAGGTCCTTTTTTAGTGCGGCTCCATAGACCCTTTATGAATGAACTCACTTCTGTTTGGCTTTGAGACGATTAAGCACAGCATTCGCCGAGTTTTCGTCTGGATCTCCTATCCCAGCAGCTTTCATTCGATCCTCAAGACTCTTGTCCGAGGTCTCCGCTTCCAATTGTTCAGCAGCAGCCAATCGATCGAAGGTATTTTGCTGACGCTCCTTAATTCGTTCCAGCGAGTCCTTCGCAGAAATAATTTTCGAGTTACTCGAAGCGAAGTTGTCGGTAATCGCAGCACTGGCTTTCTGCACGCTTTCCGTCGTCTTTACCATCGACAGCTGACGCTCGTAGTCCTTTAACTGGCGTTCCGTTTTCTTAACGAGGTCCTTCAAACGAACCACATGACCTGAAAAACTTTTATGGACCTCTTCCTGTTCCGCCAGATCAACTTCCAGCTGCGCGATCTTCTCCGCAATCTCAAGCGCCAAGTCCTCGTTACCTTTTTCCAGTGCTTGAGCTACATAGCCTTCGTGTTCAGTAATCTCATTTTTCAGCGACTCGACCTTGCGACCAGCCTGCATTTGCTTCGCCATAACATCGGTTAAATCCTGTTTGGCTTTTCTCAGGTGCGTCTCCGCATCTTTGATCTCCTGCTCAAAAATCCTCGTCCCGTTAGAATCGACAATCAATTCACCGACTTCACGGGCACCGCCTCGCACAGCAGTCATGATTTTCTTTAAAACACTCATTCGACACTCCTCCTAAGGGGGTCCTAATTTAAGAAGTCTTCCAGTGCGGTGATCGATTCAACCGCGTTCTCCGTTAAAGTGATAATCTCCAAACAAATATCTTCAATACCCGAAGCATTCGATAACGCGCCAAAAATCACATAACGATCACCAATCTTGGCGAAGGATGACAACGGAATCGGAATATTTAGTTCCAGCATTTCTTCGAGCATCTCGCTTCGACTTTCGGACTTTACTTCGTCCTCAGTAAACAGGTACGTAACGCACAATATCTGGGTATCAGTGACCGATACGTACGTTGGCAACTCATCAAAATCACCTACGGTAATCTGCAGAACCTCAATCTCACCGGGAATCGGTTGGCACTCCAACTGATAGCCATCAAAGCTTGCTAGGTCCGAAATCCGCACAGCCAGATCTTCAATATTCATAAATTCTCCTTGTTCTGACATAATAAGTTAAGACATATTATGTCACGAGATTAAGTTTACGATAGCGACATAATATGTCAACTGATATTTCTAAGTATTTGTGGACTAGTCTCTATAGAGTCCCATTTCTACTTTCCAAGCTTCGCTATGGTACTGGTAGACCCGATTAGTTCCCAGCGCATTTACCCTAACCTGCTCGACCTCATCAAAAAAGCCCTTGGGAAACTCAAACGAAGCGATCAATAGATCTCTAGTTAGCCAAAAGTGATCTGCAGGCAGACTTTTCATTGCCTGCAAACGTTGACGCACACCCACCTTCTGTTTGCTCGCTACGGTCCATCCCCATTCACCAAAACTAGGAATATTCTGTCGATATTGCTCCACGTGAGCAAAACCCGTAGCAGAAATCGTCTTACCTATACTGAGGAAAGCCTTCTTCGCATGGTACGGAGAGGTTGACTGCACCGCCATCACACCGTTCGTCGATAGCAGATCATGTAGCCGGCCATAAAAGTAATCGCTATAGAGTCTATCTAGGTCGGGGTGACTAGGGTCTGGAAGATCTATGATGATTGCATCAAACGTCTTCGCATTGTTACGCAGGTTATCTACTTCGATGAATGCATCGCCAATCAATACCTCAACCCTCGCATCACCAAATGCCGCGCCGTTGAGTCCGACCAATGACTCACGGTAATAAACCATATCGTCTTCAGGGGTAAAAAACTCTACGAGTTCACTATCAAGATCGATTAAGGTAACCGCGCTGGGATCAAACTTGAGTACATCACGTAACGCCAGTCCATCACCACCACCGATAATCAACACCGTCGGGTTTTCTCCAGTCACTGACATGGCCGGATAAACGAGCATGCTATGGTAGATATGTTCGTCGTTACTAGAAAACTGCAGTCGTCCATTAATGTAGAAACTGTATACAGGATCGCGGTCCGCCGTAAGATAACGTTCAGTAATGGTGAGATGCTGGTAGTGGGAGGATTTGCTAAGGACCACCGGGTCTTCGTATAGCAGATTGGTCATCTTTAACGTCCAGTCGCTACCAAACTGATATACCGCTAACGCCAGTGCGAATATCAGACCATGCGTACCCAACAGCAATTTTCGCCAAGCAATCTTCTGCCAATACCAGGTAAGAAAAATCATACCTGCGACCAGATTGGCAATTGCGGTTAACACCGCAGCCTCAGTGATTTCCAGGCTCAGCATAATGCCAACCCACAGCGCCGCACCCACACCCGCTCCTATGTAGTCAGCACCGTAGATCGTTCCAACATTGTGTTCAAGATGCTCACCGTAGACACGCTCACGAACCCTGGCAATAAGAGGAATCTCCATACCAATTAGAAAACCGATAAGCACACCGAAAAAATACGGGCTCAGGGTTGCGATTTCGTGGAGCAAATCTAGAACCCCACCGGACGGAACCAAGTCGGGGGGTAAAGCAAAGGTTTGGGCTATAACCTGGGGCAACACTGCACTGAACCCGACAAATGTTGCTATCAACAAAATACAACTCACTCCGCAGATCGCGATAAGTGATTCAAGCCAGGCAAATCCTGTAAACGGATCTTTTATCAGTTTGGCTGCAAAAGCACCAAGGCCCATACTAACAATCATCAAACCAATCATAGTATAGATCGCAGTTTCAACAGCACCTATGATGCGACCTGCATAGTGCGACAATAAATATTCGTAAATCAGACCACAGGCGGCCAACACGCCCATGATGCTAATCAGCAAAACATCATGTATCAATAACGCATACGACCTGGGTGCGGTCGACAACATAGGAATCAACTGTTAACGCTTTGGCGGAGACAACTACGCAAAGAGGGCAACAAAGAAAAGACCGACGGAGATGGCAATCGCCGCCTCGATTGCGGCCACACCAACGTTGTTCTGGTTGTCCACTTCTTCAACAACATCAACGCCCATCAGTACGACTTTGCGAGCCAGACTTGCGATTAGTGACACGAAGATCGTAAACAATAACGCTACTACGGCCCAAAGAAGCAATGCCATCACAAGCCCCTCGGGCTGGTAAGCGACAATGCCAGATGCTGCGGTGACTGCAAGCGCCACGCCCATCAGATGGCCAAAGAATCGCACGGCAAGTGCAGTCTGCCCATTAGCGAAAGCTGCCTGTAAGCTTGTGCCATCGTGGCGTCGCGCGTATACAGCTGCACGATAATACGCCACAAGCGCAAGCAAAATTTGTGCGTCTACGAAGGCGATCAGCACAACCAACAGACCACTAAACGTATCGCTTTCTACCCACAACATCACAGCGCGGAGTATTAAGCCAATAGCAAGAGTATTCGCCGCGTCTACCAGGGCAGCAGCAACATTACCTCTTTTTATCTGAGCCTGAATTTCTATGCCACGCAGCACGATCTTATCCTGCACGAGCCTACCAATTTTTATGAGCAAAACGCCAAGAATTCCGTAAGCAAGCACACTTACAATCTCGTTCGCGTAGGTCATTCCCGGCTCACCAGAGACGGCACCCGTCAACATCAAAGCCAACGATATGATTCCCGCCGCCATTGCGATACCAAACGCAACATTATCCCTCGCGGCAAGTTCCTCAGCGCTATTCACGTTAGCAACCACGCCGGTCACAAACCGCAAGCCAGCAATCATCGCTACGGCAATGACCAGATCAATCAAAAGAATCTGGTAGATATAAGTGTCAATACCCGTTAACTGATCCATCGCCCTACCCCTAACGAAAAGGTTTCAAAAAAATGCTACTTCCCACGGGAAGCACCTGTAGATGTCCTGTAACCACTGGTCCTGCTGCTACTACGATAACTGCTTGATTTTGAGCCATACTGACTCTTAAATGCAGAAGTCTGCAGACCTCTGCTCGATGAGCTTAGCCTCGTCGACCCACCTCGATTTCTGGCATAAGGGCTTTGATATTTCCCCTGGGAGCCAAACTGCTTGCGTGCACGATTATCTACATCCCGCATACCAGCACGATGCGACCTAGAGGAATAATGATTCCTACCTACATCGTGGTAGTAGGAATAGCCGCGATTCGCGGCCCAATCATTGTAATAATAGCGATTGTTACCGAACATGCTCGAGAAAAATGCGTATTGCCCATACCAAGCCCAGAATGATCCTCCAGAACCATGCGACCAATAACCATAGTGCGGATTACCCATGTACTGACTTCCCTTGCCATAACTCTTTGAGTTATTAAGAGATTGTTCGGCACTATTCGACAGTGCATTAACCCTCGCCAGTTCACCATCCGATAAATCTGCTAGTACATTAACGGTATCCGATAATGCATCGTTGTATGCATCTCGCTGCGTCGCGGCGTTAAGTTTTTGCGCTTCAACCAACTTACCAGTCCAGGACTCATAGTGTTCACTACCATCCTTTAGACCGTTGTACCGTTGCTGAAGGCCAGCGAAAAGTGGGCCCTGGATAGTGGCATCTTTCTCAAGCTCAACGAGCAGTGGAACCAGTTCTGGTCGTTTGGATTTCAATATTGATGCATATTGGCGAATGAACGTCGCATTGCGCAGTCCGTTACTGTTGATGGCGCTCCTAAGACCCTGCAAGTTGGTTTCAACGATCGCCAGCTGATCTTCGACCTTAGACTCCCCTGAAGAGCAACCGACTAAAAATACGCAAAATAAGACAGGAAGAACAAACCGTACCAATGGCACAGTAATCCTATCGTTTAACAGAGCAGGTGATGACATAATATGTCCGCATTATCGCACAGGGCTCCGAAATTGCTAACCATTTTTTATATATAGAAAATAGACTTCTAGCAGCCAAGGCCCATTAGCTGACATTAATATAGAGAATTTTTATCACCGCATCGCGGAGATACTAAATATTATTTTCACGCAATTCCCCACTAACTCACCGATCTTCTTCAATGACGTGGCTGGTATCAATACCGCTGATGAGTATGGACGACATAGCCCTACCGAACTACCGAGTCTTACACGATGATCGAGCTCTATGGAGAAGGTTTGCTTCACCACGGAAATACCATACGTCAGATGGTATCTAACAGGCAATACTGACCCACAAAGCTTTCCTCTAACTGACAGGGGTCGCGGAACCAATTTATACCTCCCTGTATGATACAAATGTCGCAAAGTTTGTCAGTATTTCATCGTCAGAAGAGATTAACCCGTCAGTTTTGAAAGACAGAAAGCTCGTTATCAATCAGTTACGTAACGAGCTGTGCAGTAATGGTTCCATAGCGATCTATCAAGCTGTTGGTCAAACCTTATCCTGATACCCTCAACAACACAGAATCTTCATAGCCCGTCACCACCCGTCGCAACCCACACAGCGCTTCATCGAGAGAAGTATCTCCAGTGTCTACAATAAGCGGACGCCCATTCAATCCCTCGAGTTTTGTTTTAGTCGCGATAACAACGATATTGTCCAATCCTACAGCCCTGATCACCCGCGGACTAAGTTGTTGGTTGCCGCGACCAAATAAATGTCCCTGACCGCCAATCACAGTTATTACCAGCCGGATATCCAAACTTTCGCTCACCAATTTGTATAACTGTTCCTCGGTAAGGTCACTGCTAAGTAACTTGTTGCCACGAATCGCATCGATACCAAGTAACGTATTATTAATCGACAAAGCATCCATAAGCGCCCCTGTTGTCGAACCTGAACCAACGACATAAGTCGTCTCGGGCTCCATGTGCTCGATGATGTCAGCGACAATTTCCTGTACTGCGAGCGCCTCTACTTCTTTGCCCCCAGACTTGGTCGCCTGGATGTACGTCAATTCAGCAGGAACACAGAGCTGTCCATAATACTTGCTTTTGACCTCGCCTCTTCGCAGCGAAGCCTCATCAACGTCCCTAACTTCCGCATCCATTGCGGACACGAGTTTTCCCGATATCAGACTTCTAACAATTTTTCCTGCTGATTGTGGGTTTATGGCAAACACACCGGAATGCATCTTCACACCACAGGGTATGCCCAGAACGACTTGACCAACGGGAACGCTATCGTACACATCTCTGGCCGTGCCATCGCCACCGGCAAACAAAATAAGATCTACGCCGAGATCAGCAAATGCGCGAACCGCATTTTTGGTGTCACTAGCTCTAGTGACATCACCAATCGAGCCTATGATTTCCCTCGGAATACCAAGATCAGCACACAAGTCACCACCCATTTGCCCCGGGTAGGTAACCATAGACATTCCTTCTACCCAAGGAAGGACCTCATTCAAGCAAGTTTTGACTCGCGCGCTTACCTGACTACGACTACCCCTATCTTTCGCCAACTTAGACATGCCATCAGAGCCCTTCAATGCAACTTCGCCCCCAAGGCCGGCTAAGGGGTTCAACACGAGCCCGATTTTCACGTCTGCCCCAATCGGTCGCGAATCCGCTTGCTAAATGCCATCTCGTCAAAAAAACCCATAATTTCTTCAATGGGTTGCGGCTTAATTCTGAGATCTTCCAAAGTGACCTTAATTGGGATATCACAGGCGATACCCGTTATGCGACGATACAGATCAATGTCATCCCTATGCCGCAACAATATGTCGTAAACTTTTTTCGCACCCCGCAACTTCATGTCGGGAACCTTATCCAATGAAGCATAGAGTTTTTCGATAGATCCAAACTCTGTCAGCAGCGCAGCCGCGATCTTCGCACCAATGCCTGGAGCACCTGGTATGTTGTCGACGGAATCTCCAGCGAGCGCCAAGTAGTCAGCAATCTGATCCGGGCGCACACCGAATTTCTGCTGTACCTCGCCAGGGCCACTATAGGCATCACTTGCAAAGTCCCATAGCCTGTCCTCGCTACCTATCAACTGACCAAGATCTTTGTCGCGGGTAACGATGACTGTGGGTAGTGCAAATCTTTTGTGCAATGTACCGATAATGTCGTCTGCTTCGTAAGCTTCAAGGCTCAGGTGATGAAACCCAAGCAAACCCGTTACCTTCTGACACATAGCTAACTGAAACTCTAAGTTTTCGTCTGGCAGATCTCTATTAGCCTTGTAGTCAGGATAGATTTTATTTCGAAAACAACTGACCAGACTCTCATCAAATGCAACGGATATGTATTTAGGGTTACGCTTGATCAGATCAAGGAGAAAGTTGGTATAGCCATATACCGCATTAACTAGCTCGCCATTCTTCGCGAAAAAGCTGGGTGGTATCGAGAAATAAGACCGAAAGATATAGATCGAAGCATCTACAAGATATAGCGGTAACGTCATAGCGTTTACGGTTGCGGTCTAGCCAGGTAATTACGGTGGTCCAGAAAGACTGGAACAGAATCTGTCGCATTAGATAGCGCATTGGCAAAACTTAGCGCCCTTGCCGGCAAGCCTCTATTCAACAACTGCCACACAGAGTCCTGCACTTGTTCTGAAAAAGGTATTGGATCGACGGCGCCAAAGTTATCAAGACTAATTCGAAACGGCATACCTGCAGCAATACTAAAAACCCACTCCAATGCCTGGGGGGTTCGCTCTACCTGTTGAAACTGGCACTGCTGTTTTTGATTTCTTTCGCTCTCATAAAAATAGCCGTAGTCCTCGATCTGACGGCGCTGGCTGCCGGCAAGACACCAGTGGGCCACCTCGTGCAGAGCGCTTGATACATAGTCTGCGCGAAAGTGAATCACATGGACGCCGCCCGGTATATACTCATAGAGTGGCTCACTCGCACCACCCACCAACCGGGTCTGGTAGGGTTCTGCGAACAGTCCATTAAAAACAGAAACCACTATGTGGGCATTCATAGCGGTTCTTTCGCTGTGGTCGCGGGCTCAATTTCAAATTGATCTAAGCATTCTGTTTTTCTTAACTCGCTCAGATAAGCCTTCGACAAGAATGGCTCACCCTCAAGCAGGTGGTTGAGATACCATCCAGCAGGCTTTAAGCCAGTTTCAACATAAGGTTCGTTAGCAACATATACCCATGCATCAACCATGACCTCCCGAGTCGCAATGGACATAACCATCCGGTTATAGCAAATTGGATAGCCTTCGTAGGGATCTAGTGCCTCAATTTCTGAAGGATGGCTCAGCTTATAAAGAATACCCTCTGTTACCGATCCCGAGTCCTCCATTACATTCGCCGAGGCGGCCCCAGGATGTTTAACTGAGCGCTTATTGAATATGAGACGATAATTCGCGAGCGTTCCTGGCTCGAGACGCTCAAAACCCATACCTCGTTGTCGCACTCGCTCTCGGTTCATATTGCTGCCGTAGGCGAAATAATAGTGTGCTGTCACCCTTTACGGATCCAATAACGATATTCTTCGTCTGTCGTTTCCTGATGTACTAACTCATGATGCAGAAACTTGCAAAAATTAGGAAAGTCCCAGGACGTGGACGGGTCCGTAGCCACAACCATTACCACCTGACCCGATTCCATATCCATCATCTTATTACGGACGACCATCAACGGCTCAGGACACCGTAATCCCCTCGCATCGACCTCAACATCCGCCTCTACATCCATCAAAGACGCCTACTGATGAGGTAAAGTATCAACTTGAACTTATCCATATTAATAATTGTTTAATTGAGATTATTCTCTATGTATTCTCTTACTCTCGAGCTTTGCAGGAACTGAAGCTCAGGTCGAAAAAAGGTATGGAACGAAATAGATGAGAATCATTTTACCTACCCTATCCATATCAATGCTTCCGGCTAGTAACGCGTCACCGTGATTAATGAAAATCAAAACCCTCCCAACGATCGATCCAATCTTTCCCTATGGACTTACTGTTTCTCTATCTAACGCTAATGATAGCTATTTCGAGATTTTAAAACCCTGTCTAACGCAAGGACACAGCAACGAAACGCTTTTTCATTCAGCCAAACAGAACCGCAATTCGACTATTAATAACAACCGTAACGCGAATAAGCTAGGCAAANGATTCATCATCCAGCAAACAAAGGGCAACGTCCACTCAAGTCAAGTCGATGTCCTACAGCAACATACCATTCAGCGTCGGTAGATAAACTTGAAAAAGAAAAAAAGANAGGTTNCGANGCTTACGTCTCAAGCTCTTGCAGNGTTGTGGTNCCCGCNTCNGGGTCATAGAAGATACCAACTCTTCCCCCCTGAATCTGGGCTAGAACCTGCTCAACCTTGCGCGCCAGAGACACATCTGAGGGCCCATATTCAGTACCTTCCCGTAGCACAAACTCCTGGATTACTCCCGTCAGTGCGGTATCGGATAGTGATTGCCATGGTATCTGCATAGAATGTTCACAAAAAAAACGCCCACAAGACATTGCCGGTCACTTGATTTGGTCAGGATATAAAAGCCTGCCGCATATTACGTTCCCAAATTCTTCCTTGGAGAGCAATTGACCAAACAGGTCAAATCCATGCCAGAGCCGTCGGCTTCTGACTTCATATCGGAGTTTGGCAGTTTTTTTATGCAATCAATACGTTCACGCCAAAACACAGTGAAGTCACATAAACTAACTGACATTAACTACGACCACCTCACCTGTTTGCTTGGCATTCAGAGACGAAAAGTCATGTAGTCTTTCATCCAAAAGATGCGAAGGNACAACATCACCCATAGCACGAAAAATCGACTCCACACGTCCTGGATAATCAGCATCCCAGGAACGAAGCATCGACTTAATCGCTTGGCGCTGCAGGTTATCCTGCGAACCACAGAGGTTACATGGAATGATCGGGAATGACCGCAACTCAGCGTAACGCTCAATGTCCTTTTCACGACAGTAGGCTAACGGCCTTATTACTAAGTTGGCACCGTCGTCACTCAATAGCTTTGGAGGCATTGTCTTTAATTTTCCACCATGAAAAAGATTCAAAAACAAAGTTTCAACCAAATCGTCACGATGGTGTCCCAGCGCTATCTTGTTGTATCCATTCTGACGAGCATATTTGTAAAGTATCCCGCGTCGAAACCGTGAACACCAGCCGCAGTATGTTTTACCCTCTGGCACCATTTCAGTTACCAGACTATAGGTGTCCTCTTCCAACACATGGTAAGGAACACCAATTGACTCAAAATAATTTGGCAGGACGTCTTCTGGAAAGCCGGGCTGTTTCTGATCCAAGTTAACAGCAAGAAGGTCAAAGGGAATAGGTGCATGCTTTTGCAAATTCAGCAGCAGATCCAGCATGGTAAAAGAATCCTTACCCCCGGAAACACACACCATGATCCGATCTCCCGGATCAATCATCGAAAATTCAGCAATCGCCTTCCCTGTTTCTCGCCGCAGTTTCTTATAGAGCTTGTTGTTGTTGTACTCTGTCTTATTCATATCTCTCTCAACCACACAAAGTTTAGGTTGGTGATTCGCGCGCGCTATCTTACACTCACTGTATCAGCTGAACCACTGAGCATATGAAACAACCTTTCGCCTTCATTCACATTTTACTGCTGGTGACGTGTGCTTACGCGAANGCTGCGGTCGTCCTCCAATATCATCACGTCAGCGATGACACACCAACAATCACCAGCATTTCTCCAAAAGATTTCCATGCACATATGGACTATCTGCACGAAAAACGGTTTAACGTTATATCTATCGAACAACTTATCAAGACACTAGATTCGAACCAAACCATCCCTGACAAGAGTGTAGTAATCACCTTTGACGATGCATATCGANACATCATAGATAATGCCGTTCCGACCCTTAAGCACTATGGTTTTCCTGCCACTATCTTCGTCGCTACAAGTCTCGTTGGTTCAAGTAGTTACTATCTTGATTGGGCGCAATTACGGCATCTGCAAGACTCAGGTTTCACTATGGCAAACCACACAGTGACGCATACAAATCTGCTACAAATGCAGCCNAACGAAAATAAAAAAATGTGGCTACAAAGACTGACCAAAGAAATTGAAGATGCTCAAAAGGACTTAAAAAAGCACCTTGGTGTAACTCAAAGAATCTTCGCTTACACCTATGGCGAATACNATCGCGACGTCGCCAATTTGGTCCGCAAACTGGGTTACATTGCGTTTGGCCAGCAGAGCGGTCCCATAGGTAAGTCGGCAGATACAGTCATCCTACCCAGGTTTCCACTATCAGGTGCCTATACTGATCTGTCAGAGTTTAGAACGAAAGTAGCCACCATAGCATTCCCTCTAGAAGACCGCTTTATCGACCCTGTCACAACCGAAAGCCGCCCAAGCTTGAAACTAAAGCTAGTTGACAAAAACAAATCACTGGCAGGAATAGCCTGTTACGGACCTGGCGGTCCAATGCATATTGAGCACGTCAACGCGCAAACTATCATCACCACATCGGTCAAGGATATTCCAGTTGGACGTTCGAGATATAACTGTACGCTCCGCCATCATAGCGGCCGCTATTACTGGTTCTCTCAAACGTGGATTCACANGTAACACCACCTGAGCTGGCACGCGTAAGCCCNGTTATAGTTACAGCCTTATTGCCTCAGCGCGATCAATGGTGGTGTTTTTACCACCTTCAGCGTCGCCAATACGCCAACAACACCTATCATTAACATTCCAGTAACAGGGCCGATTACCCACAACGTAGGATTAAGGGAATAATCCAATTCGAAAACCTGGCTCTGCAGCGCATACACAGTAATCTCTGATCCAAAGGTAGCAAGCAGTCCTGCAAAAATGCCCATTACAGAAAACTCTATCAGCAAGCTAACCAGAACCAATCGTTGCCCCGCACCTAGCGTTCGCAAAATAGCATGCTGCCTAAATCGTTCATCCATACTTGCCTGAATGCTCGCCAGTAGAACCATCGTACCCGAGATCAGAATGAGAACCAGCACCAATTCAATAGCCAAGGTAACGTTCTCAATGATGCTNTTTATCTGCTCAATCACAGCATCAATTTCGATAATTGTCATAGTTGGATACTGCCGAAGTAGCGTATTCAGGAATAGCTTTTTTTCTTTGTTAAGGAAAAAACTGGTCATATAGGTCGAAGGGAAATCTGCGAGCCCGCCAGGGGAAAAGATTATGTAGAAATTCGGCTGCATATTGTCCCAAGCCACATCACGGATACTAGCCACAGTTGCCTTTAAATCTTGGCCCTGGATCGTAAACTCGAGTTCATCACCGACCTTGACACCCCCTCGGTCAGCAATGGAACTCTCGACTGATACCAGAGGCGGGCCCGAATAATCAGTTTCCCACCACGCTCCTTGCACCACACGATTCTCACTGGGCAGATCGGCCGCCCAGGTCAGGTTTCTATCCGAACTAATACCAGGCCCACCGCGGCGTCCTCCACCCTCACTGTATCGTTTCCGCTGCTTACGATCTCTTGCCCGTGCTGACTCTCCATTTATCATGGTCACGCGACCTCGGATCATTGTGAAGAGTGGTTGCGCAGGNATACTGTTNTCTTTAAANAGCTGCGNAATAGGACCTTTGTNTTGCGGTGAAATATTTAGCGCAAAATGATTGGGTGCATCTTTAGGAATTTGTGCCTGCCACTCAGTAATAAGTGCTGTTCGCACCAAATAGAGTATTAGTAGCAACATAATCGCGATGCCGAACACCAGTATCTGAAGGGTATTCTCTTTCCCTCTCCGCTGCATCCCTGCTAATGCAAGCCGCCAACTGCTGCCCGCTTGCATGCCAAGCACGCGACCTGACCGCAACAAAAGAAAAGCAACGCAAGACAGNANAATCACCACCGCAACCGCGCCGGTAAAAATAAACAACGTCAACAACAGATCCCCGCTGTACCAATACATCAATCCTATGGTGCCAAGTACAGCGAAGCTATAGGTCAGTCGATTAGACACAGTCGTTGCTCCAATATCGCGACGAATAACTCGCACAGGTTNCGTCGCACGAAGCTTAAGCAGCGGGGGTAAAGCAAACGACAGCAAACATACGAAACCAGTGATCAGGCCAAGCCATACNCCTCGNAAACTCGGACCCGGCAGCTCAATCGGTATATNGGGACCAAGAATATTTACTATAACCGCCTGTGTAGCATAGCCAANAGCACTACCCAGCANCGCAGCCACNATACCCAGCACCAAAAGGATCACAATGAAAATACCATCGACACCATTAGGAGTTGCTCCAAGTGTCTTTAAGATCGCTACGTGATCGTAATGACGTAACGCGTATCGCTGCGCGGCAAGCGCAATAGCGACGCCCGCCAGAACAACCCCCAATAGACTTCCCAGCANAAGGAATCGCTCTGCCTTGTCCAAGGCACTACCNAGGCCTTCCGCACCCTGTCTGACACCCAACCACCGGACACCTACTCCGAACNTAGGGCGCACCCAACTTTCAAACTCATTTAGCGCACTTTCCTCTCCCGCAAACAGATAGCGATAAGTCAACCGACTACCGGGTTGTACGACATTCGTGCTGGGAACATCAGCAAGATTCATCATCACACGAGGCCCGGCTGCACTCTCAAACCCCCCACCTCGATCAGGCTCTTTAACAAGCACCTGCGTCGCGGGAAAGCTGGCCACACCGATATCTAGAACGTCACCTTTCTTCACATCCAGAGACGGATATAGGCGACTTTCCATCCACACCTCCCCCGCCTTCGGGCCCCTATCGATGGGTGAGCCACGGATGAAAGGTGCCTCGGAAACAATTAATTGGCCTCTAAGAGGATATTTATCGTCCACAGCCTTGACGGAAGAAAACTGCGCCCGATCATCGCTAAAAACCATTGATAGAAAACTTAATGTCTGCGCTTGTTGCAGTCCCAGCTCGTCAGCTTTTCTTAACCATGATTTCTCGACCGGATCTGAGCTATAGATGATTCGATCAGCAGCAAGAAATGTCGCTGATTCTCTAAGCAATGCTTTCTGCAGTCGATCGACAAACAGTGTAATGGTAGTAACGGTAGTAACCGCGATAACCAAAGACGCAAGCAGCAACGTAAGTTCTCCTGAACGCCAGTCGCGCCATAAGAGTTTAATTGCAAGCAAAAAATGCATTCTAGTTTACGGACTCGACAAGCTGTCCTGATTCAATATTGATAGCCCGATCGCAACGCTCCGCTAAACGTTGATCATGAGTCACTAGCACCAGCGTCGTTCCAAATTCCTGATTCAGGTCGAAAATAAGATCGATGATGTGCATTCCTGTCGCAGTATCAAGATTTCCTGTCGGCTCATCTGCAAATAATACATCTGCTGATGAAGCAAATGCCCTGGCAATCGCAACCCTTTGCTGCTCTCCGCCAGATAGTTGATTAGGGTAGTGATGATATCGATGGGAAAGACCAACTCGATCCAATAGCTCGCTTGCTCTGACCTGCGCTTGTGAGTCACCTTTAAGCTCTCCTGGCAACATCACATTTTCCAGCGCAGACAAACTTGCCAAGAGCTGAAATGTTTGAAAAACAAACCCAACCATTTCCCCCCTCACCTGCGCGCGTTGCTCTTCATTCATTGCGGTCAATTCATGTGGGCCAAGAAAAACTTGACCTTCACTTGAGGTATCAAGACCAGCCAACAAACTCAACAATGTGGTCTTTCCAGAACCTGAAGCGCCTACTACTGCAACCGTTTCTGACGTCTTGATTTCCAAATCAATCCCTTTCAAGATTGTAAGCCGCCCCTCAGAGGTTGTTACTGTCTTACCAAGACCAATTGTTTTAACCATGCATTCCAAGTTATTCACTACATTATCGCTCTACGTTACTTTTGTGGTTACGTTTGGCTTTCCTCTTCAGATCTCAGCTGAAACATCCAATACTGATCCTCATTACACCATTCTTGTTTTCGGTGACAGCATTAGCGCGGCATATGGTATGGCACGTGAGGAAGGCTGGGTTAGCCTACTCAATCAACAACTACTGCAAAAAAACCATAATTATCAAGTCATTAACGCTAGTGTTTCTGGAGAGACCACGGGCGGAGGACTCATTAGACTACCTAAAACGCTGGAGATTCACCAACCAGATATCATAATTCTTGAGCTGGGCGGTAACGATGGCCTTCGTGGTTATCCGATCTATCAAATACAGGAAAACCTGCAAGGCATGATCGATCTCAGTAAACAGGTCGAAGCTAGTGTCTTGCTTGTTGGGATGGTGCTCCCCCCTAATTACGGTAACCGTTACACTATTGCCTTTGAAACACTCTTTCACGACCTTGCCGCAAAAAATGACGTCGAGTTTCTACCTTTTCTGCTCGAAGGGGTAACCACTCCAGAAACGCTCATTCAACGCGATGGAATACACCCGAAACCAGAAGCACAACCAATGCTATTAAACGACATTTGGCAACATCTGGAGAAGATGTTGGAATGACAGTCAATCGGGACTGGCCTTAAATTCTTGTTCCCGTTGCCGCCAGTCAGGCATAACTTTCGACAACAAACCATAGAATTTCTCGCCGTGCGAAAAATGTCGCAAATGACAAAGTTCATGGAGAAGCACCAAATCGATCGCCCGCCAGGATTTACACATGACAAGAGAATTGATTGATATCTCTCCGCAACCGTCGCAACTACCCCATCTGGCTCTCATTTTTCGAACAGTAAGCCCCGGTGCGGGAATTTCATCGCCAAAAAGTGCATTACCCCGAATAATCCGCTCTGGCAAATATCGCTCTGCCTCACGTCGATACCAACCTTCAAGGTGTTTTCGAACAAGGGTTTCTTTATTCGGGTTCGTGCAACGGACCACGATGCTATTTTCATCCGCTGCCACAAATGTCGGCTTGCCACGTATCAAGCTGAGCGGTCTTTGGATTCCAAGATATAAATGCAGTGCGCCTTCTCTATAACGCAGCGATGGTCTAGCAGATTCATTGGCGAATTGCTCCTGAATCTTTATAACCCATGGGAGCCTTTCCTCTAGAAACCGATCGATTTCAGTCCAGGGACAGTTTAAGGGAACACGAATTTCCACGTCGGTCTGGGACAGGACATGAATCGCCATGGTCTTTCGAGACTGTCGCTTAACCTCAACACTAAAACTATGCGACTCTAACCATTCAGTCAGCGTACGCCGCACTTGAATCAAGTAGCGGATCCTCCACGACAAGGCGGAGACATTGGCGCATCGCCATTTCGATCACGCCATTCACTTTCAGTGTAGGTATGAAGTGCTAGCGCATGTATTGGGCCTGCGAGTTCTTCCTCTAAAATCTTGTTCACGCTTTTATGACGTGCAAGCAAACCCTCACCTTCAAACATTTCTGCAACCAGCACCACCTTGAAGTGCGACTCTGACCCTTTCGGCACATGGTGATTTCCACTCTCGTTCACTACTTCCAAATGCTTAGGATCGAGAGCCACTGCTAACTTATCTTCTATCGTTGCCTGAATCGTCACCCTTTCTCCACCAGAGTAAAAACATGATCCTAATCTACAGACGGCAGATCGCCAAGGTAGGATCTGCAAAATGCGAAGAACGTATGCGTCCGTTTAACCTTCATTTCACCATTACTGTCCAATTCCTGAGATTTACCTTTATCCTAATTGATAATTTTCCCCTATCCATCAGGATCAGTGCGAATCAAATAATCCTCGAAGAAGTGCTTAGTAAGGCTAAATGGTACCCGAAGGGTCCGATTTCCGCTCGAAAGCTATTCATTCACTTGAGTTCTTCTAATTTTTCGACATCACTCAGGACATGTCTATTCCGCCTTACTCATAAATCTTGTATTCTGTCAGGGTACCACAACCGATCATTCCCCTTGATACGATAGAAAAATGTTAACTCTTATCTCTCCAGCAAAAACCCTCGATTTCGAGTCTGAACCGACCACAAATAAGACCAGCACGCCAGATTTCTTAAGTCAGTCCAAACACCTGGTAAAGATAATGCGTCAACAATCCCCACAGGGCCTTACAAAGCTGATGGGCATCAGTCCAAAGCTCGCACAACTGAATGTACGACGGTTTAACGATTGGAAGCCACCGTTTGACGCAAGCAATGCAAAACAGGCGATTCTAGCGTTTAAGGGCGACGTCTACATGGGCTTGGAAGCAGAAACTTACAACGCCCGAGACTTTACGTTTGCTCAGAAACACCTGCGTATCCTGTCTGGACTTTATGGACTTCTACGACCACTAGATCTCATACAACCTTATCGATTGGAAATGGGCACACACTTGGAAAACAAGCGTGGCAAGAATCTATACGATTTTTGGGGAGACCGGATAACACTTAGCCTAGTGGATGGGCTCAATCGTCACAGAAACAAGACATTGATAAATCTGGCATCGAACGAATACTTCAAGTCGGTCAATACTTCCCTCCTCCCTGCTAGGCTAATAACTCCTATTTTTAAGGACTACAGCAAGGGTAGCTACAAAGTTCTAAGCTTTTTTGCAAAAAAAGCTCGGGGAGCAATGGCGAGTTTCATCGTTCAAAACCGTATTAGCAAACCAGAAGACCTAAAGGATTTCGATATGGACGGCTATAAGTTCAACTCCGATCTAACGATTAATAATCAGTGGATATTTACCCGAAAAACTACCTAATTTACAAAAACGTGTAAATATTCTGGTGTAACTAATAGTCAATATGGGTAGTGCTCAAAATGTAGTATCCTTAGCCTGTCAATTGAATTAGGTACGGCCATGAAAAAACTTTTCCCTTACCTTTTTTTAATTTTTAACAGTGGTCTTTTCGCGGCAGATCAGGAACCTGCTACCAGAACGCTTGTCTGGTCGGATGGTACTCGCTACGTTGGCGGGGTCATAGACGGCAAACGTAGCGGNAAAGGGACTATTTTCTGGCAAGACGGGACCAGGTTTGTCGGCGAATTTCAAAACGATGCGCGTAATGGCATGGGTACGATGATTATGCCCGACGGGGCGGTGTACTCTGGCATGTTCAAAGACAACGAACTCATTGATAAAACGGTCGAAATCGACGTCGAGATCCCAGAGAAACCTGAAACTGGCAAAATCTCAGCTNTCGAAGCTGAAGAACCAATGACAACGAAGGAAACTAAGACCGAATCGATTGTCGCAGCCGAACCGCTACCTNTAGCTGAAACGCCAGTTTCCGATCCAGCTGAAGAAGCAATAGAGGAAACGATCAAAGAGGTAGTAGAAGANACNGNCGTCGAATCATATGAAGAACCCGCAGAAACCATTGCATCGATTCCCCGAGAAGAAATGCCTGATGTCGAAAATGACTCCTACCAGAATACCACCNGGCTAACAGATCGTGTTAGATCTGACGTGACTGAAGCTGTAGATCTTTGGAGTGCGGTCTGGTCTGAACAAAACGTACCTAAATACCTTTCGAACTACTCTGAGGATTTCACAGTGCCGGGAAATCTGAGCAGGCGTGGCTGGGAAGCGTTACGCCGCAGTCGTTTAACCAGACCAAAGTACATAGACCTAGAAATNGCTTATGGTCGCTTCGAGCTCATCGCCGATGACACCATCGACGTTTACTTTCAACAAACCTATCGCTCCAATCTATATCGAGACAAAACAAATAAAATACTTCGGCTGCAACTTGAAGAACAAGGCTGGAGAATTGTCGAAGAAAGAAGTCTCTAACTTCTCAATTGTGAGCCTTTAATGCCTCCAGTTGTGCCTGTCGCTGCNGCGACAATCCTGATGTTGCGAGATGGTCCTGCCGGGCTCCAAGTATTCATGGTTGTGCGTCACCATCAGATCGACTTCGCCTCAGGTGCACTTGTATTCCCAGGTGGCAAGATCGATCCAGGTGACTACGATGCACGTGGCTACTGCACTCATGCCGACAACATTAAAAATGAAGAACTCGCACTGCAGGTTGGCGCGATTCGTGAAGCATTTGAAGAATGCGGCATTTTGCTAGCTCGGGATGAGACAGCGGAACTTATCGTCGGCAAGCGACTATCTCAGTTGGAAGGCCTTCGAGCTCAGTTGAATAAAAACGAAATCTCAATCGGAGAATTCCTACGAGGTGAGAAACTGATCCTTGCCTGCGATTTATTACAACATTTTGCTCATTGGNTCACACCCACAATGATGCCAAAACGATTCGATACNCACTTCTATCTAGCNAAGGCACCAGAAGATCATATCGCTATGCACGATGGACATGAATCTGTGGATTCGATGTGGATTTCACCCCAGGACGTNCTGAAAGGGGCAAAGGAAGGAAAATACACCGTNATTTTACCAACACGATTAAACGTTGAAATGCTGGGTCAGAGTAAAACCGTGGAAGAAGCAATGAATATGGCAAAGGATCGCACCATTGTTACGGTAGAACCATGGACTGATACTAGGGATGGCGTGAAGTACCTTTGTATACCATCTGACGCGGGATACTCGATTTCTGAGGAGAGGATGGAGAGTTGAGACCGACATACACGGCGTCCGATGCATCCCTATACGATTATCTTTGGAGCAAGACAAAAGTGGTGACGTGCGTGTTTCGGAGTAACACCTCAGCATACATGTACCCTTGTAGGGCATATGGACGTGCTTCTAGCGATACAGAGAAGCATGTACGCTAACACCCTCCAAATAGCCATCTACTCAGACACATCGGTCTCGTTTTACCCACCAAAATCATCGAGGTAGATATTCTCTCGCTCGACCCCAAGGTCTTCTAACATTTGAATCGCCGCGGCATTCATCATCGGCGGACCACACATGTAGTACTCGCAGTCTTCCGGTGCCGGATGATCTTTTAGGTACTCATCATAAATCACATTGTGGATGAATCCAGTAAAACCATCCCAATCTTCAATACCTTGGTCTGAAAGCGCTAGGTGCCACTCAAAATTGGCGTGCTCCTCGGCCAGTTTGTCGAACTCATCGACGTAGAAAAGTTCACGCTGGTTGCGTCCGCCATACCAGAAGGTAATCTTGCGGTCAGTGTGGATTCTTAGCAGCTGATCAAAAATGTGAGCTCGCATGGGAGCCATACCAGCTCCACCGCCAATGAATACCATTTCCGCATCGGTTTCCTTAGCAAAAAATTCACCGTAGGGGCCAAAAATAGTGACCTTGTCGCCCGGTTTTAGAGTGAACAGGTAGGAAGACATCTTGCCTGGCAGAAAGTCGGTTCCAGGAGGGGGTGACGCAACCCGTATATTAAACTTCATAATGCCTTTCTCTTCCGGGTAATTAGCCATGGAGTAGGCGCGAATGGTTACCTCGTCCACCTCAGATTCGTTGTCAAAGACATTAAACCTTTCCCAATCGGCATGATATTCATCTTCGATAACCATCTCTTTGTAATGAATATGGTACGGCGGGATCTCAAACTGAACGTATCCCCCAGCACGGAAATCGACTTTCTCACCCTCGGGCAGCTTCAGTACCAATTCCTTAATAAAGGTGGCGACATTATGGTTTGAAATAACTTCGCATTCCCACCGCTTGACACCGAAGAACTCTGGCGGCACTTCAATCTTCAGGTCTTGCTTAACTGCTGTCTGGCAACTAAGACGCCATCCATTCTTGGCCTCACCGCGAGTAAAGTGTCCCTCTTCAGTCGAAAGCATAGAACCACCACCATCAAGTACTCGACAACGACACTGGGCACAAGTACCACCACCGCCACAGGCAGATGATAGGAATATGCCAGAGTTAGCAAGTGTACTCAGCAACTTACCACCTGCTGGCGCCCTAATCGTCTTCTCAGGGTCATTGTTGATCTCGATAGTCACTTCACCAGTGCTAACTAGTTGTTTACGCGCATAAAGAATCACAAATACCAGCAGCATAATAACGCTAGTAAACATCCCAACGCCTAGAAAAATCTCATTACTCATAGCCTAGTTATCTTTCCTTCAACTCGTTACTCATTACTGGTTACTAACAACTCATTACTACAGAGAGATACCGCTAAATGACATAAAACCGAGAGACATCAGCCCTACGGTAATAAACGTGATACCCAGGCCTTGAAGGCCTTGTGGAACATCACTGTATTTCATTTTTTCCCTAATCCCCGCAAGCATTACGATAGCAAGTGCCCAGCCAACACCAGAACCAATCCCGTATACCACGCTCTCGCCAAAATCATAATCCCTATTCACCATAAACAAGCTAGCTCCTAAAATAGCGCAATTAACGGTGATAAGCGGTAAGAACACCCCCAACGCGTTGTAAAGTACCGGTACATACTTATCCAAGAACATTTCTAATATCTGTACGATCGCGGCAATAACACCAATATAGCTAAGGTACCCAAGGAAACTAAGGTCAACTTCCGGCAGACCGGCCCAAGCCAACGCACCATCAGCAAGTAAATAATGATAAATAACGTTATTTATAGGCACCGTGATCACGAGAACAACAATTACCGCGATCCCCAAGCCAAGAGCCGTTTCAATCTTCTTTGAGATCGCAATAAAGGTACACATGCCAAGGAAAAACGCCAAAGCCATGTTCTCTACGAATACGGCTTTGATGAACAGACTCAGATAATATTCAAACATGCGTTATGCCCTAGACAAGGCGGTATGGCCGCCGATCTCGTATTCAGGCTCTTCGATTTGTTCTGTCTTCCAACTGCGCAGCGCCCATATCAAAAGACCAATAATAAAAAAGGCACTGGGTGCTAATAGCATTAATCCCATTGGATTATACCAACCGCCGTTATTAACCAGCGTCAAAACTTCGAACCCAAACAGACTACCTGAACCAAACAATTCGCGGATCGTCGCAACAACCATCAGGACTATGCTATAACCGAGCCCGTTGCCAACACCGTCTATAAAGCTGATTCCCGGAGGGTTCTGCATAGCAAAAGCTTCTGCGCGACCCATGACGATACAATTAGTAATAATAAGCCCTACGAACACCGTGAGTTGTTTACTAGTCTCGTACGCTACCGCACCCAGAATTTGATCTACCACTATCACCAAGGAGGCGATGATCGCCATCTGAACTATGATTCTTACACTGCTGGGTATGTGATTCCTAATAAGAGAAATAAACAGGTTTGAAAAAGCACAAACAAAAGTGAGTGCTATACACATCACCAGGGCCACGCTCATTTGAGTGGTCACTGCAAGTGCGGAGCAGATCCCCAATATCTGCAATCCAATTGGATTGTTGTTAAACACTGGGTCAAACAAGATTTCCTTTACGTTAGACATGCTATGCATTTCCTCCCAGTTCTTTTAGTACGGGACCAAAAGCCTGATCCCCTAACCAATATTCGATCAAGTTACGCACCCCGCGACTCGTCAGTGTTGCTCCGGATAGTCCGTCCACCTGGTATTTCGCATTGTTCGAACTAGGATTAACTGCACCTTTGATTACCCTTAGCGCCACATTGCCAGACTCGTCATATACCTCTTTTCCAGGCCACAATCCTTTCCACCTAGGATTATCAACCTCACCACCCAAGCCTGCTGTTTCCTGATGCTCATAGAATGTGATGCCCGAGACCGTATTGCCATCCGACTCAAGGGCGATAAAGCCGTACAGCGTTGACCACAATCCATAGCCATGAATCGGTAGCACAATCCTGTCCAGTCTTTCTTCCTGCTTTAGCAAATAGACAATTGCATAGTTCGCCCGGCGACTAATCGACGCGATATCCTCTTCAGTAGACAATGCAACAGACCTTGCGGGATCTTTCGCAGCCTTTCGTTGATCATAACGATCAAAGTCAATACCAGTTTCTGCAAGTTCCTCCGCTGACAGCAGGCGCTGAGCTTGGAGATCAACAACTCTAATATCAAACGACTCAAATAAACCATCAATTTCGCTCTCAGCCGTAACGCCTTTTTCAAACAGGCCAGCAGCAATCAAAATATTCTTGTTTTTATCTAACGCCTTGTTCACTAGCCGTTCCGGCTTTAACGACACCGCAGCTCCCGATACGATCACAGAGCATACGAAGCATACCGATAGGGCAACGATGAGGATATTTTTCATAGAGTCTTTATCGCTAGCCACGAGCGACTCTCCGTTTAATATTCGCCCGTACCACCGCCCAATCAATTAGTGGCGCACATAGATTGACGAACAAGATCGCTAGCATTATGCCTTCCGGAAACGCTGGATTTATCACGCGAATTAACACACACATAACACCAATAAGTGCTCCAAAAATCCATTTTCCGGTGTTAGTCATGGCTGCGGACACCGGGTCTGTCGCCATATACACCATGCCAAAAGCGAAGCCTCCAAGCACTAGGTGCCAATACCAGGGCATAGCAAACATAGGGTTAGTAGCCGACCCTACCAGGTTTAATATCAATGACATACCTACCATGCCAAGAAACACACCCAAAATAATACGCCAGGATGCCGTCTTGGTGATGAGCAGGATTGCTCCACCAATAAATATCGCAAGCGTTGACGTTTCTCCCACAGATCCCTGGATGTTTCCTACGAAGGCATCCATCCACGTAACAGCCCCAGTGACGCCATCCATACCATAAATTGCTGCAATCCCAAGGGGCGTCGCCCCACTAAAGCCATCAACTGCAGTCCAAACCGCATCACCGGATATCTCCGCTGGATAGGCAAAAAACAAAAATGCCCGTCCGGTGAGTGCCGGGTTTAGAAAGTTTTTACCAGTNCCGCCAAAAATCTCTTTGCCAATNACCACACCAAAAGAGATACCTAAAGCCACCTGCCATAGTGGGATAGATGCAGGGACAATGAGAGAAAATAAAATACTGGTAACAAAGAAACCTTCGTTAATCTCATGCCCNCGCTTAATGGAAAACAGGACTTCCCAGAATCCGCCTACAACGAACGTGACGATATAGATTGGGATATAAAACACTGCACCATAGATAACACAATGCCACCAATTCTCAGGGTTATATCCCGCAATCAATTCAACAATAAAGCCCCGCCAACCCGCAAGCTGCTCAATACCCATCTGCTCCATCGCGATGGTTGCATGAAGTCCGGTGAAATACATACCAGCAAGCATGGGAAAGAACGCGCAAAGCCAAACCGTGGACATCACACGCTTCAGGTCTACAGCATCGCGCACATGAGCTGATGTAGCCGTCACCTTACCTGGTGTATACAGAATGGTATCTACTGCCTCATAAAGGGCGTACCACCGCTCGAAGCGTCCACCTTTTTCAAACTCAGGCTCAATACCGTCTAAGAACTCTCTTAATGCCATATGATTAGAGCTAGGCCTCCGCTTCGATTGTGGTTAGCATTTTCCTGAGGTAGGGACCGTACTCGTACTTTCCTGGACACGCAAAGGTACACAGCGCGATATCATCTTCTTCCAGCTCGAGGCATCCGAGATCGATACTTGCATCGAAATCACTAACCAACAGAGCCCTCAATAATTGAGTAGGTAAAATATCCAGCGGCATAACCTCCTCAAAGGTACCTAATGGCACCATTGCCCGCTCGCTACCACCAGTACTGGTAGTAAAAGAAAAATTCTTTTTNGGCAGGAAACTGGAAACAAATAATCTCGTTAGGGAAAACTTTTCTGCCCCAGGCATCACAAAACCGAACAGTTCTCTTCGAGTGCCTTCCAGTAGGGCAGACACCTGATTATGATATCTCCCCAGATACGCAAAACCCGGATGAGCAATTCGCCCATCCAACACGCTTCCCGATATAACACGATTATCTGCCTCGCTACTTTCGGTTAGCTCGCCCCGAGTTAAATCACCTATTGCGGCACCCACCCTGGTTCTAATCAAACGAGGACTCTTGACACTCGGTCCTGCCAGCGACACAACTCTGTCCAGATACAACTCACCAGTTGTAAACAGGTGCCCTATCGCTACGACATCCTGATAGCCAACGGTCCACACAGATTTTCCCAACGAAACCGGATCAAGAAAATGTATATGAGTGCCGGCAAGNCCTGCGGGATGAGGACCTGAAAAATCTTCTCGATGCACTTTTTCGTTAGTGCTGGTGGGCAACTCGGCTCCNCGCGCTGCGCACATAAATACTGGCCCTTCCGTCAATATACTCAGCACATCCAAACCTGCAAGGAATGAATCCGACTGCTCGTTGATCGCTAGTGCCGGATCTGGCGCATGNGGCCTCGAGTCCATCGCTGTAACAAAGATGGAATGCGGGACCGCCTCCAACTCTGGCACCTTGGTGAAAGGCCTGGTGCGAATCGAGGTCCACTGACCTGATTCGACTAGATTTCGCACGACCTCGTCNCGAGGAATGCTATGNAGAGAATCGTAGCTAGAAAAAGTTTCTGCATCATCACCATCCAATTCGATAACAATAGATTGAAAAACTCGACGTACACCACGATTTATAGCAGAGATTGTTCCAGCACCCGGCGCCGTGTATTTAACCCCAGGCGTTTTCTTATCCGTGAAGAGCAGCTGACCAGTGCGCACCGTGTCGCCCACCGCAACCTCCATGGTGGGCTTTAGACCGGGATAGTCGTACCCGACCAGCGCCACTGAATTAACTTGTGGACCCTGATCGATAGTTTGATCCGGGTTCCCAGAGATGGGCAAATCGAGCCCGCGCTTAGTCCTAATCATCTGTCTGAATTACACTCAAAAAATGCGAAAAATGATATTATGTTTAAACAAAGCCGGGAAGCAGAGTGCTNCCCGAAAAAGTCGCGCCAATTATAGAGAGCTAACGCGTACTTTTCTACCGTGAGGTCGCGCTTTTTAGCTTCGCGACCATTGCAGTGTGCTCCGACTGACTCACTGGCTGAGGTGGCACAATCGGATACAGTACNCCCGCCATTTTTTGGGCNACTCGAATTACCTGACAGGTNTAGCCGAATTCATTGTCGTACCAGACATAGATCACTGCGTGATTGCCGTCGACTATCGTCGCATGAGAATCAACGATTCCTGCATGNCGATTACCAATAAAATCGGNGGAAACAACCTCGTTAGATACCGTGTANTCAATCTGACGCTGCATTGCGCTATGAAGAGACACATCCCGCAGATACTCATTAACCTGTTCGCGTGTTGTTTCTCTCTCAAGGGTCAAATGAAGCACTGCCATGGAAACATTGGGTACGGGCACACGAATCGAGTTTCCTGTCAGTTTCCCGGCAAGTTCTGGTAACAGCTTGCCTACAGAACTCGTGGCATTTGACTCCGTCAGCACCATATTAAGCGGTGCACTTCTGCCCCGACGTTCTTTTGAATGGATATTGTCATGCAAATTCTGGTCATCCGTGTAGGCATGAATTGTTTCCATATGTCCCTTCACGATCCCAAATTCATCATTCATACATTTGAGAATCGGGACAATCGCATTCGTAGTGCACGACGCCGCAGCGATAATTGCATCGTCATCATTAATCAGGTCTGAATTCACGCCAGAAACAATATTTTTGACATTACCTTTACCCGAAGTAGTTAACAGGACCTTGGCAACACCTTTGGCCTTCAGATGGTTCTGTAAACCCTCCTGATCACGCCANGCACCAGTGCTATCAATAATCATTGCATTATCAATACCGTATTCGGTGTAGTCGATCTTNGTTGGATCATCCTCGTAGATGAACCGAATGACGTTACCGTTACATATCAGTACGCCGTTCTCCTGATCAACACGAATGGTCCCGTTGAAACTCCCATGAATGGAATCCTGTCGCAGCAGACTCGCTCGACGTTCCAAATCCAGTTCTTTATCCTTCGGAGGCCGAAGCACAACTGCTTTCTGAACCAGATTGTGGCCCCCGGCAGTTTTCTCCACCAACAACCTTGTAACTAAACGACCAATTCGACCAAACCCATAAACTACCACATCAGTTGGCTTCTGAGGGCCGGTATCGTGCGCACCAGTGATATCCCGACACTCGTTCTTAACAAAAGCCTGCATGCGTTGTTGGTAGTCCTCAACCGTCGGGTCAGGGTTTTGTTCCATAAACGTCGTTGTCAGCTTGCCAATATCAACATGCGCTCGCCCTAGATCCAGTTCACACAGAATAGCCAGGATTGGATGTGTTTCAAACTCTGACATCTCATTACGCTCGATCTGGCGCACTGCTCGGTGGGCCTTCATCAGCTCGATGACAGATAGATTGTAAAGAGGTACTCCATAGATGTAGATAACAACATTTCTGCGATATAGACCGCCGATCAAAGGGATCATAGCCTCAGCAAGCGCCTCACGATCTTTCCAATCCGCAAATACACTATCTAATCCGGGTTTAGCCACGTAATGACTCCTATAGTGTTAGGTTGAATATCCGAGCAAATATTTATAAAAGCCATTATCACAGAGAAGTAACATAAGACCAAACTTACGGGATCAGATCAGCTTCTAATCACCATGTTCACATTGACAGCAAGTAAATACGCTACCCAAAAAGCCTACTAAAGGAACAGCCGCTCGCAAAGAAACTGGGACACAATGTTAAGCAAATTAGGTGACTACACATTACGAGACCTAGCGTCGCCGAATCTGCAGCACCGCGCGACTTTGATCAATGCGAAAATCATAGTGTCGCAGAAAGTTCATACCTAGAAGCCCATTTACTCCTGAAGGCATCTCCAGCGGTAGCGCACCAACGGCAATGGCCGATATGCTCGCATCCCCAAGAGACAGTTCGTCAAGGGTGATCACCGGCGCCTCAATCACACCATTAGCGGTTGAGAACAACTCTCGTGGTTTACCATTCAGGTTGTAGCCAATATCCTCAATCACGTCACTGTCAATCACAGTCATGGCTGCACCTGTGTCAATCAGCAACCGTACTTCCTGCCCACGATCAAGAAACGCGCCAATAACAAATTGATTACCAGTTTTCGTTAGCGCTATTTCTTCTAGATCGTGTTCCATTTGCACGTTGTTAGCCTCTACCTGGGCGATCAGGTCACGCGCCTGGTCCCCAATAAACCCGTGCGAATTCTGAATCTGCGAAAGTGGCATCATCGCGCCTTCGTAGTTTCCCATTTGTATTCGTAGCATCCCGAGCTTAAAAAAATACCGCACACGCTCCGGCATTACGTAGGTTATCTCCTCATATAATTCATCCAGCACGTCAAACCGCTCAAGAAATAACAACTCCGATGCATAGGATTCAGTTACCGAGTCAAGCAGCTGGCCTACCAACTCATCTTCTTCAAGATCTGACGCCAGAATATCTGCTTCTTTAATCCATGCTAGTGCCTGGTCAAACTGGCCAGCCAAGTGCAATAGATCGATGACTGAGGCGCGCATTCTCAAACTAGCGCCATGAGTTGAAGCGAATGCTTCGACTAGCTCGGTTGCTCTGCTCGCTCGATCCTGAATAGTGCCTTCGTCCTGCAATATGAGCCGTCGAATGAATTCATCTTTTCCGGCGCTCAACTCAACGACACGCGTCATATCGCTCGCGATATAATAAGTGAGTGCCGAAGATGTATCACTAAGGTCGTAAACAATTTGAGCCGGCGCCCTTGTATCGTTGCCAAGGTGCCAGCCGACTACTAAGCCTAGTACAAACACACAGATGAGCGCTATAACAAAGGTGTATCGCATGCGATCATTATCCTGAAATTCAATCGATGCTACCCCTTGAGATATGCGGACAGGGGAGTAACCTTCTCATCGTTTCTTCAACTGAGTATCCCAATGGGTGTTTTGTCCATAGACAATAGCATGATTCCCCATCAGGCTGCTGATCGCCGCGACTGGCGAAACCTCCCGGGCTCCTCGGCGTCCCTTTCTATTGCCGCCGCACTGCAAGCGAAACCAGGTGCATGCCTTGTCATCACCCAGGATTCAATCACTGCGGAACAAATTCGTAACGAAGTCGAATTTTTTCTCCCAGAGACACCAGTACTTGCATTTCCGGATTGGGAAACCCTTATCTACGACAGCTTTTCACCCCACCAGGATATCATTTCAGACCGTTTACGGACCTTAAACGAGTTGCCCACTCTGGATTCCGGCGTAGTCATCGTGACGGCTAATACTGTCATGCAAAAGCTCGCGCCCCCACACTTCATTCTGGGCAGCAGCCTGATGCTATCGGTCGGTCAAAAACTAGATTTCGCGCAGATGCGCCGCAAACTGGAAGCCGCAGCTTACAGATACGTAGACAATGTATTCGAACATGGGGAATTCGCGTTGCGTGGTTCCATCATGGATATCTTTCCAATGGGAACTGACACACCTTATCGCATTGATCTGTTCGACGACGAAATAGAATCCTTGAGAACCTTTGAAACAGAAACACAACGCTCAATCGAAAAAGTAACTGCAGTAGAACTGCTACCCGCTCGTGAATTCCCATTAACTAGTGAAGCAATCAAGGGCTTCCAGGATCAATGGCATGAACGACTCTCCAGCCATAGAGACTCGCCAATCTACCAGGACGTTACCGCGAGTATGTCTCCTGCGGGAATCGAATACTATCTGCCACTTTTCTTTGAAGAGATTGCATCGCTATTCGACTATCTGCCGCAAGATACACTAATCTTCACCACCGATATTGAAGGTACCCTGCACCATAACTGGGATCAGGCGTCATCTCGTTATGAAAACCTTCGGCACGATATCTTAAAGCCCATTCTACCCCCGGCAGACATCCTACTATCTCCCAACGAGTTATTTTCCCTGATAAAGTGCTATCCGAGAATCGAGCTTCGTTCGGATGATACTGGCAGGGGGCGACGTTTTCCGTTCGCAGCCATGCCTGAAGTGACAGCCAACGAACGTGCTCATCGACCACTTGCCGCACTAGAAAAGTTCCTCTCGGACACCACTAACCGATTACTGATCACAACCGAGTCTCAGGGTCGACGTGAAATCGTGGACGAGTTATTACAGCGCAACCAACTGCGCGCTTCGGTGGTTCATGACTGGCAATCCTTTCTGCACAGCGATCAAAAGTTTTGTCTCTGTGTAGCAGACCTTGAGCGAGGTTTCACTGAGCCAGATTCCAACCTGGCACTAATCACAGAGCAACAACTTTTCGGTAGACGCGTGCTACAAAAACGTCGCCGAGAAAGAGAGCGAGACAACGCCACCGAGCTCGTCATTAAGAGCTTAACTGAACTGCGCATTGGCGCTCCAGTCGTTCACATTGAACACGGTGTCGGTCGCTATCTGGGTCTGCAAACACTATCAATAGATGATCAGGACACTGAGTTTCTTTGCCTAGGATACCAAGAGAACGCCAAACTCTACGTCCCCGTCGCGTCTCTGCATCTAATCTCGCGCTATAACGGGTCCGAAGAAAGTAATGCTCCCCTGCATCGTCTTGGCGGTGATGTTTGGCATAAAGCTAAACGTAAAGCGGCCGAACAGATACATGATGTTGCTGCCGAACTGCTAAATATTTACGCACGTCGAGCGGCCAAGAAGGGTTTCGCTTATGCACTCCCTGATGGGCCTTATCAACAATTCGTCGCGGCTTTCCCTTTCGAAGAAACACCCGACCAGGAACAGGCTATTACCAATATTATTGCGGATATGATTAATGATAAAGCAATGGACCATCTTATCTGTGGCGATGTCGGTTTCGGCAAAACTGAGGTCGCGATGCGTGCTGCCTTCATCGCGGTACAAGCTGGCAAACAGGTCGCTGTCCTCGTTCCAACAACGCTGCTTGCACAGCAACACCATGACACCTTCAAAAGCCGTTTCGCTAATTGGCCAGTTAATGTGGATTCAATATCGCGCTTTCGAACTAAGAAAGAACAACAGGCGATAATCCAGCGAATGAAAAACGGTAAGATTGATATCGTCATCGGCACTCATGTGCTTATCCAGGATGACGTCGAATTCAACGATCTGGGACTTTTGGTAATCGATGAGGAGCACCGATTTGGAGTACGCCAAAAAGAGAAACTAAAGTCATTGCGGGCCGAGGTGGATATTCTCACCATGACTGCAACCCCAATTCCCCGCACTCTCAATATGGCAATATCGAACATGCGGGACCTCACGATTATCGCAACGCCACCAGCTCGCCGCCTTTCAATAAAGACCTTCGTAAGACCACATAACGAGGAACTAATTAAAGAAGCGATTCAACGTGAACTGCAACGCGGGGGGCAGGTGTATTACCTGCACAACGAAGTTAAAACTATCGAGCAGACAACTGATAAATTGCAACAACTTATTCCAGAGGCGCGCCTTGCAATCGGTCATGGGCAAATGCGGGAACGTGAGTTGGAGCAGGTAATGTCGGATTTCTATCACAAGAAAGCAAACGTACTGGTCTGCACGACTATTATCGAGACTGGTATCGACATCCCTAACGCTAACACCATCATCATGGATCGCGCAGATAAGTTTGGCTTAGCTCAGGTACACCAATTACGCGGACGTGTTGGGCGATCACACCATCAGGCTTATGCTTATTTACTGACCCCACACCCTTCAGTAATGACCTCGGATGCTAAGAAACGACTGGAAGCCATTTCGGAAGCTCAGGATCTAGGGGCCGGCTTCATCCTAGCCACCCACGATCTTGAAATTCGAGGCGCTGGCGAACTACTTGGTGACGAACAGACTGGCAATATGCAAATCATAGGTTATTCACTTTATATGGATATGCTTAATCAGGCAGTTAAAGCTATCCGGGATGGTAAAACACCGAACCTTGATAGACCTCTGCACGACGGTACCGAAATTAATCTCCGCGTACCCGCACTTATCCCAGACGACTACCTGCCGGACGTGCATGCAAGGCTAGTACTCTACAAACGCATTGCTAATGCCGAAACGAAGGATCAACTGCGAGAACTCCAGGTAGAAATGATTGACCGCTTCGGACTGCTACCGGATGCCACGCGAAATCTTTTTCGGGTCACCGAAATCAAACTTCAGGCAGATCGACTCGGCATCAAGAAGATCGACTCTGGTGTTGAAAATGGCAGAGTGGAATTTCAACAGGATACGCTGATTGATCCAGGTGCGATTGTTGACCTTGTGCAATCCGAACCACATCGCTATAAGTTAACAACGGCAAACCAACTTAGCTTCCATGAAGAGATGGCGGAACCTGAAACCCGTTTTACCAAGGTAGAACGTTTACTGGACAGTTTGGAGAAGAAAAGAATTGCCATTGCGAGTTAGTCATCGGGCACTGCTGATATGTGCTGCGCTGGCGTATCAATTTACAGCACACGCCATCTCAGACGACGCACTACCAGAAGAGGATTACAGTAACTGGTATCAAGTGGAGGTCGCAGTTTTCAGGCCGCGAGACATGCAGGCTAACGGTGAGATCTGGCCACTCACGTCATTTAACTATCCAAAGGATATGATCTCGGTCGGCAGCATTGACGTAAAACCAGATTCTATCCACCAGCTTCGGCAACTGATTGAATTCGAAAAGATGCTCCCTCGTGAGCAAGAGGTGACCGAATTACCTCCGATCGCCTTTCTGTTTGAACAATCTAGCAGGCAACAGCGTAACCAGCAACTGCTACAGGAAGAACTCCAGAATGAAATGCTCCTTGATGCACAAGCAGGCAATCCTGAGCGGCTTGAGATAGCAAACACCGTCGATCATAGACAACTACGCGACATGCTAACCAGACCAAGACCAGAGGCTTTCCGGGAACTGGAAAGCGATCAGCTCAACCTGGGTGAGGTTTCTAGCAGTCTGCAACGCTCTTCGCAATTTGACCTACTCTCTCATCGCGCTTGGTTACAACCATTGACCACCAAGGGCACACCTATTCTGATCCAAACAGGCAAGCGCTACGATCAATTCCATGAGGTAGACGGTACGCTGACGTTTAGTCTTAGCCGCTATTTGCACGTAGATGCTAACCTTTGGTTTACGGAGTTCACACCCAGGTACAACCAGCAGAAACTGTTACGGCTTAACAACCAGGACATCGATGAAGAAACGAGAAAGGCTTATCCCGAGCTAGTTGCACACGCTCGCGAGCACAACACGCATATACCACTGCAATCGTATCGAATGAGCCAATCTCGCAGAATGCGGAGCAACGAAATGCATTACCTCGACCACCCCTTCTTCGGGGTGGTCATCAAGATCTTACGGTATCAACCGACCAGCGAGTGAAGGCCCACCCTAACCCATTGCATACCCTTATCTAGAGCAGTGCCAATCTCATCTAGTGCAACCGGGGCATCATTGATTCCCGCCCCCTNNTTGACCACAACACACAGGCTAGCGTAGGGAATGTTTCGCTCCCTAGCGAGCGCTGCCTCAGGCATNACCGTCATACCTACTACCGCACAACCATCTTTACGTAGACGTTTGATCTCAGCAGCCGTTTCTAAACGTGGACCATCGGTACAGCCATACACACCATCCTCTCGAACCCTTTCCAAGGATCGCGTGGAGGAAATTAGTTGATCACGCAGGTCCTGATCGAACGGATAGGTAAAATCGATATGTTGGATCTGATCTGCAAAAAAGGTGTGCTCACGGCCACTGGTGTAGTCGATTATCTGATCTGGGATAACAAGACTTGGCACCTCTAGGGAGATATCTACACTACCAACCGCGTTAATAGCGATGATGCTGTCTACATCAAGATTTGATAACGCCTGTATATTGGCGCGATAGTTNATTTTGTGCGGAAATAGCCGCGGCGGACGACCGTGACGCGGAATGAAGGCAATCACTTCACCCTCAAACCGTCCCTGCTCAATATACGCTTCTCCGTAGATCGTCTGGAGAACGCTTGCAGTTACATCAGTAAGGCCGACAAACTCAGCGAAACCAGTTCCACCAATTACTGCTCTCACTGTAAATTACTTCTTAGCCCTCGCTTTCTTTTTGGCTCTGCATGCGTCTTTTCTTGGTCACCCTCCGCCTCGTCAGGATCACCTTCCACTTTCGCGACGGCATCAAACTGATAAAGGGTGCCAATTGACATCAGATGACAATACACCCAACCGAGTTCACCGGAGCGGAAAAATTCCAGGGCTTCCAGATCGTCCAGCGCTAACAGTTTCTTTTCGTCGACTGCCAGCAATCCAGTTGATACAAACTCATGACCACCGGTCAATTCAATCTTCGCATTAAGCGGCATCAACAATTCCAGACTTTTAAGCCTATTGAGGAACGCCTCGGTACGTAAATACTGCTTTTGATACTCCTCTAAAAAGTCTATTGCCTGCTGTAACAAAGGAGTTGCCTCTTCATTTTCAAACAGNGCTTCACCGTCTTTCTCATTAAAGCCAGCAAAACTCTCATCGATACACACCATTCTTTGATCCGGGTTGTCGGACGTTTCAGCGAGCACAAAGGGGTACCTACGAACAAAGGCAGGTATGTAACGAGCGTCCCACGCACCATTATCATTAACGAAGAAATTTTCCTCGTTGCGCAAACCCAACAACGCCACCGGCACGACCGACTCACCAAACTGGGCAAAGACAATCGGATATTCCTTCGCCGCTTCGCTGAACTCAACACCTGCAAGAATGACCGAGTTGGTATTTTTAGCGAAACTAAAATCGTTAGCAACTGGTTTTATCTTAATGTCTTTGTGTCTCACCCTGTTAAGAGCAAGAGGGTTCTCATAGAAAAGTAAATTCGCCATATGAATGTGCGATCCAATCAGTTACGGGGCATAGTCTATCCTATTCGTTATGGGCCCACACAAGCGGCCTTGATGCAGTTTGGCACTTCGTTCCTGCCGCCCGCCACAAGCATGTATTACTTGAGTGCCCTTATCTCTGGTAGGTTTCGCCAATAGCCTTCGATATCCATGCCGTATCCAAACACGTATTCATCTGTACACTGCAGACCAACAAAATCTGGTTTGAATCCATCTACTTTGCGTTCATGCATCTTGTCAACCAACGCGATGCAAACCAAATCAACTGCTCCACATCTTTTAAATTCCGAGGCAATTAAGGATAACGTATTCCCCTCATCAAAAATGTCATCGATCAATAACACATTTTTCCCAGTCAAATTGGTTTCCGGAGACACAACCCACTCCAACTCTCCCGCGGTGACGGTATCTCGATATCGGGTAACGCGAACAAANTCCTGCTTCAGCTTTATCGGTAATCTCTGCAAAATTTCACCAGAAAATATAAGCCCGCCATGCATCACACAAATCGCAATCCATTCCTGCCCCGCACATCGGGAGATAACCTTTTTTGCGAGTTCATCGACAGCATCTACAATTGCTTCTCGTGTATGGACTACACGAGAATCCGGTAACTCAGCCATTAAGCCTCCGGTTCAGGTCCTATTAAATGGACGGTGGAAGTTGGGAATGCCATTTCGGCACCGTGGCTTCCAATAATAGCCACAATCTGTAACAGCACCTTTTCTTTGATGTGATGGAATTCGATCCAGTCGGTCGTTTTCGTGAAAGTATAAACAAAAAAATCACAGCTCGAAGGAGCAAACGCATTGAAGTTAACAATGAGTGTTTTGTCCTGTGCAATATCAGGATGATTTCGCAACATCTCACGCACTTCATCAACAATGATTCTCATTTTGCCAACGTCGTCATAACGAATACCCATTGTTTCGTAGATACGACGGTTGAACATTCGCGATGGGTTTTCCACCGCTATGTTGGCAAACACCAAATTCGGAATGTAAAGTGGTCGCTGGTCGAAAGTACGAATCTCGGTTAGCCGCCAACCGATATTTACCACAGTCCCTTCTATCTCTCTGTCGGGACTACGAATCCAGTCACCGACATTGAATGGGCGATCCAGATAGATCATTAGGCCGCCAAAAAAATTAGCCAAAAGATCCCGCGCAGCGAAACCCACAGCGATGCCCCCAATGCCACCGAACGCAAGAATGCCAGAGATNCTAACGCCTAGTGTCTGTAGTACGGCGAGCGTTAGTGTAATCAACACCGAAGCACGCATCAGTTTACCAATGGCAGTCGCCGTCGTTATATCTGCGCCGCGTTCAATGCAGGTTAATTCAACCTCTTTCAACAAACGAGTTAGGAACAATGCCAATAACAGGATAACTGCTACATAGCGAAAGGGATCAATAATTGAGGCAAGCCCCGTATCAGTCTCTGCGGCGATAATATCTGCGGCCCAAGCGATACCGAGTACCCAGATAAGCCATCCAGCAGGTTTCCGCGCGGAACGGAAAAGCGCATCATCCCATACGTTTTCCGTAACCCTTACCTTCTCTTCCAGGCGAATTAACATTCGCCGAGAAACGTAGTTGAGCAACATCGTTGCCAAAACAATGAGAAAGACTAGAATTACTGTCGGGTCGGTAAACCAGCTTGAGAGCTCGGTTGAATAATCTGTTTGCATAGGCCTTAAAACCGTACACGGTACTAAATGTAAACGGTTAAAGAATACCTATTTAGTTAGGTTTTGTCCTGAAACCTAGACATCGCGTCTGTTGTTTATTTGCCAATTGCGTTCTTCTTAGTATTTCCATTAGTGTCTAAGAATCCCGACACCAAGCCCTTCAAATGCAAAAGCCGTGTCGCGAAGATCAACCTCAATAGGTGAGTAGTCTTTATTTTCCGGCATCAAGGTTACCTGATTTCGGCTACGCCCCTTGCGCAGCCGCTTAACCGTAACTTCATCTTCAATTCGGGCTACGACCAGATCACCATTGTTAACCTCTGAGGTACGATGCACGGCAAGCAGATCGCCGTCCAATATGCCACCTTCTATCATGCTGTCACCTCGCACCGTCAGAAGGTAGTCCGCTACTGGATGAAAAAAACTAGCAGGAATCTCGCAATAGTCTTCGACATGCTCTTCCGCGAGAATTGGGCTGCCCGCTGCAACTCGCCCTACGATGGGAATACCCTCTGACTCTGGCAATTTAATACCCCGCGAGGTACCAGGAATCATCTCAATGGCTCCTTTTCTTGCCAGTGCCTTTAAGTGCTCTTCTGATGCATTTGCACTCTTAAATCCCAACTTGTTGGCGATATCAGCTCGAGTCGGTGGGTACCCGGTATCGTCAATATAGCTTTTGATAAAGTCCAATACTTCGGTTTGCCTTGCGGTAAGCTTATTCATAAGTCAGTTGCTCGTTTTCTGTTATTATTCCTGTATCTTTTGAAAGTTAGCTGCTATTGACTGGTAACTGCTGTTAGCTAGCAACTATCACTGTTTTTTTATACAGTAACTGAAATTATATACAGGAGATGCTATATGGCAAGGGGTTTTTCGAGATGACGCTAGGCTGCAGCGCTAGCTTACCTTCTTTCGACTCTCTTTCTGACTCTCTACCCACTTGCCATCTACGTAGTCTGCCCGCCAGCCCGAAGGTTTCCCCTTATCGTTCTCAGACATAACAAAGTGTTCCTTGGTTTTTCTGGCGAATTTGACCAATGTGCGGCGACCCTCGGAATCTTTCGCCGGCGCCTGGGTAATAAATAGGTATTTCGGATCGATTTCATTCTGATGCGGGATCAGCTCATCGACATAAGGTGCCCTAGTTTCGCGGTTTTTTGGAAACTGACTCGCCGCAAGAAAAATCCCTGCAGCACCGTCCCTGAGTAGGTAAGTGTCATCAACCTTAACGCACTGCAATTCAGGCATCGGCACGGGATCCATCTTGGGTGGTGCAGCCTCTCCATTACGCAATAGCTTACGAGTATTTTTGCAATCTTCATTGCTACAGCCAAAATATTTGCCAAAACGACCTGACTTAAGCTGCATTTCCGCGCCGCATTTATCGCATTCAATAACGGGGCCATCGTAGCCCTTTATTTTGAACTGGCCAGTCTCTAGCTCAAACCCGGGACAATCAGGATTATTGCCACACAGATGCAACTTTCGTCCTTCATCAATGAGATAACTATCCATCGCTGTATCGCAGGACGGACAACGGCGTTTTGCTATAAGTAACTTCGCCTCACCCTCATCATCACTCTCGACGTTGACCACTTCGTCCCCAGGAATCAGGTTCATGGTCGACTTGCACCGCTCCTTTGGCTTGAGCGCATAGCCAGAACAACCAAGGAATACCCCTGTGCTCGCAGTTCGCACTTGCATTTGGCGACCACACTTAGGACAGTCAATGTCCGTCATCGAGGGTTCGTTGGTGCGCATCCCAGACTCACCACCGGCCTTGTCCAGCTTTTTCTGAAAGTCACCATAGAACTCATCCAGCAGATTTTTCCAATCCACATCGCCGTCGGACACCTTGTCTAGTGACTCCTCCAACTGGGCGGTAAATCCATAGTCGAGCAGGTTATCAAAGTTTTCATTCAAACGATCGGTTACTAGCTCACCAATTTTTTCCGCGTAGAAACGTTTGTTATTAAGCGTGACATAGCCACGATCCTGAATTGTCGTGATAATCGACGCATAGGTTGAAGGCCGACCTATACCTCTTTTCTCTAATTCTCTTACTAGGCTAGCTTCGCCGTAACGAGGGCGCGGCTTGGTAAAATGTTGTGAGGGGTCAAGTTTTATTAGTTTGAGTTTCTCTCCAGTCGCGTAATCGGGCAACGGGACTTCATCCTCTTTTCGACCTGTCGGTGCCTGCACCCTGGTGTAACCATCAAAACGAAGAATGCGACCACGCACGCGCAATTCCATATCTGCAGCATCCACCAGAACAGTGGTGCTGGTGTATTCCGCATCAGGCATCTGGCACGCGACAAATTGGCGCCAGATCAATTCATAGAGGCGCTCTGCATCCCGGTCCAGGCCGCGAATCTCCGTCGACTTCACAGTCACATCTGAAGGTCGAATCGCTTCGTGAGCTTCCTGAGCGCCCTCTTTGCTGGAGTACAGTCTCGCATTTTCCAGCACATACTTGTCACCATAGTCCTCGAGTATCAATCCTCGGCAGGCATCTACCGCTTCAGTCGACAGATTTGTTGAGTCAGTTCGCATATAGGTGATGTATCCTGCCTCGTAGAGTCTTTGAGCCAGCATCATGGTTTTCTTAACGCCGAACGCAAGGCGAGTACTTGCGCCCTGTTGCAGGGTCGACGTAATGTATGGCGCCGTGGGTTTTGTCTTAGTAGGTCGATCTTCACGACTCTTTACAGTGAAACCAGTATCGTCAAGTTTCGCCAGCGACTTGTCCGTCTGCTCTTTGCTGTCTGGCCTATAGTTTTTTCCACCTTCCTTGACGATCTGAAACCTCACAGCTTTGTGGTCTTCCTTGGCCTGAAGATCTTCAGACAGATCAGCAAACACTTCCCAATACTCTTCCGGAACAAAAGCTCGTATTTCACGTTCTCGCTCTACAATTAGCTTCACCGCAACAGATTGGACTCGACCGGCTGACAACCCCCGCGCAACCTTCGCCCAAAGTAAGGGCGAGACCATAAATCCGACCACCCGATCCAGGAACCTGCGCGCCTGCTGCGCGTTGACCATATGCATGTCAATGTCGCCAGGGCTTTCGAATGCTTCCTGTATTGCTTTTTTCGTTATCTCGTTGAACACCACTCGCCTAAAGCGGCTATCGTCTCCACCAATCGCTTCGCGCAGGTGCCACGCAATAGCCTCACCCTCGCGATCCAAATCCGTCGCCAGATAAATTTCATCAGCATTTTTCGCTAGACTACGTAGTTCCGAGACCACTTTTTCTTTACCGGGCAGAATCTCGTACTTCGCTGACCANTCNTGATCCGGGTTAACACCCATGCGCGAGATTAGCTGCTTGTNCGCTTTTTCTTTTTTATAGGCAGCCTTTCTCTCNGGCGCCATCTTGCGGGTCTTCGCAGCTTCCTTTGCGCGCGCCTTCAGATCACTGTTACCACTCTTTCCGCTTGTGGGTAAGTCACGGATGTGCCCCACACTCGACTTGACGATGTAATCGTCGCCAAGATAGCGGTTAATTGTTTTAGCCTTCGCTGGAGATTCTACAATGACGAGTGACTTNCCCATAACTACTTTAAATTTGTCCCCTTTACGTTNCTACAACTTACTCTACCGCAACCCCAATCTGCAGGATNNGCGGCGACATATATAAGGTCAATTCGCAACAAGGTCAAGAAATGATCTATTTTTTCTGAGGTGCACTTCAACGATGTTGTCAATACTCTTTTGATAGAAAGGTTACGAAAGGTCGTTAACGTCGCTTGAGTCACCTTCAAAATCGTCATCCGCTTTAACCTCTGGGCGGCGAGTACACCCATCAAGAAATTTAGCTATTTGCTGTACGCCATCGGAGTCACTCCGCTCGTGCCAATAGATTGAAATAATCCGGTTAATCTCGTCAACACGCACGACATCATCCGGCAATAAAATAATTTCTGCGGCGATGAAATCTACTAATTCCCCTGACATATTTNCTGGTTTCTTCTCTTCCCAGCTCCAAGTNTCTGGCAAATAAGCATCCACGCTCGAGACCCTACGTTCAATAGCCCAGTTTACGGTGGTAGGCTTTCTCCAGCTTTGCGGCGTCTTACGGGCCATCCGATAGGCCAACACGGAAAGGTTGGGTTCCAGTTGCTTGCCGGTCGAAGAAAGATATTTTTCCTGNCTGGGTATGGGATCTAAAATGCTGGTAAGTTCCACATTGATTCCAAGTGCCATCGCATCTCGTCTCATCGACATCTGTTGCTTCTGACGTGCGGACGGCAGCACTGCAATGATAGGTGAAACAATCAACAGCAATACCACNCCAATGATGATGTATACCATACTCAGAAAGACCCATAGCTTTTAGAATATATTATGCGGCTTTTCACAAGCGCAACCTAAGAAAAAGTTTATTGAAAATCAACTCGAACCGTGTAAATTTCTAAAATACACTCAGCCGCGAACGCAATGAGACACAAGCCAATGGATGAATACAAGCACATCTTAGTAGCCGTAGATTTAACGGAAGAGTCCAGACCTGTTGCAGCAAAAGCATGCGTACTACAAAAAGCGTATTCAGCATCACTCAGTTGCGTCCACGTTATCGAACCCCTAAGTCTTGCCTATGGCGGCGACATACCTATGGATCTTTCGACTATTCAGGAACAAATCCAGGAAACCGCGAAAGCTCATCTTACCGAGTTCGCATCAAGNCTAGACATTCCAGTAGATAACCAGCATCTGATTTTCGGTCGTCCCGAAACGGAGATTGATACCCTCGCTAACCAAATCAGTGCCGACCTCATTGTCGTCGGCAGCCATGGTCGACATGGAATCGCACTGATACTTGGGTCCACCGCCAATGGCGTCCTACATGGCGCGCCCTGCGATGTATTAGCGGTTCGTGTGGGAGCCTAAATTGCGTGAAAACGATATGGCTTGGCATGGTTGGCCTACTTGGNATGCTCACGCTGGCGACCACAGTTCGCGCTGAATTCTCCCGCGGCTATGACTACGAACCATCTGCGAANATATCCCGCTACGATCAGCGCAGGATCTATAAGGACGCTATCTATTTTATAACCTCGGGACAACGCAATCGTTACCTGAAGGTCAGCNNNAGACTACGTAACTATCCACTTTTTCCCTATCTGCAATACACCGATATGGCGTATCGGATATCCCGGCAATCTNCCGATGATATCGCTCAGTTTGCTGANCAATACCGGGATACNCCACTTGCCAACGCGCTGGTACAACATTACCTGCACAATCAGGGAAAGCGTGGAAGATGGACAAATTTCTTGAACTTTTATGTGCCTGATGTATCCAGTAACCGTAATGCCTGTTACTACGCATACGCGCTCGCCAAGACAGGCAAACTGGAACAGGCCATGGATGAGGCGCGAAAACTTTGGCTAGTGGACTACTCGCAGCCAGATGAATGTGACCANATATTCAAACTATGGCGAGACAATGGCCACCTCAATGCAGAAACTGCCTGGCAGCGATATTTCATNAGTATCAAGGCAAATAAAGTCANGCTAGCGAACTATCTNATCAGGTTTCTCCAACCCGAGGATCGAACTTTCGCNAACAAACTGAAACAGGTTCATACCAGACCTTCGTATATTGAACGCTCCAGTCACTACAAGCAGCAACATCCAAGAAACCACCAGATTATTCTTCATGGCCTTACTCGCCTAGCACGCAGCAAACCGGGTGTCGCCTTTGACATGCTGGAAAAATACCAGCAGCAGCACGAGTTCGGACCAGAAGCACTCACCGCAACTTACGTCAGCATCGGCAAACGTTTTGTATTCGAGGGGGACACTGCAAATCGTAATGAGAAATTGCCTGTTGATCTGCGTGCCCACCCGGATCTGGTCGAGTCATTACTGCGACTCGCTTTACGACAACTCGACTTCTCTAAGGTTCTGGTCCTAGTGCACCTGTTGCCCCAAGACCTGCAGGATCATCCACGATGGCAGTTCTGGAAAGCAAGAGCGCTGGCAGTTTCCAGCGACCCCGCTGATCAGAAAATCTCACAGGAAATCTATGAGCAATTATCAAATGAGCGAAATTTTTACGGTTTTCTATCAGCGGACACTCTAGACAAACCCTATAACTTCGTTGATAAACCCACGACCGTGACCAACGAGGAAATCATAGCGCTAGAAGAAACACCTGGAATTCAGCGGGCACTAGAACTTTTTTCGTTGGGTGAGCGCAGTCGCGCCCGGCGTGAATGGTACTTCACGACACGAGACTTCTCCAACAAAGAACGGGCCATTGCGGCCCGGGTTGCTCTTCGCTGGGGCTGGTACAAACCCGCGATCCAATCCCTGATTGACGCTGCCGCATGGAATGATCTCGACTTCAGATTCCCTATTGCATACTGGGATACTTTTATTCAGGAAGCGCGTACCGCGGACATCCCCATCAATTGGAGTCTAGCGATTGCCCGGCAGGAGAGTGCCTTTACGCCGGACGCCAAGTCATCCGCTGGGGCTCTAGGGGTAATGCAACTCATGCCAGCTACAGCAAAGCTCACCGCCGAGCGAACGGGAATCAAGTATAAATCCTCATCCGAACTGACTAATCCAACTGTTAACATCAAACTTGGGTCTCATTACCTTGGTTTGATGCTTCGTCAGTTCGATAACAATCGCATATTGGCCTCCGCCGCCTACAATGCCGGACCTGGCAGAGTTAACAGATGGATTAACAACGATATCCCATTCGATGTATGGATCGAGACAATTCCGTTCCTAGAGACTAGAAACTATGTCCAGAACGTTCTTATATTCTCAGTGATTTACAGCAGAAAGTTGGCGCTTAAACAACCGATGATCTATTCGCACGAGTACAAACAATTTTCCGAGACCCGGATTACGTCAGCGCAGTCTACTAACCCTAGGCCACCGTAATGCTTATCGACATTGGTGCAAATCTCACCCATGACTCTTTCGATGTTGATCTCGACGCTGTACTTAAACGTGCGGAGAAGGCTGGCGTCTCCCAACTAATCGTAACCGGCGCATCCCTAGAAGGCAGTTCTCGGGCTGCGAGACTTGCCACAAAACATCTGCAGCTATTTGCTACCGCTGGAATTCATCCGCATCACGCAGAGGAAACAACTACGGACTCATTGACAAAAATCATGGAACTGTCTCGACTGCCCAAGGTAAAGGCAATTGGTGAGACGGGACTGGATTTCTACCGTGACTTTTCCCCCAGACGAAAGCAGATTGCTTCTTTTGAAGCACATATCGAGATCGCGATCCAAACTGGCCTACCCATGTTCTTGCACGAACGAGACGCCCACCCAACATTTGCAGAGGTTCTGAAACCATACAGGGAGAAACTATCAAACGTTGTGGTGCATTGCTTCACCGGCGAGCGAGACGTCCTGCATACATACCTAGATCTCGATACCCACATCGGTATCACTGGATGGATCTGCGATGAACGTCGCGGTAAACACCTCGTTCCGCTGATCAAAGACATCCCGCTAAATCGACTGATGATCGAAACGGACGCACCCTACCTTTTGCCCCGCAACATCAAACCAAAGCCAAAGTCTCATCGTAATGAACCACACTATCTGACCGTTGTCTGTGAAGCAGTAGCGAGTGCTGCGGGTTTAAGCTTTGAAACCCTCGCCCAACAGACGAAGAAGAATGCCCAAGCATTCTTTGCACTGCCCTAGCCATGAACATCACACTGTTCACCACTCTCGGATGTCACCTGTGTGACGAGGCACTGCAAATGCTACAAGCCATTCAGGCAACAGGGTTCGAGACGAATATTATTGAGGTGGAGATAGCTGACTCTGACACCTTGCGTAAAAAATACGGGATTCGTATTCCAGTGGTTCGCATCGCCGAAGATGAAATTGGTTGGCCTTTTACCAATAACGAGCTAAGAGACTTTCTTAGTTCGCACAAGCATGGTCACTGATCTCTTACATATTTGCCGCTAATCCCCACTATCTGCAGATCCTACTTCGAATAGTCTTTGCCGATTAGCTAATGGATTTGCATTGTTACCCATCAACACAGCGTGAACCTTGATGTTGGCATTATTAACGATAGCATTCAATGTCTGCAACAGTACAAACTCGATGCTGTTTGTACACACTGTTTGGAAACTGCAGTTTCAGTTCAGCAAGCTCTTTGACCTCACCGCATGTTGCATTGGCTTTTTCCACCTGCAGGGTTAGCAGTTCAGCGACCTCCTTTAAGGTAAAACCCATACGACGCGCACGCAAGATAAACCGGACTCGATCTACATCATTCTGTGTGAACAGTCTATAACCTGCCTCACTACGACGAGGCGTTGCCAACAAACCTTTGGTTTCATAGAACCTTAGCGTCTCATTGTTCGTGCCGGTCAACCCGGCGAGCTCTCCAATTTTCAAAAAAATCATCGCAACCGCTGTCTTTTTTATACGGATAGTCTACGCTTTATCCTAAAGCTTACGATAGGGTTTGTCAGAAATGAAACTTCCAGCAAATTTCGTGAATATGCTGTTTCGATCCTCAACATTCCTCTTTACTATCGGGCTTACCCGCTAATAGAGACGCAAATGCAGACAACCACCTTGGTCGATGGACTATGTTTTGGAGAAGGACCGCGCTGGCACGATGGCCGACTATGGTTTTCCGATATGCATGGCCAGACAGTTTATGCCCTATCGCAAAAGGGCGATCTGGAGCCTATCGTCAAGGTAGCAAACCGCCCTTCCGGTCTTGGCTGGCTTCCCGATGGAAGACTACTCATCGTCTCGATGCTGGATAGAAAGTTACTCTCCCTGGATAACGGCCAACTCTCAGAGTATGCAGACCTTTCCGCGCATGCGAGCTTCACCTGTAACGATATGGTCGTGGATGCTGCGGGCCGCAGCTATGTAGGTAATTTCGGTTTTGATATGGAAGCAGGCGCATCCAAGTCCCCTGCCGAACTTGTTCTGATTCAACCCGATAGGAGTGTCAGTATCGCTGCGGATGAACTTTCCTTTCCCAACGGAACGATCATTACGCCCGATGGCAAGACCTTAATCGTCGCTGAAACTATGGACAGCCGACTCACAGCTTTTGATATAAGTGATGACGGCACACTTAATAATCGACGATTATGGGCAAAACTCGAAGGTGCTATTCCCGACGGCATGTGTCTGGATCAACAGAGCGCGATCTGGGTAGCTTCACCGAATAGCCACGAAGTACTCCGAGTGCTTGAAGGTGGAGAGGTCACTGATCGCATTACCATAGAGAATCAGGCTTACGCCTGCATGCTCGGCGGGGAAGCGCGCAAGCGCCTATACATTATGACATGCGTTTCATCTTCACCCGAAAAATGCGTGAAGTATAAAACCGGCCGAGTTGAATTCGTCGACGTGGATGTTCCCGGGGCTGGTCTTCCATGAAAGATTTCCTAAAGTACTACCCCACCGTACCCTCACGGAGAGTAGCAGTTGTATGTGGAGGAAACTCAGCCGAAGCCAACGTGTCCCGAGTCAGCGCAAAAGGGGTTATAACCGCACTGAAGCAAAACTACCCCCACGTTGTCCAGTTAGAACTCGATGACAACCTCTCAGTTCGCCTCGCCGATCACGAAACAAAAGTAGTCTTCCCAGTGCTACACGGGCCACCGGGAGAAGATGGGACCTTCCAGGGATTTCTCGAGATACTTGGTTACAAATATGTGGGCAGTGGCGTTCACGCCAGTAGTTTCGCTATGGATAAGATCATTGCTAAGCTGATCTTTGCGCAACACCACCTACCATTGGTCGATGACCTCGTCATCGAAAGCGGGGAGGAAGTAGAAAGCGCAGTTGCCAGAATCACTGACGCACTAGGTGACCAGGTAGTCATCAAGCCAGCACGTCAAGGCAGCGCCCTTGGCATCACGCTTGTCAGTAATCGACACGAAATGCAACAGGGCATCACCAACGCATTCGCATTTGATCAACAGCTACTTATCGAAAAACGCATCGCTGGTAAAGAAATTACCATTGGAGTCATCGATACTGATCAGGGTACGCAGGCCTTTCCCGTTATTGAAATCACAACACCTGAAAACAGCTGGTATGACTATCAGCATCGATACACCTCTGGGCTCAGTAACCATCTGTTACCTGCTGACCTGACGGATGGGCAGACGGCGCGATTGCGAGACATTGCGATCAAGGCACACCAGGTTCTAGGCTGCCGTGATCTTTCCAGAGCTGACTTTGTTGTGCCGGGAGATAATGAGGAGTACCTGTTAGAGGTCAACACACTGCCCGGGATGACGCCAACCAGCCTCTATCCTGAAGGCGCCGAAGGTTTCGGGATCAGTTTTGTGGAACTCGTAAGTTATTTCACCGAACGCGCTGCCCGAAGATAAAAAAGCCCGCACTGAGCGGGCTTTTTTATCGAACGCAACGCTACATATCGTAACCTCGCTCATTATGCTGATTGAGATCCAGCCCTTCGGTTTCTTCATCAGGCGTAACCCGCAGCCCCAGCATGGCATCTACCAATTTTAACAGGCCATAGGTTACAATGGCGCAGTAGGCTGCCGTCGCCAAAACACCCACAATCTGAACCGTCACCTGAGACATCATCGTCATTCCTTCGGCAAGACCCTGACCACTGAACCAGCCAAGACTGGTAGAAGCAAAAACAGCTGCTAGGATCGTTCCAAGCGCACCTCCCACCCCATGTACCGGGAAAACGTCCAGTGAGTCATCGATGTGCATCTTGTTCTTCAGGAAAACGGTCATGTTAAAGCAGACAATACCTGCGGCAATACCGATGACCAGACCGCCTGCAGGACCCACGAATCCTGATGCCGGCGTTATCGTGCCAAGACCGGCGACCATACCGGTAACGGCCCCAAGCGCACTCGGCTTGCCGAAACGTAGCCACTCGCAAACCATCCAGGTCAAAGCGCCTGCGGCTGCAGACATGTGCGTAGCCAGCATCGCCATTCCCGCATCACCGTTTGCAGCAAGCGCACTACCAGCATTGAATCCGAACCAGCCGACCCACAACATACCTGCCCCGGTAATAGCCATCGTCATGTTATGCGGCGGCATCGGCGAACCGGGAAAACCTTTCCTCGCTCCCATCACCAGCGCAGCTACAAGAGCAGCAACACCTGCATTAACGTGGACCACAGTGCCCCCTGCAAAGTCCATGAGTGCAGCACCCTCGACGCCGACTAACCATTCCATATCGCTAAGCCAGCCGCCACCCCAAACCCAGTGAGTCACCGGCGAATAAACAACCAGCGACCAGAGCCCCGAGAACAGAAGCATCGAAGAAAATCTCATTCGTTCCGCGAAGCCACCGACAATCAAGGCTGGCGTAATTATGGCAAAGGTAAGTTGGAACATAGAAAAGACACTTTCAGGGATATCACCACTCATCGTGCCTTCGAGAATCTGACCCATGAATATGTTGGAAAGGCCTCCGACAAATGCACTACCTTCTGAAAATGCTAGGGAATAACCCACCAATAGCCATAGGATCGAAACGAGACAGGTAATCGCAAAACACTGCACCAGGACACTCAATACGTTCTTAACGCGGACAAGGCCCCCATAAAACAGGGATAATCCGGGATGGTCATAAACAGGACCAGCGCTGTCGAAGTCAATATCCAGGATGTATTACCAATATTTAGCCCGTCTTCCGCTAGCGCGGTGCTACTAAACAGTAGGACGACGAAACCAAATATTGTCGGTATTAGATTTTTCATAAGGCACTCCTCTAGGCGCTTCAGTTCTTCTTATTGGCTACTTGTTCTTGTTTTAGCCTTTCTTTGCGGCAGGATTCTCGCCCTCATGGGCAACTTCTTATTCTACTCCGTGCAGTGCAGTGTACTGATTCGCAGCACCACACTCAACTCGCTGATATTTCTAGATTTAACGAGCAATAAACGCACCAAAACGGTACACTTTTGCGCCCAATTATCGAGCATAATCAGATCGCGGGCTGACATTCCTCCCCTGGATAAGGCATCACGGTAAGCACCGAAGGTGGTATGCTCTTTTATCTAGCATATATTTTTTACCGTTGGGCTTTACTACCGGTTGACCTGGTAGTTACCACGCTTCATATCACCCGCATTCAGAAACAGGTATCATCGATTTGGGGAACCTGCCTCGTTTGCGGGTGTCTATCATATTTTCAACCACATAAGTCCTCTGGATATGCACCATAGAGAGAATATTCTTGCCCTTGAAAACTGGTTATCCTGTCAGATTATTGGGCAGGAAAAACTAGTTAATCGCCTATTAATAGCGCTACTGGCAGACGGTCATCTGCTGGTAGAAGGTGCACCCGGTCTTGCTAAGACCAAAGCCATTAAAACTCTGGCAGAAGGTATAGAAGGAGACTTCCACCGAATTCAGTTCACCCCGGACCTTCTACCATCGGATATTACCGGAACAGAGATTTATCGCGCCCAGGAAGGCAATTTCGAATTCCAGCAAGGACCCATCTTCCATAACCTGATTCTTGCAGATGAGATCAACCGGGCTCCAGCAAAAGTGCAGTCTGCACTCTTGGAAGGTATGGGCGAACGTCAGGTAAGTTTCGGCAGGCAAACCTTCAAATTGCCAGAC
>PASO01000029.1 GCA_002712135.1 Gammaproteobacteria bacterium
AACTCACTCTATTCGTTAATTAGACCTCAAGCGGTAGACTCTATCGCCCACCTTGCTGGTAGTAATTTTAGATCGATTCTGAGTTGCGACGGCGGTGAATAAATATGCCGTTTTGGTACGATTGCTCGCCGAGCTTATAGCATCTTTATGAAACTGGCTTCGGTCTCTGCTACCACTTCTCCGTTGTCCTGTCTGATCATTTTTCCCTGCAGTATCGCGAGGCGAGCTTTCTCTTTTATGCAAATGCCTTCCAGTGTGACAGTTGTACCCACGGGAAGAGGTCTTTTGTAGTGAATATTACACTTCGCTGTATAGGCTCTTACACCTTTCAGAAATAACCAGTTAGCCATGACGTCGTCAAGTACGCTATAAATGATCCCACCATGAGTTACGTCGTCGTAACCGCAGTGGTTATCCTGAGGTGTGAATTTACTCCTGCATATGTCGTTATTGAGGTGAAATGTAAGTTTCAGACCAATGGGATTTCCGGGGCCGCAGACAAAACAATGATTAGCATCGGACCGTAGGCTCATTGCGGGGATCCTGTTTGTGAATTGTGGTTAGGTTGGGATGCTAAAAAGTCTCGTTATGAATCGAAAGACGGGGTTCAGNGTCCACATATCCCAAAGGGACCTGCGGAATAGCGCCTTGGGTATCTTATCTTTTATCTCTTCGTGTAGTTGCGGTAACTCCGACCAATGGACGCCTTGCTTGTAGTGGTGTGCTGTGTGATATCCAAGGTTGCCACACAGGAAGTTAAAGATTGGATTCATGTTGTTATATGAGGCGNGAAAATCATCCTGACTTTCAAGCCCGGCGTGGTGGTCATAGGTAGCCCAGGCTGTTATCAGTAACCCGACTACCATTGGAAGGATGAACACGAACAGCGCCTGTGCCGGCAGATATACAGTTAGGCCAANTACTATGGCNACNGTGAGCAAGGTATACGCAAGATGCGTTCGATACAGATCNGGGTAACTTTTTCCCACCTGGTACCCGCGGTAGTAAGAGGTNCTTGAGACACTCCAAGTATATTCNANTACGCNCATTTTTGTTCCGTCTTCTTTTTTCCAGCGACTTTCATCGAGCGTTTGGTCTAGGTAATTATGATGGTGACCCAATACGTGGTGCAGTAACCAAAGGTTAGTGGTTACGCCNGTGTGTAGCGCATAACTCAACTCTATTAATCGGTTCAAGAATACTGAGTAGAAAGTGGACCGATGCTGGTGATGATGATTCCAAGCACAGAAGCAACCTTTTGGAAGGATGNCAGCCAGAAAATAAGCCAACAATATCCAAATATTTTCCACTAGGAAATACACAAAAAAATCGAGAAGTGTAAACGAAAATATTAGAAAGACAGGAAGTCGGTCGGCAGGATGCTTAAACAATTCTAACTACTAGGTGGCAAGTGGGGCTGGCGTTCATTCGAGGATGGTATAAGCGGCCTTCGTAAATGTAAATAGGAGGCGAATATTGATCGGCATGTGGGGTAACTTAGAGTCATACAAGGCGATCGAGTCCTTAACAATCTCAAATTAAAGTAATATACTACGTAAGNGATTACGTAATATATAATATATTTATAGATGAAATCTAAAATTAGTTTCAAGGAAAGTATGGGTATCCTAACTCTTCCATTTCGCTTGAAACGGCTGTCGGAACAGTTACAGCAAGATGGGTTTAAGCTATTTCGCTATTCAGGTACCACATTTGAGTCCAAGTGGTTCCCTGTCTTTTGTTATCTTAAGGAGGCCGGTCCAACCTCCGTGACAGATATTGCCAGAGGGCTTGGTGTATCTCACCCGGGTATTAACCAAATTTCAAAAGAGATGATCGCTGAGGGACTGGTGGCATCCTATAAGGACGTTAGTGACAAGAGAATACGTGTGTTAGCGCTTACTAGTCACGGGAAGCATGTTATTAAAGAGATTGATCCCCTGCTGCGCAGTATAAGAACGGTCTTGCAAGAGGTTGCAGATCAATCTGGCGACATTACTTTTCTGGATCGGTTAGAGCATGCACTAGATAAAGATAGCCTCTATGAGCGTTTTGTTTCACGCTATGAAGCACCGGGGTATGAGGTTACTTTGGTTACCTACAAGCCTTTTTATCGAAGCGCGTTTGCCCGGTTGAACGAAGAGTGGATTAATTTCTATTTCGAGCTTGAGGAACGTGATAGAAGGATTCTGAATGATCCCGAGCGCTATATTATTCATCGAGGTGGCGAGATATTTTTTGCGCTGAGCGATACTAACCAAGTTATTGGCACCTGTGCATTGGTCATGCACGAGGGTAGTATCGGAGAACTATCGAAAATGGCTGTAGTTCCCGAGGCCAGAGGCAGGGGGGTGGGCCGAATGCTTGGAGAAGCAATCATCAGTTTTGCAAGAGACAAGAATCTGGAACAACTTTTTCTTGAAACCAACAGCGTACTTGCACCTGCGATTCGACTCTATCGCGACCTTGGCTTCGAGGAGCATCCATTTCCTAATAAATCGAGCTATGGTCGCGCTGATACTTATATGGTGTTGAGTGAACGCGAGTAGCTGGCGACGCTATCTTTGTTGCTTAAAGACGAACATACGCCGCATGATGGTGGGAAGTTTCGAGCGAAACGTATNGTTGATCAGCGCTAATCAACGAGGCCCAANAGGATTTGGAGTATCGATGGGCTCCTCATGTTTTTCCCGATAGACCTCAGCTTGCTCATCCTCTGACCAGGTGACAGGGAGTTCCTCTCCGTCGGGTAACCTGCCTATAAGTTCATCGGCAACACTTCCATCCTGAAACTGCAGTTCATGTAGCGTGTAGTAGACCCCTTGTTTTTTGATTAGCTCTTCGTGTGTGCCGATTTCTCTTACCAGACCGTGATGTATTACTAAAATACGATCACATTCGCGAATGGTCTGAAGTCGGTGCGCGATGATGATTGAGGTACGTCCTTCAGTGAGCTTGTGGAGTGCGTCTTGAATGATAAGTTCTGTGGGTGTATCGATACTTGCTGTCGCTTCGTCCAGGATCAGGATTTCCGGGTCTGCGGCCAATACCCTGGCAAAGGCAAGCAACTGACGTTGTCCCTGGGATAATGATCGGCCGCGTTCTCCTAGCTCCGAATCGTAGCCGTCGGGTAGTTTCCTTATGAATTGATCTGCGTTGACGACTCGCGCCGCCCATTCAGTGCGATCATTTGAAATATCTGGGTTGTTTAATGTTATGTTTTCGCGAATTGTGCCCGAGAATATGTGGAAGTCTTGCAGCACCACGCCCACGCGGTTACGCAGGTCCTTGCTATGAATCTGGTTTACATCGTGGCCATCCAGGAAGATCATGTCGTTGTCAAAATCATAGAATCTGACCAACAACCGGATAATGGTGCTCTTGCCAGAACCAGTGGGTCCTACAACGGCAAGTTTTTCCCCGGGGGCGATCTTAAACGAAACATTCTTTAGTACTGGGTCGTTATTGGAGTAGCTAAAAGTCAGGTTTTTGAACTCCACCTCCCCAGTGAGACGTTCCGGTAACTGAATCGGATTCTCGGGTTCATGAAGTTGCTCTTCCCAATCCAGTGCTTGAAAGATTCGTTCCCCAGACGCCATTGATCGAAAAAGTGTGTTGAACTGCTGACCAAGTGCGACGATAGGGGTGATCATCATGTTAACGAGCTGGGTAAACAGAACCATTGCTCCCAGTGTAATTTCATCTTGTAGCACTGCACCTCCGCCGTACCAAATAATGCCGGCGATCGCGAGGCTGGCGAGTGAATTGTTGAAATTGTCATAGACGGTTTCGAAGTTGATTGCGCGATATTCCTGCTTACGATTCTCCTGGTTCAGTTCTCGATACTGCTCGACATTCATCTCTTCACGACCAGATAACTGCACGATGTCTATTCCGGAAAGGTCTTCCTGCATGTATTGATTTAATGCTGATACGGAATCACGGATNAGTCGAAAGATCCGCGACATTGCACGGCGAAATAGATAAGTAGCGATAGCGGCTATNGGTAAGACGATTAACACAATGCCNGTAAGCTCCGNGCTGATNTGTAACATCANAAAGAGTGCNAGGAAGAAGGGGACGAATTCCCCGGCGAGCATGCCAAAACCCGTGAGCAGCGCAAACANGTTTTCAACGTCGTTTGTAACTCGGGTCATGACGCGCCCTACAGCGACGTTGTCGTANAACGACGCGGGTTTTCNCTCNAGACTNGCAAACAGATCNAGGCGCAAATCCCNCAATGCCTTCAACGNGCAGCTGGCAAGCGTTANCTGATGCGCAAACATCAGAAATGCCTGCGCCAGAACGAGGACGANGTAGATGATCCCGGCGGCAATCAGTGCTTCCACACCCAGCCAACNTTGAACCCAGNNCGTTGCGNCTATTAGCCCGTAATCAGGTAGATCATTGGAGTCGGGATTTGGCAATAGGATTGTATCGATGATAACTCGACCGGTAATGACAGGCATCAGGACCATGGTGGCAGCAGCAGTAATCACAAAGGTGATACTGGTTAATAGAGTCAGGTGATACGGTCGCAGCCATCCTAGCAGCCGAGCGAACAACTGGAAATTGACTGCCTGGTGGGTTAGCTCCAGGTCGAACGCAGAGTAGTTCTTGGCAGATGAATCATTCATGAGTCAGCTCCGGCAAGGGCGAGTTCTTCCTCATCGTCCAGCTTATGCAATAGGTTTGATTTGCGTGCACGGTCNTCGTCTTGATCGCTCTGCACCGCAGCGAGATCTGCGTAGTATCCCTCATGGGCTATAAGTTCATCGTGGGTACCAGACTCTGTAATGTGACCATTGTCGATAATNAAGATGCGATCTGCGTGACGNGCAGTAGATACGCGATGCGAAATCAAGATAGTGGTCTTATCTCCACGCATTCGGGCGAGTCCTGACAGGATGCGCTCTTCAGTCTCTGTATCGACAGCGGAAAAGCAGTCGTCCAGCAGCAGGATTGGTGAGTTTCTGACCAGCCCTCGCGCGAGCGTTGCTCTTTGTTTCTGTCCCCCAGACAGCGTTTGTCCACGCTCACCTAAAATAGTATCGAGGCCATCTGTGAAATCGGCAATCGCAGATGTCAGACCTGCTGCATCCGCAGCATCCATCAGCAGTGCTTCTCCNCGNGTCGGTTCATCGTAGGTCAGATTTTCTCTTAGCGATGCCGAAAACAGGAAGGGGTCTTGTGGGACAAGCGTTACTATTTTCCTTAGATGCTGGACCGGNTAGTCACAGATATCGCGACCGTCAATGAGCACGGTCCCTCTGGGTGTATCGATGAGCCTCACCATTGACCTCAGTAGCGTCGATTTTCCNGAACCAACACGACCAAGTATGGCGATGGTTTCGCCCGATTTTACCTTAAAGTTGATNTCTCTAATGGTCGGCCGCACGGCGCCNGGATGACTAAANGAAAGGTCGCGGAANTNGATATCACTCTTGATGGNCTCTGGCATAGCNGCGTNNTNCGTATCGNTAATTTCCNGCTCAAAACTTAATACTTCGAAAATGCGCTGTGTTCCTGCNGCCGCAGCAGTGAACATAGATAGCGACATACCGATCATTCGTACNGGGAAGACAACCATCATCGTGTAGGTAAAGAACGCCATAAAAGTNCCGACAGTGATATCACCACTAAGCACGAGTGAGCCGCCGTAGAAGATGATGATGACNGGTGACACCGTAGTAAGGATNGGCATAACGAGGCCTAACCAGGCGTTAAACCGGGTTGCCCNGTACACCATTTGTGCGTAGTGCGTACTGACTCGATTGAAGCGTTCTATTTCTTGATCTTCCTGAGCCATCGCCTGGATCGTACGTATTCCATTCAAGTTTTCCTGGGTAAATTCCGTGACGCTAGCCATGGCTTCCTGTTGATTCTGGTAATAGGGGAACATGGCGCGCGCCATAAAAAAACCAGTTATAGCGACAAAGGGAAGCGGAAGGACAACCCAAANCGTTAATGCGGGNGATAGCATCATCATGAAGTAAACGCCGGTAGCAACGGTAAAGAGAAAAGTGATGATGTTGACCCAGCCAAAAGAAACAACCATACGTACCATGTTNATATCGTTGATGATCCGTGACATNAGGTCACCGGTACTGAACCTGGTGAAAAACGTAGAGCTCTGGTATTGAATGTGGTTGAACATTCGTTTGCGTAGGTCATAAGAAACTGCAATTGATACACGACGCATGACCCGCCGAGTTACCACGAAAACAAAGAATCGAACAACAACGATGACAGCAATCGCTAATGCGGGAATAACGATGTTCGGTTCTAGTGCTTCGTCCGCAAGACTATCAATCGCTTCCTTCATCATCAGAGGTATAACCGCGCTCATGACATTGCTTATCAATATGCCGATGATGGCGATCGTTAGGATCCACCCATATCGCCTGAGGTAGACGAGGAGGTGCTTTAGTTCGCCTAAATGTTTAAAAGAAGCGCGTTCCCGTCTGGGACCGCCAACCATAGAGCCTTTCATTTAATTTCCTGATTGATTCGCCTGATCAGCGTTGGCGGCGAGAACAGTAACTGTCGCGTTAACTGCCAAGCTTCCTGTCGAAAGAAGTCCCGGTTTGTGACGTAAAGGCGAGTGTCGCTGGAAAAGGATTTTTTTATTCAGCGAGAGGATTATACCACAGGCAGGCTCTGGTGATCCTTAGTGGCAAGAACGTCCTTAAATTGACTGAACTCCAGTCAGGGAATATTGTCTATACATGCGAGAAATGAGATAACCGCCTTTGAAGATTTACCTGCAACTCGGTGTGGCAATTCTTTGCTTTTTGACTGCCTGCTCGGGCCCCTCGCCTACGTTAGAACAGATTGCGCTGAATGACCGTGGTGTAGCGGAGATGGGTCGGTACGAGTACTCGAAAGCACATGATACGTTCTCAGAAGTCGTGCAGAATGCTCCGAGTTGGTTGGAAGGTCGAGTAAATCTCGCGATCGCGACGTTGAATCGGCAGACAGAAGGGGATGAGAACCGTGCCCTGGACATAGTGAGCGATGTGCTTGCAGAAGAACCTGACCATACTCGCGCGCTTTATGTTTCCGGGATGATTCATCTGTACCTAGGGAAACCTGAACAGGCTACACCGTTTCTTTCGAGAGTGATCGAGATGGACCCTGATGATGCCTACGCAGCCTATTTTCTGGGACAGTCGTATTTGCAGTTGGGTGACAATGAAACAGCATCCAGGTGGTTTTTAAAGACGGTTGAGCTGGAACCATACTTGCGGAGTGCATATTGGGCCGGATCTCAGGCTCTTCGAAGAATCGATCGCATTGATGAAAGTGAAAGCCTGCTAGAGGATTATCAGCGGTTTGCACCCAATCCAGCAGCTCGTCTGGCAGGATTTTCATATACCCGCATGGGTCTGAAAGCAGAAGCACTTTCTGTGAGTGTGGAAAACCTCGAGCATATAGCCTTTAAACCGCAGGGTGTTCTGTTTGCAGAGCCCCAGTCAATCGACATCGAAGGCTCAGTCAGTTCAGTTACCGTAGTGGATATCAATGGGGACGAAGAGTACGAGTATCTATTGAGTGGAGAAGGCAGGCACATCATTCATCAGGGTTCAAAATCTCGTCCGCTGAGTGTGGAGAATACGGGTGTTGCACTGTGGGGAGATGTGAACGACGACGGGGAGGTTGATCTGGTTCTGTGTGGAGAGGCAGGGAGTTATATCTACTATCAGCAGGATGGAGAGTTTGGACAAGCAACCACACTTTCCGAGCAGGCATGTGTCGCCGGTGCATTATTTGATGCAGACCACGACGGTGATCTAGATGTCACCGTTACTGGACCAGCTGGTAATCAGCTCCTGAGTAATAATCGAGATGGTACTTTTCGCGATATCGCGCCACAGATGGGCCTTACTGGAGAGCCGGGCCATCAGTTGCTCGTGGTTGATCTGGATGCTGATCGTGATCTGGATATTGTGGTGCTTGGCGCGCAAAAAAATAATGTGTGGCGAAATGATCGCACCTGGCAGTACCAGGATTATCAAGGATTGGAAGACTTTAGTGGAACAGCGTTAAGAGCAGCGACCTCAGCAGATGTTGATGCGGATGGTCACCAGGAGATTTATGGTGTTGACCAGGGAGGTAGTGTTTTGGCGTGGCGTTTCGATGGTCGGGACTGGATGCGTCGCACGGTCACATCGAATCCTGAAGCGCCATTTGGTGAAACAGCGGAGCTGGCTGTCGCAGATTTCGATGGTGATGGACAACCCGAGTTGATGCGTAGCTATCCGGGCGGGTTCGACATTATCGATCCTCGAGTGGGCAAAGTAGTACATTCTCAGAAGGTTACAGGACTGAGGAGTGCGATCATCACCAACGTAGAACCAGCAAAGGGTCCGTCGATTCTTACGCTGGATTCCAGTGGTGTTACCTATTGGCCGCCGGGACCAGGCAGGTTCGAGTTCCTGGCAGTGGTTCCCAGTGGGCGCAGTGAGGCGGATCAGATGAGGTCGAATGCGTCCGGTATCGGGACACAAACGAAAGTGAGAACCGCTGGTCGATGGACAGTTGATCTCGTAATGGATTCGCATTCGGGTCCTGGGCAGAGTCTCATGCCTTTGACGGTTGGGTTGGCAGGGAAAAAAAGTGCTGACTATATTGCGCTTACCTGGTCTGACGGGGTTACCCAAACAGAACTTGATCTTGCATCCGGGTCGTTGCATGTCATCTCGGAAACGCAGCGACAATTGGCAAGCTGTCCTGTCGTGTTTGTGTGGGACGGTCAGGAGTATCGATTTGTGACAGATGTTTTGGGCGTTGCAGGTATGGGATTTTTTACTGCTCCGGGAGAGGTTGCGGAGCCTCGTCCGTTTGAGCGATATCTATTGGAACCCGGTGTGCTGCGGGAACGTAGCGGTAAATACCATGTAAAACTCACTGAACCAATGGAAGAGAATGCCTATCTGGATGCGGCAACAATTCATGTTTATGACATGCCAAACGACTGGTCTATGGTGCTTGATGAACGAATGGGTGAGGGTGTGACAGGACGACCGATTACATTCAGGCGGAGCGTAGACCCTTCTCGAGTAACAGATGTTAAGGGAGTGGAAGTAACATCCCTGGTATTAAGTGAAAATCGCAAAGCGCCACACCCAGGTGATGTTGATGCCCGGTTCATTGGCCTTCTGGCTGACGATCAGACACTGACGATGGAGTTTGATGAGCCAATAGAGACAGTTGGCGCAACCCTGGTGGCGGACGGTTGGGTCGAATATCCCTACTCGCAAACGGTATTTGCTGCGTGGCAGGCAGGTCTGCGTTATCGGTCGGTGTCTATTGAGACTAGAGATGAAAGCGGTAACTGGCAGCTGTTTACCAGGGAGTTTGGTTATCCTGCCGGCATGCCACGAAAGATGGCATTGCCACTCGAAGGTTTGCCCGAGGGCACCACTGCGTTGCGGTTGTCATCAAATTTGGAAATCTATTGGGACAGACTGAGAATTGTCTATGAGGCCAATGCAGAGAATATCATCCATCACGTAATTGAGCCTACACAGGTTCGAGTGGCAAGGACCGGCTTCCCCAAACGAAGCAATGCAGCGCAAAATGTGCCCCACTACGACTATACGGACAGATCACCCTATTGGGATACTAAGTCTCAGCGTGGATTCTATACCTTGCTTGGAGACGCAACACCTCTGGTCGAAAAACTTGATGGAGCAATGGCTATAATTGGTGGTGGTGAAGAGATCCATCTTGAATTTCCAGCATTACCTGAACCTGAAGAGAAGCTGAATCGGCACTTTGTGCTGGACTTTCGTGGTTGGGCGAAGGATATGGACCTTTATACCCGGGACGGAGAAACCGTTGGACCATTACCGGACCCTGATTATGCGGATAAAACTCGCCGGGATCTGCTGCATGCACGATACAATGTTCGTTTTCAGGAAGGTATGTAACCCAGTTCAATGTCTCAAACTGAAAATGATGTAGTCAGTCCGGCACTGAGGAAGTTGCTGGTCGTACTGCTTGTTCTGTTTGCAGTACTCGTTGTTGATTCTGTTTACCTTGGAAGTATCACATTCCTTGAGTGGATCAAAGGAATTGGTTATCAGGGTGCTGCATATCAATTCGCGTTTCTCGTTCATCTCGCGCTCGGCTTCCTTGTTACTATTCCGGTTATCGTATTCGTGGTCTTGCACTTATGCCGCGCGCTGGATCGACCTAACCGACTGGCCGTTCGACTTGGCTTAATTCTATTTGTGGTACTTCTGGCGTTACTTGTTTCAGGTATCTTGCTTACCCGTGGGTTGCCTGCATTTGAGATTCAGCATCCCGAAACGAGAACGGTGATTTATTGGCTTCACGTGGTGACGCCCCTGATTGCATGCTGGTTGTTTGTAATGCATCGACTGGCTGGCCCGCAGATTCGATGGCGTGTAGGTGGAGCAGTTACGCTCATTAGCGTCGTTATCAGCGTCTGTGCGTTTTGGTTTGCGGAGTCGGGCGAGAAAACGACACCGGAGGGTAACTTTCTCCCATCTCTTGCCCGAACTGATAGCGGGAGAGTGATCCCTGCTGAACTGTTGATGAGGAATGACTATTGTGCTGATTGTCATGAGGATGTGCACGCTCAATGGCAGGTGAGTGCGCATCGTTTTGCATCTTTCAACAATCCAGCCTATCTCTTTTCTGTTAGGAATACGCGCCAGGTCGCATTGGAGAGAGATGGGGATGTGCGTGCCGCACGATTCTGTGCCGGTTGTCACGACCCCGTTCCTTTGTTCAGTGGCGCGTTCGATGAAATAGATTTCGACGATGAGAATCATCCGACCGCTCATGCGGGTATCACCTGTGTTTCCTGCCACGCTATTGAACAGTTGGGTAGCCCGCGGGGTAATGCAGATTACGTCATTGCAGCGCCAGAGCACTATCCCTTTGCATTCTCAGAAAATAGATTGTTGTCCTTCCTTAATGGACTTCTTATCAAGGGGAAGCCGGATTTTCATAAACGTACTTTCTTAAAGCCGTTGCATAAGAGTACGGAGTTCTGTGGTACCTGCCACAAGGTTCATCTGCCTGAGGCATTGAACGAGTACAAGTGGTTGCGTGGACAGAACCATTACGACTCTTTCTTATTAAGCGGCGTTTCGGGTAGGGGTGTAGAGAGTTTCTATTATCCACCCAAGGCGATCACCCGGTGCGCTGAATGTCATATGCCACTTGCCGCTTCGGCTGACTTTGCTGCAGCGCCGAATGATGATAGTGGTCGTCTGACTGTTCATGGGCATCACTTCCCTGCCGCCAATACGGCTTTGCCGCATTTGTTAGGTTTACCGGAGAGTGTTAATCGTGCACATCGGGATATGCTCGAAGGAGCGTTACGAGTAGATATCTTTGGATTGCGTGAGGGGAGCGATATTGATGCACCCCTTGTCGCACCGATCAGACCCGATGTGCCCGCCTTGAGGTCAGGTGCTACCTATCTGGTGGATGTGGTCATCAGATCATTGCGTGTGGGACACCTGTTTACAGAGGGCACTGCTGACTCCAACCAGGTCTGGTTGGAAATAATTGCCAAGCAGAACGGACGACTGATAGGGATGAGTGGACTACTGGATTCGGCGGACGGTAGCCTGGACCCTTGGTCACATTTCGTAAACGCATATGTGTTGGATAGAGAAGGGAATCGCATTGACCGACGAAATGCGGAGGACATCTTTACTAAACTGTACGACAACCAGATTCCACCGGGTGCTGCAGACACAATTCACTATCGTCTGGACATGCCCGAGCTTGCCAAAGGAGATGTCGAGGTGACGGCTCGACTTCGCTATCGAAAGTTCGACACTAACTATATGCGTTTATTCCAGGGCGACGAGTTTAAAGGGAATGATCTACCCATAGTCACCATTGCGGAAGACTCGGTCACCTTCTCTGCGGATGGCGCACCCGTCGTTACAGAAAGCTGGGAGCGGTGGAATGACTATGGTATCGGGATGTTTCGAAAGGGAGCCTACCGACAGGCGGAGGAAGCATTCCGGCAGGTAGCAGCGTTTGATCGTCCTGAAGGTCCACTCAATCTGGCGCGTGTTTTCATTGATGAGGGTCGACTGGATGAGGCCGTCAGCGCACTCCAGGAAGCTGCTAGGAAAGGGGCCTACCCATGGTCCGTTGCATGGTTCTCTGCATTGGTGGATATGCAGAATGGTGAGTTTGATGCGGCGATCGATGGATTTTTGAGTCTTTTTACGACTCAGTTCAACGAGGCCCGGGAACGCGGTTTCGACTTTTCATTGAACTATCGGCTGCGAAACAAACTTGCGCAGGCTTATTTTGAAAAGTCCAAGATTTCCAAAGATGAGCGACGCTGGTTGAAGATGTCTGAAGAGCACTATAGGGCGGCGGCGGAACTAGATCCGGAGAATGTCACAGCTCACTATGGATTAACGCAGGTATACGCTCGACTAGGGGAAAGAGATCTCGCAACCAGACATCGTGAACTACATGAAATCTATCGTGTAGATGACAATGCGCACGACCGGGCTGTCGCAATAGCACGAAAGAATGATCCCGCCGCAGATCACGCTGCTGATAGTATCGTTGTATACGATCTTGGTAGGTTGGGACTATGACGGAAGACGAAAAGCTCATTCGGCGGGCGCTATTTACCTCGATGACAGTAACGCTGGTGGTCGCTGTCGTAGGTTTTGGCTTGTTTGCTTTGCTTCAAGAGGAAGAGTCGACTGAAACCGTTGTTGAATCTGATGTTCGTGGTCCGGTTGATATTGTCGAACCGTCCATACCTGCTCTTCCGTTTACCGATGTTACATCGGTATCGGGTATTGATTTTGTCCACGAAAATGGCGCCTATGGTGCACGGATGCTGCCGGAAACCATGGGTGGTGGTATCGCCTTTTTTGACTACAACAATGATTCGCATCAGGACCTATTGTTAGTGAACTCGTCGAACTGGCCATGGCAGCAGCAACCAGAGACTAAACCTGTATCAAAGCTGTATCGAGGCTTAGGTGATGGGACTTTTGCAGACGTTTCGGAAGCAACCGGTATGGATATTGATGTGTATGGTATGGGAGTGGCGGTAGGTGACTATGATGGCGACGGTTGGAGCGATGTGTTTGTTACGGCCGTCGGAGAGAACCGCCTACTTAAGAACATTAAGGGCCAGCGCTTCGAGGACGTGACTCGGTCCCAAGGGGTGAGCGGTCCAGAAAATAGCTGGAGTTCCAGTGCGGCCTTTCTCGACTACGACCGCGATGGTGATCTTGATCTGTTCGTTAGTAACTACGTTGTTTGGTCCAAAGAGATAAATGAATCAGTAGACTACCGATTGACCGGGCTTGGTCCTGCCTATGGACCACCCACTGATTTTGCGGGGACCCATTCGCTGTTATATAGAAATGATGCTGGGGGCTTCATCGAAGTTTCCACAGATGCGGGCATTCAAGTCATTGGTTCGTCGGGAACGCCCGTGGGCAAAGGNCTCGCAGTACACCCGATGGATATAAATGGAGATGGTTGGTTAGACATCGTTGTGGCGAACGATACAGTACGGAATTTTCTGTTTGTAAATCAACGGAATGGTCGATTTCAGGAATCCGGCGTTTCCTATGGGCTTGCTTTTGACAATGGCGGCNNAGCAACCGGCGCGATGGGCATAGATGCTGCTTACTACGCTAACGATGAACGGCTCGGAATCGCTATTGGAAATTTTGCTAACGAGATGTCCTCTTTTTATGTGATGCGTGGGACGGAATCATTATTCAGTGATGATGCAGTCGTGGCGGGTATCGGAGCGAAAAGTCGAAGGGCGCTAACGTTTGGGACGATGTTCGTGGACCTTGATCTTGACGGTAGGCTTGATCTTGTTGCTGCCAATGGACATGTAGAGCCTGAAATAAACCGGGTCCAAAGTAGCCAGCAGTATGCGCAGCCCATACAGATATTCTGGAATTGTGGAGAAGATTGTTCTCGCCCCTATCACCTTGTTAATAGCACATTGGATGAATCCGAGTTTGTAGGCCGTGGTGCGAGCTTCGCTGATATCGATGGTGACGGNGATCAGGATTTAGCCATTACGCAGGTGGGTGGTCGAGTGGTATTGCTTCGCAATGATCAAGATTACGGACATCACTGGGTCCGTCTTGTGCTGGTGGGCAAACCACCAAATGCGGAGGCTATTGGCACTGTGATCAGCATTAGCGTAGCAGGTATCACACAAACGCGTACCGTAATGCCCACCAGAAGTTATCTTTCTCAGGTTGAGCTGCCGGTTACTATTGGGGTTGGTCAGGCAGACTTGATAGATGAAATCGAAATACGCTGGCCAAATGGCCGTGTAGAGTCGTTCACTGACCTTGGTGTTGACCAGACTCATGTGTTTCAACAGAGGTAAAAGTCAGCGGCATGTTTAATGCCACCCTTGAGTTACCACGCTGGCTAATCATTTTATAGGCAACAGGTTGTATCTGCGCGGTTCTCATGAGTGCATTAATTCCTCGGATAAAGTGGTTCTTCAGACGTCGACTTAATCGTGCAATAGGCGTCCGCGGATGTGGCTGAGGACCACCTGTTGGTGGATGTGCCCGCGACGCATGCGGGCTATACCCATATGGCACTAGAGGTCACCGATGGCGCGGCAGTGAAGGAACAACTCGATGGGGCTGGCATCCCGATTACCGAAATCGTGGAATTACCGGATGGCGCCGTTTTCTTTTTTGTTCGCGATCCCGATGGAAATGTTATTGAGTTT
>PASO01000030.1 GCA_002712135.1 Gammaproteobacteria bacterium
CCGTTTCCACACCGTCAGGGTTTTTCAGATCGACTGCGATACTGCGACGGCCGCGAGCAAGAACATCCGATACCTGGGCAGGGTTGCCCGCTGCGCTAGCGCGGTCAACCCTAATAATGTCTGCGCCCATATCCGCGAGCATCATGCCACAGTGAGGTCCTGGACCAATCCCCTGAATCTCAATTACTTTTACACCATCTAGCGGTCCCATACTTTCCTCCTGCTAATTCAACAACACGTGACGCTGCACCTGCCATTCGGCATACTCACGATTCATCTGACCAACCAAATTGCGATTGTATCAAATAGCCTATGAGCAAGAAGCCCAACATCGTTTTCATATTTACGGACCAACAGCGCCCTGACACGATGGGGCACGCTGATGACCCGGTCGCCATCACCCCTCATCTTGATCGTTTAGCAAACGAGGGGATCGTGTTTCCCTTGTGCTGCACTACTGCACCCGTGTGTATGCCAGCAAGAGCCAGCCTCGTTTCAGGCAAACAAGTGCACGAGCACGGCGTTTGGGGATTCGCCAATCCAGAACTTCGCCATGGACAAAGCCACGTTCGCAACATCAGAAACTCGGGTTACAAAACAGGTATTGTTGGCAAAACCCATCTATGGAGACACGGAAAGGGACACGCAAGCGAGCATTTGGAAGAAATGCATGACTGGGGCTACGTTGACGCAAGAGAAGCAACAGGCCCATCGGAATCAATAAATACCGACTCGAGGTATACCGATCATCTGGCTGAAAAAGGTCTGCTAGACCTGCACCGCGCGTATCTGACAACTTATCTGACCGGGCAAAGACGCCATGTGGCCCTGCCCTGGGAACTACCTCCTACCAATCTACCAACAGAAGATCATCTGGATATGTTTATCTCTGGCCTCGCAGAGGAATGGATCGAGGATCATGACAGCACCGACCCCTTCTACCTTCAGGTCAACTTCGGCGGCCCTCATGATCCATGGGATTCACCTGCCGAGTACCGGCGGATGTATAACGCCGAAGATATACCGCTATCACTCACGGAGAAACCCACCGGCCCTGTCTCCCCCCACGTGCATTCCCTATTGAGCAATGCTCCAGCGAAGCTCAATCAAATGAGCGAATCGCAGAATAGAGTGATGAAGTCCTACTATTACAGCAAGGTTACCCTGATCGATGATTGTGTTGGTCGCGTGATCGTGGCACTCGAGCAAAAAGGCGTATTGGACGACACCTGGATTGTGTTCTCCTCAGACCATGGCGAGATGCTGGGCGATCACGGATTGATTGCAAAAAAAGTATTCTACGATGGCGCCATCAACGTGCCCTGTATCTTCAGACCACCAAGCGCATCAGGGGGATGGAAGAGCAACGCCATGGTGGGGCATCTCGATATCGTGTCCACACTGATGAGTATCACCGGAGCGGAACCGCTGGAAAAGACTGCTGGTCAATCTCTTCTACCCCTGCTTGAAAGCGGGGATTCCGCAGAGGGAGCAAATCATCACCGAGATGTCCTCCTAAGCGAAATAGGTATACCTCCGGCCGGATTCGTCATGGTGCGTACAGAGCGATACAAGCTCTCCGTGAACGCGCTTACCCGCGAACCTGCAGATTTATACGACATGCAGGAAGATCCTAACGAGCTGCACAATCGAGTAGATGATCCGCAACTGGCATCCATTCGACAGGAACTCATCGACATTGCACCTCGGGTGGAGGACATGAATACGACAGAGGTAGAAAACTGGAATCAGGCACGTTAGAGCCTACAACACATTTCACTGTCTTTTTGGCAACAGGCAAGTCTCTCAGGTGTTTCTACAAAGCTAAGATCAATACCACCACAACCGGCCGTCATCCCAGTCAGTGATTTTTAATCCCCATCTAAAGGTGACTATCACTGGCACACAGGGTCTGTTTCTCCATCGCAGCACAGCGTTCGCGAATCGCAAATCGACCTTCGTCAACCACTATTGACTCCCACTGCGGCTCTACCAGTAATGCCTTTACTGCCTTCAATTTCATGCCAATTTTCAACTGTGACACCTTTGCGGTCAGTCCGGTTTCACGCGCCTGAGACAATGCTGCCGAATTGGCCAGACACAGCGACGTCTGCCACAGGAATTTGTAAACCCTTGGCAGTATCTGGGCAACGATGACAAAAGCTTCGAATACGCCTTTGGGTTCAGGTGCGTAAGGATAAGACATGCCAGGAGTATAGATCCCTTGCGAACTATGATGGACAATCGCAAAACTGCGTCTACACTCATAGCACTATAATTTAGATATATTCGATGACTGCCCCTAACCCAGAACCGACAAGAGACCTTCAGGTTGCAAAGTCCAATATGGACAAATTCGGTTATTGCGTACTAACAAATGTCCTATCTATCAATGAAGTAGACGCATTGCGTACTCGTCTGTTTGAACAGGTTGAGGCAGAAGAACAACTGGATAAAACCTGGGTTAACCCTATTGGCAAACAGCTGGTTAAGTTCCTGGTGAACAAGGGCCAGGTATTTCGCGACCTCTTGTTTCAACCAAATTATCGAGCCGTAGTCGATCATGTTCTGGGGCCAGAATATCTTCTATCTTCGATAAATGCGCATATCGCTTACCCCGGTGGATCATTGGAATTCCATCGGGATCAATTCTGGATGCCGCCACCTTCTAACGATAAAAAAGAACCTCTGATCAGAGCCGGCGCCATCAATCGTAAAGAACACAAGGGTCATCATGTACTCGGCGAAGATAACCCCCTAACAATTTCACCCGCCGTTGTCTGTAATTCCATGTGGATGCTGGACGACTTTACTGAAGAAAACGGCGCAACCATTCTAGTACCTGGTAGCCACCTCTCAGGCCGGGAACCAGACCCAAGGCTCGACACGGATGCCAACTGGACATCTGCTGTCGGTCCTGCCGGTAGCGTCGCGATCTTTGACGGACGCACCTGGCATTCAACCGGGCTAAACGTTACGGACCAGCCTCGAGTTGGTATCAACACCGGCTTTTGTGCGCCGCAATTTCGGCAACAGGAAAACTTTCAACTCGGCACCGCGCCCGAGGTGCTGGAAGAAGCCTCCAACGAATTGCTGGCACTACTGGGTTTCAAAACCTATTTGGGCTACGGCGGTACCGAGGGGAATCACGAATGGGTGGCTCGAGGACAATATGGACTGGGTGAGCTAAAGCCCAAGCCCTAGATGAGGTCAAATTCGATTCGACCGAAGGCCCCGTAATCCCCAACGTAGTGGCCCGGTTGCCCAGGCTGGGGGCCACCCAGTGCGCCAGTCATCAGCAACTGGCCGGGTTCAAGGGTATAACCATGAGCAACCGCTTTATTGATCAGCCAGCATACCGCCTGGATCTGACCACCCATGGCATCGGTACCCACACCCTCTGATAACTTTTCGTCATCTCGTGACATCACTACGCGGACCGCATCTAGGTCATCTGTCGATGCAGCTACATCACCCGGAACAAAGGCCGCGGCCGCAGAATTTACCGCGACCAGATCAGCGCCTGTACGTGAACCATCCGGGGCAAAAGCGGGGTCCGCAATTTCAAACACAGGAATCGCCTTATCGAGGTAATCCCAAACGGTCTCTGGCGTTACCGACGCACTTATTGCAGCGCCAACACGGTAGCCGATTTCAGTTTCGATGACCGGGCCATGTAAATCGCCAAGATTAAACGAACCACCGGATACACCCTCGCCGGCTTTGGGAAGCACACCAAACACAGGTTCACTCACGCCCAATGCCTTCTGGCCTGCCTCGTTGCTGAGCGCGGCTTTGAATCCAGCTATGGTCATCCCGGACTGGGCAACCACTTTCGCCTGAATCTCATAGGCACTATCAAGATCAAGCGGCGACTCGGCAGACAATATCGGTCTCAATTCGCCTGCTGCCATCGCAGCGACAATTCTATCCGCACTCTCCTGAACTCGATCTACCATAGTGAACCCCTCGTAACTACTAATGAAAAGTACCGAGAGGTTACTTTGAACGGGACAACGGAATCAAATCCTATTAAGGCAAACCGGGAATTTACTTTTGGTAACTGATTCGACAGGTGCTATTTTGACAAGCATGACGATAATCCAGTTAAAGTTTTCGTGGCCGACTATAGCATTGATTACCGTTACTGCCTGCGCACCTATTGAGAATAGTTTGCAGATACAGGTTCGCGACTACAACGAACGTTTAATGCGGGTGCTCGATGAATCCGTGGCGCAACCAGCAATTTCGTCATCGTTGCCCAGATTGCCCCGCGTTCGCGACCTGGTAATGACGTTAGAAACTGGTAGTGTCAATCCTATCGAGTACCTACAGCTTGGGGATTGCGAACTGCAGAACCTGATTGCGAAACGCAACTCCAGTCTGGGTAAGCTCGCCCTGCCATCTCAGCGTCTGGTATACGAGCTTAATTTCCTGCGATTATCGGACGCCTGCCAGGCACAACTCAATGATCAGGAACTCAGCGCTTACCTGCAGGAAGTAACAGAGAAAAAACGTGAACTACTTCCATCGCTAATCTGGCAAGCGACGCTGGGAAGCAAAGAGTTCCGTGAACTATGGAAGTACCGAAAATTATCTGAGCTTCCCGCACTGGATCCCCAACTTGAGCTGACCCTTTCACGCCTTAACAATTATATCGACGCGTGGTTAGCAGGAGACTACCGGGTAGACTCAGCGCGACTGGAAGCTCAGTTATCAATCATCAGGTGGGGCAATGCCGGGGAGCATCTAAGCCAATGGATGATATTCAGTGATGAACTTGCTGTGGGCACCGCCGTCCTGAATTCACGACTGGCAAAACAACCTCTGTGTTTCAAGGAGATGAAAACGAAGGTCGCAGACAGATTCCACGCATTAGTTCGACAGTTCCTGATCGGATCTATCCAGCCGCAGGTGGCGCGTCTGAATCGGGACCATTACTCTTTGTTTCCATTACTCCGATCTTTGGAAGGTAAACTCAGCATCGGCGAGCCATCTGCATACACTGCCTGGCGGGAACAGCGGGACCTCCTGCTGGACCATTCGGTCTCCGCGTTATCACGACATGTCAGATCGCTCGAACCCCTCCTGAAGCAATGCGGCTACCTTCCTACCGGATGATTTAGCGACTACGCCATGGCTTCCCTGATACCTGCTAGTATCTTGTCGGAATCCGGGAACACATGATCCTCAAGCGTTGGGCTATAGGGAATCGGAACATTGAGCGCGCATATACGCTTGACCGGTGCCTTCATTGCCGCAAAGGTCTCCGCATGCTCGGTTGCTGCCGTGGCAATCTCAGCCGTGGCACCAGCGGTTGCACCGGCTGCATCAACGATCACTAACCGACCGGTCTTCTGTACCGAAGCCCTGAGGGTTTCAACGTCCATGGGTACCAGGGTACGAGGATCGATTATCTCTACCGATACACCTTCCTTGTCGAGGATTTCCGCAGCAGGAAGGGTGTCATGCAACATCCGACCCAGGGTGACCACCGTAACATCAGTGCCCTCGCGCACGATGTGGGCCTCACCCAATGGCAGCGTGTATTCTTCCTCAGGTATTTCACCTTCAAACGCATACATGTTGCCTGCCTCAAATGAGATAACCTGGTTGTCCTCGCGGATGGCCGATTTGAGTAGGCCCTTCAGATCGTAAGGTGTCGATGGCAGGATCATCTTCAAACCTGCCAGGTTCATAAACATGGAATATGGATTCTGAGAGTGCTGGGCAGCCATCCGCCCGCCGCCACCACACGAGGTGCGAAAAGTGATGGGAAACTTCGCCTGTCCACCAAACATATAATGGATTTTCGATACCTGATTGACAATCTGATCCATGGCGACGAAGGAAAACGTCACCATGCTCCAGTTGACGATGGGCCTGAATCCCGAGCCTGCCGCACCCAGCCCAATGCCGGTGAATCCACCTTCCGCAATAGGTGTCGCTCTCACCCGTGACGTGCCGAATGCATCAGTGAGTGCATCCGGTGCATTTGTGGAAAGATGAATTGTCTTATCATCTTTCTTCATTTCCTCCATGACCGCTTCCAAACCGGCCTGAGAATAGGTAACTGTTCTCATTGTGATTCCCCTAATCTGCAAAAACGTCTACGAGTGCCTCTTCCGGGTCCGGAAATGGACTCTCTTCGGCAAACTTCACCGCGTCCAGGACTTCCTGGGCGATTTCCCCTTCCATTTTCGCCCAGTCTTCCTCGATCATAACCTCCCGCTCAATCAGATCAGCAGCGAACAATTTGATCGGATCTCTTTCCATCCACGCTTCAACCTGATCCGCCGGCCGTCTATCTATGGCTTCCTTTCTCTCCGTATGGGTGCGCTGGCGGTAGGTTTTGCATTCAATCAGGCTGGGACCCTCGCCAGCCCGCGCTCTTGCAACCGCTGCCTCAGCAACCTCGTGAACGGCCAGCACATCGTTACCATCCACGATCACGCCCGGAATGCCATAACCCGCAGCACGAGCGGCTATGTCTTCCAACGCTAAGGTACCCTTAGCCTCCGTATCGGCAGACCACAGATTGTTTTCACACACGTAGATCATCGGCAACTTCCACGCCGAAGCAATATTGATCGACTCATGGAATGGCCCGGCATTTGAAGCACCATCGACAAAGAACGACACCGCTACCTAACCTTTCCCCTCGAGTTGGGCAGCCAGACCAGCACCAGTCACAATGGGAATACCTCCTGCCACTATGCCATTAGCACCCAGCATGCCGATGCTAAAATCTGCAATGTGCATCGAGCCGCCCTTGCCCTTGCAGTATCCCGTCGCCCGACCGTATAGTTCTGCCATCATGCGATTGAGATCAGCACCCTTGGCGATGCAATGTCCATGACCACGGTGTGTGCTAATAATGCGATCATCGATATTGAGCGCGCTACATATTCCTGTCGCGACCGCTTCCTCACCGATATAACAGTGCACCACACCGTAGATGGCACCTCCTATATAGTCCTCAGAAGCTCGCTCCTCAAAGCGGCGTATGGTTTGCATAGTGCGCAACATCTCTAGTTGTTTCTCAGCGCTAAGAGCCATCTGTTTCCCCCTTCTTTAGTTTTGTGCAGGTCTTCTAGGCAGGCCTGTCGCCCTTCATTACCACCATCGTTCGACTATCAACACCGGGTAACATTTTCGACGGATCGCGAGTTACCACAACATCGATAATCGTCGGTATGTCTCGCTCTGCGATACCATCGGAAAACGCCGCAGCTAGTTCAGCTGGGTCTTCCACTCGGATGCCATGACAACCCATCTCACGGGCGACGTTCGCGTAATTGGTTTCGTCCAGATCACTTGACTGGTAACTGCCTTGACCGTACATGTTATGTTGCAATGCCTTTACATACCCCGAGGCTGCATTGTTCACAATGGCCAGCGTAAATCCGAGACCCAGCCGGCGGGCGGTTTCGAGCTCACCGATCATCATATTAAAACCCGCGTCACCGGTCAGCCCAACCACGGGCGAATTTGGCGCACCCAGCTGTGCCCCAATCACGCCAGGCAGGCCGTAACCAATGGACGCAAAACCCCGGTTGGCGATATAACTGCGGCCGGATCGCTGAGAGTCATAAAGCAGTCCTGTCCAGTGCGCTGCGAACCCACCATCAACAACTAGTATGCCGTCCTCCGGCATAACGCCCTGCAGTTCACGAATCATCCGCGCCATATCTATTGGCCGTTCGTCAGAAGTATATCTAGGTTCAGCCTCGGCACGCCACGCGGTCATGCGCTTGGAGATTTCGGCTAGATAGTTTTCGCGCCGAGCCTGAATAGTTTCTGTATCGGCGACTAACAGTTCATGCAGATCTCGCAACCCCTCAGCAGCATCACCCCATAGCGCTATATCAGCGGGCGTGGTACGGCCAATTTCCTCAGCAACAATATCAAGATGGATAAACGGAACCTCTCGAGGTGGCAGCGCATAGCGTTTCGTGGCGATCTCACCCATCTTGCAACCAACAGACAGGACGCAGTCAGAGGATTCGATCAGTTCGTTCGCAATTCTCGACCAGCGCCCGAACAACCCCACACTAAGTGGGTGCGTACAGGGAATCGCCCCTTTGCCACTAAGAGTCTGGGCGACCGGGCACTGAATTATCTCGGCCAGGTTAAGCAGTTCATCGTAAGCCCTGGAGAGATGTACGCCACCTCCCGCTAGAATCACCGGGCGGTTGGCGCTCCCTAGTTTCCCAGCAGCTTGAGCTAGCGCATCACGACTGGGCCGGGAGCGCATTCCTGGTATTGATATAGTGTTTGAATCCGCATAGAAATCATCCGCAGGGAATTCAAAATCGTCATGGGCAATGTCCTCAGGCACATCCAAAATAACCGGGCCAGGACGACCGGAAGTGGCGACGCTGTAAGCTCGGCGGACGAGCTCAGGGATACGCAGGCCCTGTTCGATTCTAATCAACGACTTGACCGCGGGTTCAAGCATTGCTGACTGCCTGGTCTCCTGGGTCATATTTTTCCAAGAGTGATCGCGATTGCTGTTACCAACGATAACAACGATGGGTACGCCCGCGTTTAGTGACTCAACCAAACCCGTCAACAGGTTCGTGGCTCCTGGTCCCAAAGTCGCATCGCAGATGCCAGGTCTGCCCGTTACCCTGGCCCAGGCATCGGCGGCGAAAATTCCGCACCGCTCATCGTTGATCAAAGAATGGGTAAGCCCCAGTTCCCGCACAGCCTCATAGAAAGGTAGCAGCTGAAAGCCGGCCATACCGAACATTGGAGCAGGATCATGGAGCTTGAGCATTTCAGCAAGAGCCCTGCCTCCGTTCATGGATACTGTCGACATCAAACCTCCTATTATCTGGTTATTATCCTAAAACTTAATATCGTGCTTCTAGTCTCATTACGAACTAAACATTTCCACAAATTCGGGCACAGACGCACCAATCACAACACCCCGATCCTCTGCCAACGCATTTCGGTGCGACACAACACCACTTTCCCAAGCTGAGCGTGCATCGCCAATGCGTGCGGTAGCAGCGTCGACTGTGACTGCCGGAACGCCCGCCCGTTCTAATATTTCGAGTCGTTTTATTCCCGCCTGATCAATCCCAACACCGGCATCGTTGAACACAGCACCTCGCGCCTGCGCCGCAATTCCATATCTCGGTCTACCCGCCAAAACACCACCGTGTGAACCAGTAATGATAATAGCACCAGCATCATTGTTCTTAACGAGAGCCGCCGAATCGCAGGCGATCACCCGGACCGGTGCCTCTTTAAGTATTGCTCGAGATTCTTCGTAAGCAGGCACATCACCTGCATAAGTTTGTCCGCTGCTCATACATTGCGCAGCTTCACCGCATGTCTGACCAACCTCGCAACCAAGTTCACGGGCCACTTCATTGCAATGACTAATGCGACCTCGCTCGACCATATCTGCGCCATCACCGATACGCGCCGAACTATTGCTCACTGTTGCTGCTGCGACACCCAGTGGTTGTAGGTATTCGAGCGAACCCAGGCCGGCGTTATCGAGGCCCACCCCTGCATCGTTCAGTATGACTCCACGCAGACCAGCGAGGGCTGCCAGATAGCCACAGTAACGCCCCCCATGAGAACCGGCCACGAGTACCGCACCAGAAAACTCGGGACCAAGCTTGGTAATGCTGTCTGCTATTTGGATGCTTAAATCCCCCCTATATCAGTAAATATACTCTAACCTGCCATTTACTGTACATCAGTGTTCACGAAGATGGCTCCGAATGGCAAATCCTTAAAGCTTGTCTTTACGGTCGGGACACGCGCTGCCCGTCCATTGACAGAAACAAAAGTGAGCAACATTCTACTCTGGCACCATTTACTTTATAGTTGGTCGTTTTGCACAGAAAGGACAAACGCCGATGCCTATCTCCGAATGGCCACCAGCACCCGATCTGCAGCGAGCAGACATTAGCTTTAACTTTCGCGACAACGACTACCTAGGTCACCTAGTTGCACCACCGGAATCAGTTGGTCCCAGACCGTTAGTCTTGGTGATTCACAACTTTCAGGGATTAAAGTTTTTCGACGTTGATGTGGCGGAGTATTTAGCGCGTGTCGGCTACGTCGGTCTTGCGATTGACCTATACGGCAACACACTACCGCCAGCCCAGAGGCTTTTTCCTACCGATGAGAGCAAAGTTAAATCATTCATGACTGCCACCTTCGAGGCCATGGTGGATCTCGACCACGACTACGAAAAATTCAGGGCACTACTTCAGGAGTGGCTGGATCAGGGGCTCGCCCACCCCTCTGTTGACTCGTCTATACCTGGCGCTGCTATTGGCTACTGCTTTGGCGGCGTCGCTGTAATCGAAGCCGTCCGAGGAGGCCTGAACCTTGGCGGCGTCGTATCATTTCACGGACTACTGCAAACTGGTGAAGACCCCAGTCCTGCGCGAATGGGAGTAGAACGGCTACCCATTAAGGACTGCGAGAACAACTACAATGCAAATACCACCATCTTCATAGAGAATGGCGCTGAAGATCATCTTGTTCCAAGCGAAAGCCGAAGACGATTTTTTGACGAGATGGATAACGCAGGTGTTGACTGGTGCTTTAACGACCATGCAAAAACACCGCACGGGTTCGCTCTACCTCCTACTCTAGGTGGCCCTGGGAAACTACACAAGTCTACTGACCGGCGATCCACCATGCACATGTTAAGTCTGTTTCGTGAAATCTTCCCGAATGTTCCACAAAACCCCGTCACCCATAACGGCGCCGGGACTTCTATTCCTGTTTAAAGATATTGAGCCATGACCGACTACAATGAACTGCACCGACCCCAATTTCATTTCACTGCAAAAGAAAACTGGATTAATGACCCGAATGGCCTCGTCTACTGCGACGGCGTATGGCATATGTATTTTCAACACAACCCCGAGTCTACTATCTGGGGTAATATGACCTGGGGACATGCAATCAGTGATGATCTTCTGCATTGGAAGCAACTGGAACATGCACTCTACCCGGATGAACACGGAACCATGTTCTCGGGATCAGCCGTCATAGATCACCAAGGGACAGCGGGCTTTGGGGAAGAGGTAATTCTATTATTTTATACCGCAGCAGGTGCCTATGCCATTCCCAAGCGCGAGCATACTCAGTGCCTGGCCTATAGCACCGATGGCGGAATGACCGTCCAGAAATATGACAGTAATCCTATCGTCGATAGCTTTGCAAAGGGCAATCGAGATCCAAAAGTCATATGGCATGAAGAGAGTGAGCAATGGATCATGGCGCTTTTTCTAATCGATAATGACTTCTGCCTGTTACGTTCGACTGATACAAAGTCCTGGGAAAGATTTCAGGACATAACGCTCCCCGGTGTATCAGAGTGTCCTGACTTCTTTCCACTAATGGACGAGTCAGGCAACGAGCGTTGGATCTTCTGGGGAGCCAAAGGCAAATATCTGGTGGGGAGTTTCAATGGTGAACAATTTGTTCCGGAAACGGAGCTCCTGACCAGCGAACACGGCACTAACGGATATGCAGCACAAACCTGGAGCGACGCGCCTGATGGTCGCCGTATCCAGATATCCTGGATGCAGGGTGGGCTCTTCCCGGAAATGCCCTTCAATCACCAAATGTCCATCCCGGTTGAACTTAGCCTTGTCGGTTCCGGCAAAGACGTTACCCTGAACCGGTGGCCCATCAGCGAACTGGAAACACTGCAAAAAAACAGGACCAACCCTGGCGCTAGAACCGCGACAAAAGCTGTGCCTCTGGTGGTAGACACGCAAGCCAAACTACTGGACGTCACTTTTTCAGCAAGTCGACGAGGTGAAGGTTTCGTTTATATCACAGTGCGGGGACAACCCATGGTGTTGCATTGGAAAGAGAACGAGCTTAGGTTTAAAGATCGTTCGATTCCTCTGGGTAACAGCGCATCCCCTGAGATCAGGATACTAGTAGACAAAGCTTCAATCGAAATATTTATTGATCGAGGTTTAGCTTCTGCTTCCTTCAACTTCCTGCCGGGCGCCTACGAACACCCACTAACGATGCATTCCGACGACGATCAGGATATCGATATTCTTGAAGTTAACGAACTGGACAGAGTCTGGTAGTGTTTTAAGGTCTCACAGAAATTAGAAAACCATAGCGAGATAACCATGCGTAAAGCTAAACAAGTTGTAGGTACCGGCGGCGAATTACTGATGCATCAACTGGTTGCCCAGGATGTAGATTACGCGTTTACGAATACAGGTAGCGCGGAAGCCGGCTTCTTTGATGCTTTCCTCACGGTCCCAGGTGTTCAACCGGTACTATTGTTAAACGAGTCTTTAGTTTTATCCGCAGCGGATGGTTACGCGAAAGCATCTCGCAAGCCTGCATTCGTAAATGTGCACCTCGCAGCCGGAACGCGACAAGGATCAGGCCAGCTGTTCAATGCGTACTTCGATGGGACCCCAATGGTCGTTACTTCCGGTATGCGCGACGCCGGCGATTTTGGTGATCACAACACTCTGGGTGTTAGTGCCGGCTACTCTTCGATGAGTGTGGTGCAGGACGTTACCAAAAAGCGTTGGGAGATACGCGACCCTCGTGGCGTACCAGCCGCGACCCGCAGAGCTTTCAAGGAGGCAATGACAATGCCTTCCGGACCTGTGTATCTTGCCTATTCCGGTTCTGCGCTCGACACCAAGGACGTGGAAGGGACTATCATCCCGGCAGAGGCTCTAGAGATGGCACACCATCCGGACGAAGCCACCCTCAACCAAATTCACGACGCGCTACTTAATGCCGAGAATCCTTTGATAGTAGTCGGCCCAGAAATTCAGAAGGCGAGCGCACAACAGGAAATACTTGATCTTGCAGATAATTACGCGGTTCCTGTCGCAATCAGTTTCTTCGACTTCGGTTCCTTTCCCAGATCACACGCCAGCTTTGTCGGCATGGTGGAAACCCTGGACGACACAAGCTATGACGTCGTCTGTTGCGTGGGATATCGCCCAAATACTAATGGTACGCCAGCGGATTATCGCTTCCCCAACGCATTCAAGATTGGTATCGGCCATGACCCTGCGATATTGGGTGGCACATTTGCCCTCGACGTGAGTATCTGGTCGAACGTCAAGCACTCGCTCACTGCACTGAACGCATTGTGGAATCCAGCTGATTCGAATCTACATCATTTGTCTCAACGTCGAAGCGAGCTAAAAAAAGCCAGTGAAGAGCGAATCGTCCAGCAAACTGAAGGCGCTCTGGCTCACGCCAACGATAATCCTATCCATCCTAGTTTCCTGGGCCAGCGCATGGCTGATCTCCTCGCTCCAAACACAACGGTCGTCTCAGAGAATTTCAGAGCAGGCGATCATCTGATGCCTTTCGGTTTTGAGAAAGATGACTGGCGTTTGGTCCGTGCCTATGGTGGAAGCCTCGGTTACGGTGTGGGCGGTGCCGTCGGCGCGCAACTGGCCTCGCCAGACACGCCGCTGGTCCTCAGCATTGGTGACGGCTCAGTGATGTATAGTTCTTCCGGCTTCTGGACAATGGCGAGGTACAATTTACCAATCCTCACGGTGGTCTGGAATAACATGAATTACCAAACGGTTCGCGTGAATTTCGCTGGCTGGGGCGGCAACATGAAGGAACAAAACAAATACCCCGAAACCTACCTGGGCGACCCTGAAATCGACTTCGTCATGCTCGCAAAATCACAAGGTATTGATGGACAGCAGGTAACTGAACCGGGTGAACTCGATACTGCCCTCAGGCGAGCGAGAGAAGTTCAAGCTGCCGGGGAACCCTATTTGCTGGACGTACGCATCACCAACCTGGGCGCCGGCGCAGATCAGAGTTGGCACAAGGAATTTAAATTGGGAACCTAACGGCCAGAGTGGCCGTCAGGATCAATTCTGCTGCCAGAAACTACTTACTTCCAGCCGCTTCTCGCGTTGGGCCCATCGGGGTATGGCCCTGCAGGCCAGCGAAAACCGAGCGTCATGGCGAGATTGACGTCTTGTCTTGTACCGACGCCTTCCGCGACAAGCTTTTCTGCCTCTCTTCGAACTGCGGCCATAATGCGGTTACCGATAAATCCTGTATCACCGGGAACATCCTTCAACACGATAGGCGTCTTGCCCCAGCTCTTGCTCATATCAACGATCAGCTGAGTGATATCATCAGTCGTGTCTTCCGTATGCGTGACTTCAACCAGCTTCATAATGTTCGCCGGACTAAATAGATGCATACCGATGAACCGGTCTTTTCTGTTCGTAACCGCAGCAAGATCAGCAATCGTAAACATGGATGTATTACTGGCGAAAACCGCTTCATCCTTGACGACCTGATCCATTTCTTCCCAGACCTTCAATTTCAGAGGCTTGTTCTCAATTGCACCATCCTCACCGCCGCCGATAGCTTCGATAATCATGTCACAATCTTTGAGATCCGCGACGTCAGTAGTAAAGCTCAGCCGACTCATTGCGGCATCCCTTTCGTCTTCAGTCATCTTCCCCATCTCAACGGCATTATTGAATCCAAATCGACTGTTAAGAATAACGTCTTTAGAATTCTCAAGGATCTCGTCGGTCAGATCTCTGATGATCACGTTCTTGCCAGCCAGGACCGCGCACTGCCCAATGCCACCACCCATAACACCCGCACCTAAGATTCCAATGCATTTAATGTCTTCAAGATTCATGTACTTATTATCTCCTATTAGCTATTTAAACGAGCCAATGGGCTCAAAATTCAGGATGGGTATTCTACTGAAATCCACTGTCATTGAAATGCCAACTTTCCGTCTTCAAACAGTCAGCAGCTAGTTAACCGTATTCTCCTCAACAAACCGATGCGGCGCTCGTGAATCCTCATTTCTCGTCTTCACGTCAATCAACACGGTCTTGCCTTCCTTATTAAGTTGCTCGGCCTGTTTTATTGCTGCTGGCAATTCTGATCCCTTGGTAACATAGAGTCCTTCGGCACCCATGCCCATAGCAATCTGCCCATAGTCACCGCTCATATGCGTTACGCCAAACTGCTCACGAGCCGTCGGCGTACCACCTGGATAAGTTGCCATAATCCCATTGTTCAGCAACACAACGGTAATAGGTAGGCCTGCTCTCACTGACGTCTCGATATCCAGACCGGACATCCCAAATGCCGCATCACCCATAAAAGCTACGCACGTACGCTCGGGCATGGCCTTCTTGGCGCCAATCATCAGGGGAATCGAAGCCCCCAGGTGGGTCGTTTTACCCCATCCAACGTAACTGTGTGGTGTGGTCGCCGTATAAAATGGCCCGATTTCGTCCCGTGGCGCTCCCGCATCATGGGTAACAATGCTGTTTTCCTTGTCCAGGTTCTGATCCAGTTCCCAGATAACACGATAGGGGCTGATCGGATCACTGTCGTTTTGTAGATAAGGCATCCAGGAGGTCCACCAGGCGTCCTTTGCAGTCTTAATGCGCTCCAGGGCGCCAGTCTTTCGCCCACCTTCACCGATGAGGCCTTTAACCGCATCAATCATGAGCTCAAGCGTTAGCTTCGCGTCACCCACTAAACCTATGTCACATACCGTATCCTTGTTGACCTCATTCACATCGTTAACCGAATGAATAAGAAACTTGTTTGGATCAAACCGCTGTCCGTACGGAGTAGTGGTTAGGGAAGTACCCACAGCAAATATCAAATCTGATTCGTCCAACCACTGTCGCGCTGGCCCTGTGGTAGTCATCCCCCCGGAACCAATTGCCAGCGGATGTCTTTCATCGATAGCAGACTTGCCTACGAGGGAAGTATAAACCGGCACTTCAAGCAACTCGGCTAGCGTTCTTAGTTCCTCTGTAGCCTGTGCCGACATGACGCCAGCGCCAGCCCAGATCATTGGGTCTTTTGCATCAACCAGCGCTTTCGCCGCATCTGCAATATCGCCTGCTGCAGGTACGCTGACGACAGTACGTGGCGATTGGTAATTGAATGCATCGTCAGGAATCTCCTGCCCGACTACATCCTGCGGCAATTCCACGACGACCGGGCCTGGTGCAGCGGACTTAAGATGATGCATTGCTCGGCGCATCACGTTACCGGTTTCCTTCGGACTGGTAATAAACTCTGCGTGTCTCGACACAGTTCCCCAGGAGTTAACCGCCGAGAAATTCGGTCGTATAAATAGCTGATTCAGCGCATTACCGCCAGGCATCACCAGAATAGGAATGTTGTCCGCATTGGCCTGCGCCAGCCCGCCCATGGCGTTCTCAGCCCCAGCCTGCGACTGCATGCCTACCATGCTGATATTCTTGCGATCACTTACTCGCGAATAACCATCCGCAGCCATGACAGCACCCCGTTCGTGACGAAATGCGATTGGGCGAATACCCTCCTTCGCCAAGACCTCAATCATCGGGTTGCTTGGAAAGCAGGACATCCAGGTTAAGCCCTCTTCCTTCAGAATCTTCGCGATATACTCGGCACCATTCATGAATCTAACCCCCTAAAGCCAAAAAATTGAAAGCGCGCAGGATACTATATCTGTAGAAGCGTTGCTCCCCTAACCTGACTTTACCCAAACCTCTTGTCCGGACTTCCTATCAGAAGAATATTCTGGTCAATTTCACGAAGCAAACTGGGGGCAAGCTTCTGATCCAGTTGCAGTTAGTCTGCACAGGTTTCCGCAGTCACGGTAAACCCCGAGGCACAGGCAATCCGATACTGGCAATCTNTGNAANGTTGGNGCCCTTGCCGCNAAGCAGATCACGCATANCTCTGTGGCCTTCAGTAAGTTGANGGCTGAAGTAATAGACTCGCTTTTCCGACTTCATGCTCATTGGACGCGCCGAGTANATGTTAAATGCAGTAAAGCGTCACACAGGGTGTCAGTCAAAAGGCGCCACTGATGACTTGCTCCTCAAGCGATGATACGTTCCCGATTGAAAACAAAACGGAGATTCACGTGACACGTCTCAAACTTGCCCTTGTCGGCTGTGGCGGCATTGCACAACAACATCTGCGCGGCATACAAAAAATCGCGACTCGCATTGATGTGGTCGCTGCAGTAGATACTAACGATGAATCTGCCGCCGCAATGGCGAAGGAGACTGGCGCGACGGCCTATACCGATCTCGATACTGCGTTAGCCGATGGAGACTTCGACGCCGTCGATATCATGCTCCCCCATGATCTGCACGAGGCAGCTGCACTAGCATCATTCTCGGCAAACAAACATGTTCTGCTTGAGAAACCCATGTCCAACACACTCGAAAGNTGTGAACGGATTCTTGCGGCNGCCGCANAGGTCAATACGGTTTTCATGATCGCGGANCAGGCTCAATACTGGANAGATATCATCAAAGCGAAAGAACTGATGGACCTGGGCNTCATNGGGGACGTGCTTAACGCGAGCGGAAACTTTTATGATCGCAAGAAAGTGGATCCTGATGCTCCACCCCCCTGGAGATTTGATTTAGCGCAAGCCGGTGGCGGCCTGGCTATCGACGGAGGTGCACATTGGATTCGTCCTCTACGCATGATGCTCGGAGAAATTGACGAAGTCATCGCGGTAACAGGGCATCACATCCCAAGAATGCAAGGAGAATCATGGGCGCAAGCGCTTTTTCGATTCCGGAATGGAACAACTGCAACCTTTACCGCGTTGAACGTTCTGACCGCAGCAGCTCCGACCGAGATGTTTCGCGTGACAGGCAGCGACGGAGAACTCCAGATTACCGGCGGCCGAAATGGTGAACTAAAGCTCTTTAACGCGGAGCACCCAAGGGGACATAGCTTGATGGATGCGAACCAGAGCAAACTCGACAGCTACGGCCAGGAACTAAAAGACTTCACTGAAGTGGTGCTGGATGGTGCGACCCCCGCCGCGGCACCGGAGTGCTCGCTGGGGGAGTTCCGAACCGCCCAGGCCATGTATCGATCAGTGGCATCAAAACAATGGGAGAAAGTCTGGGACTAAACCTCCGCCCCCTTAGCTCAGGCGATACACGCGCTGTGCTGCACCACTGAACATGGCAGTCTTTTCAGACTCGCTCAACCCGGCTTTTGCTGCGATACGCTTAAACGTATTCCACAAAGTACGATAGGAGACGCACTCTTTATCCACCGGAAAGTTACTTTCAAACATACAGCGATCAGGGCCAAAGGCCTCGATTACATGAATATAGTAGGGATAAAGCAACTCACACAGTTCCTCCGAGCCAATAGGTTTTTCACGCTTATTGTTATGAAATGGTGGTTCCCAGGGGCCAACCCGCTGCTGTGCACCGCCCACTTTCATGACTGCATTGGAACACCTGGCAATCGCGTCAATGTTTTCGCGCCACTCGGCGATGTCATCATCACCCGCATTGGGATCAATCTTTCCACCAAGATGATTGACGATGATGGGTACGTCCGGAAAGGCTTCTCCAAGTTTCGCCAGGGTCGACAAACGGTCATGCTCCCAATGATAGTTATCGAAACTCAACCCCAACTTAGCAAGAACGGCATACCCCTCCATAAACTGATCGTTCAGATCATGGGGGAACATCGTACGAACACCTCGAAAGTTAGCGGACGCATCCATGTGTGCCCGCAGCACTCTCTCAACGTCCTTCCCCACCCTTAGATCCGCCGCACCAAATATTCCTGCACAGATTTCCGCTGGTCCATACAACCCGGACCGGCTCATTGCCGCGACACCATTAACAAACTCCGTTTCACCAACGCATTTCATTTCCTCTTCGCCATCGCCTCGATAAAATGCATCGCACTGCGCAAATACGGTCTGGGTGACATTGTGTCCCCCCTCTGCGATTTCTCTGGCAATCTCTTCACACAGGTAAACTTTTTGCTGGAACCTCACATGAGGCTCCTCTTTGATTAAACGCAGATCCCACAGGTGATGATGTGGATCAACGATGGGAAGCTCCGGCTCAAGAACCTCCTCCGGTGTCTCCTGCGCCAACCATTGAAGTAGATTTTCATTTGCTTCGTACGGCATGATTGCTCTCCAATTCACGGATTGAGCATGTTACAAAACAGCCTCGATATGTGCCACATGGGAGACGCCCTACGTGACTACCAAGGGTCTTACGGAGAAGCGGATCTCTATAACCGAGGCGCGTGCCGAGTGGGTGCTGGCCGTGTTCCGGATACCAAAATCATCCAAATTCCCCGTGTAATCGTAAAGTTAATTGGAAGATAAACACGGATTCACCCATGACACTCGCAGCGCTTGATAACAACCAAGANGATCAGCTAACAATTTCANAGGNGGCCAGATTGGTNCAACACGCTCTGGTTGAGGCTGNTCTNGAAACCCCNATGATCAATAACGNTCTCACTGCGGAAGAAAAGAAAGTNCGGATNAGTCATGCGATGGCGGAAATTGCGAGAACACTGGGCCTCGACCTCAATGACGACAGTTTGCGTGATACACCAGACCGGATTGCGAAGATGTACGTCGATGAAATCTTCTCGGGACTCGACTACACCGCATTCCCAAAAATCACCGCCATTGAGAATAAAATGCGCGTGGAAGAGATGGTCAAAGTTAGTGATATCACCTTAACGAGCACCTGCGAGCATCATTTCGTAACTATAGATGGGCTCGCGACAGTTGCCTACATCCCCAAGAATCGAATCATTGGTTTGTCGAAAATCAATCGGTTAGTACGATTCTTCGCCCAACGACCACAAGTTCAGGAGAGACTTACGCAACAAGTGCTGGTTTCTCTGCAAGCCCTGCTAGATACAGACAACGTTGCCATAACGATCAACGCAACGCACTACTGCGTCAAAGCCCGCGGCGTGATGGATGTGAACTCAGCGACCCGCACGACCGCACTGGGTGGCGTGTTCAAGTCGAGNTCCACGACTCGCGCTGAGTTTTTAGCACAATAACCGTATCNGTGACNGACAATGACTTATTCACNATTCAGNTGCNGCCGNCNCCTTATCGCACTAGCAATCACCATTATGGCCANTCCATTCGCTAGCGCTCTGGAGCAGCCAGANTACAGCGTCGTCGCATCCACTNACGATGTCGAAATTCGAGTGTATGAGCCTCACCTGGTTGCACGCTCCAGGGTGACCGGACAATTCGAACGGGCCGGAAACGTCGGCTTTAGGGTGTTGGCTAACTTCATCTTTGGCGGAAACCANGAACAACAGGAAATTGCCATGACCGCGCCGGTGTCGCAGACANCAGCGGGTGACAACGACTACTTCATTACGTTTATGATGCCCAAAGAATTTACCAGACAATCTCTGCCAACACCGAATAACACTCAGATTGAGGTTATTGAGATGCCACAACATACNGTNGCNGCGATTAGATATCGTGGCGGTTGGTCCGAAAATCGCTATCTCNACCATGAGTCACGTTTACTTGGATTTCTTGAAGATAACGAAACNTGGCAGCAAAACGGCGAACCCATCTGGGCCCGTTACAACCCACCCATTGTCCCATCTTTTTTTCGAAANAACGAAATCCTGGTGCCTGTGATCAGGCGGCGTTAGCGGACACGATCCTGTCAAGTGTATATCCAATAGCNGTGCGCTAGAATCGTTGGCCAGACGCCAGCGAGCAGGANAAGATATGAGTCTTGATGTCTATACGGGCGCCACACCCAACGGATGGAAAATCTCCATCATGATCGAAGAACTGATCGAGGCAGGTGTGGATCTGGNTNAAGTGAACATGCACCACATGAGCCTTTCGGACGGCGACCAGTTCACCGACAACTTCACGCGAATCAATCCCAATCAGAAGATTCCCGCCATCGTGCACGACGGCAGAAACATCATCGAGAGTTGCGCCATTCTGCATTACCTTGGAGAAACCTTTCCCACGTCACTCTTTCCCACAGATGAGCTTCGCTGGGATGTCATTCCCTGGCTGTATTGGCAGGCCGCAAACATCGGACCGATATTTGGCAACAAACTCAGCTATACGCGCTACATCACTGACGCGTCAGACGAGGAACGAAGACATCCTATCGAACGGTTCGGCAAGGAGGCATTACGTCTGGTTGGCGTCATGGATTATCAATTAGAGAAACATCCGTATCTCTGCGGCAAAGATTTCACGGTCGCAGATATTGCCACCTGGTGCTGGGTACGATCCTACAAGTGGGTAAAGGTCGATATCACAACAAAACCTCGTGTTTTTGACTGGATGAATCGGGTACGTGCCCGCCCGGGTGTCGAACGAGGTATATCATTTGGTGTACCCAAAGATGAAATCGACAAGTTCAGCAAAGAACGAAGGGAGAAGTACAAGCAAAACGGCGGCAACATCGCTTCAAATAGTTCATTAAGATCTGACATATGACAGAGGAATTTAGTCAGCAATTCGCATCTTATGTACAAGGTGTTCACTGGAATCAGACTAGCTCGCAGGAACTGGAGACAGCCAAGCTCGCTATCCTGGATTTCCTTGGAACGGCACTAGCGGGTATTGGGGAGGGTCCTGACCATGCCCTTTGGGATCGTATCAGCCAGACTTCAGGTCACGAAGCCAGTATCATTGGCAAGCCGCAGAAAACCACCAGCTGGCTCGCTGCGCTCATGAACGGCACGCTGGGTCACTCGCTGGACTACGACGATACCGCTGAATTTGGTCATGCCAGCGTCATTATCGTTCCCGCATTGCTCGCTTCAGGAGAGAGATTTGGATGTTCCGGTAGCCGGATGCTGGAGGGCTATGTCTCGGCTTATGAAGTTGGATTCGCATTAAGTTCAGTCACGCGACGCGGTAATGATCAACACCACGGTATGCATTCCACCGGAATATTCGGCCCCATCACTTCAGCAACCGCCGCCGGAAAAATCATGGGTCTCACTACCGACGAGTTACGACGTGCATGGGGAGTCGCGGTATCTCAATCGGCAGGAGTAACTGGGAACTTTGGCACTCATACAAAACCACTACATGCTGGACTTGCCTCCCAAAGCGGCGTACTTGCGGCTGAACTAGCTTCGTCTGGCTTCACTTCCAACACCAGTGCGCTCGATGCACCGCTTGGCTTTATGTATAGCGTCGTCGCACCTAGCTACTATGATGAGATTGACTTTGATAACGCCATTAAAGAGCTCGGCGAAAATCACACTTCTACGACCCTGGGATTCAAAAAGTATCCTTGTGGCTACATCGCTCAGGGCGCCATTGAGACTGCTATAAAACTAAGAGAACAAACTGGGTTAAATGTGGACGATATTGAGTCTTTACAAGTGCGCGTACCGATACTTGAGGACTACTTCCAAGTTGACCCCACGGGGGACGTCGCCGGAAAATTCAGCTACAAGTTCACTGTTGCCTGTGCATTGGTAGATGGGAAGGTAACCAAATGGACTTTCTCTGACGAGTCATTTAGTCGNAAGGAACTGACACCGTTATTGCAGCGCTTCTCTGTAGAAAAGGATCCTGACTCGGGGAGCCTTGGTGTCCTGGTAGCACGCGTTGGTGGCAAGGAATATTCTCTTCCCATTGAGCCAGCCCCAGGTCACATACGGAATCCCATGTCACCAGAAGAGCTACAGAACAAATTCCTATTCAATGCCGAACCTGTGTTGGATAACCTGAGGTCACATGAGATCGTAGAACGAGTGATGAGTCTCGAAGCTGAGGAAAGTCTCACGTCATTGATGGATTTGCTCAGTCTTCGTAAGTAAACACTTTATTCCTCGACGATCTCAAAGCCCTCGTCTAGTATCTTGTCCGGNGTGACACGTAATATNGTTCTTTGATCTCTATTAAGGACGTCAATGAAATTATCGTCAATCTTGATGTCTGCGCCATCGAAAAATGCCTGATGTATCCGCAGAGTCATCTCGGCGCGTTCCGGATCGTTATCGATACACTCCGCCGTACCATAGACCACAAGCTGTCGACGTTCCTCATGGATAAGCAGTGCAACCTTGGGTTGGCGCAGCGCGTTGTTCCANTTGGCAGTATAGCTCTTCACCGAAATTGCGAAATCCTTGCCATTCCAGTCGTAGACAATTTGCGAGAGCTGAGGAGAACCATCTTTTCTCCCCGTCGCAAGTGCTGCCCACTTGTGGCTTCTCAAATACTCTTCCTGTTCATCGGTCATTGTGGTCATCTGACACGCCCCTCTCCTCAATCCATAACTATTAAGAAGCAATTATACTGACGTCAAAAAGGCAGAAGATCAAAAGATGATGCTTAGAAGTTTTCTCGTCGTGCTGGCACTGGCTACCTCGCAATCCATAGATGCTAATGAGAAGGTTTCTGGCACCGACTACGACCGGCAGATCACCGAGATATCGAAGTGAGGTCGCTGGGGAGAGCAAGGCAAACCTTGTTATAGACTCAGCTTCTCTTTCATGTCTTCTTGCAAGCTCACGATTTTTTCTTTCAGTTTTTCTTTCTTCTCATCCACAAACTGGTCAGTCTATTCCTTAGCGATAGCAACCACCTCTTCATNGACTTCTCCTGCAANAGCGGAGANAGNTTCCTTTGCCTGGTCAATAAGGTCACCAGAAAACACANACTGATCNGTCAGTTTCTCGCCTCCATCTCTTCCTCCTCCATCTCTTCCTTAGGTACTATAGCTGANCCTGTATCACNGTCACCGCCGCCACTACANCCATACAAAANANCTGCCNAAGTTGNCAAAAGNATGTTATANCTGATCCNCATAGGAACCCGTTAAACTCACTCACCCTGAAGTGAGACCGCATCACAGTTGAGTAAGGTGGACAACTACTAACCATGCAGATCACGACGATGGCCTGGCGCAACGTCTGGCGAAACACCCGCAGAAGTGTGGTGACAATTGGCGCCATGACCTTCTCTCTGCTGATGATGATCTGTGCTTCGTCGTTTTACGAAGGCATGCTTACCAAGATGGAAGCGAATATTGTCGAAGTGGAGATCGGGGATATCCAGATCCATCACAGCGACTATCGGGATAGTCCATCAATCTATAACACCATCGATGCCTCGGGGAACGTCGTTGAGGCGCTTGAGGCCAACAACTACCAGACCTCCGAGCGGCTCCTCGGCGGTGGGCTGGCGGCATCTTCAGAGAGCTCTGCCGGTGCACGACTGTTTGGCATCAACGTCGTGGATGATGCCGATGTCAGTTTAATTTTCGAGCGAGTTGAAGAAGGACAGTGGCTGGACCCCGAAGATGCTCGAGGCGTTGTCATCGGTCGACTATTGGCACGTACGCTGAATATCAAGGTGGGTGATGAACTCATCCTGCTGAGCCAGGCCTACGACGGCAGCATGGCGAACGATCTCTACAGGATTCGCGGCATTCTTGGCTCGATCAGTGAAGCGACCGACCGCGGCGGGGTGTTTATGCTCGCCGAAGCCTTCCAGGAGTTTTTCATACTTGACGGTGGCGCCCATCGCCTGATGGTAAGGCGACCCGCCAGCCTTGAATTGCCAGACGCGTTGCAGGCAGTGAAAGACGTAGCCAATACAAAAGAGCTGGAAGTTAAGAGCTGGCGTGAACTCTCACCTATTCTAGCCACTATGATCGACTCGGCGTTGCAGATGCTGCAAATTGGATTTCTCGTCATCTACGTCGCCGTGGTTATTTTGCTGCTGAATGCNATGTTGATGGCAGTTTTTGAGCGGGTGCGCGAGTTCGGCATTCTCAAAGCGATCGGCGTCAGCCCAGGTAGCGTAATGAGACTAATTCTTATGGAAGGGATCATCCAGACCGCCATTGCAATATTGTTAGGGTGCCTGTTGAGCTTACCTGCGCTNTGGTATCTGGTTGATGTAGGCATTGATCTTGGGGAACTCGGCGGCACCACCGTGATGGGAATGGTTATCGATCCCAACATCTATGGGATAATCAGTTACCAGACCTTTACCATGCCGCTCATCATATTGTTGATCGTTGTTGTTCTCGGGATTCTCTACCCGGCTATTAAAGCCGCGAAGATAACGCCCATCGAAGCGATATATCACCAATGACTGCTCGACAAAACATTCCCGTTATCGCCTGGCGCAACCTGTGGCGTCATCGACGCCGTACCCTGCTCACCCTGGCATCCATTATCTTCGGTGTTTTCATCGCCATTATGTTCACTGCGATGCAGGACAGGAACTGGAATGACATGATCGATCACGCCGCGAGGCTCGGTGGCGGNCANGTCACGATTNAACACCCCGAATTCCGCGAAACTCCGAGTTTGAAGAAATCCGTACTGGATTCTACTCGCCTCGCAGAAATAGCAATGATTCAGGAACGCAGCAGGAAGGTGACCCAGCGAATTACTGGCGCCGTGATGATGAGTACTGCGGCTGAGAGTTTTGGTGCAGGAATCATTGCCTTCGATCCAACCAATGAGGACACCACCACCTTCTCCCTGCTAGATCCGGAAGCGCTGGTCGAAGGAAAGATGTTCACCAGCACCAACGACAGAGGAATTATTCTTGGTCAAAAACTTGTGGAAAACCTGGATGCNTATATTGGGGGCAGGGTTGTTTACACAATAACCGATAAAGAAGGTGAACTCGTCAGCGGTATGGCTCGCTTATCCGGCATCATCAAGACCGGTGCACCGCAGCTGGACGCGAGTATCAGTTTATTGCCCCTGGGGGCGTTTCGAGAAATTATCGGCTATGAAGACGATGAGGCCACCCAGGTCGCGGTATTTATCGAAGACCAGCGCGAGAGCGGCGAGGTTGCAGCAAGACTTGGTGCCGCAATCGATGTGGACGACGTCACGGTGATGCCCTGGTTTACAAGTCAGCCAGATCTTGCTGCATTTGTGGCCATCAAGGTCGGTGGTACCAGATTTATTTCTGCCTTTGTTGCGTTACTGGTCGCTGCCGGAATTTTTAATACCTTGTTCGTAAGCGTCATGGAACGAATGCGTGAGTTTGGCATCCTGATGGCNCTTGGGTTCACCCCACTGGGCCTGTTTGGACTTGTGATGATGGAAAGCCTCTGGCTCGCCCTCATCGGTCTTGTCGGAGCGGCTTTGGTCACGCTCGGGCCCTATCTATATCTTGCTTCCGCGGGGATTGATATGAGCCAACTCCTNGCTGACCAGGGAACCATGGACGTCGCGGGGGTAGCAATGTCGACAACATTGAAAGTCGGCATATTCCCGGAGAGCGTCATCATTATCGCGATCGCTGCTCTTGTTGCCACGCTACTTGCCGGCTTGTACCCAGCCTGGCGAGCAAGCACCGTAGAACCCGTCGAAGCAATCAAGCTTGTTTAAGGAAAACTTCTCATGTCTGAACCCATAGTCGAACTGCGCGATGTTAGCCGTGTTTACCTGCAGGGTGACATCGAAGTTCATGCACTGCGCGGACTCTCACTTGAAATCCAGCCAGGCGAGTTCACGGCGCTATCCGGCCCATCCGGCTCAGGTAAAACGACAACACTTAACATGATAGGCGCGATTGATTCACCCAGTTCAGGACAGGTCATTCTTGAGGGCAAAGACTTCNCGACACTAAGCCGCCAGGAGCTCAGCCATCTGCGGCGCGACCGTATAGGCTTTGTATTTCAGTCCTACAATCTGATTCCCGTATTGAGTGCCTACGAGAACGCTGAGCTGGTCTTGTCTGTGCAGGGTGTNCCTTTACGCGAAAGGCAAGAGAAAGTGATGTCGCTACTACATTCTGTNGGACTCGAGGGTATGGAAGACAGAAGACCCAGCGAGCTCTCCGGTGGCCAGCAACAACGTGTTGCAATCGCCCGTGCCCTTGCATCAGATCCAGCNGTTATCCTTGCGGACGAGCCGACCGCGAATGTGGATTCGGATACCGCTATTCATCTACTCGATTTAATGCAGGACTTGAACACCACGCTTGGCGCAACGTTTATCTTCTCCACTCACGATGAGNGAGTTATCGCGCGCGCNCGACGCGTCGTNCGCATGGTCGATGGNCAGGTNGAGACTGAAGAGGTTCGATCCAGCNAGTGAGGACTGTGCAGCATCCGACGTCAACATACTCNCNATGAACAAACCACAACAACAGGGAGCAAGCGGTCCCTCAGNAATCTGGATCAATAAACCCGAACCCGGCCAGTTACCGGAAGGCGTAACGCACCACACGTTTTATTCCGACGTGCAAAAAGAGGACGTGGGTTACTGCATCTACTTGCCGCCGGGCTATGACCAAGAGGCCGATACACAGTATCCGGTTATCTACAATCTGCATGGCGCTGGTGACAACGAGCTACATGGCTTCGATGACGTACGGGTACTACAGGATGGGATTGTCGAAGACCGCTGGCCACCAATAATTGTGGTACTGGCCAACGGAGGTATGAGGACCTTTTACAAGAACTCCCATGACGGTCGCTTTATGAGTGAGACGTTGATCATCGACGAACTCATTCCCCACATCGATAAGACCTACAAGACCATCTCGGAACGTAAGGGTCGTTGTATTGAAGGCCACAGCATGGGTGGGCGTGGCGCGACCCGCCTGGCAATGAAATTCCCAACCTTGTTCTGCTCCCTGTTCAACCTTGCCGGCAACGTACCCCACACCCTTGCGGGCTATGATCCATCAACGCCGGGCGTATACCCTAACAACTACCTTGGTCCTGACAGGCAGAACTACATCGACAACGACGCCTACGAACTGCTGAAGAAGAACGTGGATGACATCAAAGGCNATCTGCGCATTCAAATTATTTGTGGGACTGAGGACATGTCACATCTGGTGACCATTCGTGACTTTCATCATGCCCTGCTGGACGCTGGAGTCGACCACACNTACATAGAGGCGGAAGGACTGGGGCACAAGAAGAAGCCCATCATTGATAGGTACCGGGATATTTGGTTCGACTATCATGTTGAATCAATAAGGCAGGCACAGTCCTAACCTAAATCGAACATTTGCCGATGGCACCTAAGCTACAATAAGCGCCATGATTAAAATAACGCCACCTTTCGATACTACCGACGCCACGCTGGAACTGGTTGGCGGTAAGGGAANGTCTTTATCTGAAATGACCCGTGCCGGCCTCCCCGTGCCCCCTGGATTTCACATCACGACAGACGCTTATCGCGCCTTTGTCAGCGAGAACGATCTGCAGACTCGCATCCTAAATGAGACCACGCGGACGCCNGACGACGCATCCGCCAACATTGCNGCCATGTTCGCCGAAGTGAANATTTCGTCGGAAATTGTCAGCGCAATCCAGGCAGCCTACGCCGACCTGGGCGGCAGTGTGCCGGTCGCAGTTCGCTCATCAGCAAACGCAGAAGATCTCCCCGACATGTCCTTTGCAGGACAGCAGGATACCTATCTCAACGTTATTGGCAGTGAAGCGCTTATCTCGGCAGTGCGAGACTGTTGGGCCTCGCTGTGGACACCGCGCGCAATCAGCTATCGCGACCAGATGGGCATTGCTCATCACCAGGTTGCCATGGGTGTCGTGGTGCAAACGATGGTTGCCGCAGATGTTTCCGGCATTCTGTTTACGGCAAACCCTGCAACGGGGGAGCGCAGTGAAATTGTTGCCAACTCCAGCTACGGCCTGGGCGAGGCTATCGTCAGCGGACAGATTACGCCCGATGCTTTTATATTCGANAGAAGCACCAACAAGGTAATCGAGACCACCATCGGCGNCAAAGAACAGATGATTATCAGCGATGGCGAAGGTGGCACCATCTGGCAGGAAGTCACCCAATCAAAGCGAGAAGTCTGTTCGCTGAGCGAATCGCAACTTGAGAGCCTGGTTGATTTGGCCATTCTATCGGAACAGCACTTCGATAACGTGCCACAGGACGTTGAATGGGCAATTTCCGAGGGTGCGCTATACCTTTTACAGTCTCGACCCATTACCAATCTGCCACCATCACCGCTTAAAGATCTGAAATGGGAACCCCCCGCCCCGGGCGCTACGCTACTTCGCCGACAGATCGTCGAGAACATGCCCGAGCCTTTGTCGCCGCTGTTCGATGAACTCTATCTGGAAGATGCGCTGCAACTCGGTATGAACCGCGGCCTCGTCAGGGCCGGTGCACCCTACACTATCGAGGACATGACCAATGGTAACGTCCACCTCACGGTAAACGGTTACGCTTACCAGCGCCGCGACTTTAAGCCTGTTGAGGGCGTCGATCCAAAAGTCATGGCAGAATTCAATGTAAAGGGTCAGACTGAGTGGTGGACAGAGCTGGTCGATCTTTGGCGCGATGACTGGCTACCCGACTATCAGGCGCAGATAAAAGAAAAATCGAAAATCGATATCAGCACCGCGACCGACAACGAACTACTGCAAACCATCAGGGACCTGGCTAACGAAGATGGATACTACTGGGAAGAGTCATCCAAAGTATTCGCCACGGCCAAGGTCACGGATGAACAGCTGCAGGGTTTTCTAAAAGCGGCTGCACCTGATCACAATTTTACCAGCGGCATGTTCCTTTCCGGCTTCAACTCGCGAACTATGCAGGCGCAGCAGGACATATGGCAGATGGCCAGGCTAATTCAGGGAAACGANTCAATGCTGGCGATGGTAAATGCAACGCCAGCAGCCCNCCTGTTCGANGNACTGCAGGGCCACGCCGATGCAGGGCCCGTCCTNGAAGCAATCGATCAATATAACGAAACCTACGGGCATCAGATTTACTCGCTGGACTTCGTTGAGCCCACCGCCTCTGAAGACTTAAGTCCTGTCATGGTTGCACTCAAGGCGCAGGTACAGGACGTTGACTATGATCCCACAACTGACCACGCAACAGTCGCGGAAAAACGCAAGGCGGCAGTCAGGGATATCCGTAAAGTCCTGACAAACGATCAGATGTGGCAATTCCGCTGGCATCTCTGGAAAGCCCGTTACTTTTATCCTCACCGCGAAGAGGTCGTGTTCTGGCTGGGTGGAGCGTGGCCGCTGCTACGCCGCATGGCCCGCGAACTGGGACAGCGTCTGGTGGATGCAGGCACACTCGCGACACCGAACGATATCTACTTTTTACGAAGTGACAATATTGAACGCGCGATAGCAGCCCGTGCTGCAAACAAACCGATACCGGAACTTGCTCAGCAGGCGGCCGAGCAACGAGAGCTGCGTGAGTCACGTAAGCGCGTCCACCCCCCGGGCGCAATACCCGTTGAACAGCATGACAACCCCGCGGCGACCCAGAAGCTGAACGCACCTGACAGCAACATCATGAGCGGATTCGCCGTGAGCCCCGGTAAGATTGAAGGCGAAGTCAGCGTCATTCTGTCGCCCGCCGACTTTAATAACATGAAGCCAAACACGATCCTGGTATGCCCCATGACGACGCCGGCATGGACCCAACTATTTTCCCACGCTATCGCCCTGGTTACTGACATTGGCAGCATCCTAGCACACGGCTCTATCGTCGCTAGGGAGTTCGGTATACCTGCAGTTCTGGGTCTTGGCAACGTGACCCAGCGGCTGAAGAGTGGCCAGAGAATCTCCGTGGACGGCGACCGCGGAATCATCGAAATACTGGATTAAAGCGAGGAATATACCATGACAAACAAGTTCACGGTTACCCTGCAATTCGACGTCGAGATCAATTCCATCGACGTTCCTGATGAAGCTGCATTTACTAATCTCGGTGCCAGCAAGAAGAAAGCACCACTGGATGAGAAAAAGCTGCGCCAGGCCATGAAAGACAAAGGGATGTCAGACGAGGATATCGAGAAGGCTATCAAGGGAGTTGGAAAGACCAAAGCACCCGCAAAGGACTACCAGATGTTGCTTTATCCCGAGTACGAAGAATGGGCTGCTGCACAGGTGGCATTGCAGGAGCAGATTCTTACAGATAATGAACTCTGCAGTGACTACGTACGTGAAATCGTTCGCGATCTGGCACGTGGCAACGTTGACAAGATGGTTGATGATGAATGTGGTCAACCCGATCTGAATGGTGTGCTGAAACAGGCATTGGCCAAACTTCCAAAAAACATGCAGACAATCCTTAAAGCCGAGGAAGAGTCCCTGCTCCATGACGAAACAGAATTAATTGACGATTCTGTGAGCTGCCACTTTGCAGGTATTTCTATCAATCGGTCCTGATTTGATATTCTCACGCCAGGAATGAGGGTAACCTCCCCCTGAACGTCTGCCATCTCATGAAGAATCCGGCGGACAGAAACTAGTTAGCGTTAACCCTGGCATGGAGACACCATTGCAATATAGTCGCGAAGAAGCGATCACCTTCCTCACTGCACCCGGGAAACCTTTTGAGCTCTATGATGGAGAAGTCTACGGCCGACCCTGCAAGGTTTTCCGTAGTACGCCCAATTCACTACGCGAACTCTATGAATCCGGTCGCAGTGACAAGACGTTTATTGTCTACGAAGATGAAAGACTGACGTTTGAAGACGCCTATCAACTGTCATGCCGCATCGCGAACGTTCTTATCGAGAAGTACGGCATCGAAAAGGGAGATCGCGTTGCCATATCCATGCGAAATTTCCCCGAATGGGTGTGTATCTTCAACGCGGTAACCTCCATCGGTGCCATCGCGGTAGCCATGAATGCCCTGTGGCAAAGCGAAGAAATGGAATTTGGGCTCGATGACTGCGGCGCCAGGGTACTGTTCGCCGACCAGGAACGAGTCGATCGCCTGGAACCTTTCTGGGAAAGTACCAATATTGAGGTTGTAGCTGTCCGGTCGACCAGGCTGTTGGACGGGATGTCCAAAATCGAAGACATTCTAGCCTCGCAGCTAGAATGGCCGATGCCTGACCAGGCGCCAGAACCGGACGATAGGGCAATGATCATGTATACCTCGGGGTCGACCGGTCATCCCAAGGGTGCAATCTCCAGTCATCGCAATGTATTAAGCGCCCTCTTCTCCTGGACTTTACAGGCACAAATTCGATCTTTTATGGAGCATGGCGAAACCCCGCCGACGCCCCCGACACAAACACACCAACCAGCCACACTCCTTGCGGTACCACTGTTTCACGTAACCGGCTGTCTGGCAATTATGCTGCAGTCGTATCGTGCGCAGCGCAAGATGGTCTGTATGTACAAGTGGGACCCTACAGAGGCTGCGAGATTAATCGAATCAGAACAGGTTAACGGCTTCAATGGGCCTGCCACCATGTCTGGTGATCTAGTCGAAGCCGCGAAGACTTCCGGTAGAGATCTGTCCAGCCTGCAGAGCGTTGGCGGTGGCGGCGCACCAAGACCGCCCAGTCAGGTACGCAATATTGCCAGTACGTTTGACAACGCGATGCCCAGTACCGGATGGGGAATGACTGAAACCAATTCCATTGGAACTGGCGTCGGCGGCGAGGAATACCTGAAGCATCCGAGCAGCGTTGGCATCATGCACGCCACTCTGGAGCTACGTATCGTGGACGAAGAAGGGAATCTACTACCCACTGGTGAACGGGGTGAGTTACAAATAAAAGGTGCATCTATTATTGAGGGCTATTGGGAACGACCGGACGCAAACCTGGAAGCTTTCAATGGACACTGGTTACGTACTGGCGACGTCGCGTATGTTGACGAAGAAGGATTCGTATACATTGTCGATCGGATCAAGGATCTGGTGATTCGCGGCGGCGAGAATATTGCCTGCGCCGAAGTGGAAGCTGCACTGAACGAATACCCGGACGTTATTGAAGCTTCGGTTTACGCCGTGCCGGACGATCGTTACGGCGAGGAAGTAGGAGCGACAGTCTACAGCCAGGCATCCATCGATCATGATGCACTACGAGATTTCCTCCATGATCACATCGCTTATTTTAAAATTCCTCGCTATATCNATGTGACCGACCAGCCTTTGCCAAGAATCGCATCCGGCAAGATCAACAAGCGCGAGCTTCGCAACAGTGCACCGCAACGTTTCCTCTCATCCTAGGAGCCTCTCCCAATGGCAGACCAACCCAATATCGTTCTGATCTTTTCCGACCAGCATCGGGGCGACGCCCTCGGCTGTGTCGGCAACACCGCGGTTCGTACACCAAATCTGGATGGTCTTGCAGCTGAGGGGGTGGTTTTCAACAACTGCAACACCAGTTCACCGCTCTGCATGCCTGCCCGTGCATCACTCCTTACCGGGCAGTATGTTAATGAACACGGCGCCTGNGGAAATCGCAACGAGGCGGACCGTTTCGGTCAAAGTCATGTGAGGAACATCAGGGATGCAGGTTACTGCACCGCCGTGTTCGGCAAGACGCATTTCCGGGTGCCACAGATGGACGCCGGCCATACGCGAGACCGAGCCCACGAGCTGAATGACTGGGGCTATGAAGTGTGCCACGAGGTCCATGAGACCCCCTCGCCCGGGAACCGTTGCTACTACGACGATTTCCTCGCCGACAGGAAAAAGCTTCATCTATATGAAAACAACATGGCTACGTGGCGATATGGTCAGGCCAACGGATTGCTCCGGCCCTGGGAACATGCACCCTGCCAGTTGGAAGAAGACGAGCACATAGACGCCTACGTTGGCAGCAAGGTCAATCAGTGGCTAACCGAGTATTCGGACGATCGACCCTTCTATCTGCAATTCGCACTGGTAGGCCCCCATCCCCCGTTTGATGCACCTGCCAGATACCGCGACATGTTCCATCCGGACGACATGCCCCATGCCATCATGGACCCACCGGCAGAACCCATGTCCCCTCCCGTGCGACGAATGTATGAGCGCAGAGGCATGCCCAACATGACCGAGGCCCAGAGTCGGTTGATGACCAGCCACTACTACGCCAAGGTCGCTTTCGAGGACGACATCATCGGACAGATCGTCCGAACACTCTGCGAGAAAGGGCTTATGGACAACACGTGGGTCATCTATACCTCTGACCACGGAGAGATGCTCGGAGATCACCGGCTGGTTCAGAAGGTCGTGTTCTTCGAGGGCTCCCTCAATATCCCGCTCATCATCAGACCCCCCGGTGGCACGTCGCCCTGGACCGCCAACGGACTAACGGATCACTATGACATCGTCGACACTATGCTGGATGCCGCGGGGGCCCCGTCCCTCGATACCGATCACGGCACTTCCCTCGCATCAAAGATCGGCGCCGGAGAGTTAGCCGAAGACGCCCAACAGGGCAAGGAAGTAGTCTTCAGCGAGGTCAATCTCCATTCAATGGCACGAACGGAACGCTACAAGATGGCCATCGACTCGGTCAGCAGGAAGCCCGTGGAACTCTACGATATGGAGAACGACCCCGATGAGCTTAGAAACCTGGTGAACGAGCTGTCGCTTTCAAGTGTACGCGATGAAATGCTACGGGAGCACTTTGAAAATTTGCTAAACAATATCAACAAGGCGCAACTTGAGTTCGCCCAGGCCGGAGGGATTTCCACCATGATTCACGAGGACTATCCTGCGTACTAGGGTGACTCCCGGGACCAGCGTATTAATCAAGTGCAATCCCCATTCCCAGTCTTGTGCTTTCTGGTAGCGATACTGCTANCGCTCCCCGAAATCAGTGCAGAACAATCCAGTGAAAAACCATTCTTTGATAAACCCGTGTACCAGCACGGTATCTCACTGCTGCATGAGCTGAAATATCCCGAAGACTTTACGCACTTTGAATACGCGAACCCCNATGCGCCTAAGGGTGGACGTATTGTCCTCGCATCGGAGTCGAGAGTCGGCAATCTGTCCGGCTATCGTTCCAGCGAGCTGCCCAGCGCCCCCGGTCTAGGGCAAACCTACGACCGGCTATTCGTCCGNACCGGCGATGAGTTATCGGCCTTCTACGGATGGCTGGCNAACGGCGTGGCACTGTCTTCTGATAATAAGTCCCTGTATGTACGTCTCCATCCCGCAGCGAGATGGCATGACGATATACCCATCACGACTGAAGATATTCAGTTCACTTACAAGGAAGTGCTGCAGAGCGTGTTTGGTCAGGCATCTCTTGCTCCATGGATTGAGGAACTAGAGATCACAGGAACGCGAGAGTTCATTGTTCATCATCGGGACGAATTCACGCCCTCCAACATACAGGCTCTCATGGCATTNCGTGTCCGNCCGGCACATTACTGGAAAGACCGTGACCCAACCAAGGCGACCCTTATTCCTCCTATCGCGAGCGGTCCATACAAGATAAAAGACTTTGATCGGGATTACATTGTGTACGAACGTGTCAAAGATTACTGGGGACGCGATATACCTATTAACCGCGGGCGCTTTAACTTTGAGGAGATTCGCTATGACGTCTATCGCGACACAACCGTCGCGCGAGAGGGNTTTCGCAAGGGACTATTCGACGTCCACTTCGAGAGCAATATGGGTCAATGGTTTAGTGCCTATGACATCCCCGCCCTGGAGCAAGGATGGCTCAAAAAGGATACACGAACCGTTACCAAGTTTATCGGCATGCAGAGTGCAATCGCCTTGAATACAAGACGNGAACAATTGAGTGATATCCGCGTTCGCGAAGCCCTNACTGTGGCGCTGGACTTTGAATGGCAAAACCGGGTGTTCCACTANGATTNGCGGGTGCGTGCGCGCAGCTATTTTTCCGGTTCGCAGTTTGCCATAACCGGAACTCCAAACGGAGAAGAACTGGCACTGCTAAACCGATTTCGCGATCAACTTGACCCCCGAATATTTACACATCCATTCACTATACCCGCCTCACCCGGCATGGGACTCCATCGGCAGGGGCTCGAGCGAGCTCAATCGCTGCTAGCGGAGGCCGGTTGGAGCATCAAAGAAGGTCAATTGATGAATGCAAACAGTGAACAATTCACACTGGACCTGCTTACCCAGAANCCCGCCNACCAGCGAATGCTATTACCCTACGTAGAAACCCTAAAACTGCTTGGCATCGATGCCAGATTAAGACTTGCAGACAGCGTGGTCGCCATCAATTTACTTCGGGAACGCGACTATGATGCCTATGTGCGTGGGCACGATTTTCTCAATCCTCCCGGTGCTGAGCTTCGCGGCGCATTCAGCTCGCAGACTGCAGAAATACAAATGAGCTATAACATGGCTGGCATCCGCAATCCGATTATCGACGCACTGATCGAGGAAGTAGAACGTGCGACAAACATAGAAACAGCAACCAGCGCACTCAAAGCCCTGGACCGGGTGCTGTTATGGGGTTTTTACAATATCCCCTTACAGGCTCCCGAAGGGGAACGCTTTCTGTTGTGGGATAAATTCGGGCGCCCCNGCCGGGAGTCAGTCGCCCGATACGAATATTTGGTGGGCAGCAGCTTACGCGTGATCGATGGCTGGTGGTTCGATTTGGAAAAGGCTGCGAAGCTAACCATAGCAGGCAAGTAACCAGANGGAATGANGATNCTCGCATTGAAGGTTATAACGCACTTGGCGNCTTCCCTGGCAACAAGATCCCGGGTACGCCTGAGTACAGAATTAGTATTTAGCCCTTGAAATCGACCCGTTTGCAGTAATTGCCCACGAACGCTATCAACAGGCCACAACTTTGGCCGAGCCCTCACGATGAGGCATCGGAGTATACTGGAGTCTGTAGCTAAATAATTCAGCCCTGACGGGTTGAGGCTCTTCAATAGACCCGGCCTTNGCTCCGGGTTTATTTTTGTCCGTCGCCATGCTTTTATACTTCTCCACTACATCGANTGATCTCAAACCTTAGGGGGGAATGTGACGATAGTTGAAACGCAATTCGGCAAGGTTNAAGGTATCACTAATGACGGTGTCCACAGCTTCAAGGGAATCCCTTTTGCAGCACCACCTANTGGCCAACGGCGCTGGCATCCACCAGCGCCGCCTGAACCNTGGGCAGGGTTACGCGATGCCACAGACTGGGGCAAACANGCCTGGCAACAGGCCACCAATGACGACGGCATGCTGTCATTCGTGTTTAATTCCCGNAACGCCGCCTTCAGAGATGAGGACTGCCTGCAACTAAATATCTGGACTAAGGGTGCTGACGAAGCCAAGCGCCCAGTACTGGTATGGGTTCACGGTGGAGGTTTCGGCGGTGGTACAGGCGGAACGCCCACCTACGCTGGTCATAACCTCTCGGCACGAGGCGATGTAGTCGTAGTCACGATCAACTATCGCGTGGGGCCACTAGGTTTTCTTAACCTCTCCAAAGTAACGAACGGGCGCATTCCAGCAACAGGTAATGAAGGCATACTAGATCAGATACAGGCACTGAAATGGATACGTGACAACATTACTGCGTTTGGTGGTGATCCTAACAATGTGACCATCTTCGGTGAATCTGCTGGAGGGATGAGTATTGGCGCCCTCTTGGCAATAGATTCCGCTAAAGGACTCTTTCATCACGCGATGGCCATCAGTGGAGCAGCAAGCGTTGCCCACACCCTGCCTAAGGCGGTGGAGATGGCGGAAGGGATCCTAGGTCAGCTAGAGTTAACCGGCGATGACGTGGAAAAAATTATGGTGCTCGAACCGGAAACCTTAATAGACGCCGCCACAAAATATCGACTACCGGGTGTTGGCATGATGTTTCAGCCCATTATCGATGGCAGGGTGATCAAGGAACTGCCAATCGAGTCAATAAAGAAGGGGTCCGCGGACGGTATCGATGTGCTCGCCGGTACACAGCGAGACGAATGGCTTGGTTTTACTAAAAATAATCCGACTACCGCTAATATGGATGAGCAAACACTGATTGCCGAGATTGCCCACAATGTTGCAGACGCTGATGATCTCGTCTCGGGCTATCGGAAGATCCGTGAGGCCCGTGGCGCTGATACTGACCCAGCCTCACTCTATGCGGCCATCGAAACTGACCGAAAGATGCGCATGCCGGCAATTGAACTTCTGGAGACGCTCTCAGACCGCAGTCAATCCGGATATCACTATATCTTTGGCCACGAATCGCCATGGGATGGCGGTACGATTGGCGCCCCGCACGCCATTATCATAGGCTTTGTATTCGGAACCCATGCGATGAGTGAGGCAAGTGCCAAGTTCTTTGGCAAGGGTAAAGACGCTGACACGGTTTCCAACAACCTGCAGGATACAATCGTCGCCCTCGCACGGACCGGCAACCCGCGCACCGAGGCGCTTACCGACCTCACTGCATACGATACGAAAACTCGTTCTACCGCATTTTTTGCCACGCCAACCAGAGTCGAAAGCGCTCCCTTCGAGGCGGAACGTGCACTTTGGGAGGGTCGAGAGGTCAGCGAACCCTTCGGAGCACCAAAATGGTAGCCAGTATTCGGTAATACAAAGGGGAATCAAATATGGATGACGAGACTAAATACGATTTTTCTAGTGAGGAGTGGGTTGCGGTTGCCCGAGAGTATCTGGAGAGTCAGACTAAGAATGTTGATCTTTCAGGGATCAAAGTTTCGTTCAACGAAGTATTTTCCGGTGCGCCTTCACATCTGAATCCAGATGCTGAAGGCAGGATCGGCTGGTATATGCGGGTCACCGACAGCAACCTTGAAGTAAAAACGGGTATTCTGCCAGATCCTGATTTGCGCGTAAGTTGCGACTATGAGACAGTATTACCAGCAGTACGAAGATTGTCGACAGACCCACCGCTGGAAGATGCTATGCGTCAGATCCTGACCAATTCAATTGTTCGGCAAGGTAACGAGAATGCGACAGCTGACCTAGATTGGATGAGAGGTCTGCACGACGTCATGGCAGTGCGCACCAAATAACGTAAACATTCATCAAACAAGCAAAACTAAGAAAGTTAGAACCAACGACAAGTGTAAATGTTGGTAGGCCTACAAAGTAGAAAATTAATATTATCCTGTTAGGGGGACCTGAAAAATGGGAAAAATTGTTACTTATCAACCCGAAAGACACCCCGGAGGGAAGCAGCTAGCACCCGCCGATATAAAAGATGAAACAGACCGCGAGATTCTCGCCAGAGTCCTGCTGGAAAATGTTCGCAGGTGGATCGCGGATCCAGATAGAGATGTAATTTACGGTATGGATCTACCTCAGGGTGATCCCGCACCGGAGCTTACTGAAGAACAGCTAGACGGGTTAGCCAGGCAAGGCAAGGGCACGATGGGCCATACCACCATTTTCGAGCCTTATGATCTCGAGCTATATGAGTCATTCTGTTACCCGCCCCTGCGAATGCCGGAGAAACCTCAGGTGATGATTTCGTACTGGGACATGAATAANGAGCCAGTCAATTTCATCGAAGGCCGCTTTATGATNAAAGTGTTATGTCCGGATGGACTCGAGTCGTGGCTCGTTCTGCTAATTCCAGTGCCCAATTTCTATACAGCTCTTGAAGGCAACTGCTGGGGCTGGCCCAAGTACGTAGCCGATGAGATGACTGTCGAGAAGGACCATTCGGAAGTCGTCTACGAAGGCAAGCCAAGCTGGACCATGGACTTTACCCCGGGTGGTGTTGATGAGGCCACCATCGCGCAGCTTAAAGATAACGGTACGGAAGGTGGTAATACAGTATCTTTCCACATCAACGGTGGTGGTATGACTTTGATCAGACAAGGGCAAGGTCCAGAGCAGGCCCGTGAGTCTTATCTCGGCAGCTACTTCGCGGAATGGGAACCCGGCATGATTAAGACCTGGATCCGGCCGGAGGATCCCGTTTCTGGTCTGTTACCACCTGATTGTGTCACCCCGGGCGTCTGGCAGCGAACAATTCGCCGCGGTGGCGGTGGCGGTGGCGGTGGCATGTACAAAGTTAAATAACAATAAAAGCCACATGTAAAGTAAACAAATTCAAGTACATAACAAGAGTTAATTATGGGAAAAATTGTTACTTATCCACCGGAAAAGCACCCGGACGGCAAGCAATTCGACTTCAGGAATATTAAGACCAACGATGATCGAGCAATCATGGCAAGAATTCTGTTGGAGAACGTTCGCAAATGGGTCGCTGACCCCACCCGGGACGTTATCTACAACATGGATCTGGACATGGGTCCACCAAGCGGTCCACTGTCGCATGATGAACTGGAGCAAATGGACAAAGCTGGTAGGGGGAGTTTCGGGCATACCACAGTCTTCGAGCCTCATGACCTCGAGTTGTACGAGTCGTATATGTATCCACCGCTGCGCATGCCGGAGAAGCCAGAAGTCATGGTGTCCTACTGGGACATGAACCAAGGCATTGTCAATTTCATTGAAGGGCGCATGATGGTCAAAACATTATGCCCCGACGGCCTAGAGTCATGGCTCGTCATTCTGATACCGGTGCCTAACTTTCACACGGCGCTCGAAGGCAACTGCTGGGGATGGCCAAAATATGTGGCAGATGAAATGTCTGTGGAAAAAGATCACTCAGAAGTCATCTATGAGGGCAAACCCAGTTGGACCATGGATTTCACCCCAGGTGGAGTCGACGACGCCACCATCGCGCAGCTAAAGGCGAATGGAACCGAGGGTGGTAACACGGTTTCTTTTCACATCAACGGCGGCAGCATGATGATGCTCAGGCAGGGTGAAGGTCCAGAGAAGGCCCGTGAAAATTACGAGCAGCATACTTATTTCGCGGAATGGGAGCCTGGTATGATCNAAACCTGGATNCGGCCGGAAGATCCTGCTTCAGGCCTTGTGCCACCTGACTGTGTTTCACCCGGCGTTTGGCAACGTTCCTTTGGTAAAGGCACCGGCAGTGGCGGTGGTATGTGGAAGGTCAAGTCCGAGTAGCAGATACTATTTATCTATCATGGTGACCGAGCATGTCTCGTTCGACAGGAACTGGTGATCCGGAATCTGAACTCCATTTTGCTGAATGTGAAACGGACAGATTCCAAACCTATTTGCGACCGGAGGTTTCCCGTTCCGTTCTAATACCTTCTAATGACGTCACGCTTGGCATGTGGCAGCGGTTCGGCGAAACCTACGACACCAGGGCCAGCGGGATGTATAAAGTTAAAGGAGTCTAACGATGGCGGCTGAACCCTTTACAATTGCTATAGCGGACGAGGCAATAGCCGACCTCCAAGATCGACTGCAGCGCACCCGATGGCCCACTGAATTCAGACCAGAAGCCGGCTGGCAATATGGTACAAATCAGGCTTATCTAAAGCAGCTTTGCGGCTACTGGCTCGATGGATACGACTGGCGTGCCCAGGAATCACACCTAAACCGACTAGATCATTTCAAGCGCGAAGTGGACGGCTTTAACCTACATTACATCCATGCAAAAGGAAAAGGTCCGAATCCCCTACCCTTAGTGATCACGCACGGCTGGCCCAGCACCTTCTATGACTTCGACAAGATCATAGATATGCTTTCTGACCCTGGCGCCCATGGCGGCAACCCTGCAGATTCATTCGATGTGGTCATTCCTTCAATGCCGGGCTACGCGTTTTCTGAAAAACCCTCGGTACCTGGTTACGCACCAACACGTGTCGCTGAGTTGTGGGACAGGTTGATGGTAGATCTTGGCTACGAGCATTACGGCGCTTATGGGGGCGACTGGGGAAGTACTGTTACCAGCGTGATCGGCAGAAACCACGCAGACAATGTCATAGGTATTCTGCGTTTGGTTGGCAGTATCCCACGAGTAGAGCAAAAGCCCGGAGAGAGACTGGCGGATGGCGGCGGCTATGGGCATATCCAAAGCACCCGGCCGCTGACGGTGGCTTATGGATTAACAGACTCTCCCGTAGGACTGGCAGGCTGGATTCTCGAAAAATGGCAAGCCTGGAGTGACTGCGGTGACAACATCGAATCACGCTTCACCAAGGATGAGCTATTAACCACCATTGCGCTTTACTGGTTCACGGAGACGGCGTACAGCAGCGCTCGACTTTACTACGAGAACGCGCGCAATAATATCGCCGACACCGATCCTCGGCCCATTGAAATACCTACCGGTTATGCAGTCTGTCGTTGGCTGCGCCAGACCCGGGAGGAACTGGCGCAGCAATCCAACTTGGTACACTGGACAGAGTTCAATAAGGGCGCTCACTTTATGGCCGGGGAAGAACCCGAGCTGCTCGCCCGAGACATCCGCAAATTCTTTCGACCATTGCGTTAATATATGATGAAGCAAAAGGCGCAAGAAATGCAACGAGAAGGCATCAAACTAAACGACGAACAGATTCGGCGATTTATATGCGATGGTGTCTTAGTACTTAATAGTGGCCTTGCCCCAGACGCAAACCAACAGATCTTTGACAAAATAAAGTGGAATAACGACCACGAATTCAACATGGGGAACAATGTGTTACCTCGGGTTGCAGAACTACAGCAGGTACTGGACTCCCCTGTTATACATGGCGCGATGCAGAGCATTCTGGGAGACGACTACCTTCTCCATCCTCATAGATATATGCACGCGAGTGAACCCCTACCCGAGCCAGAACGAATGAGAAACTTAAAGGGAGATGAGCACGGGCCACCAATGGGTGAGGGCTCATCCGGTAACAGCACCTGGCACCAGGATGGACAGTGTCCGCTCGGCAGAGCACGTTACCATGTGCCGCGCATGGCAATGATCATCTACTTCCCGCAGGACACNCCGGCAGAGCGCGGTCCTACCCGGGTCATTCCAGGAACGCACCTACAGGCCTGCCTGTCCAAAGACAACTATCCCTACGCACTGGTATCGGACCGCATCAAAGCTGGGACATGTCTATTGCTGGCTTTTGATATCGCCCATGCAGCACTTAGTAATCAGACCGACATCAGTCGATACATGGTCAAGTTCGTTTTTATGCGTACGAGCCACCCGACCAAATCAAGCTGGGACGGCGGCAATGATCCATGGCAATCACCCAAAGAACGTCTAGGTCAGTTCGATCACACNAGGACCTGGTCATACATTTGGGACTGGATGCGAGGCGCNCCGCGCCCTACCTCGAGCGAGCCCAGGGATATACAACAACTCCTNGCATCCCTGAACGGTACCGATCAAAAAGCCAGACTTGAAGCCATCTACGAACTCGCCANTATGNGTGCCAAGGCGATTGAGCCACTGAAAGAAAGCCTTTTGCAAACCGCTGGACTCGGGCGTCAGGTTACAGCCAAGTTTCTCATTGACGAATATGGAGCCTATGTTCCCGAAGGTGATCGCTTTGAGCGTCGCTGGAACGATATCGGTTTCGTCCCACAAGACGAAGCATATGCACTGGGCTCTATTGGCGAAGACGCCGTAAGTACCCTCATCGAATTGCTGGGCCATACTGATCCGTGGATTAAGATCAACGCTGCTTTCGCCCTGGGTGAGGTAGGACCACCAGCCGCGCGCGCCATGCCCGACCTGGCCAAATTGCTTGACCACGAACTGCATCAGGTGGCCCGCATCGCCCTTGATTCTATGGCTTATATTGGCACCAATACTCGAGCCGCCCTACCCGCTATTAGTAAACTGCTAACCGTCAGTAATCCAGGTTGGCAAAACGACAGCCAGCGTAATAGCTGGTCCGGTGAAAATCAGGCCCATTTTAACGCNCTNTGCGCCTTATATAATTCAGACATTCCAAAAGAAGAGATGGAGGATTTGCTGGTTACCTGCCTCGATGACACCTGCGGATACATACCGGGCATGGCATTGGAAATCCTGACGCGTGAAGACGACATCGACGAAAGCGTGGGGCTACTGCGCGCTCTTGATTATTTAAAAGTACATCGCTGGGACGATACCCTGGCTAAAGATTACCGCGTTTTCTAACAACCATAAGGGGGGTTTATGGGAGCTTTAGAAGGCCTTCGGGTCCTCGACATGACGCAATATGAGGCAGGTCCGGGTTGTACCCAGGCGCTCGCCTGGTTAGGCGCCGATATTGTGAAAGTTGAATCACATGACGGTGACCCGGCCCGAGGACCTGCCGGACATGGCTATGGCTTTCTCTTATGGAATGGAAATAAGCGTAGCCTGTCAATCGACCTGCGCAATCCAGAGGGCCGCGATCTGCTGCTCAAGATGGTGCCTAACTACGATGTATTCGTTGAGAATTTTGGCCCCNGCTCAATGGAGAGGTTGGGACTAGACTATGAAGCGATGAAAGCGGTGAACCCGGAGATCATCTACGCCCGTATCAAGGGTTATGGATTGTCCGGTCCATGGTCAGGCTATAAGTGTTTCGACATGGTNGCCCAGGCCGCGGCTGGGGCATTCTCAATCACGGGTGAAGCTGAGGGTCCACCCATGCGCCCTGGCCCAACCATGGGCGATTCTGGCACCGGGGTACAAATGGCACTCTCGATTACCGCAGCCTACGTGCAAAANCTCAAAACCGGCAAGGGTCAGATGATTGAAATTTCAATGCAGGAGGCTATGACCTGGTACCTGCGAACTGCCGTGGGCTCTGGAAAATACGGCACCAGACCCGCCCAGCGAAGCGGCAATGGTAAGAGTCCAACCTCTATGCTTTACAAGGCTAAAGGTGATGGCCCGAATGATTACATTTATATCATGGGCACCACCCAGCCCATGTGGGAAAACATATGTAAGGCAATGGATCGACTTGATCTTCTCGAAGACCCCCGGTTCGCCACAATCGAGGACACTAAGGAAAACATGGACGCGCTGGTACCGGAAATCGCTGCCTGGGTCGCAGCCCGGGACAAGTACGCTGCCATGCAGGCGCTCTGCGAAGTAGGCGTACCTGCAAGCGCAGTGCTGGATACCACGGATCTATACAATATCCCNCATCTTGTAGAACGTGGGTTTGTCCATGAAGTGGATCACCCTGAGCTGGGTACCATCAAGGTACTGGGCTGGGCACCTCGATTATCGGAGAGCGAGGTAACGATCAAACCTGCACCGGTCCTGGGACAGCATACGCGGGAAGTGATAGAGCAGGATCTTGGATTGACAGAGGAAGCATTCAACGCATTGCTGGCCGATGGTGTCATTCAAGAGTGGAGTCAGACCTAAAGAGTTCGGTCGACAGAAAGTTACGGTCATCTTTTGGAGCTAGGCCATGCACGATCTGGTTATTCGTAACGCCAACTTGGTAGATGGTACGGGAGCACCTTCCCGCGTAGCTGATATCGGTATCGATGGCTCTGTTATCAAGGCCGTAGGCAGTGGTGTCAAAGCCGGTAAACGAGAGATTGACGCCAAAGGCCTACTGGTTACCCCAGGTTTCGTAGACATTCACACCNACTATGACGGGCAGGCTACCTGGGACCCAGAGCTATCACCGTCCTCATGGCACGGTGTGACGACGGCCGTGTGTGGCAACTGCGGCGTCGGCTTTGCGCCCGCCAGACCAGACAAACACGAATGGCTCATTCAGCTAATGGAAGGTGTGGAAGATATTCCCGGATCCGCGCTGGCAGACGGTATCGATTGGCAGTGGGAAACCTTTCCGCAATTCCTCGATGCGCTGGAAAAAATGCCACGCACCATGGATATAGCCTGTCAGGTACCCCATGGTCCGGTACGCGCCTATGTAATGGGGGAACGCGGCGCACGAAACGAAGAAGCAACACCTGAAGATCTGGTAGCAATGGCTGAGATCGTAAAAGAAGGTATTGAAGCAGGTGCGCTGGGTTTCTCAACATCCCGTACAAAGTTACATCGTGCCCTGGATGGGGAAGTAGTCCCCGGAACATTCGCCGCTGACCAAGAAATGATAGCACTTGGTGAAGCGGTAGCCGATGCAGGTGGCGGTGTGGTTGAGGTGGTGTCCGATATTGGAACCGGTGGCATGCGCGGCGACTTCAGTGGCGATATGGAGCTGATGCGTCAAATTGCCAATCAATACGACCTAACCGTTTTGTATTCTCTGCACCAGAGTGATCCCACCCCTGAGGATTGGCGTGAGTTACTCGCCATGTCATCAGCGCCCATTTCAGGTAGCGGTAAGGTAATCGCACAGGTCTCCGGGCGTCCAATTGGTCTGTTGCTGGGCCTTGAAACCTCACTGCATCCATTCCTTAAGCATCCATCCTATATGGCAATTGCGCACCTGTCCCTGGCTGAACGGGTCAGTGAAATGTGCAAGCCGGAGGTACGGGCAAAAATCCTCGCGGAGGAAACAACCTTCACTGGTCGATTTACCGAAGATATCGTCCATGGTTTCCACAAGATGTATTTACTTGGCGAGGAACCAAACTACGAACCTGATGCTAGTGATTGCATCAAAGCTTGCGCAAAACGCGAGAACAAGAGTCCCTACGAGTATGCCTATGATCTGTTGATCTGTAACAACGGGAAGAACCTTCTATTTTTTCCGCTATTTGAGTTTTCATACCAAACCCTCGATCCAATCTTTGAACGACTAAAACACGAAGGTACGATCCTGGGGTTAGGGGATGGCGGCGCCCATTGTCGCCTGATTTGTGATTCTTCCCTCCCCACCTTCATGCTGACCCACTGGACCCGGGACCGTACCAATGGCCAGAAACTGAGCATTGAGGAAGTCATCAAGCTCCAGACCTTGGACACAGCAACGATTTACGGTTTATCTGACCGTGGGTCGATACAGGTGGGTAAGAAAGCTGACATCAACATTATTGACTATGACCGATTATCTATCGATGCACCAAAAATGATCTATGATCTTCCAACAGATGCACCAAGGCTGGTGCAGAAGCCACATGGCTATAAAGCGACGGTTGTCTCTGGTCAGGTAGTGCGTGAGAACGGCAAGTTCACTGGCCTGCGTCCCGGGGTTGTGATTCGAGGGCGGCGCTAACTCTCGTTAAGTCACCAGCGGCGCTACCTCTTTCATAAAGTGACTCATCCGATCCAGTGTTTCCGACAACGTCGGACAACGAAAATCGAATGTNAGTTCAGATACACCCATCGCCTCGTAGGTGCGAAGATCTTNNGNAATCTGCTCTGGTTCACCAGTAAAAAGTAATCGGTCATGNCCATCCGGCAACTGCCCAGGGTCGTANGAAGGCGCCTTTAGGGAAATAGTCAGTGACTCGTANTCGCGCCCCTCCGCGTACATCAANCGCTTCAGCTTTTCCAACAATCCCTGGAACTCATCTGGCGGCAGCGGCGAAGCCGCGGTCGCTCCCACCGGGTGCCAACCATCACCAAGTTTGGCCACCCGTCTCAATGCCGGATTACTGTGACCACCGATCCAGATTGGCGGATGCGGATTCTGAACCGGGTGCGGCATGCAATATAATGCATTGAAGGAATAGAACTCGCCCTGATGAGAAACGGGATTTTCGGTCCAACACTTCTTNAAGATNTCAAGATACTCATCAGTAACTTTGCCCCGCTGGTCAAAGTCTGTAGTACCCAGTGCCTGGAACTCTTCACGCATCCAGCCAACCCCTACACCCACTGTAACNCGCCCCTTTGACAGGACGTCGATGGTAGCAAGGGTTTTCGCAGTAACAATCGGATTCCTATGGGGCACGATCATGACGCTGGTCACCAGCCTGGAACTTTCAGTGATGCCCGCAACAAACGCCATCAGTGCGTGCTGCTCGAGGACGTCCTCCTGACCTGGGAACCCCCCATCCAGCGTGTAGGGATACTTCGACTCAACCTCGACCGGAAACACGATATGGTCAGCGATGACAATGGTATTGAAACCGATGGACTCGCCNCTGCGCACTAGTTCCGCAAGNACGTTAGGCTCTGCCAGTGGTCCCCGTGTCGGTAAGTAGTNCCCGTATTTCATCTACAGGTTAATCGTNCGATCAAATGCNGAAAGCACTGCTTCGTGCATTGCTTCCGATAGGGTTGGATGTGGAAACACGGTTTCCAGCAGTTCCTGTTCTGTGGTTTCAAGACCCATCGCTATAGCGAACCCCTGAATCATCTCTGTGACCCCNGGACCGACCATATGGGCACCCAGCAANGCACCCGTTTCACGGTCAAATACCGTTTTAACGAGACCTTCCGAATCATTAATTGCGATCGCCTTGCCGTTGGCTATTAGCGGAAATTTACCGACGCGAATTGCACCCTCTTCGGCTGCCTGTGCCTCGGTTAAACCGATGCTCGCAACCTGAGGNTGACTATAGGTACAACCAGGCACGCGTTGTTTNTTTAGTGCATGTACATTCATNCCGGCGATTGATTCGACCGCAATAATCGCTTCGTGGCTCGCCTTGTGCGCAAGACAAGGCGCACCGGCGACATCGCCAATCGCATAGATTCCGTTAACGGAGGTTTGTTGGGTCGCGTCNACGGTAATGAACCCTGCCTCATGGCNAACACCCGGNAGATCGAGTCCTTCGATATTACCCCGAACTCCTACAGAAAGGATGAGCGCATCAAACTCTTGTGGCTCTCCAGATATCTCAGCTGCAAGACCATTCTTCTTTGTCTTCACAGAATCGACCCCAGTACCGGTCAATACCTCGATTCCCTGTTTCTTAAAGGCCTGCTCTGCCGCCTGTGCAATCTCGGCATCCTCAACCGGNAGGATCTGATCGAGTATCTCAACCAGCGTGACATCGACGCCGAGTGTATTGTAGAAACTTGCGAACTCGACACCGATCGCTCCTGCACCAACGATCAACAACTTCTCAGGCATGAAAGCCGGGGTCATCGCTGCGCGTGCATCCCAGATTCGATCTCCGTCCACCTCTATATGCGGTAGGTTTCTTGGCCTCGCACCCGTCGCGATAATGACGTTTTCGGTGGTAATGGTTTCGGAACCAATCTGTACTGTTTTTTTATCAATAAATCTNGCGTCACCTTTGACGATCTGAATCGCATTCTTCTTCATCAGATGCTGAACACCTTTACTAAGCCGCGACGCGACCCGACGAGACCGTTTTACCATTTTTGAAAGATCGATCTTCGGTTCNCCAACCTCGATGCCGAGTTGTCCAGCCGTCTTTATTTCACGTAGTACGTCAGCAGCATGAAGTAGCGACTTGGTCGGTATGCAACCCCAATTGAGACAGACTCCGCCAAGTTCGTCTTTCTCTACAAGCGCTACCGTAAACCCAAGCTGCACGGCTCTGATCGCCGCCGTGTATCCGCCAGGTCCACCACCAATAACCAGAATGTCTACTTTATCTGCCATCCNNATTACACCAACAANCGGAAGGGGTTAGCCAATAGGGCNCAAACCTCTTTGAGGAACTCAGCCGCCGGTGCGCCATCNAACACGCGATGATCCCAGGTAAGGGAAAGATTCATCTTCTTCGACTTGACCGGCCGATCACCTTCCCACTCCATACCGTCGTAGATACGATTNACACCCAGAATCCCNGCCTGAGGNTCGTTAATAATNGGCGTGAATGAATCCACTCCGTACATACCNAGCGCACTCACGGTAAAGGTACCACCCGCGTAATCATCCAGACCCAGGGCACCATCCCGCGCAAGCGATGCAAGACGACTNCTCTCAATCGCAATTTCCTTAACCGATAAGTCAGCAGCATTTCGTACAACGGGGACCACCAGACCATCCTCCACTGCCACCGCAATTCCGACGTTAATGTCGGTAAGCAGGGTAATCTCGGTTTCGCCAAACTGGCTGTTCATCTGAGGATGAGACTTAAGCGCCTTGGCAACCGCCTTCACCACAAGATCTGTATAGGTCGGTCTTATCTGTTCGTTCTGCCACTCCTCAATGAGCGATTCGCGCAGTCTAACGGTGTCGTCCATTGNCGCTTCCATATCCATGGTGAGCTGTGCGCTGCCCTGAATACTGGAATACATTCTTTGCGCAATCGTTTTGCGCATACCTCTAAGTGGAATAGTCTCTCCCGCACTCGGACCTGAAACAGGCGCTGCACTGGGCGCTGCTACCGCGGCTTCAATATCTGACTCGACAATTCGACCGCCAGGACCCGTGCCTATGACCAACGCAAGGTTGACTCCCTTCTGCTCTGCAAGACGTTTCGCCAGCGGTGAAGCTTTAATATTACTCGGGACAGCTGCGGCAGGCGCGCCTCCTGNACTGGCCGCTTGCACATCTATTTCAACTATTCTTCCTCCCGGTCCTGTCCCGGNAAGTNTNGTGTAGTCTACGCCCAATTCTTCAGCGAGACGGCGCGCCGCNGGCGATGACTTTACTCTGCCNTCAGAAGCATTATTCGCTACGGNCTGCNCAGNCGCTGGTTGTACNTTCGNTTCCGGTGCTATCTCCACAGGAGCAGTCGNATTACCGGCCGCAGGCACGGCGCCAATATCCNCAGGAATTTCCTCTCCTGCCTCGAAAATAAAACCAACCACGTCGCCCGGTTCCATNGCCTGCCCCACCGGGACCAGATGTTTTACGGTGCCGTNGTACTCCGCATCAACATCCATGTTGACCTTTTCGGTTTCAAGGGCGTACAGCATATCCCCCTTCTTAACCTGATCACCATCGGNGATATACCATTCCGAGACCAGACCTTCTGTCATGGTCATTCCAACTTTCAGCAGATAAATCTCTTTTGGCATGATTACTCCACTACCTTGAACAACTGTCGCTCCGCCGCCAGTTGCATTGTTTTTTCAATGTTAAGAACTCCCGGGCCATTTCTGGAAACGCTCATCGTCGCTTTTTGCCCGGCCTTAAGAACCCTTTCCCGTTCACCATCAAATGCCAGAACACAGGGCCCCTGTACTTCCACACGTTCATCGAACGAAATCTTGTTCACCGAACCAATCGAGACAGCCTGAAACATCCCCGGCGCGATAGGCGCATTAACCAGTGTACCTGACCCAGTCACGTCCAATACCAGCCCACAATCTTCATCGGTGGTTACCGGCATTAGAAGACCACCAACAGAAGTCATTCCTACCGCCGCTGGCTCTGCCCGTGTCAAGAAAATCTTCTCGATCGCAGTCGCATCAAGTAGCGCCCGGCTGCCCACAAACTGGTCATTAGTCACCACGGCATCGATTAGCGCAATGTCGGGTTCTTCACCTTCAATTTCTATGTCGATGATTTTTACTCGCATGACAACCTCTTCCAGTTGTACACCTCGGGCAGCCAANACGCCAAGCGCCGCGCCTGCTACTGTTGCTTCTGCAAAACGGGGGAACACATTGTTAGTGCCGGTCGACACAGGCAACAACACCGCATCACGCCAACCCTTAACAAATGCTCGNCTNGTGCCATCCCCGCCAAGAATCATCGTCGCAATGCAATTCGTTTNCGATAATGCCTCAGCTCCTCGAATCGTATCCANGCTACTCGACGTCTTGACGCTGTCAACTTTCTCTACGCTACAACAGGATGGCAAAGACAGGGTCGCACTAGATGCAATATTGTGGGTGTCATCTACGTAGATGAACGATTGTGCGCCCGCACTAACCGCACCCGTCACTGCACGGCTGACAATCGCTGCTTTCTCTCGATTGTCGAACACGGAAGCCTGTGCCGCCAGACGGCGAACATCCTTACCTGATGCCGGATTGGCTACAATTCCGATCGATGCGGCGGACACAGTCAAGAAACCTCTAGAGGCCGAGNGTCTCTTTTACTTTCTCCACAATCCTATCTGCGTTCGGAATATATACGTTCTCTAGCGCAGGACTAAACGGTACCGGTGAGAAAGGTGCACCTAACCGCCCTATCGGGGCATCCAGATAGTCAAAAGCTAGCTCCTGTATCTGCGCGACAATCTCTCCGCCAATACCACCAAACTGTACTGCCTCGTGGACAACCAGAGCACGATGCGTCTTCTTAATTGAATCGACAACCGTTTGGGTATCAAATGGCTGGATACTACGAGGATCGATAACTTCTACATCAACGCCCAGNGCCTTGAGTTGTGTCGCAGCTGACAGTGCTTCATGAAGCATTCGACCATGGGCAACAATCGTAAAGTCGCCGCCTTCCTCTANAATGGAAGCCTTGCCGATCTCTACCTCGTAGGCGCCTTCAGGCACTTCGCCCTCTTCGGCCACCAACATCTTGCTCAACACAACGAATACAGGATTGTTGTCCCTCGTTGCCGCAATGATCAATCCCTTTGCATCATAGGGCGTTGCGGGCATCACGACCTTAATTCCAGGCAAATGCGCTAACCATGCTTCGAGGCATTGTGAATGCTGTGCAGCAAGGTTACGCCCGCCCCCTGACATGGTCGTTACCGTAACAGGTAAATTAACNGCACCACCGAACATAAATCGCATTTTGGCCATCTGATTGGTGATCTCATCCATACACTCACCCATGAAGTCCATGAACATGATATCTACGATNGGCCGACATCCCGTTGCAGATGCACCGACGCCCAGACCAATAATACCCTTCTCCGAAATCGGGGTATCGATCACACGTTCCGGGCCAAACTCATCCAGTAACCCGCCAAAGATCCCAAACACACTTCCCGCGCCAGCAACGTCCTCTCCCGCAAGAAAAGCATTATCCTGTTCCTTTAATACCTCACTCACCCCTTCGGTGATCGCAGCGAGATAGGTTAACTTTCTTGGTTCTAATTGTTCTGCTTCTGACATGACTAGGCCCCNTCTTCCCAGTAAACGTTATCGAGCAACTCCGCAGGNTCCGGGTAAGNACTCTGTTCNGCAAACTCGACAGCTTCCTCTANNTCTGCATCGACTGCAGCATAAACNTTGTCGATTTTNTTCTNGGTCATTACCTTCAGATNAATAAGGTTCTTCTCGAACAAGTCGATNGGGTCCCTGGCTTTCCAAATTTCCAGTTCTTCATCGGTACGATAGGTGAGCCCCATACCGCGCACACCAACATGGTCATAAAACCGATAGGTCTTGAACTCCAACAAGGTTGGACCGCCGCCTTTTCTGGCCCGGTCAACCGCCTCGCCAGCAGCCTCATATACTGCCATTACATCCATCCCATCGACGATCACGCCGGGCATGCCATAACCGGCTGCTCGGTCTGCAACGTCCACAATCGCCTGGTGATTGGCCTGCTTCGTATATTCACCATATCCATTGTTCTCACAAACAAAGAGGCAAGGTAGCTTATACAGGGCTGCCATATTGGCTGCTTCGTGAAAGCTACCTTCGTTTGATGCGCCGTCACCAAAGAAACACACTGAAACGTCTTTGGTTTTACGGAACTTATTAGAAAAAGCCGCACCCATGGCGATGGGAGGGCCTCCCCCCACAATACCGTTCGCNCCCAGCATGCCTACGTTCATGTCACACACATGCATACTGCCACCCTTTCCTCCACAATAACCCGTGGATTTTCCAAACAGTTCTGCAAACATCAGTTTGAATACGCCCCCTTTAGCGACTAGGTGCCCATGGCCCCTGTGAGTGCTGGTTATCTGGTCTTTGGCAGTCAGGTGCTGCATGACTCCGGAAGCGACGGCTTCCTCGCCAACATACAGATGCAGTGCGCCAGGTATCTTTCCGTTCTCCGNCATTCGGCCGGCTGTTTCCTCAAAGCGACGGATGCGCACCATGTTCAGGTGGATTTCTTGTAGTGCCTTCTTGGAAGGTTGCTTCACCATTAATTCCCCCCCTTTGGGTTTCTCTTGGTTTTAAGCGAGTCGCGATTATCCCACACTCGGGATTCCAAACGCTAGGACATCANAATTCCACCAGCGACGATATGGGCAATTCCCGTAACATTTTTTGCGGTTGCCAGGTACACAACACCTTCACCTATATCCTCAACAGTTTGCGGTCGTCCAAGTGGAATGNTTTCCTGCATACGCGCATTGAATTCTTCTTCACTTTTATCTCTCATTAGATGGTCATGCCACATGGCTGTACCGATAATGCCAGGGCAAATCGCGTTGACGCGGATACCGTGAGGGGCGAATTCTTGAGCAAGGCTCTGACTAATTCCAATTACAGCAAACTTCGAACCACAGTAGGAGGAATGATTTTGCCCGCCTCTCAGACCGGAAATAGACGAGGTGTTGACAACAGCAGCGTCGCCAGAGGTCTTCAATACAGGTAAGGCCGCTCGCACCATGTGAAAGATGCCTTTCACATTGACGTTGTAGGTACTATCCCATTCGGCCTCAGTCAGTTCATCGATCGGACCGCTTGTGATGATCCCGGCGTTGTTCGCAAGCACATCAAGCCCGCCGTAACAATCCACCGTAGCCGCCACCGCAGCTTTACAGGACTCAGCATCAGTTACGTCGACTGCTACGGCATTGATTTCACCAAATCTCCCTAACTCTTCGACGGTTTCTCGCATCGTTTCCGAGGATGCCAGCTTGTAATTCCACTCACCCTGACCTGCAAGGTCCGCGATCATGACATTGTGGTCAGCTTGGAGAAATGCTTTAGCAATCCCTTTTCCGATGCCTCTCGCTCCACCTGTAATCAATACTGTTTTCGTCATGGTTTCCCCAAAAAGTACTCGTCCAAAAAGAAATGAGTATAACGTATACTCCAATGCCTGAGCCGACCTCAAGCTCGGGTAAAGTACGGGGAATAGGGGAAGTCTGATCGTACGATTTTTTGCACTAACTATCACGCTAACAATGGCCACGGCGCTACATCCCGCGTCTGCTGCTGCAGAACCGTCGTGGAAACATGGTGTGTCCTATTTCGGGGAATTCAAATATCCTCCGGATTTTGAGCATTATGATTACGTTAATCCCAATGCGCCGAAAGGCGGCACGCTGGTACTAGCAACAGACGACAACTGGAATTCGTTTACGCCTTATCTCGCCAAAGGAAACGTCCCCCCCGGGGTCCAGCACCTGTTTTCATCTCAGCCATTTTTCTACGATGGATTATTTTCCGCCTCGGATGACGAGATCGGCTCTTTCTATTGCAATCTCTGCAAAGAAGTCATGGTTTCTGACGATTTTACTTGGGTGCGATTTCGGTTACGGCAAGAAGCAAGGTGGCATGATGGAGCACCAATTACCTCGCGAGACGTAAGGTTCACCTTCGAGCATCTTGCAAATAATTCAGGTTTCAATCTGCAAGCAGCTTTCGGCATGGTGGATTCTGTCGAAATCCACACAGACCATGAATTTACTATCCATCTGAACGACAAGAATGGACTGAACGCCGGTGTGATTTTTAGCCTGGGGAAAATTGCTATTCTGCCAGAGCATTATTGGCTCGAACACGACAACACCAAAACAACGTTGACTCCCCCACTAGGCAGTGGCCCCTATCGCGTAAAGGAATTCAAGCAGTCTCGATATCTGATTTACGAACGGGTACCCAACTACTGGGGGCGTAATATCGGCCCTCACCGCGGTCGCCATAACTTCGACATTTTTCGTTACGAGTTTTACCGTGACTCCACGGTTGCTCGGGAAGCGTTCCGAAAAGGTCTGATTGACTACACAATGGAGGGAGATCCACGATACTGGTACGAAGGATATGATATTCCGGCCAGTGACAAAGGCTGGCTCATCAAGCGCAAACATACCTATCAGTTCTATGTAGGTCTGCTAGAGGGTCTGGTGATCAATCAACGACGAAAGCACCTGCAGGACATAAAAGTAAGAGAAGCGCTGGTGTTAGCGTTCAACTACGACTGGTACCACCGGGTTATCAACCAGAATATATTCATTAAACCCTATAGTTATTTTTCTCCTGCTAACTTTTCTGCAGAAGGTCTACCCAACGAAGCCGAACTCGCCTTGCTAGAACCGTTTCGCGATGGCCTTCCAGAAAGATTGTTTACGGAACCTCTGCAACGACCGATCTCATCGGGTAGGGGGCACAACCGCAGCGCGCTATTGAAAGCACGAAATCTGCTGCGGGAAGCCGGTTGGGCTATTCGTGATGGAGTTCTCACCAACGCAGATGGGGAAGAACTGACACTATCGTTTGTTATCCAGACTGCTGGTCAAAAGCGGATCATCCTCCCCTATGTTGATGAACTTAGCCGGCTTGGATTCGTCCCACAGATACGTATGGTGGAGTCAGCCCAGTTCGTTAACCTTATGCGGAACTTCGAGTTCGACTTCCGATTTGGACAACTCGGTGTCGCTCAGCCACCCGGGGTGGAAATAGTCTCTTACTGGGATTCAAAGAACGCGCAGTTACCGAATACAAGAAATCTGACCGGCATTGAAAGTGCAGCGGCTGACGAAATGGTAATACGCTTAATGGGCGCGCGTTCGAAAAAGGAGCTGATTGCATCAGGAAAGGCGCTAGACCGTGTTCTGCTATGGAACTTTGGCATTATCCCCCTCCGTGCCGTGGAAGGACCCAGCGTTGTCTACTGGGACAAGTTCGGCCGGCCACCGTTCGATGCTGAGATCCGAACCAGCTTCCCTGCCGCCTGGTGGTACGACGAAAAGAAGGCAGCACGTATTGAACTAATCAATTAAATACTCGAATAAAGCTTTTCAACTGATGTTCGGGTTATATTAAAACGCTAAAGCTAGGAAAAGGAGCAAGTAATGGCAGCACCACTCAAGATCGGACTTATCGGCACAGGTGGTATATCCCGATCACACTTACCTGTATTCAAAGACTTTCCCGATAAAGTAAAACTCACCGCAGTCTGTGACATTTTTGAAGATGCCGCAAAAGAACGCGCTGCCGAAGCTGGGGTCGATGATATTTATCTCGACTACGAGACGATGCTGAATGAAGCAGATATAGACGCTGTGGACATTTGCACCGGTCACGACACCCACGCACCCATAGTAATAGCAGCGGCCAAAGCTGGCAAACACTCTTTAGTCGAAAAACCGATGGGAAACGACATGGACGAGTGTCGCAAAATGATCGAGGAAACTGACAATGCCGGTGTGACCCTGATGATCGCACATATGCTGCGATTCTCCCCAACAACAGAAGCAGTGAAAAAACTGTTGGCGGAAGGGGAACTCGGGACCATAAATGCCGCGAAGATTGATATAAATATGAACGCGGTTGGCAGTTTAAGAGAAGGCCACTGGATGCTTGATGGCAAAGCGGGTGGCGGCATCGGCATGACCAATACAATTCACGAAACGGATATCGTCAGATACCTGGTGGGAGATGTTAAAAGTGTCACCGGGGTCAAGAAGTCAATATCCAAGAGACTCCTAAACGGAGCCGAGGATATGTTATGCGCAACGCTGGAGTTTGAAAACGGTGCGGTAGGAACTGTGATGTGCCTTTGGAATTCCCCCCGGTCGCCGGTATCACAAGGGTATACGCTATACGGTACCGAAGGCGCTTTATATTCGTTACCTACTTTGCCCATCTATCGAGGTGATCATTTTGGTCCGGTGGTAGTGTCCTCACCAACACGAGACACGCCAGAGACAGCGCCCATCAATCGACGTGATGGGAGTCCCAGCAGAGAAATGAAGGGGCTCGAAGACATCATGGGTCACTTCAAGCAACTTGAAGGAGGCAATCACGGATTACCCAGTGATAATTGCTTCTCCAACGAGATTCTGCACTTTGCAGAGTGTTGCCAGACCGGCAAAGAGCCTATCAGTAGTGGCAAAGCAATATTGGGCTCAATGAAGCTTATCTTCGGTATCTATGAAGCGGCAGCTACAGGAAAAACAGTTCAGCTAGCTGATCTTTAGTAACTGCTAGCCTCTCATCCTCGCGATAACCTTTTTCGCAAAGGCGTAGCGTATTTCTGCTGTTTTTTTGCCTGGAGGAATGAAGCTGATAGCGTTCAACCCTTCTTCCTCCAGCGCCAGCAGCTGCTCGATAATGTCATCTGGCTCACCGACAATACAGAATGCCTTGACCAATTCAGGCGTCATAAAACGTGCTTCATCATCATCGATATAGCTGTAATGGCTCTGGTGCAACTGCTGGTGGCGATGCTTTGCCTCACGCGACTCGTGAAACTTTAAGTAGTCATCCCAGATAGGAAGTATGTAGCCAGGAACTTCAATACCTACATCTCGGACGGCATCCACCAAGTAGTGGACATTCGCCATGATAGACGGCCCGCATTCTTTAATGACCCGTTCGGAATCCAGCTTCTCTCCTGGCTCCAGCATCATCAGATTCACAAGCGCACTGGTATAAAAATCGTCGAGCGTCCGCCCTGCTCGGTCGGCTCCATGTTTTACATTCGCAAGTGCCTGGGTCACGCTACCACCTCTAGGAATACCCGTAATCAGACCATCGCCAAATTCTCCCGCTAGCGCCTGGGCTCTCGAGCCAAAACCGCCAACATGAATTGGAATAGACTCGCTTATGTCGTAATGACCCTTACCGGCCCACTGAAATCGAATGGCTGTGGCCTGATCGCCATAGGTTACCTCTTCACCGTGCAGAAGCCCCCTCACCAGCCGAAGGTATTCCCCAAAAGGTTTCACCCGCATTGGTGGTCGGCCAAGTGTTCGCATTGCTGTGTTGCCTGTACCAATACCGAAGAATACCCGGCCGGGCGCAAGTTGATTGATCGTGGCAATAGCATTTGCCGCATCAGGAGCACTGCGAACACCTGCAACTGCCACTCCAGTACCAATCCTTATCCGATGGGTTTTCTGTGCCAACATAGCAAGGGTCGGCCATGGATTTGAGAACAGCATGGGTGAGTCACCGACCCAGCAAAAGTCATAACCTAGAGATTCTGCCTCTAGGACATGATCAAGCTGACTGATTCCTCCTGCAGATAACCCGAAATCCATTGCTTACGCCTCATTTTTCATCATTAATGCAACAATAACATAGGGTTCTAACCCCAACGGGATCACTATTGAGCACCCAAGCTGGCTATTTTTATCTCGGATAAGTCATAGGGCGACAATTGACTTCCATGCACTTCTACCCCCTATGCTTCTTGAGCAGTTTAGTATCAACAAAAGAATGCGGTGGGTTTCGAAGTCCCTGGGATGCATTGCGAGATTTTCTCTCAGCAGTCTCTCAGCATCAGTACAATCACCAGCGCATCAGTTCGATAATTCACTTGGTGGCTAAAGAAAAAGGAAAATGTAGCGGAAGTAGAAACGAATACTTCGAGAACCAGATCCTTGGGAAATACGTGTATTCCAAGTGCCATATTTATTGGAGCGATCAGAATAAGTAGTAACGTAACGCAAAAAACGCAGTGGAGTATCAAACATGAACGCCAAAAAACTTCACCGGGGGATTAGTAAACCCGCTGCTCGTTAGCGAGCGAATCATCCCAGCGACGCGTTTTTAGGAACGTCAGGGCAGATCTTATGCCTTGCGGACTGCCATTTCGGGTAAGTGCTTCAATTGCCAAAGCAGGCACATAACCATTTGGGTCCCGAAACGTACCAACCAGAAGATCTTCGATATCAACAATAGGAATATCCGAGTTCAGGATTGCACACATCGCATTGAAGCGAACCTGACTCTCGCCAGTCCATCCACGCATCAATTTCTCCTGCCATGCGGGATTGTCCCGCAATAACAACCGTCGAATAGCTGGCAGAGCAATGTTAGTGTATACACCAATACAACCAATAGCATCGAGTACAGCTCGTACCACCTGATGGTGCTCATTCTCCAACTGCGCGGCCAGGGCCGACATTGCCACACCTGCAGATGGTCCCACTTCCCCCAAAGCAAATGCAGCATTGACCTTGATCCACGGGTCTTCGTGTTGCAGCAAGGTAACAAGCGAATCAATTGCGGGCGCACCGATAGCGCCCAACGCATAGGCTTCATCCTGAAGGGCAAACGCACCTTCGTTCCATTCACGCTTACGCACCTCATTGGGCGCTCTCTTCCTGGTATCTTTTTTATACCGCTCCAGCGGTCGATCTGTATGACCCAATAAGCTCTGAGTCAGCGGGTCGACCGCCCGCGGACCCATACTAGCCAGTTCATAAATCGCATTGAGGCCCGTCACCGGGTCACCGCTATTGAGGTGGCTAATCAGCTTATCCGTATCGCTGTCGCTATCTACGAACTCGCTCCGCGCTCCCCTCACCCAATCCCAGATATAAGACCAAGCTTTAGTGTGTTCGTATTGACCCAGTCGTGTCTCTGGCGTCTTCCATGGGTCAGCTCCGCCATCCCAACTGGGCGCCGTGGGATGACTGGTTCGCATAAAAACAAACTTGAACATATAGCGGCTCATATCTGTTCTATTCGGGAATGCCGCGTGAGCAATATCAAACGCAATCAGGAAACAGGTGCCCGCTTTGACGTGGTCGCACACAAACGCGAACGGAAAATTGCTCTCCTGCAAACCTGCCTGTAGATGCGTTCCGGGGATCACCCGGGTCGGACCACGTTCGATCGGTGTATCCTGGGGAAAGTAAAGAATCATCGCTAACCGCGGCACATGGTATCGCGCCCTGGATAATGGGCTTTGCGAGTCCTGGTGCCAGCCACTACCCCCTGAAGAACCCTTGCCCATCGGCGGCTGATTCTCATGCCCTGTCAGTTCCATATCGCGCATGTCTTCATCCAGCGGCTCACTGGCGTGCATAAACCGGTGGGGATGAAGAATATAGTCATCGCCTAGGACACTCTGAAGGCCACCATGGATTACGGGTGAATCCAGGACCTTCTGCAACGCAGGAATCCGTGGCAAAACATTGTTACCCATGTTGAATTCACGGTTATTGTTCCATTGAATATTTTCATAAATTGTCTGATGAATGCTCTCTGAAACACCGCTATCAAGCACCAGCACACCATCGCAGATAAATCTGCGCATCTGATCATCAGTAAGATTGATTCCCTGTTGAGATTTCATTGTGTTAAATCAGCCATTGCTTTTCATTGTTCTTGTAGAAGTATAACTGGTTATACGTAGCCAACATTAGGCCGTTTCTTCATTTCTTTGAAGCCGAAGTCTACGATTTTTTTCAGAATTCCAGGGTCAACGTCCGCGAGCTTATTAATAAATAGACAACTGACCGATGTCTTGTGCTTGCCATGATCGTTCGACCACACCTGACCCTTTTTTTCCTTGAAGCCCGGCATGATATAGATTGTCATGTTTCTTTTACGAGTGGAAAACCCGGTGAGCAGTCAATCTCCCTCCTGGGAACTTCGCGGGGATTTGTGATGATAACTACCATAGCTAATAATCGAGTCGCCCCACATTTTTTGGCCGATTACTCGTAACTTTTCTGAACAGCATGAGCAATTCCTTCGCGTCCGCCCTGCGCTCATCGTTCTCCACTGCCTTCACAAATGACGTGACTGACGCGTTGTTTTGCTTGGTCTTTAGCTCTGCCATCAATGCCGTCCGGATAAGCGTATTCAATAGTAGCAAGCGGTGGAAAATCACCACTAGCGCTCCTCTGAGGTCTAGCTCCACCCAATCATTGTTCGTGGTAGGATAAAAAAGTGGTCAAATGGAACGCGATATGACGGACTCTAATCATTACGGATTCATCTTGCCGGAAGAACTCATACTACTGCGAGATCAGATTCGTCGGTTCATGCGGGAGGAAGTCAAACCCATCGAGGACAAATTGCCTCATGACGCCACCGGGTGCTCACCTGAAGATCTTGAACACCTCCGGGCGATCGCGGAAGACATGGGCCTCACCCGAATGGCGGTACCAGCTGAATATGGAGGCAATCCTGCGAGCGCCCTGACACAGATTATCCTCGCCGAGGAATCTGCGAAATGTCGCCTTGGCGGCTATGCACCCGCACTGAATGCATTTAAGGGTGGACCACCAAACGTCATCTGGGGAGGCACTCCCGCGCAAAAAGAGAAATATGGCGTACCTTGCGTGGAAGGTGACGCCAATATGTTCGTCGCTATCACCGAACCCACTGGCGGGTCAGACCCACGCAACAACATCACAACCCGGGCCGAAAAACGCGGTGATAAGTGGTACCTCAATGGACGAAAGATGTGGATTACCGGTGCCGGGTTGGCTACCTACGGCATCATCTTCGCGAGAACTAACGATGGTGAAGAGGGACATCCTCCACAGGTTACTGCGTTTATCGTAGAACCCGACTTCCCTGGAATTACCTTCAACGAGATCAAAGTCATCCGTGCACTCTCCCCCTGGGAGATAGTTCTTGAAGACTGCGAGGTTCCGGATGAAAACGTGCTTGGAGAGGTCGGGCAAGGATTCGGGGTCGCACAAAATTGGCTGGTCAATGCGCGGGTACCCTACGCAGCCGGATGCATCGGCATCGCACAGGAGGCTCTCGATATGGCCTGCGGCTGGGTGAAACAGCGGCCGACTCGGGATGGCATGCTGATGGATAAACAGGCGATCCAATGGATGATCGCTGACTCTGAAGTGGAACTAAAAGCGGCCCGCCTGCTTGTATACGAAGCCGCGGCACGGATTGATGCAGGCGAACCCGGTAAGGTAGATGCATCTATCTGCAAGCTATACGGCACAGAAACTGCCGGTAGAGTCGTTGACCGCGCAATTCAGATGTTCGGCGGCATGGGGGTCGCCCAGGAGATGCCCCTTGAACGATGGTATCGGGAACTCAGGGTCAAACGAATTGGCGAAGGCCCATCGGAGGTACATCGCATGGTCATTGCCAGAGACAAACTCCGCAATACCGATGGCGGGGTGTACTTCGGTTAATCGCTACGGCGATTGACCTGATGACAGTTAACACAGGCGCCCGATATCTGACCAGATAAGTAGTAACGCGGCGGGTTAAGCGATGCGGCAATACGCGCACGAGTTATGGTACTGACAAAATCATCCATATAGTCTTCTAGAAATAGATAATTGTATCTCGATTCAGCGGCTTTCAATTCACCACCAATCCTTCCGATCTCACGAAGTATATCCAGTGTGTTCTGTTGCTGATTAACATTCCCGCCATCATCGCCGGCGCGTGTTGCTTCCAGCAGACTTAGCTGAGTAGCAAGCTGATACATTTTTGACCGCAGCTGCACCTCGCTTATATAGAGAAAGTCAGGTGGATATGTCACTTTCCGTATGGCACCGACAGATCCGTTGCAGGAGCTAAGCAATATCGCGCTGCAAATCAAAGATACTAGTAAAAGTAGTGGTCGGTAGACATTCATAGTTATACGTCCTGCGCATCAAAGTATTGATTCATTCTAAGGCTTGTAGAAAATGTCAGCTTTGACAGAGATCAATTACCGTTGCTGAGTTTCGCCGGAGATGCGAGACTCGTCGCATGGATATAAAAGCGCTTACTTTTGACGTTTTCGGCACCGTCGTAGACTGGCGCTCTTCGATAATAAGAGAGGGTCAGCTGCTCACTGATGGTTTTGGTTACAAGGTGGACTGGGCGGAGTTCGCTGATCGATGGCGTGCCGGTTATGCTCCTGCCATGCATAGAGTCCGGACAGGGGAGCTGCCCTGGACTAAGATAGACGATCTTCACCGCATGATTCTCGATGACCTAGTTCTACAGTTTGGTCTGGGTGATATGTCCGAGGACGAACTGGTCGAATTCAACAAGGTGTGGCATCGGTTAACGCCCTGGTCCGATTCAGTTGCAGGACTAACCCGTCTCAAACGGCAATTCGTGATCGCGACATTGTCCAATGGAAACGTATCTCTGCTAGTCAACATGGCCAAATACGGCGACCTACCCTGGGACGTCATCTTTTCCGCGGAGTCATTTGGTCACTACAAACCGGACCCTGACACTTATGTTGGTTCAGCAGAGCTTTTAGGGCTTTCTCCATCAGAAGTAATGATGGTTGCCGCGCATCCTGGCGACTTGAGAGCCGCCGCAGACAGCGGTCTCAAAACGGCCTATGTGTCGCGGCCGCTGGAAGGTGGACCAAATCATAAATCAGAAAATGTGTCTGAAGGAGACTTCGACGTCGTCGCTGATGACTTTATCGATCTTGCTGAAAAGCTGGGCGTGTAGGACGCAAGGAGGGAGTCCACATGACTGGAGGTTCAACCTTACTTTGGGGTATCGGGACGACACGAACGTTTCGCGCCCATTTTGCCCTCATCGAACGAGGTGTTTCCTACGAAACGGTACCAATCCGCACCAGAACCAACAGCCAGGATCGCGAAGATTTCCGGGCAGTCTCCATTAGCGGCAAGATTCCGGTATTGCAGATAGATGATCTCACCCTCAGTGAAAGTGCAGCTATCGCCCGCTATGTGACAACTCGAGGTTTGAAATCCAAGTCAGCGATTGACCAGACCTTTATCGACCAGTGGGCTTTCTTCATGATGACGGAGCTCGATGCAACTGCTCTCTATGTGCTACGCCGGCATGAAGGCCTTCCGGAAATCTATGGTGAAGCAGAAGCCGCTGTTGTGGCCGCGCGCGCGTATTTTTACCGGCAGATTAATGCCCTTGACGACGCACTACTCGATGGACGGAAGTTTCTTTTACCTGACAGTTTTACTGAGTTAGATATCCTGCTTATCTCGATCCTAGACTGGGCCAGAATTCTTAACATGCTGCTATCCGACGCAGTGCAAAGCTACGCGGCAGGAATCCGGCAACGAGACACTTATCAGGAAGCCTTCAAGGTCAACTACAAGAGTTAACTTGTACCCTCGAACGTGTCGTGTGCCTTGCCTGTGTATTGAAGAAACCGGGAAAACATGCTTTATTCATTTACGAACTCCGCAGAGGTCAGCCCATGCCAGATGCACCAGCGATCCACGAAGCACCCGACGATCTGCTTGAAGTAATCGATTACTGTTATGACCAGGGCTGGACCGATGGCCTACCGGTCGTTCCACCTGAAGAAGGTCGTGTCACCGCTATGCTGGCAATGGAGGGACGCCCTCCCGAGACGGTTATTGCACATCATCCAGCGACCGGGCTTGAACTGACCTTACACTCTGCTGCGGTAAACGCCGTGATGGCGGGATGTCTGCCGGAATACTTTCCTGTTGTCGTCGCCGCGTTTGAAGCAATGGACCGCGAGCCATTTAACTTTCACGGCTCTACAGTAAGTACTGGTGGCTCAGGGCACCTGTTGGTTGTTAGCGGACCCATAGTTGACGAGATTGCCATGAATTCGGGCGTCAATCTGTTTGGTCCAGGCAACCGCGCTAATGCAACTATCGGTAGATGTATCAGGCTGACGCTGATGAACGTTTTCAAAATCACTCCTGGTATTTCTGATAAGTCTACGCAGGGGAACCCGGGGAAATACAGTTTTTGTATTGCAGAACGTGCGGACAGAAACCCGTGGCAACCACTGTGTAAAGAACTCGGATATCCCGATGGCGTGAGTTCAGTCACCGTATTTGCCGGTGCCGGATTCTGTAACGTTGAAAATCATGGCGGTAATACACCGGAAGCNATNCTCGANACNATGGCTGATGCCATGGCTAACTATGGATGTATCAGCCCCGGCCAGGCAGTGGTCGTTTTTTCTCCGGAGCACGTCAACATTGTTGCGGGTACCGGGTGGACCAAGAGTGACGTCAGAGAATACCTGTTCGAACAAGCGAAGCGGCCACGTGAAGTCGTGGAGAAAATCGGCAAGTACTTCACTGACTACCAACACCAGGATAGAGAAGACTGTCATCGGGGCCTTGTCGCCGATGACATTCTGATCACTGTCGGCGGTGGGGACGCCGGAGGTCACTCCGCATTCATCCCCTCGTGGAGTCGTGGAAGGGGTTCCATTATGCAGTCCCAGTCAATTGGTGTTTGCATCGACTGTTAACCTGAGATAGAACTAGCACTATGAAACTGGTCGACCCCACAATTCCGGCAAAAGAAAAAGAAGCCATAAGAGCCCCTGCGCTCGCCAGTCTTGAGGGACTAACTATCGGGCTACTATGGAACAAGAAGGCCAAGGGCGATCTACTGTTAAGTCAGACGGCGAAGCTCTTGCAATCAAAATTCGGCGGCAAGATCTTGCCAATGGANACAAAGAATAACGCGGGCGCACCGGCACCCACAGAGCTGCTAACCAATCTCTCCCCTGAGTGTGACTACCTGATTACTGCTTCGGGCGACTGAGGCAGCTGCTCAACGTGCAGTGTGCACGACGGCATTACTTTCGAGCAGCTGGGCAAACGCGCAGTAGTACTGTGCACAGAACCGTTCGAGGTTACGTCAAAAAATATCGCCAGGATGCTGGGTATCCCTGACTATCCGTTCGTTATTCTCAATCATCCGTTAGGAAGTCTTACCGAAGATGAGATTAACGAGCGCGCAGCAGCAGCCTGTGAACAGGCGATCGGGATTCTTACCGGTTGATAACACCCAGGCCTTTCGCNAGCGCCTCCATAAACTCCCTGNTGTACCGTTTACTGACTGCGGCTTTGACCACCCCCTGGTATCCATGACATGCACCGGGATAAACAGAAAGATCAGTCGGGACGCCCGCCGCCATTAGTCGTTTCGCGTACTCGATATTCTCATCCCGAAAAAGATCCAGCGCTACTGTATGCATCCAGGTAGGTGGCAAACCTTCAAGAGACTCAGCNCGCGCGGGTACTTGCGGCGCAGCCGGTGGTGTATCACCAAGATAGGCGCCCCAGGCATACTGATTGTGCGGGCGCGTCCAGATAAATTCCCCAACGAGCGGATCTCCCGGATTCTGGTCACTGCCGGTTCGGTCATCCAGCATGGGATAGGTAAGATGCTGATGACAAACCGCATGTTCGTTTTCATCCCGGGCTTTGAGANCCAGCGCGGCCGCCATACCGCCTCCTGCACTTTCACCACCGATGCCGATTCGATTAACGTCAACATTCAACACATCCGCGTTATTGTGCAACCAGCCCAACGCGGCGTAGCAGTCATTNAGCGGCCCCAGACCTGAATGCTCAGGAGCAAGNCGATAATCTACCGAAACAACTACAGCGCCGAGCTCNGCGCAGATCTTGAGGTTCGTGGCGTCAGATCCCTCCGGTTCGCCGAACAAATATCCGCCCCCATGCATATGCAGGTATCCGGGTCGAAGGCCATCGGTTTCTTCCAGAGGTTTATACAACAGACAGCGCACATCAGGCTCATCAGCACCCGCGATCTGGTTTTGGACCAATATTTCTTCCCGAGATACGCCACGACTATCCGGATCGNCNAGNGGTGGAGTTGGCCAGGGGCTTTTTCTTACCTTGACCATGGTTTCATCCGACAGGGTGAGGTCCATCTTCCATTCAAGCATGGGCAATAATTCAGGGTCCAGCAGGTGTTCGGTTGAATCCACGTTGTTTCCTTGTAATGTAAGTCGTTAGTTTTGAGCTATGCACTGCGAGAGTCGCGGATGGCAATTCGCTGAGTTAACAGCGAATAAATCATATCAATTGTTGACGTTGGAAACTGCGTTATTCGTCCCAGTTCCTGCACAGCTTCGACCAGCGCACCAGTTTCAAGTGGTCGCCCCAGTTCAAAGTCCTGCAGCATGGACGTTCGGTGTGCGCCAACCGCTGCTGCCCCATCAATGCGCTTATCCACATCAACTGCAAACCGGACACCAAGCGCTTCACCAATAGCCTGGGCTTCCAGCATCATCTGTCGGGCCACTGCTCTTGTGCCCGGTTCGGTCGCGAGGGTATACAGGTTCGCGCCGGTCAGTACGCTAAGCGGATTGAACGATAGGTTACCCCAGAGCTTGATCCAGATCTCATCCCGCAATCGTGGTCGTAACGGCGCCTTGAATCCACCTTCTATCAGAATCGCAGCAAATGCTGACGCACGCTCAGACTTCTCGCCACTGGGTTCACCCAGACTAAGTTTGTTGTCTGAAATATGGCGGATGACTCCCGGCGACTCGATCTCTGCCGACGGATAAACCACACAGCCCAGCGCCCGCTCGGGGCCTATCCCGTTCCAGATAACGCCACCTGGATCCACTGCTTCGATATGACGCTCACCAAGATCAAGACCGTGACAATACCACCAGGGAATGCCGTTAACCGCGCTCACGACCGATGTCTCTGGCCCAAGTAATGGTTGTAGATCAGGAACTACCGTGGGCAACGAGTGAGCTTTCAGCGTAACCAATACATAGTCCTGGGTACCCAAGGTAGCGGGATCGTCAGTTGCGTTGAACCGTTCGATTTTCTCCTGCCCATCGATCTTTAGCGTGAGACCGTTATCTTTGATCGCTGCGAGATGAGGTCCGCGCGCAACAAGGGACACCTCATGATCAGCCCCGGCCAACTGCACCGCGATATAACCGCCTATCGCACCCGCACCATAGATGCAGATTTTCACTGGGCTAGTCCAAGTGCCTTAGCGAGGCCAATACGCTGTATTTTTCCGGTGGCACCTTTTGGTATTTCATCAACAAAAACAATGACCCTTGGCACTTTAAAATCCGCGAGCCGTGTCGCCGTGAATTCTCTAATTTCCTTTTCGGAAACCTCCACTCCATCGTGCAACACAATCGCTGCGCCAACATCTTCACCGAGTTTGTCATGGGGCACGGCAAAGCTGCACACCTGCGCCACCGCTTCATGATCGAGAATAATTTCGTCAATTTCCAACGGTGCGATTTTCTCACCGCCGCGATTGATAATTTCCTTTAATCGACCTGTTACTTTGACGTAACCATCTTCATCCATAATTCCCTGATCGCCGGTACGAAACCAGCCGCCCTCATGGAATGCGATTGCGTTTGCTTCTGGGTTAGCAAGGTATCCGGTCGTCACATTGATCCCACGAATAACAATTTCACCTTCCTCGCGAGAAGCGAGTTCAGAACCAGCATCGTTCATAATCGTGACTTCTGGTCCTGCTGCTGGGCCAACAAACCCTGGTTTTCGTTCCCTTGGCGGCAGCGGATTGGAGCACATCTGGTGTGCGGCTTCAGTCATGGCGTAGGCTTCGATCACAGGTGCGTTGAAAGTTTCCTCCAGTGCTTCCATCACCTGTGGAGGCAACGAAGCGGAGGATGATCGAACGAACCTTAATGACGCAGTCTTAATCACGTCGGCATTTCTCGGTGCCCGTGACAGAATTGCCTGATGCATGGTGGGCACCGCTGAATACCAACTGGGCTTAGCATCTTCCAGCCAGTTGAAAAAGCGAAGCGCATCAAAACCCGGGGTGGCATGGACACTGGCTCCTGAAGATAGACTCGCCAATACCGGTGCCATCAACCCGTGTATATGAAACAGCGGCATGACATTCAAACAAATATCATCCGGGGTCAGCGACAGTGTGGCGGAAATATTCTTCGCCGAAGCCGCGATATTCGCCTGAGATAAAGGAACCATCTTCGGTCGCGATGTAGTTCCAGANGTGTGTAATATCAATGCGATNGCGTCGTCCTCACGACTCATCGCTTGACCATCCGCCGCGTCAAGAGAGAACGAACCGGCAGCCTCTCCTTCATGAAGCTCGACGATCTTGATTCCAAGTCTCTTGGCAACATCCAACGCGGGCGAAGTAGAGCCGGTTTCGACCAAAAGTATCTTCGCATCCAGATCGTTGAGATAAAACTCGTATTCATCTATTTTATAGGCAGGATTTAACGGCGCAGTCGCACACCAGGGTGACAAACAGACAAACGCGCTCGCCATCGCGGGTCCGTTAGGAAGTACAATAGCAACCCTATCATCTCCCGCAACTTGAAGTGACTTGAGCTGACCACCCGCCGAAAGAGTCTGCTCTGAAAGCAGACCATGAGTTAAAGACGGTCGACCCGGAGCGCTGATCGCAATACTGTCTGGGTCAGTTCCAACTAACGACCCAGTTTCTTCAATCGTCATATTTGGCTCCCACCTATTTACTGTCAGGGTATCTTATCGTGGCAAATTTCGGCAATACCGATCAGGTTCTTATGGTAAATTGCATCCGCTCCAACCTGAGAGCATTGATTTCAGATCACTTGCTTTGTTCCTCGAGTTCCCGTAGCCGCCGTTCGGTAGTTTGGAGATCAGTCGAATCGGCGCCAAGTTGCTGAGCGTGAATATGTGCCTGCCATGCCTCTTCAAAATTACCAAGCTCACCTAAACTTCGTGCAAGAGACACGTAACCCAGCCGGTAATCGGGCTCTATCCTTATCACATGTTGAAAATGCTCTGTCGCGTTTGACCAGTTAGCGAGTTCAACTTCCACGAGCCCCAGATAGAATAAAATCGCACTCTTTGCTGGCTTCACCTTTAGCGCCCTCTCAAGGGCAATCTTTGCGTAATCGTATCTGCCAAGAGCATACAACAATCTTCCGCGCTGTTCGTATAGTTCACCTTTGGAAGGATTGAGTTTTATGGCCCGGTTTACATGTTCAAGAGATTGTTCCAGTTNGCGACCCTGTCGGTAGAGGTATGCGATGGTTACATGGAACGGAACGAATGCCGAATTAATGGAAAGCCCATGCTTAACCTTTTCAAGTGCTTTACCAGGGCGCCCCGCTCGGTCGTACGCGATAACAATTGAGTTGATCAGATCACAAGCGAATGCTTCTTCGCCCTGTCCACATTCCTCCTCGGGATGATGGCGTTGCAATCGCTTCAGCATCCTCAGCGCCTCATCCGTTTGTCCAGATGCTGATAGCTTTTGAGCCAGATGGTAACTGGCACGACCGCGTATATGAATGTCCCGCTCATCCCGTCGCTCATCCCACCAGATAAGCGGTCGACCATCCGTTNCTTTTCCCAGCGCCTTGCGTGCTTCTTCTAATCGCCCCACACCACGTAAAGCTTCACCCAGGGTCCGATGGACCTGCGGGCTCTCTGTTAATTTAGATTGTGGTTCGAGAATCTCGATCGCTTGCGCGTACTCAGCTTTTGCAATCAGCGCTTGCGCCCGACCGAAATCTGCGGAAGGTCCTGNTTTCATGCCTGCAGCGCGCTCGAAGGCAACTAAGGCGTCGTCAGGACGATCGGTTTTTAGCAGCCATGAACCGCGCCATAGCCACGCAGAAGCATAGCCATCATCAATTGCAAAAGCCCGCTCAAGTACTTCCAATGCCTGCACATACTCTCCCGCCTCTGCCATGACGTGAGCCCTGAGATACGGCCAACGAAAATCATTGGAATCAAGTGTCTCAGCCTGTTTGTACGTCGCGAGCGCAGCTTCATGCAGTCCGTTGACATCGTATGCCATCGCTAACCTACCCCGCGCTAGCGCTGAACTCTCCATCGCAAGTGCAGACTGCTGCAAATCTTTCATATGGTCAGCGAGGTCCCTGTCACGTGGGTCAATGTCGGCAACTATCGGGTCTTCTACGCGGGTACAGGCAGTGCAAAGCAATAACACCACAGTAATGATCACAGAGTAACGCTGGAGAGAATCGAACCTCGCTGCCAAACTGATCAAACCACATCCTCGGGAAACACCACGCCAATCTGTGACCGCCATTCATCCATCAGTTGCATATTACCGAGGCTATCTTCCCAACTCATCGTTGGTGACTGGCGCGCATCGATATACTCCGCAACGACGTCTGCTTCATAGGTAAAAAGATCCCGGTTTACTTCAACCATAATGGTCTCCTGCTGCCCCCGGCGTGAAAGGAGTATCTCACTAGGAGGAAACGCGGTATCCAATGGCAAGGGCGAATCCGCCCCGCGACAGGGNGTGGATGGCAGCCAGGGTTCAGGGACCCTCAATACACCTTCGGTACCAAATACCACAATTTCACTGGGTAAATTGCAGGTAATCGATGTACTAATCTGGCCAACTACATCATTTTCAAACAGCAGCGANGCTGCCGCAATGCAGTCCACCCCGGTATCGCTGACAACGCCTGCTGCTTTTATCTCGATCGGGTTAAGAAACGGCTGACCCGATGCCGCTCCCGCGACCAGCCGCGAAGCGGAGGCAGCATAGCAGCCCACATCCATAATGCCACCGTGATCAAACGTANTTGACGATGCAAAGTCAGCGTTATAGCCAAAACTCGATCGCACCATCCGCACATCGCCAATAGCTCCGTCCTGAATCAGTATGCTTAGCCTTTCAATCTGCGGATGACAACGATACATAAACGCTTCCATCAGAAATACGTCACTAGATTTGGCAGCCTCAATCATAGATATAACTTCTGTGGTATCCATTCCCATAGGCTTTTCGACCAACACATGCTTGCCCGCCACTGCAGCCTTGATGGCCCACTCCAGATGGGCCGGATGAATCGTCGCTACATATACCGCATCTACGTTATCGTCCGTCAGTAAGTCCTCATAAGAGTCATGCACTATAGGAATCGTAAACATGTCGGCGAAACTTTCAGCTTTGCNCTTGTCACGACTCGCGACAGCCGTCGCCTCACCCGTCCTGGAGAAGCGCAGTCCATTGCAGAAAACCCGCGCAATATGTCCGGGCCCGATGATTCCCCAGCTAACCATTTTTCTGACAGCCTCTAATGAGTACGAAGAGTCAGGAGAATGTGCTTGCGAACGATGTCAATGTCAACCTGTAGCAAAAGCGTGTGCTGGAATGTAGGATTCGCCTTGTATCGACCCAGGAGACTACTTTGAGCACCCTAGATCTGCACGGAAGATGGCAGCTAAAGCAGGCAGGCAGCGAAGATAACTATAGTGCGACCATACCTGGCGATAACTATAGCGCGCTACTGAGAGCTAGTGTTATCGAAGACCCTTACTACGGCAGGAACGAAGATAAGGTGCAGTGGGTTAGCGAGGAAGCCTGGGTCTGGCATCGGACTTTTCAGGTTACCAAAGCGATGCTCGAACACGACTTCATCTATTTGAACGCGGATGAGATAGACACCTGTGCCGTCATCGAGATAAACGGTAAAAAAATAGGTTCTACTAGTTCGCAGTTCATCCGTCACCGATTCGACGCAAAAAAAGCACTTCGACAGGGCAGGAACGAAATTTCCGTCACAATNCAACCGTACGTGAAGGAAGCGAGGCGGCGAGCAAGGAAAATGCCCTATGAAATCCGCAGCTCTGGAAACAACACTACTTCAAATCTGAACTACGTGCGCAAAACCCAGTGTCACGGTGGTTGGGACTGGGGCATCACGCTGGTAGTCTCCGGTATCTACGGCGATCTCTCGCTTACGGGACATAACGGTGCCCGCATTGAGCACGTCTATACCCAACAGACTCACAGCAAGGGCAAATGTATCGTTGCAGTGACTACAGAATTTGTCGCTGATCGAGCCGGAAAAACCAAAGTCCGGGTGGCCTTTAATGGGGAAGTTAAAGAAAGCACAGTTACCGTTGATAAGGGCACCTCTCTGACCACGACCCGTTTCGAGGTAACAAACCCAAAGCTCTGGTGGCCAGCTGGCCATGGTGCTCAACCGCTTTATGATCTAACGGTCTCAACACAGGACGAAGTTCGAACTAGAAAACTTGGACTACGTACGATGGAGGTACGCAGTGAACCCGATGAAATCGGTATTTCCATGGTCNTTGTGGTTAACGGTGTAGATATCTTTTGCAAAGGCGCCAACTGGATTCCCATGGACGCTATGCCCAGCAGATACAATCGGGCAAGGTACCAACAACTTCTGGGCGATGCCAAACTCGCCAACATGAATATGATCCGCATCTGGGGTGGGGGCCACTACGAGCGAGACGACTTCTACGATGTATGCGATGAGTTGGGACTCATGGTCTGGCAGGATTTTATGTTCGCCTGCGCAATCTATCCTGCCTATAAAGAGTTCCGAGAAGAAGTTACCGATGAAATCGAATACCAAACAAAACGCCTGCGGGATCATCCGTCAATCGCACTCTGGTGCGGCGATAATGAAGTCGTCGGCGAACTGAGATCTCCTGCTCGCGATATTAGAGACCGCAATGTTGCTGCCTTCGAACGGCTGCTGGCGGCAAAAGAAGAAGGTGTCGCAAGGGGCGGCGACGATCGCACCTTCTGGCCGTCATCACCCTGTGCCGGCGCGAACCCGTTCGAAGACGATGGCTGGAACAATGACACCCACGGCGACATGCACAACTGGACCGTCTGGCACGCTGGCAAGAACTTTGAAGCCTACTACGATGTGACGCCGCGTTTCTGCTCTGAGTTTGGATTTCAGAGCTTTTCGAGCTTCGAGACTGCAAAGACCTTCGCCCACCCCAGTCAGTTCAATGTAACCTCTCCAGTCATGGAGCACCACCAGAAAAACACCGCAGGTAATCAAAAAATCGTGGAGATGTTCACGCGTTACTTTCGTATGCCTGTGGGTTTCGAAAACAATCTGTATCTGTCTCAGGTGCAACAGGCCGTCGCGATCAAGACCGCCGTCGAATACTGGCGTCGACTGCAGCCGATCTGCATGGGCACATTGATCTGGCAGTTGAACGACAACTGGCCGGTCGCATCCTGGTCGAGCCTGGAGTACAACGGTGAATGGAAGCAACTGCACTATCACGCCAAACGTTTTTTCAGTCCCGTTCTGGGTAGTGCTTTTAACAATAAACGTGGTGAGGTGGAGCTCTGGGCAATCAGTGATCTCGCAGACCGAGCCCAGGCAACCATGGCAGTCACAATTTACGACTGGGAAGGTAAACGGCTGATAAATCAAACCTGCCGCGGTTCAGTCAAGGCTAGAAGTGCACAGAAACTAGCGTCGTTTAAGATCGTTGATATCACACCGGAGGTTAACGGCTGCTTTATGCAGATAAGATTAAGCCTGAGAGTTGGTTCGCGCACTAGGGTCCATGAAAACACCCACTTCTTCGATCACTTCAAGCGCTGTGAACTAGCTAATGCAAAGATAAGGAGCTCTGTCTCTATGAATAACGATGTCTTTGAGGTGCAATTGAAAACGGACCGTCCGGCTTTTTTTACAACAGTAACAGTGGACGGAATACCGGGTATCTTCGAAGATAATTCTGTGACCCTTATGCCAGGCAAGGATAAAAAGCTGACGTTTACCCCGCGCAAACCCGGAGTGACCTTGGCGCAGATACGGCATCACCTAAAAGTAAAACATCTTCGCGAAACTTATTAACCAGTTCTTGTACCTAAAACAAGACTTTGTAGACAGAAACCAGCCAGGGAAAAGAGCAGGACGCACCTCTTCTACTATGAATGACCTTCCAACCCAAGTAGTTCTTTAATCTCAGGATCCTCACTCGCAAGCAGTTCAAGGGTCAAACCATCTTCCGGGGCCGTGCCTCCGTGGGGCGACTCTCGCAACCAGCAAGGCGTATAAGCAAGAATGATCATGCGCCGCTTGCCCACCAGCGTAGGCAATGCTCGGTGCCATAGGTTAGAGTGAATAATCACCATGCTGCCCGCAGGCAGGCGAAGAGTTTGCTCGTCCGGAAGAGATGCGTGGTGCAGTTTTGGAGGTTCTCGGTCAAGCCAGCGGTGTGATCCCGGCACGACCGACAAAGCGCCTTTTTCGTCATTCAGCTCATCCAGATAGATCAGGCAATCGATAGCATGGGGTGATGAAAACCAGGGAGGCAAGGGATTGGAAACGACGCGGAGATGTTGATGCCAGGGGGAATCCTGAATTTCCTTCCCGCCGAACGAAACCCGGGCAGACAATCCTCTCAAGCGAACCAACGGCCCCATCATGGCGCGCGCGACAGACAGTGCCGGCGGCCAGGTAAGAAGATCATGAAACGCCGCATCCTTGTCCAGTAGGTGACGAAAAATAAGACCCCAGGAACGCTCGGGAAGACCACCCTCGGCCTCAGCAGGCCTATGCCGCGGCCATTCTGCCTTCGTCAATCTGTCAATTGCTGAACGGAGGGACTCCAACCATTCACGATCGATTACGCTTTCCCGGATCAGAAATCCGTTACGGTCAAGCGAATCCAGTTCTTCAGCGGTAGCCTGGACTTCCACTTCTCTCTTAAGAGGTGTATCCCCGAGATGTTCCCTCATGACGTTATAGTTAATACGCTGCATCGCTTATACTTTTATAGTAGGCTTTTCGCGCGACACATTATCACCTTATCTGTCCAACATAAATTACCTCATGTCCCTGATTGAGTGAAACGCAAAGATGAATGACATTTTTCGACATCAAGTGTTGTACCTGCTCATTCTTGTTTTTCTCACGGCGGCAACGAAAGTCAGGTCAGATAGCGATATTGACTATAAACATGGCATCTCCCTGATGGAGGAACTGAAATACACTCAGGAATTCACTCATTTCGAATACCTCAATCCCGATGCCCCCAAGGGCGGCCTCCTAAACTTAATGGCATCCGGCAGCATCAAGAATTTCACCTGGAATCTCGACGCAGTCGTCGAATCTGTGGAAGGGTTGTGGCGAACCTATGATCGTCTCATTGTCCGCTCCGGTGACGAACTCGCAAGCTATTATGGGCTCCTAGCCGAGGGAATTGCGCTCTCGCAGAACAAAAAATCCCTCTTCCTAAAACTCAACGCAGACGCGCGCTGGCACGATGGTGAACCGATTACTGCCGTGGACGTGAAATACACCTTCGACCGCGCCGCATTGACTCTAGACGGCCGAGTGTTCCTGCAGTGGCTCGAATCAGTAGAAATAATTAACGAACATGAGGTCGTGCTACACCACAAGGAGGTATATACCAACGCCAGCCTTCTCGTGATCTCGGGGCAGATCATCATGCCCGAGCATTACTGGCGGAACAAAGACCCAACGCAGACGCACGCGACACCATCCGTGGGCAGCGGCCCTTACCGAGTTGCGGCCTACAATCGTGCCTTCGTTCTTTATGAACGCATCGATGACTACTGGGGCCAGGACCTTCCCGTCGTTCGGGGACAATACAACTTTGATCAGATTCGCCACGAAGTTTACCGGGATATTACAGTGGCCAGGGAAGCGTTTCTCAAAGGTTTGTTGGATGTTCAATTAGAAGGTGACATTCGTTACTGGACGAAATCGTTAAAAACACCCCTAGTACAAAACGGCTCGATTCAGGCCTCTACATTCCGTACTGCGAATCGGATCGGCGCACAGTTCGTGATCGCCTTCAACGCAGACAGCGAAATGCTATCAGATGTCAGAGTTCGGGAAGCATTGACACTCGCCATGGATTTTAGCTGGCAGGAACGTGCCCTGTACCACAATATGCAGTCCCGGGTCATCAGCTACTTCCAGGGCTCAGTATTCGCTTCTTCCGGTTTGCCAACCGGTGCTGAGCTTAAGTTACTGGAACCGCATCGGGACCAATTACCGGACCGACTGTTTTCACAGGAATTCGAATTGCCGAAAGGCACCGGCTACGGAAAAGATAGACGCGCACTGATAAGGGCTCGCGAACTGCTTACCGAGGCTGGCTGGCATATTAACCGGGGGCGCCTGGTGAATACCGAGGGCAAACCACTGGAATTCGAAATCATGAATTACAATTCGGCATTCCAACGGGTGCTCCTACCCTACACCGAGACACTTAAGCGTCTCGGTATCAAGGGAAATATTCGCCTAATGGATAGCGCTCAATTCATCAGACGTCGCCGGGCCCGCGACTTTGAAGCGCTAATTTGGCCTCACGACCTGCTCGCGCCACCGACCACACACCTCAGGTCATACTTTCATTCCTGGGCGGCCAACCGCGGCATGATGACATACAACATTACGAACATACGGCATCCGGCCATCGACTCTCTGGTGGAAAGCGCAGAGCGCGCCACGTCACTCACTGAGCTCACTGCCGCCACTCGCGCAATCGACCGAGTACTGCAGTGGAATTATTACAACATCCTGCTGAACGGCGTCGATAAACAGCGGTTCCTCCACTGGGACAAATTTGGCCGTCCCAAGCACGAAGACCTTGCCGTATATGGGTGGCCGTTTGTTGAAGGATGGTGGTTTGATAACGACAAGGCGTCCAGATTACCGACAATAGACGACAGCGAGAACGCAACTTCAGCGCCTCAGGATCAGGCGGGTTAGCGATGGGCTGGTATGTCTTCAAACGTTTACTGTTAATTGTGCCCACGCTTATCGGTGTCGTCGCGATTAACTTCTTTATCGTCCAACTGGCCCCCGGCGGTCCAGTCGATCAAATGATCGGAAGAATCACCGGTGAGAATACGGGGCAGTCCACCGCTAGGATCGCTGGTGCTGCACCTATGCCGGGTGCGGTCGTGCTGGATCCGGGAGCGAGGTCTCAATTCCAGGGGGCGCAGGCACTGGATCCCAAGTTGATTGAGGCTATCGAAAAACAGTTTGGATTCGACAAGCCTATCCATGAGCGATTCTTCATAATGTTGTGGGATTACGCGCAGCTGGACCTCGGGGACAGCTTTTTCGAGAAGCGACCGGTCATCACATTGATCATAGAAGCCCTGCCGGTTTCAATTTCTTTGGGTCTCTGGTCGACACTGTTAATCTACATGATTTCTATTCCGCTAGGTGTTGCGAAGGCTAGGCGCAATGGTACCCGTTTCGACACTTGGACCAGCGGCATCATACTCGTCGGCTATGCCGTGCCCGCATTTCTGCTCGCGGTGTTTCTTATTCTTCTGTTCGCAGGAGGCTCCTATTTTTCCTGGTTTCCTCTCAAGGGGCTGACCTCCAACAACTTTGAAACCCTTTCACTCACGGGGAAAATCTTCGATTACTTCTGGCACCTAGTCCTGCCTGTGATAGCAATGACCATTGGTGGCTTTGCCACCCTGACCATGCTGACCAAGAACTCGTTTCTCGACGAGATCAGTAAACAATATGTGCTTACCGCAAGGGCGAAAGGACTTGAAGAGCGACAGATAATGTTTGGACACGTATTCCGCAATGCCATGCTGATCGTGATCGCTGGATTTCCCGCCGCACTGGTGGGCATTCTGTTCACCGGCTCACTGCTGGTGGAAGTCATCTTTTCGCTGGAAGGATTAGGATTACTGGGCTTTGAGGCTATCGTGAAGCGCGACTACCCGGTGATATTCGGTACCCTATTCTTTTTTACGTTTATTGGCCTCGTTATGACCCTAATCGGCGATCTAATGTACGTGCTGGTCGATCCACGCATTGACTTTGAGACGCGGGAGGTCTGATGGCAGCTCAAGTCAAAAAACGAATGTGGAAAGGATTTTCCCCTCTCACCAAGCGTCGCTGGGCCAATTTCAAAGCAAACACCCGGGGGTATCTAAGCCTTTGGATTATCGGTGTGCTCATCGTGTTCACCGCGTTCGCTGAATTTATCGCCAACTCGAAACCGCTGCTCCTCACCTACCAAGACGAGGTATATTTTCCTGTGCTATTTGCCTATCCAGAAATGGAATTCGGCGGGATATTTGAAACCGAGGCCGACTACACCTCACCGGAAGTGCTCGAACTGATTCGCGCCGGTGAGGGTATTATTATCTGGCCGCTGATAACCTTCTCCTACAACACGATAGACCTATTTACGGTCGAGGCGGTACCAGAACCCCCCAGCGCTCGCCACTGGCTTGGTACAGACGATGTCGGCCGAGATGTGATGGCACGCATCATCTATGGTTTCAGATTGTCAATCTGGTTCGGCATGACGCTAACATTTTTGAGCGCCATGATTGGGGTATTTGTTGGTGCAACACAGGGTTATTTTGGCGGAGGTATCGACCTGTTTGGCCAGCGGGTAGTGGAAATATGGGCCGGCCTGCCCATGTTATTCATCATCATGATTCTGACCAGTCTGATCGAACCCAGTGCGCTGGCACTCTTATTGTTGCTATTGCTATTTAATTGGATGGCACTGGTCCCGGTGGTTCGTGCCGAGGTCCTACGGACCCGAAACTTCGACTACGTGCGTGCGGCTCGGGCACTAGGACAGAAAGACTCAATTATCATAATCCGTTCTGTGCTACCCAATGCCATGGTCGCTACCCTGACATATCTACCCTTTCTGCTGAGCGGTTCAATCGTAACACTTACGTCACTGGACTTCCTCGGATTCGGCCTGCCCTCGGGATATCCGTCTCTAGGGGAATTGCTGGCGCAGGGTAAGGCAAATATTCACGCGCCTTGGTTGGGATTGTCCGCATTTTTTACCATGGTATTCATGCTCACATTACTGGTTTTTATCGGCGAGGCCGTGCGGGATGCTTTCGATGCCAGGCGATCAACTTCTTGACTTGACGCAAGCCATCGAAGATTATGGGCTACAAGTA
>PASO01000031.1 GCA_002712135.1 Gammaproteobacteria bacterium
CTCGACGTTAATCGGCTCAAATTGAAATGATTGTGCTGCATCAGTTTCCGGCGCAGCGTCGGAAATCATGGCGCTCAAACGGGATTGTTCGTGAAACGTTGGATAGGTATATCATACTATTTTGCTGTCGCGCTTAAAAGGAAACTCGCTTTCAGTTTGCTTAACTCTGATATTTAATCTATTTTCTGAACAAACATAACCTCTAAAAATATAGATAAGTGAACCCTTATCAAATGAAAATTCTAGCGATTGATACACTGCACTGTGACGCTGGCTGGCGAAATTTCTCCTACGTCAAAATCACAACTGATGAGGATATTGTTGGCTACAGTGAATTTAACGAATCCTATGGCAGCAAGGGAGTCTCCAGTGTTATTGAAAAGCTTGCTCCAGTGCTGGTTGGTCGGGATGCGTTGGCGCATGAGCAAGTATTTGCACATATTTATGCCATGACTCGCCAGGCTCCGGGTGGTATCAATGCTCAGGCAATCGCTGCCATCGAAAATGCACTACTGGACGTTAAAGGAAAAGCGCTGGGTGTCTCGGTGGCGTCGTTGCTTGGGGGTGCGATGCGAGACCACCTGCGACTTTACTGGTCTCATTGTGGTACCTATCGGGTAAACGAGAGAACGGCGCAGTTCATGGACAAGCCGATGCTGAAGTCGCTGGACGATGTGAGGGAACTAGGTGCTGAGGTTCGTNACATGGGGTTTACCGGACTAAAGTGCAACACCTATATGTTTGGTGAAAANAGCTANGTGCATAGTCCTGGTTTTGGACCNGCACGTAATTCGGCACAGGTGCCGGAACTGAACGCCGAGCGGGATGTGNTAAACGCAATTACCGAGCAAATCGAGGCATTTCGTGAAGGCGCTGGACCGGATGTCGATCTTCTGCTGGATCTGAACTTCAACTTTAAGACAGAAGGATACATCAAGATTACACGGGCGCTCGCNCCGTACGATATGTTTTGGTGTGAGATGGATATATTCAACCCGGAGGCCCTGGCAACAATNCGTAGCGCTTCGCCCATGCCGATCGCCTCCTGTGAATCCTTGTATGGTATTCGGGAGTTTCGTTCCTACTTTGCGCATCAGTCTATGGATGTGGCAATAATTGATGTGCCGTGGAATGGTGCCTGGCAGTCCTACAAAATTGCGGCAATGGCAGATGCGTACGAAGTTAATGTGGCGCCCCATAACTTCTATGGACATCTATCTACTATGATGAGCGCTCAGTTCTGTGCAGCCATACCAAATTTCCGCATTATGGAAATTGATATCGACGATGTGCCCTGGAAGGATGATCTGGTGACTAACCCACCAGAAATCGTTGATGGTCATTTGATCGTTTCAGATCGTCCCGGGTGGGGTACTGACATCAATGAAGATACCATCAAGGCACATCCGCCCAAATAATATCGATCTGGAGCCGTTAATTAGATGGGCAATAAAATAGTGTAAATTCGTTGCGGGTCACGCTTGGCGTGCAGCGTGGGGTTAATCTCGCAGTTTGTTCGGCAAGCCAGAGATCCCATACGGCGATGTAGAAGGTTTCCGATGGCATCCCGTGACGCGTTTCGGTATTTTCGAACAAAACCTTCCCTTGGGTATAAAAGACCGGCGCAAAACGTCTTTTACCAGTGTAGATGAGTATGCCTCGATCACTCTGATTGAGCTCATGGTACTTATCGATGATAGGTCGTTGATTGTAACGATGGGAATCAAAATAAATTTGATAGAGTAGAGCTGAGCCTAGAAAAAAAAGTACCACGGAGGCACCCGCGAGCGGGAATTGCCAGCGTGATCTGGTTAGTAGTAATGCCAATAAAATGCAAAACGCAGGGATCGATGGAAGAACGTAGGTGATCAGTACGTTCTTTGCTGGCGTAAAGAACACCAACGGCGTCAACGCCCAGATTAGAAGATAGGTTGCCAGATTTTGATTCTCGTTGAAGCTATTGAGCCACGAAGCTCTCGTGCGTGACAGGCATATACCAGCTAAAAGAACACCGCTCCAGGGCAACGCGGCGAACAAAAAATATAGCCAGACGGCACCGAATGGTCGATCCTTGACAGCACCGTATGGATCACCTGCCCACTCGCTTTGGACGAAACGCTCGAAATGTTCGCCTATGAAGAAGTACTCGAGAAACCCAGGGGTATTTGTTTCAGCAAGGTAGTACCAGGGTGCAGTAATGAGGGCGGCAAGTATCGGACCTGTAAACAGATGAGTATAGGTGAAGAAGTCGCGCCAATGCTTGAATAAAACAACCCACAGGCCGCAGGCCATCCCGCACAGTACAACCGCAACAAGTCCCTTGGTTAGCATGCCGGCAGCCAGCAATGCCCACATGATGTGCGCTGCGGTGTGGTTCTTATATTTGACCGCTTCCCAGAAAGAAATCATGACTAGGGTGGTGCAAAGGGTCAGCATGGGGTCGGTGATAACACTTCCTGCAGTTTGCAGCACGATGATTGAAGTTGCATAGCTCAAGAGTGCTAGCCGTGCAGTGTTTGTGGATAGCCTCTTTTGACACCAGACATAGATCGACAGCCCAGTTGCAATGCTGCAAAGTAGAGAGGGTAAACGCGCCGAAAACTCGGTGATTCCTAGCAGCAGGTACGAAACCGCGATACTCCAAAACGCTAGTGGTGGTTTCCCCCAAAATGGCACGTTGGTATCGAACCAGAGCGTGATCCACTGGTTGGTGACAAGTATTTGTCTTGCGATCTCCGCATACCGTGCCTCAGAAAACTCCATTACTGGTAGTAGGGATGAGAGGATGNACCGTCCGACAATGATGATCAGTACTAGGCCAAGAAGGGCGAAGCTACTTCTCTGTGTTTGTTCATTAGTTGGATTAGGCAATGGTGTGTAAGGCGACCGGTAAGATAGGACTGATTTACACGTCGCGCGTAAGCGAGTCAAGAAATGTCTTTGAACTTGTCGTTAGCAAGAAAATACAGCCCCCTTTGATGTAGACATTCCTCTCTACGAGTAGGACACCTATCGTCTGTATAGTCCTGGAAACACGGTTATGGATGTGTCGCAGGAGGCAGAGGAGTTGGTTGTCAATATAGCGCAGTTCGAGCCAGTCATGCCGGGAGCATTAATCATCAAAAGTAACCGGGGATATGCCATTGTGCACGATCTTGAACAGCAGCCCAGTGGTAATCCGAGGTGGATTGATGATATTTTNATGGCATTGATAGCCCATTGCTCGATTACGGAAGTTGGCCGAGGAGAGTGTTGTCAATCATATTTGGGTTGTCAACTGTTAGCTGGTCCAGCAGACCTGGGCCCTCATTTCAGTTAGTGCGTTTTCTATAAGTATGAGGGCAATATTCGTTATGGTCACCGTAATCCGTGGCTTTCTCGTAGTTCTTCATCGGAGAGTTCTAGATAACGCTTAAGGTAGTGAACGGCCAAATAGATCACTGGCGTATCGGCAAGTGCGACACAGAGTTTGAACATATAGTTATGTGCCATCAGCATGAGTATCGCACCGCCGCTCATAGCACCAGCCAGGAACTGTGCGCCAAAGGTTACGGTAATCACCATAAAGGAATCGACTCCCTGGCTAACGACGGTACTGCCGTTGTTGCGGAGCCAGAGATGTTTACCGTTGGTCATTCTCTTCCAGAAGTGGAACATAAACACATCACAGTATTGGGCTGCAATATAGGCCATCATGGACGCAACCACCGCGCCGGAAGTTGTCGCGTATAACAGTGTGAATAGTTCCACAGAGCCCTCAACGCTACTTCCATTAGGTAAGGCAATTTCTTCAGCAAGTTGGATGACCTGCCATGGTGGTTGGGCCTCAGGTCCAACAGATGGAANCAGACTCGCGACCCACAGCGTNGTGATAATGAATACNTTCAATATTAGACCGANGGTAACCAGAAAATTGGCTCGGGCGCGTCCATAGATTTCACTAACGAGGTCGGTGCAGAGAAACGTGAGTGGGTAGGGAAGCACGCCGAGTGCGAGTGTCATTGGACCGAGTTGAATAAATCGGGTGATACCCAGAATATTTAACATGGTCATGGCACAAAGGAAAAATCCTGCCAGAACCAAGAATACACGTTCGCGTTTATCTCGTAGTTCGATAGAGATTTCCAATCGATTCTCCAGTGATTAAAGACCTATGATTCAATCTGCCCAAGGTTGGCGTGAATAACCGCGCCGTTAATAACAGGATTTTGGGCGGCGTAGTAAATTGTCATTGCGATTTCATCGGGATCAATCAGGCGTCCAAAAGTGGATAGAGATGCGATACTTTTTAGTACGTCTTCGTCGTCACCGACATGGGTTCTTAGCATCTCAGTGTCAGTGAAGCCCGGGCAGATACAGCTTGTGTGAATACCAGTTCCAGACAAATCCTGACAGGTTGCGCGCATCATTCCGACTACTGCATGTTTGCTTGTTACATAGCTGAATGCATTTGTGACAGCTTTCTCCGATAGGGTAGAACCGAGATAGATTATCGAAGAGCCGGTTTTCATCTTTTTGATGAGAAATCGATTAAGAATTTGCGGTGTGACGACATTGACTCTAAGTACCTCAACAAACTCTTCAGCGTCAGCGTTCCTTACGGTGTCGTTGAGCATGGTGGCAGAATTATGGACTAGACAGATTTCTTCTGGCTCCAAGTGCTCGTCCAAAAGGGCTGTGATCCTTGACTCGATTTCCGGGTCACTGAGGTCTACTGCATAGCTCTCGATTCGATCATCGGGGGGCGTGCTGCGAGAGAAGTTGATGACGCGGTAACCTGCGTCACAGAATTGTGTTGCGGTCGCAAAACCGATTCCCTTGCTTGCGCCGGTGATGACTAGCGTTTTCATCCGAGTTTCCAAACAGAACAACCCGTTTGACCCGGGCTTGAAGATACTTTTACGGTCATCTCGATAATACCTCGATTGTTGAAGCTGGGGTGATTGACCATTAAACCAAGTAAATAATTCGATATTTCCTCAACTGTTGTGTTGGCAATGGGAAGAATCGTCAGGTCTCGTTCCAGAAACGGAAGCCTTTCCGAGTTAAAGATCGCGATCGTGTATTCGCCATCTTTTTCCAGCCTAAGGTGGGGTGAGTGGGCTGGAAGAATGACCTGCTCATCCAGTTCATCGCATAGCTCCCTTAACGCGTTCTTGATGATACCGTAATCGAACATTAAGCCGTCGTCATCGACAGGAGCAGTAAGTTCGCACTCAACCTGAAAGTTATGTCCGTGAAGGTTTTCGCGGTCTATCTCGTTAAAGATAGTGAAGTGGGCGGCGGAAAACTTGAGCGCCTGTTTACGAATCTCTATGCGGCTGTAGCGGCTCACGAAGCTACTCTCGANGAAAAAGACCATATTACCGCACTCGCTGGTCCGATTGCACAGGCTGAAGACCTTGGACACACTGCTATCGACGTAATGATCAGAGGTTGCCATGCCATTATTTGCATTGAGCTGATCCACCGAGGGCCAAGTAACGATTGTTACTGGTGCTGTCAGCGGCATGGGGCGAGCCACTTCTTATTTGTTCGGTGATGAGGGGGCGAGAATCGCGTTGCTTGATATAAGTGAGGAGCCTTTTTAGCAGGTTGTTACCGAGATGACCGACGTTGGTTACGATGCTAAAGGTTGGGTGCTGGATCTTTCTGACGTAGATGCTATTACACCTGTCATAGAGAAGATTGTGGTATACTTTGGTGGCGTTGACATCCTGGTCAACAAACACAGGAGTTGGAGCGCGAGCCCATCGATGACGAGGATTACCTTGCGGTATGGGATCGCGCGGTTTCAATAATGTTAGCCGCTCATGTACATACGATTCGTGCGTCGTTGCTGTATATTCGAGAATCTGTGCATGGTCGAATCGTCAACATCGCGTCAACGGAAGGCCTTGGTGCTACAAAAAATATTAGTCCCTACACCACGGTTAAATCTGAAGTGATTGGTTTGACGAGATCACTCGCCGTCGAACTTGGCCCGGAAGCGATAACCGTCAATTGTATTTGTCTTGGTCCTATACGTACTGGAATGACGGCTGATATTCCCGACGAGCACAAAGAGATTTTCGCTAAACGCCGAGCCCCATTGGACCGTTATGCGGAACCGGAAGAAGTTACCCACGCCACGCTTAGTTTGGTGCTACCCGCTTCTTAATGCATCACTGGCGTTACGCTGCAGGTGAATGGCGGGCTCACTATAAAAAATGCCTGGTTAGCGCGCTAACGCCCTAATCCCTATCGCTCTAAGGAAAGGGTAAGACTTCTTCGAAGTGCCTTGATCTGTCGATGGCGCGGGTGCAGGTCGCAGGATCCATGTCGTGTCGTTCGGGAAGCTGCGAAGTGCCACTGGCACTTCGGTCATTCCTTCACCCAGGAAGCTTTGCGCTTTTCGCGGAACGCCGCCATACCCTCAGCCCCTTCATCCGACTGGAACATCTTCACGCTCCATTCCGAGCATTCGGAGAAGTCTTCCTCAAGAGTGGCTCTTGATTGCCGGCGCACGAGTTTTTTACATTGAACGACGGCGTTGGGGCCGCCAAGGTTGATCATGTCGATCTCTTCCTGAACCGCATCATACAATTGATCACGAGATACAGCGCGATGGGCGAAGCCCATTTCTACCGCTTGAGTTCCATTAAACCGTTCGCCTGTAAGAAATAATTTCATACCATGATGGGTTCCCAGTTTGGGTAAACACACAACAGAGATAACTGCGGGAATAACACCAATGCGGACCTCGCTGAAGCTGCATTGTATGTCTTCGGCCACTACCACAATGTCTGATGCACCGACCATTCCAAGTCCGCCTGCGAAGGCTGCGCCATTAACGGCAGCAATTACAGGTTTGTCGCTATTTACGATCGCGCTAAGTACTTCGGGGTAAGGCACTGATCGTTTGCCGCCATCAATCGTTGATCCAGGGGGACTCTTTAGATCGGCGCCCGCACAAAACGCAGGATCAGTACCGGTGATAATAATACAGCGTACTTCGGGATTTTCATTGGATGCAACCAGGTGTTCATAAAGTTCCGCAACAAGCACTGCAGAAAGTGCATTACGGTTCTCAGGGCGGTCCAGTGTAATCCAGGCCGCACCATTCTTGATTTCATATTTCGTTGCTTCAGTGCTGGCCATCTAATTCTCCTTTGGGTGTTGGTTGTTCGAAGCTAGCGCATGAGGATATCAAAACGGTGAGCATTAACGCCAGTTATGTGGACAGTGCACTAAGTATCATTATTCATTCTTCTTTAATGTCAATTTCGCAGACTGGTTTTTCAGCACGGTCATACCAGTAAGCAGCGTTGGAAAGATCTCGCTCGGCTTGATGCAGATGAGCATGGACCCAATTATTTTCCTGGTTACCGTCTTGCACCATTTTATGTGCTTTGTCCCAGTCGCCCTTGGTCTCCCACCAAAGGGCGCTAATAGCCGGGTTGCTGCCGTCAGGTTCTTCATCCAAGAAATTTTCGATATCCACGTCTTCTCTCTTTTCGATCAATAGGGAGCTATTGTAGAGTAAGGCTCACGTTAGATTCACTTATGTATGCTAGGGATATAAAGTAATGTCGAAGGTTCTAATAACAGGATCATCGGGTGGAGTAGGCAGGGCTATCAGCCAGGAACTGATGCGCAATGGTCATGAAGTGTATGGCTTTGATCGCCTCGAAACGCCGGATATAGATCTTTCGATCGTCGGTGACATTCTGGATCGTGAAGTGGTCCTCGAAGCAGCCTCGGGTAAAGATGCCGTCATTCATCTTGCGGCGGAACCAGATGAAGCAGACTTTATTGAGAAACTCATCGAACCAAACGTCCGCGGCCTTTACCATGTTTGTGATGCTGTGCAACGGCAGGGGGTACCAAAACTTATTCTCGCTAGTACGGTGCAAGTGGTGCTAGGACATTCTCTGGACGAGCTGGTGAAGATTGAAGATGGACCAAGGATCACTAATCACTATGCATTGACCAAACTCTGGGCCGAAGATATGGGTGAAATGTACGCTAGGATGAATGATCTGGCGGTGATCGCAGTGCGTCTTGGCTGGCTACCTCGCTCAAAGGCACATGCGGAAGAACTGGGAGCAACTCCTTGGGGGCCGGATGTGTATTTCAGTCATAATGACGCGGCGCGATTCTTTAAAGCGTGTGTCGAGGTGGCGCTTGAACCTGGTCGATTCGAGATTGTATTTGCATCAAGCAGAGCCAAAAAGCCGCGTCTTGATCTTGGGCCGGCCAAACGACTGGTTGGGTTTGAACCACAGGATATTTGGCCGGAGGGCCATCCTTTCATCTAATTTAGAGGCCAGAGTATGATTGATTTGTACACATGGGGCACCCCCAACGGGCGGAAGGTTTCCATTATGCTCGAAGAAGTGGAGCTGCCTTATACAGCACATTCTGTGAATATCGGTAAAGATGAACAACTTGCGCCGGAGTTCCTACGTATCTCTCCCAATAACAAGATCCCTGCGATCGTGGACAAGGAGAATGACATTGCACTCATGGAGTCTGGTGCGATCCTACTTTATCTTGCAAACAAGACCGGAAAGTTGCTCGCTTGCAATGGAGAAGATCACTGGAGGGGCATAGAATGGTTGATGTGGCAAATGGGCGGTGTGGGACCGATTTTTGGACAGGTGCACCATTTCTCCAAATTCAACTCAGGCGTCAGTGAGTATGCCGAGGAGCGTTACTTGAATGAAGCAAAGCGGCTCTATAAGGTGCTCAACGAAAGACTGGAGGGGCGATCATATCTCGTGGACGACTATTCTATTGCGGATATTGCGACCTGGCCTTGGGTATCACGTTATGAGTGGCAGATGATTGATCTCAACGATTATCTGAATGTTAAGCGATGGTATATCGAAATAGCCCAACGTCCGGCAGTACAAAGGGGTTACGACGTGCCTTCACACGTCAACGAAATACCGATACCTGACTAAAGTGGCGAGATCTGCTTAGCGCAGATCAATTCGAAATAACCCCATNCCTGGTATCGGTTTATCTGGTTCGATTATCGCATCTCGCTCTTCATCACTTAGTCGGACTGCCCTTCGCTTGTAAATTTTATCGTCAATCTTAATGCGTATATTTGGATCGCGCACAACGTTCGTGGGCCAGTATTTGGTGTCGCAGGCGCGACAGCCGACATACAACTGCCCGTTCTGAGACCAGGAGCTAACGGTAATCGAATGGGGTATAAGGTATAGGGAGCGGGTTTCAATGTATGCCCTAGTTCGGCCTTCCATAAAGGACCAATCCGGGTTTTGATCGTCCGCAAAATTGCCACTTAGTCGTGTCCCTGGTTGCTGTTCATTAGGNTTAATGGGTATGAAGATGGCGGCAATGTAGACTAGTACTAATACCCCGGTTATTGCTAAAGCAGCTTTCTTCAATATTTTGCCCGAGGTCCTATATTGATGCGAGAATCTCATTCAAGGTTGCAGACGGCCNCATGGCGGCAGACGCAAGTTTAGGGTCCGGTCTGTAGTAACCACCAATGTCTACGGGTGCNCCTTGGGCGTCCAGCAATTCTTGCAGAATCGTGTCTTCATTGTCTGCAAGGCTTTTTGCTAGGGCTGCAAATCTATCCTTCAGACTGGGATTATCATTTTGTGCGGCCACCGCTTCTGCCCAATACATAGCGAGATAGTAGTGGCTTCCTCGATTATCCAGCTCGTTGACCTTTCGTGACGGTGATTTGTTCCTTTCCAGAAACTGGCCGATTGCTTCGTTGAGCGTGTCTGCCAGAATTTTCGCAGGTTGGTTCTCAAATGAATTCGCTAGGTGTTCCAGTGATGCACCTAGGGCTAGGAACTCTCCTAGTGAGTCCCATCGCAGGTGACCTTCTGCTTCAAGCTGCTGAACGTGTTTAGGCGCCGAACCACCAGCACCTGTTTCAAACAATCCACCACCGTTAATGAGTGGAACGATCGATAACATTTTCGCGCTNGTACCTAGCTCCAGAATAGGGAATAGGTCTGTGAGGTAATCTCTAAGCACATTACCAGTAACAGAAATTGTATCTTTTCCTGCACGCATTCTTTCTAGAGAGTACCGGGTTGCGTCAGCTGGTGCCATGATCTGGTGCTCAACATCAATCAGGTCGTGCTGTAGCAGATATTGATTAATCTTGTCGATGAGTACTGCGTCGTGACTGCGATTTTTATCCAGCCAGAACACGATCGGTGCACCAGATGCCTTTGCGCGGTTGACAGCAAGTTTTACCCATTCCTGCACCGGGCCATCTTTCACTCGACATAGTCGCCAGATGTCACCNTGTTCTACCTCGTGTTCTANGAGTNTCTTCCCTGAACCGTTGACAATGCGAATGGTTCCTTNGTCTGGGGCTTCGAAAGTGGTGTCGTGAGAACCATATTCTTCGGCTTTCTGTGCCATGAGGCCAACGTTCGGGGTAGAGCCCATAGTGGTAGGGTCAAACGCGCCATTGGCAATGCAGTATTTAATCGTCTCGTCGTACACTCGCGCATAGCATCTATCGGGGATTACTGCCTTCATGTCGTGTAATTCCCCATCTGGTCCCCACATTTTTCCAGATTCCCGAATGGCGGCAGGCATTGAAGCATCGATAATGATGTCACTAGGAACATGCAGATTGGTTACGCCTCTATCCGAATTGACCATCGCNAGGTCAGGTCCGTTNGTTAGACAGGCGTCGAGGTCTGCCTGAATGATNTCACNCNTTTCTTCGGACAACTGCGCGATTTTTTCATAAGCATCACCAATACCATTGTTTGCATCCACGCCAAGTTCTTCAAAAACCTTCGCGTGCTTTTCGAAAGCTGATTTGTAGTAGGCGCGTACCGCGTGTCCGAATATGATGGGGTCTGAAACTTTCATCATGGTTGCTTTCAAGTGCAGAGAGAACAACACGCCCTCGTCTGTCTCAGCTATCTCATGATTAAGGAATTCACAAAGCGCCTTTTTACTCATGAATGCACCGTCGACGACTTCGCCTTTTTCAACTGGAATAGCGTTCGCCAAAACAACGGTTTGGTTACTTATAAACTCCACTTTCAAGGTGTCATCTTCAGGCATGACGACTGACTTTTCGCTCCCGTAGAAATCACCACCATCCATATGGGATACGTGAGATTTAGAGTCGGCTGACCAGGCTCCCATAGTATGGGGATGTTTCTTGGCGTAGTCCTTGACGGCGCGAGCTGCTCTTCTGTCTGAGTTGCCCTCACGAAGAACGGGGTTAACCGCGCTGCCCCTCACCTTGTCGTAGCGTGCTCTGATCATCTTTTCTTCATCCGTCCTAGGTTCTTCAGGATAGTCAGGAAGGTCATAACCTTTATCCTGCAATTCCTTGATGGTTTCATGCATCTGTGGGTTGGATGCACTGATATTAGGTAACTTAATGATGTTTGCTTCTGGTCTTTGGGTAAGCTGACCTAGTTCAGCGAGGTCGTCGGGAATTCGTTGTTGTTCGTTTAGTCGTTCCGGAAAGGCGGCGATGATTCGTCCTGCAAGCGATATNTCTCTGGTTTCTACTTCGACGCCAGCGGCGTCGCTGAATAACTTAATAATGGGCAAGAAGGAAAAAGTCGCAAGCCTTGGAGCCTCATCTGTTTCTGTATAGATGATCTTGGGTGTATCTGTCATGGATAGCCTTTACTAAAAGTGATATCTCGTGGATATCGTTTATTACGTTAACTTGCCTGGTAGGGCGTCTGTGAGTCAGTAGCATTGAGCGCTAGCTGCAGAGCGCATCAATTATAGTGGATTAATGAGTAATTCGCATTTCTTGGCCATGCATATAGCGGAATCCTGACAGAAAGTTAATGGAATCAAATAGTAATGTAGCCTCGCTCTATGGCTTGTGATACTTTTTATCGCTTTTAAAGATACGGGAAACCCCATGAAACCATTTGTCGATANGCCCATCATTGCTGGGGAATTTCGCCANCCAAGACAGATGTTGGCAGATCAGGAATACGAGGGGCATGTATCCGTGCACGATGATGAGATGGCCAAAGATCTGGGCTTTAGCGGCGCGCCGATTGAAGGTCCTACCCATTTCAGCCAATTTGTGCCTTTACTGTATGAGGTATTCGGTAACGCTTGGTTTGAAACCGGTTGTATCAGCGCGCATTACCAGAATATGGTGGTTGAAGGAGAAGAAGTCCGTGCATTTGTGCGTCCTGGTGAGAGGATTTGTGATATCTGGGCGGAGAAGCGTGATGGAACTCCGGTGCTAACGGGGACTGCCAGCATCGGTCCAGACCATCCTGAGTCTGAGCTTGACCGCCGAAGAGCGAAGCTTCGTCCGGCGGAAAAACTGGTGATCCTCGCGGACGTAGAAGTGGGCCACACCATCAACGAAGAAGATCCAGTCATTATGGGCTTCGAGCAGAACATGGGCGATATGTATCCATTCACATTAAATAACAAACTGCAGTGTATTACTGAGCCCTGTCCGTGGTACGAAGATAGTGAGAATTCTCCNTGGGGCCGGCCGATTATCCCAGTGGAAATGATCAGCGTTTTGACTTACTACACCTCTCGAAGAAACGAAATGCCGGTAAAGGGCCCCTCGGTTGGTCTGTTTGCGGATCAGGAGATTAAACTTATTAAGGGCCCGTTATTTGTTAATTATCCTTATCGGCTGAAGCGTGAGTGTATTGCNCTGTCTGAAAGCCGGAGGGTGGAGTCAAACTGGGTGCGCACGTCTGTCTACGATGAAGATGAACTGATGGCGGAGTGTGTTTTGAATTCCGCCACGATGAAGGCCTCCTATGCGCGCTACGAAGAAGAAGCGCTGGCTCTTGGCAAAAAACTGGATTAGTGGTCGTCTAGGCAGTAAGGTCTGGCAGCTTTGATTCACCAAAAAGCTGCTCGAGTGCGAGGCCGATCGCNAGTGCTTTGCCGTCGTCTCCGCCGCGACACATGAGTTGTAATCCGACGGGTAGTTTGGATCCATAACCCTGTATTGGTAGGTTTATGGCACACATTGCGAAGAGATTTGCGGGTTGGGTATTACGGGAAGAGAGCAGCGCACGTTGGAGATTCTCGCGATTTTCGGGAATNGGAGGCGCGATGAAGGGGCAGGTTGGTGATATCCAGCCATCAAGGCCACCCATTCGAGAATGGGCGATATCGGCGAGTTCACTGAGTCGTTTTATTGCCCTGTCGTATTGTTTGGTACTGACCTCAAGGCCTCCCGAAGCCCGNAGTGCAGTAGTGCTATCCATTTTGTTACGGTTTTCCAGAAAATTATCTTCACCAAGCGCCTTTAACAGTTCGGGTGGACAGATGTGGGGGAACAGCCAATCTCNTTCCACCACTTCGGGAATTTCGATATCAACAAACTCGACGCCGGCCTGCATCATATCGTGCATTGCCAAATCCATACAGTTCGCAACGTCCTTATCGATGTCATCAAAGAAGTAATTTGAAGGTCGACCTACTCTGAGTCCGTTGAGGTCTGCAGGAGTCACCGGCTCGTTGTTAATTGTGCTGAATATCAGGGCCGCGTCCCTTGCGTTCCTGCAAATTGGCCCGATAGTGTCCAGCGTTGGAGACAGTGGGAACACACCATCGGTGGGCCACAAACCTATGGTGGTTTTCAGACCAAACAGACCGTTGAAACATGCCGGAATGCGAATGGAGCCGCCTGTATCTGACCCCATTGCGAACATGCAAAGACCAGCGGAAGTAGCCACGGCAGACCCGCTGGATGATCCTCCTGGGATACGCTTGTTAGATAAATCCCACGGGTTCCAGGGAGTACCTCTTGCCTCATTAATTCCTGTCACCCCCAGGGCAAACTCCACGGTCCTAGTTTTCCCAAGAATCACACATCCTGCCTGCTTGAGCTTTTTAACGAACTTCCCTTCCGGCCCGGTAATGTGGTTGGTCTCGATGAGAGAACCATTTGTNGTGGGCATACCTTCTACAGNGTAGATATCCTTGATAGCGATAGGGACGCCCATCAATGGGCCAAGATCTTTACCTGCAGCGAATAGTGCATCCATGGCTCGGGCTGTTTCTATTGCGTATTCCTCNGCGATGTACTGATACGATTCCAGTTTTTTGTCTAGGGTGCCAATACGACTGAGGTAGGCTCTGGTAGCATCTTCACTTGTGGTTTCGCCACGACGTAGCGATGCGCCAAATGACGCAATGTCNATCCCTTTAAGTGGGTCCTCAGTGNGNTTCNATTTCACAGTTTCCATGGAACCATAGTGTAGCGTTGTTGTTGTTGGACTCACATCCCACGCAGAAATGTTATTCTCATGGATCTCCCAGATGTAAGGGCCATCGCGATCTTCCAGGAACGTAAAACGTTGTTGTTCTTCATGGCAGTTGGTAGCCCTATTGCCTTTGCAACATGGCAGACCCTGCTCAATAACTTCGCTATTGAGATTGCTCATTTCGATGGTGTGGAAATTGGCTGGTTGCAGAGTCTGCGCGAGGTGCCTGGGTTCCTGTCATTTACCGTGGTTTTTATGCTGCTCTTTATTCGCCAGCAGAACTTCGCGATTTTGTCTATGGTCCTGCTTGGTTTGGGAACAGCATTCACGGGGGTGTTCCCCACGATCATTGGTCTCTATTTGACTACTGTGATCATGTCGATCGGGTTTCATTATCTTGAATCCATGCAGCAGTCGCTTTCCCTGCAATGGCTCAGCAAAGAAGAGGCGCCAAGGGTGCTGGGACAGATCATNGGCGCTCGTTCTGCAGCCACCCTGGTAATTTTGGGTGGGCTATATGTCTGCTTACAATTATTTGAACCCAGTTACCCAATTATCTACATGATTGGCGGGAGTATCACTGCTGCATTAGGAATATTCTGCTGGTTCGCATTTCCACATTTTGAAGAGACTGTTGTGCAGCGTAAGGAAATCTTCCTGCGCAAAAGATACTGGTTGTATTACCTGATGACATTCTTATCTGGTGCTCGTCGTCAGATTTTTACGGTGTTTGCGGGATTCTTGCTGGTACAAAAATTCGGTTTTCCGTTGGACAAGATTGTTCTGCTGGTACTCGCTAATGCNGCGTTGACCATGTATGTCGCACCGAAGATGGGTGCGCTGATTTCTCGTATCGGGGAACGTAATGCTCTGACCCTTGAGTATGCAGCGTTGATCATTATTTTTCTGATGTATGCGATTGTCGAGAACGGCAACGTCGCAATCGCGCTATACATTCTNGATCATATCTTTTTTGCGATGGCGATTGCCATTAAGACATACTTTCAAAAAATTGCTGACCCTGCTGATATGGCGGCCACAGCGGGAATCAGTTTTACCATAAACCATATTGCAGCGGTGGTGCTTCCAGCGGCGCTAGGTTTTGTATGGATAATAAATCACAGCGCTGTTTTCGTTATAGGCGCGGCGATCGCGGTGCTTTCATTGATTGCGACGCAACTGATACCAACTGCGCCTGAGCCAGGAAGAGAGATCAGACCCTTGTTTCATTGGGCGGGCCTGTCCTCGTTACAACGCCGTTAACGATTCGGGCCTCGATCCATCGGATAGGGCTGCCATCGTTCCAGATCGACCTTTGGCATCACGGTAGGGTTAACCGGACTCATAGGCCACTTNCCACGCAGCGCNAGAGCGATCTCACGGGCAGCGCGACGTCTGGTTTCNGGGCGCATGCGACTGGTNGCTGAGGCGACGTGAGGTGTGAGTATGACATTGTCCATGGTGAGTAAGGGGTTTTCCATGTTGATCGGCTCTTGCTCTAGTACGTCGAGACCAGCACCCGCGATCTCGTTATTTTGCAGTGCCTCGATCAGCGCTTTTTCATCTACTACNCCGCCACGGCAGGTGTTAATCAGATACGCTGTTTCCTTCATCTTTTTGAATGCATCAGCGTTCATGATGTGTCGCGTTTCTTCATTCAGCAGGCAGTGCAACGATAGGTAGTCGGAGCGTGCTAACAATTCATTGAAGGAGACTGGCTCAACGCCATCGCTGGTCATCTTAATTTCGGAGATATAGGGGTCGTAGGCGATGATGTTCATACCAAACGCTTTCGCACGTCGTACGGTAGCTTTGGCAACATTTCCGTAGGCGAGNACACCCAGGGTTTGGCCAATAAGACGTGGGAATTCACTTAGACTGGGACGACCTCTATACCACTTTCCGTCNTGTATAAAGTTGTCCTGGATTTTCAGTTGTCGATAGCTACCTAGAAGCAGAGCCATGGCATGGTCTGCGACCTCTTCGATAAAGATGTCGGGGGTGTTGGTNACCACAATGCCATTTTCAGTAGCGGCGTCCACGTCAACCATGTCCACTCCGACACTTCCGACACCAATGACGACGCACTTGTCCAAAGATTCGATAATCTTTCTGGTTATATTAATGCCCCAGGAGGTGAGTAATGCATCCGCGTCCCGGGCNCCTTCAATAAACGACTCTTCGGTGCTGCCGTCTACTTCGACAATTTCTGCGACTGAGTCCAGAGCTTCTAGTTCTTCGGCGTATCGTAAGCGTAGTTCTTGCGGATTTGCCTGGCGCGGTAGCTGGACAACAACTTTCTTTTTCACGTGGTTTTCTCCTAANCTTCTTAGCTGGCTGTTACAAAAGCCGGGTATTAAACCACGAACGAAATCAAAAATCCGCGAAGGGATTGGAGCGAGAAGGCATTATCCGCCTTGTAGGCGCGGAAGTAGGAATATTTCTGAATTAGGTGGAATCTTTTTGGCGGGGCTGTCTCGATAGATCTCACCATCAATGGAAACAGCGATGCCGGGATCNANGTGTTCTTGCATGTCAGGATAGGCTTCGAGAAGCTTGCTCATAAGCTCACGAATTGTCTCTGCTTCTATGTCGATGGTTTCTGCACCATTTGCAGCGGACCGAAGACCACCGGTAAGNTTTACCTGCATCGTTAATACTTAGTAAAACCTTTCACCGCAGCAGTATTTCATGACTGCGGTGAAAGGTAGCATTATTACGCGTTAGCATCCTCAATGGCTTTAAGGATGCGAGGTGGTGACATAGGCACATGCGTCATGCGCACGCCTGCGGCGTTCGAAACTGCATTACCGATCGCTGCCAAAGGTGGCACGATGNAGGTCTCACCCACACCCCGAACACCATAAGGATGATTCGGATTAGGAATCTCCAGGATCTGNGTGTCGATGAACGGCAGGTCGGAACATACAGGAATACGATAGTCGAGGAATCCTGCGTTCTGCAGGGTGCCATCTTCTCCGTAGATATATTCTTCGTTCAGTGCCCAGCCGATACCTTGCGCGGCACCGCCCTGGAACTGTCCTTCCACATAGTCAGGATGGATCGCCTTGCCGGCGTCTTGAATGACCGTGTAGCGAACCACCTTGGTCCCACCTGTTTCGGGATCTACCTCNATATCGCAAATGTGACTAGCGAATGAAACACCGGCGCCGTCAGCTACCACTTCGTTGTGTCCAGCAATGGGACCACCTGTTCCTGCTGATTTTGCAGCAATATCTTTTAGCGTCAGCGGTGGGAGATTATCATGTTGTTGCCCGACCGCTCGCGCTTCACCATCAACCCATTCGATTTCCTCAACGGGGACATCCCACATTTGAGCAGCTCGGTTTTTCAGCTCCTCGATCGCGTTACGGGCAGCAAAAATAGTTGCCATACCTGAAGAGAAGGTGCCACGACTACCCTCTGTGGTGTCGTTATGCCCGAGTGACGACGTGTCAGCTACGTTGGCTTTCACCTGCTCGTAGGGAATGCCCAGTTCTTCAGCACAAATAAGTGACATAGATGCGCGAGACCCACCTACATCTACGGTTCCGAGAGACAGATTGACCGTACCGTCAGAACCAATGTTGATATCGGTACAGGTTTGACCACCGAAGTTGAACCAGAAACCACAGGCCATACCNCGGCCCTGATTTTTCTTCAGTTTTGCTTTCATGTGTGGATGATTCTTGGCAGCTTCAAGAGTTGGACCAATACCGATGGGACCATAAGTTGGACCATAGGATGCTTTGGTTCCTTCCTTGGCGGCATTCTTAATACGCAATTCAATTGGATCCATGCCGATCGCTTCCGCGAGTAGATCCATAGTACTCTCTACGCCAAACGCGGCCATCGGTGCTGATGGAGCTCTATATGCTGCAACTTTAGGCCGGTTGACCAGAACGTCATAGCCAACTGCCTGTACGTTCTTGAGGTCATAACATGCGAAGGCTGTCATCGCGCCTAATTGGCCCCAGATAAANGGAAATGCACCGTCCTGGTAACGAATATGGGCAGAACCCGCAGTAATCGTGCCGTCTTTCTTGACGCCGATCTTGATATCCATTGACGTCGAACAGGTTGGGCCACTGGCTTTAAACACTTCTTCACGCGTCATGACGGCCTTGACCGGACGATTCGCTTTTCGGGACAAGGCAAGGGCGATAGGTTCAATCCATACGTGTGTTTTGCCGCCGAACCCGCCACCAATCTCTGATGAAGTGACCTTTAGTTTGGCCAGGTCCATATCCAGCAAAGCCGCACAATCCGTTCTATAGGTATAGTGGCCTTGAGTGGTTACCCACAGTTCGCCGCTTCCATCTGGGCCAACTGAGGCGAGACACGCATGTGGTTCGATGTAACCCTGGTGGGTCTGTTCGGTTTTGTAACTCTTTTCGATAATGACGTCCGCTTCCTTGAAGCCGGTATCGAGGTCACCATGGCCAAAGGTTGAGACGCTTGCCACATTTGAATCTTTAGTCGGCTTGGGATCAACACCTCTTGTCTTGGTTCCAGGTTGAACGATGGGTGCACCAGGTTTCATTGCTTCATCGACGTCAGTTACATGAGGCAGGACCTCATAGCTGACTTTGATAAGCTTGAGTGCCTTTTTTGCCGTTTGTCGGTCAATAGCGGCTACTGCTGCTACAGCGTGACCATCATACAAGACGCGGTCTCTTGCCATACAGTTGGTTAGCTTGTCTAACATGGCTCCGTTGGTATGGTCGGGTAGATCGGCACTTGTGATGACTGCTTTGACGCCCTTGAGCTTTTCAGCTTTTGACGTGTCAATNTTCTTGATGCGAGCATGTGCATGTGGGGAACGNAGGAAAAGACCTACCAATTGGCCGGGTGCTGTAGCGTCCGCGCCATACCTTGCCCTTCCCGTGACTTTATCAACGCCGTCTGGTCGATTGACCCGGGTACCCACCACTTTAAACTTTTGATTAGTAAAACTTTGATCATGTGTCATTTCGGATGATTCCTATCGCTGATAATGAGTGGTCTATTTCTTTTTCTTTTGCAGGTCTTTGGCCGCAGCCTGCACGGCCCGGACGATTTTGTCATAGCCGGTACATCGGCAAAGATTGCCTGCTAGTCCATAGCGGATCTCTTCTTCCGATGGATCATTATTTTTGTCTAGCAAAGCCTTTGCGGCAACTAGGAATCCAGGAGTGCAGATACCACATTGCAGCGCTGCATGGTTAATAAATTGCTCTTGTAAAGGGTGCAGTGTCTCGCCATCGGCAAGTCCTTCTACGGTACCGATTTCGCNTCCATTTGCTTCAGCACCAAGCACGAGACAGGAACAAACCAGTTGTCCGTCCAGCGTGATACTGCATGCGCCGCAATCACCTGTGCCGCATCCTTCTTTGACGCCAGTCAGGCCCACTCGGTCACGAAGTGAATCCATTAAGGTCTCATCGGTTGGACACGCAAATTGAACAGCATCACCGTTAACGGTTGTGTCTACTAGTACGCCTGTCATTTTGAACCTCCTGCGCGCTTAAATGCAATTTCCGCAGCACGCCTACCTAAGACGCCTGCAACTTTAGTTCTGTACTCGACTGTTCCCCGCTTGTCGTCGATAGGGTTACATGCGGCGGAGCACGCCACTGCAAGACTTTCGAGCGCCGCTTTGTCGAGCTTGGTGCCAATGATGGCTTTAGCAGCATCAGGAACCAGCACTGCGGTAGGCCCTACTGCGCCAAGACAAACTCGTGCGGTTTTAATAACACCCTTTTCAAGGGTGAGGTTGACACCAGCGCTCACTACAGCGATATCCATTTCTGTACGCGGGATGAATCTTAGATACGCATCTCCAGATTTACCGGAACGCTTTGGTAGTGTAATCGACTCGATAACTTCACCTTTTGCCAAAGAAGTTTGGCCAGGGCCTGTGGCAATTTTTTCAACCGCCACAGTGCGTTTTTTCCCGGGGCCAACTACTGTTGCCTTGGCGCCGGCTGCGATCATCGCAGGGACACTGTCGGCCGCTGGTGATGCGTTGCAAAGATTACCTACCATCGTGGCGCGACCCTGAACCTGATCAGACCCGATCAAATTAGTTGCCTCGACGACACCCGGCCATGCCTTTTTTAGTGCCTTGTTTTCGCCCAGCCGCGCACCGGAGACCGCTGCGCCAATCTTGGTCCCGGANGCTGTAGTTTTTATTTCCTGCATTGCAGGTATGTGCTTGATGTCGACAACAAGGTCCGGATCACTCAGACCTGTTTTCATTCGAACGAGAAGATCGGTTCCGCCNGCAAGAACGAAGGTTTCGCCTTTCTCTCCTGCCAGAAGCGTTGCCGCCTCCTTGGTCGTTGTTGGTGCTTCATATCTCATGTTTGTACTTAGCTCCTTGTGTAGGCGTTGTGATGTAAGCATTGTGCCCGAGGCATCATATCGGGCTGCACTTTCTGTAGTTCCTAGGATGCCTGAAACTTGAGTCCCGTGGTACCCCCTTTTGACGTGAAATTGGTGAGATTTTCGAAAAAGGTGATGTCTAAGCTCATAATACTTTGTGGATACAGTGAACCAGCGTATCCTTCGTACTTACAAGTAAAGCACCTCTACTTATGCGTCCCACTTCCCCGAATTTCAGTGGACGCTACGTGGTGGTCAGAACAAAAAGAGAGGAGTTCACCGTGGGTTTTATTAGTCCCCTAGATACCAAAGATGACGCCCTGGAGGTAGTAGGAGGCAAGGGCAGGTCGCTTGCGCAAATGTTGAATGCAGGATTCGAGGTCCCTGGTGGTTTTCAGCTAACTACCGCAGCTTACAGAGGGTTTGTTGCTGACAACGATTTACAGGCGGGTATTGTTTCCCTCGCCAGGCCCGAGGTGGTTGAAGGTCGCGCGTCGTTTGAGTCAGCCTCATCAAGCATTCAGTCATTGATTCTAGAGAAAGAACTTTCGGTAGATTTGATTTCAGAACTTCAGGAAGCCTATGCGAGTCTGGAGGGTGATAATCCTGCCGTCGCGGTTCGCTCGTCAGCCAACGCGGAGGACCTTCCAGGATTATCTTTCGCTGGTCAACAGGAAACCTACCTCAATGTACGTGGTCAGGATGCATTGGTTAAAGCTGTTCGAGATTGTTGGGCTTCCTTATGGACCGCGCAGGCGATTTCTTATCGTCACGAAATGGGAGTTGAGCAAGGATCGGTCGCGATGGCCGTTGTCATACAGATTATGGTCCCAGCCGATGTGGCAGGCATTCTGTTTACTGCGAATCCGGCAACAGGCGAACGCTCGGAAATGATTATTAACGCAAGTTTTGGACTTGGTGAAGCCGTAGTTGGCGGACAGGTCACACCTGACACTTTTATCGTGGATAGAGAAGCTCGCGTAGCGAAAGAGATCATGATCGGTCCGAAGGAACAAAAAATCGTCTATGACGGAGATCAGGGTACACGCCTGGAAGAGGTTGCCGAGGGTGAGCGTAAGCAATCTTCGCTATCAGATGAATTGCTTACCACTCTGACCACGCTCGCACTGAACGTAGAGAAACATTTCGATGGTTTGCCTCAAGATATTGAATGGGCGCTGGTGGGCGAAAAATTATACCTTTTACAATCGCGACCTATTACGAACTTGCCACTTGAGCCTCTGGAAGTTGAATGGGAACCGCCGGAAGGTATCCCGTCCCTAAGCCGCAGACAAATTGTAGAGAATGTTCCGGATCCCACGAGTCCGCTGTTTGACGAATTATATATCACGGAAGGTTTACGTCCGCGACGTGAGGGTGCAAAGTCCGGGTACGTAACAGTGAACGGCATCGGCTACCAGAAAAACGGCACCATGGACAAAGGTCGGATGGAAGAATTCCAGAAGCGAATTCAGGATACATTGAACAGTCCGGAAGCCAAGGAACATGAAAAACACGATTTTGAGTTGTTCCGTAGTGAACTATCTGATGAAGACAGGTCCGCGCTGGACGCGGTGACTGAGGCGATGGACACCGACGACGTGGCCCACGCGGTAACCATGCCAGATATAGACAACCCGACCTTTACTGCTTTTCACAAAACTCATACCAATGATGCGCAGCACAAGGATTTTCGCGATCGCGCGTTACCTGAGCTCTTCGATACCACGGAGAAATGGCGTGAGGTTGATGTCAAGTCTGCATCAGACGAGACCTTGCTGGAAGGTATGCAGGAGTTGTCGGGGGCCGAAGGTTACTACTGGACCAGCAATGGTGGACACACCTTTGGGGTTGCCAAGTCTACGGACGATCAGTTGCAATGTTTTCTGCGTGAAACACTCCCAGATCACCGTTTTACCAGTGGTCAGTTCCTCTCGGGCTTCAAGTCGAAGATCATGCAGGCGAATGATGATCTGTTTGCGATCTGCAAGATGATCTGGGCAAACAAATCACTCTATGAAACGGTCGTGGTTACGCCTGTGAAGCGAATGATGGCAGAACTTCAGGCACATCCTGACAGCGGACCTATGCTGCAGGCGTTTGATTCCTATCTGCATACTTATGGTCATCAGGGTTACAGTCTCGATTTTTTAGAGCCAACGCAGATTGAGGACCCTTCGGCACTTTTCGTTACTCTTAAAGCGATGGTGCAGAATAAAAACTATGATCCGGTCCATCATGAAGAGGAAGCGACCCGTAAACGTGAAAAAGCGCTACAGGATATTTCGGAGTTATTAACAGGATTGCCTTATTGGCAGTTTCGTTATCGTATGTGGTTCGCCTATAAGTACTATCCAGCGCGTGAAGAATCTTGCTTTGTGCTGGGCAAGGCCTGGCCGGTACTGCGTCCTATGGCGAAAGAACTGGGGAAGCGTCTGGCTGATGTAGGGACCTTTAATCAGCCCGAAGATGTTTACTTTCTTTACACGGACGAACTAAGGGAAGCGTTAGAAGCTCGCAATAGAAACGAATCTAGACCTGAACTGGGAGAAGTTGCTGAAGAACGACGCGTGTTACGCGAAAGGAGAAAGCAGTTACATCCACCGGGAGCTATTCCGCCAGAAGCGGCAGAAAATCCAGGTATTGCCTTTAAAATGACACAGTTCAAGAACGATGATTCGAGCGATACGATGATGGGCATCCCGGTAAGTCCCGGAACGATCGCTGGCCCTGCCAGTTTGATTAACAACGCTAGCGAGTTTGACAAGATGCAACCGGGTTCGATTCTGGTGTGTCCAATGACGTCCCCAGCATGGACTCAGTTATTTGCCCATGCGACAGGACTCGTTACAGATATTGGTGGCATCCTAGGCCATGGTTCCATCGTCGCGCGGGAGTATGGTATTCCCGCTGTAGTTGGTACGGGAAATGTAACCCAGCGGGTAAAGCATGGACAGACTCTGGAAGTTGATGGTGATGCGGGCACTGTTATACTGCAGACAGAGGGGCATTAGTCGATAGATCCATGTGTCGAGGCATTAGATGTTTTACAGCCGTTACCGCTGGTATGATACCNACCAGTATNACCTGATGAGTATCCTTTGAGCCAACATTACCAGTTTCTTGGCAAGTCCATTTCTGGTCCCTTTACCATTCCATCGGGAATCGTTGCCACAGCAACATCAATCATTAGTCACCTTTTCGCGAACGTGCCGCAGATTGGCGTGATGACGACAAAAAGTATCGGTCCCGCACCGCGATTTGGTAATCGGGAGCCCATAATGACCCAATATGCCCCTGGGTGCTTTATGAATGCCGTTGGTCTGACAAATCCGGGTGCTGACGAAGCGGCGCAACAATTTGCAAACCTTGAGGTGCCAGAGGATAGATTTTTACTCTGTTCTATATTTGGCGGTAGCATTGAAGAAATTGTCGAGGTTGCCGAGAAGCTCGCGCCTTTCTCCGATGGTCTAGAACTCAATCTGTCCTGTCCTCATGCCAAGGGCTACGGGATGGATATGGGGCAGGACGCGAACCTGGTTAAAGAAATCACGCAAGCGGTAAAAGCCGTGGTAAATGTTCCTGTCATTCCGAAACTTACTCCTAACGTGCCGAATATCGGCGAGATCGCGAGCGCTGCAGCTGAAGGTGGTGCCGATGCTTTGTGCGCAATTAACACGGTTGGTCCTGTCTATTACACGGCTCATGGGCATCCGATTCTAACAAATACACTGGGGGGTATGTCCGGCAAAAGTGTCCTGCCTATAGCGCTTAAATGTGTGCGTGAGATTAGGCAAGCGGTAGATCTGCCAATCATAGGCTGTGGTGGAATTAGTAGCGCTGATAATGTTCGCGCATTTGAAAAAGAAGGGGCGATTGTTTTTGGTATTGGTTCAGCGCTAACAGGCATGAATTCCGCATCGCTTGCTGAGTATTTCACTGCAATTGAGTCGGACTTAGTGGGCGAGAGCAACCTGAGTGAACAACTGGTTCATTACGATGTCCCGATGGATTTTGAGTCCTATACGTTGGTGAAGAATGAAAAGGTTACTGATGATATATCCATACTTACTTTTGATGGAAAGTTACATGTGAAGCCTGGCGAGTTCGTATTTACCTGGATTCCCGGTCTTGGCGAGAAACCTTTTTCCGCTCTCACGGATGATCCGTTTTCTCTCGTGGTGATAGATGTTGGTATCTTTACCAGTAATCTGATTGATCTTGAGCCCGGATCAGAGGTGCTGGTTAGGGGTACCTATGGTACCGCGTTGGAGCCTACCGGCAAGAGGGTGATGGCAGTTGCAGGGGGCACGGGTCTCGCGGCAGTTTTTCAAATCGCCAGAGACTTTGGGAACGCGACCATTTTTATGGGTGCTCGAAGTAAGGATCGACTTTATTTTTCTGATGAATGTCGAGACATCGCAGAAGTGCGCATTGCTACCGACGATGGCTCTGAAGGCTATCACGGTTTAGTTACTGAACTGCTGCGGGAAACGCTGGAAGGCATGGATGATCTTGATTCAGTCGTCTTCTATAACTGTGGTCCAGCCCCTATGGTTCAAGCTGCAGAAGCGGTACAGCGCGACTTCGTTGGAAATGACCAGGTATTTAGTGCTATTGATTACCTGACCAAATGCGGTGTTGGTATTTGCGGCGCTTGTCACTGCCCTGATGGTCGACGAATTTGCGTCGATGGGCCCTTTATTAACTCGTCTTAATACGATAGGGGCGCTGACTCTCCTTGGTGCGTAAATGCACCAAGATAGTGCATTATTCCTGTCTATCTCTTTCTCTCACTGAATATATCATAGTTAACCTATTGATTTTAAACATTTTTAAAACTTGGCAAGGATAATGCANTCATTGGACAGGACAGTCTGGTTAACTAATTGTGTTGCCAGCATTAAATACACGAATTTCATTTTGGAGCAGAACATGACACTCAGAAAAAACCTTCTTGCTTGTACATTTGTCGTTGCCGTTGGCGCGAGTGCAATTATTCCGGTAGCTAACGCGGAAGTTGCAGCCTCCGCAACGGTAGCAACCTCATACCTTTGGCGAGGATACGACCTGGGTTCAGGTACACCAGCAGCGTCCGGTGACATCGTCTTCAGTGAGGGTGGAGCATACGCTGGTCTTTGGGTTTCTTCCGGNGACACAACAGCCGGTACGGAATTTGACTTGTTTGCCGGTTTCGGTGGTGAAGTCGAAGGCTTTAGCTATGACATCAACGTTACTTCATACATCTATCCGACTGGTGATTTTGCATCAACTGAAGGTTCTATTGGAGACTTTGTGGAAGTTATCCTTACGTTAGGATACGGTCCGGTAAGCGTCAGCTACTACGACAACATCGCTGGTGATACTGGTGGGTATGCCGCTTCAGAAGACTATCGTTACATCAATGCATCGTTTAGTGCTGGTGATTGGAATTTTGCCATTGGTGATCATGATTTTGGTGGTGGCAACAGCGATGATGCAACTCACTTGGATATTAGCTATTCATACAATGATAATTTGTCGTTTACCGTAAGTTCATGGATTGATTTCACTGGAGATGAACCCGATCCTACGTTTGTCGCTTCCTATAGTATCCCCATTGAATAAATTTTTGAGTAAGTTAGTGGACCGCTGGTAGCAATACATGTTGTTTGTGAAGCTACCAGCGGTTTTTCTTCGCTTGTAGTTTGTCGGCACGCATTGCTGCTNACAGCGTCGCGCTAAATTTGTGCGACTGGCACGAGATATTGATTCCATTTCCTTAAATGAAATTAAGATAGGTCATCATGCTAACTACCATCAAGGGTGGACTAGCGAAAAGCACTGACAATCTCTTCCTCGAATCGCTGCAGTAGACTGACCTTGCCGGTAGGGAGATAGCCAAACATAATCTCGGATATCCCCGCGTCCTCGAATTCACCGATACGATCGATTACGTACTGTTTCGATCCTGCGACAGTTCCCTCGCCATATTCACTTATCATGGCTTCAGCTCGCGCTTTGTCGTCGGTCACGAGGCAGGGCATTGTTAATGTTCTGCGAATCTCGGTCGGGTCGCGTCCACAATCTTCACAGTGTTGTTCAAGGATTCTCGCTTTGAATTTATAGTAATCNAGAGACATCCCGCCACCTGCCCAGCCATCCAGGTTCATCACGTCACCGTAGCGTGCCAGTGTGCGAAGGGTNCGCTTAGGCCCGGTGCCACCNACCATGATGGGTATNGGTTTGTTGTCGTCGTAGTTCCCTGGTGACAACTGTGCGTGATCCAGCCGGTAATATGTGCCGTTGAAATCAGCCGGTTCGCGAGAGTGAAACAGGCGGCGGATTAGCTCGCAGGCTTCCTCGAACCTGTCCTGGCGTTCTTTCATCGAAGGAAATTTCCATCCATAGGCATCATGCTCTCGCTCATACCAACCTGCACCGATACCCAGAGTGAAGCGTCCCTNGCTCATGGTGTCGATGGTAGCGGCGATCAGTGCCGTGTGTCCTGGGTTACGATAGGTGTTGCCCAGTACCAAGTTGCCTAGNCGCAATTTTTTGGTCATGCCTGCNACCGTGGCAATGGCCGCCAGACCCTCGAAGGCGGTTTTCGCTTCTTCAGCATCGTTGCCCCCGCCCCCTGGCGGGATNTGATGATCTGCGAACCAAACGCTGTCCCAGTCTCCGGNTTCCATGGCTTGNACCGAAGCTGCTATATCTGACCATCTGGTGCGGTACACATTGACCTGTACGCCAAAATCCATTGAGTTCTCCTTAATTCAAAATTTGTTTGTTTCTTCGACTACAANNAGTTCTGCNAATCCGGGAACGTCTGTAGGNTAAGTTGCGGAGGTTCGGGTATTGAATCGCGTNCCACGGCACATAACTCTGCTATTAATTAACTTCCNCATGCGNGATCCTGCCATNAACNTGTACTTCTNTTACTTTTCTTATNGTTTCCTATTGTGATATNGATCGTAGTAGGGCGTTCTGCGAGATTCATCTTGGTCGAGTATCGTGAGTCGTTCCATTAACCGACGATGTGGCCAGAAGTCACCGCTAGCACTATGCAGCACAGCCCTGTTGTCCCACATGACAATGGATCCTGCTTCCCACTTGAAACGACAAGTATACTCGAGGCGACCTTCTTGCATTTTCATTTCGCGAAGCAGNGCTTTTTCCTCTTCTTCAGGAATCTCATGTTCAGCGGCGAAACCTGTTACGAAACCCTGTTGGACGTACAGAAGGGTTTGTCCTGTTTCGGGATGNGTTCTGGCGACAGGGTGTACGGCCTGAGGTGTAATGCCNTCCATCTGGNGGACATAGCCGCCAACNTGCANCGCTGTGAGGTGNTCGATGCGTTCTCTGGTTTCAGGTCTTAAACCTTCCCACATGCTGTAACAGTCACAGAAACAGGTATCACCACCGATCGGTGGTGCCTCTCGGCACATCAACACGGATGCCATTGGTGGACGTTTCTGCCAGGTGGCATCGCTATGCCAGTTAGCGGCCGCCGACGGAACATTTTCATCTGAAGCAAGTATGAGCATCTCGGGGATTTCAGGTACCCCATTCATGAGGTTGACTACCGGCGAGTTGGGTTCGTGCCCACGCTCTCCGTAAGGTACTCCGAGTTCTCCGAAGCATTCCGCGAATTGCACCATTTGCTTCCGGGTAAGGTGGTGCTGGTCGCGAAATCCTATGACTCGTCGTTCCAGCCAGAGTTCACGAAGGAAGGTGACCATTTCTGGATTCTCGAGGTCGGTAGCGAGATCGATCCCATGGACCATGGTACCTATACTCGGTTGCAGTGGTTCCAGTTTTAACNCAATGCCACAGACGGTAACTGCTCTGTAATAGACAGTGCCGAAATGGCCCCGAACTAGAACTCCGTCTTGCGCAAGTATTGCTTCGGCCATCTTCTTGCGACTGTTTTCAGCGGGGACGCGCGAGTGTGCGACAGCTCCTAGACCATCCGCACGAGAAGGAGGCTTATCCTCCTTCGCTCGTTTGGCCAACTTGGCGTAACCAGGATGGCCCTCTATTTCGGGGTACTGTGAGGTTGCCATTGGTCTTTCTCGTTCTAAATGAATCAGGTTATATCACTCCACCCGTATTTCTGCATCACCTTAATGGGCTGTTATGATATGGATTCGGTCATAGTGGAAAAAGCAGATGCGTTTTTGGCTTGTTGTACTGATTCTCATATCATCCCTCTCTTTACAACACAGTGTTGCCGAAGAGCTATCGGATGATGCACGTCAAATCATCGAGGAAATGGAAAAGCTATACAGAGGGGATGCTTCCAGGGCAACCTTGACCATGACAGTTATGACGCCCCGCAATGACCGACGCTTGAGAATGAGCGCAGAGTCCCTCGGTCAGGACTACGCGCTATATAGAATCCTCGCGCCAAAAAAAGAGGAGGGCATTGCCACACTAAAGCGTGAAAAGGAAATGTGGAATTACTTTCCGAAGATCAACAAGGTGATCAAGGTTCCTCCATCCATGATGATGGGTTCCTGGATGGGCAGCGACGTGACCAATGATGACCTGCTAAGAGAAACGGAACTTGTTGACGCCTACGATCTATCCCTTGAGACGACCGAAGACCAATACAGAATTACGCTCTTGCCAAAAGAGGACACCGTAACTGTCTGGGGACGAATTGATTACATCGTGGATCGACACTCAATGCTGCCCTTAGAGCAGGTATTCTTCGACGAACGTGGGCGAAAAATTCGTCGAATGGAGTTCAGTGAGGTCAAAGAATTTGAAGGCAAACGATTGCCATCGGTACTAAAGGTAATGCCTCTTAACAAAGAAGGCCACCAGACGGTTGTTGAATACGAGAGTCTTGATTTCGACGCCCCTGACGTGACTAAGGACCTGTTTACCCGACGGAATCTCACGAGCCGCTTTTAATGCTGTTCAAGCTGGCGTTCAGGAATATCTTTCGGCATCGTCGGAGATCTCTCTTAACTGGCCTTAGCATGACGGGCGGGTTCGTCCTCTGTACTTTTTCTTTCTCGATAACGCAGGGCTCATACGGTAACGCCATCGAGTTTTTTACTCTGGACCATACCGGTCATATTCAGATTCATTGGGAGGACTATCAGCGTCGCTCCAAGATCTATCAGACTATTGCAGATCGGGAAACAGTTGAGTCGATNCTCAAATCCAGTGATCAAATAAAGTATTTTACTCCCAGGGTATTCGCGCCGGCACTGGCCTATGCGGGTAATCAGACATCGCCGGTATCAGTGGTTGGTATCGATCCCGAACTGGAACCCANGACNTCACGGATTAGGCAGAAGGTCCNGGCTGGAGCNTACTTCGATGATGATCTGTCCGCCAACGGGCTTACCAAAGCGATGATTGGCCAGGGTGTGGCGAGATCTTTGGATATAGCTACAGGCGATGAGATTGTGTTGATTTCCCAGGGGGCCGACGGGTCCATTGCCAACGATATTTTTGAAGTGGTTGCCCTGGTAGGAACCAAAGATTCCNATGACAGGANGATTGTATACCTGCCCCTAGTACCTGCGCAGGAATTTATCAGTGTCGGTGATCAGGTTCATGAATACGCAATGCTAGTTAACAATGCGAATGGTAGCGAGGCGATAGCGTCATCGTTGCAACTCAAACTAGATAATGTTGTGCCGGGAGCGACGGTATCTCCATGGCAGGTGGTCGAGGAAGCTTTTTATAAATCGATGCAGGCTGATCTTCAGGGGAACTATTTTGCGATGGCGATCATCGTTTTTTTGGTATGTATTGGTGTTCTTAATACCGTGCTCATGTCGGTGTTTGAGCGAACTAAAGAGTTTGGCGTGCTCCGGGCCATTGGCAGCAGGCCCGCTCAGATATTCAAGCTGATTTTTGTCGAAACCATGATGATGACAACACTTAGTATTTTATTGGGCTATCTGCTGCTGATTCCCGTGCTGCTCTTCCTGACTCAGGTTGGTTTTGTTCTGCCGGAGCCAATAGAGATGGGTGGGGTTCCATTTCTGCATCTAAAGGGCGGAGTCAATGCATTGGTTCTGACAGCGCCCGCATTGATTATTTATGCGTTTGCTGCAGTGGTGACGATTCTCCCAGGCATCAGAGCAGTCAGCATCACGCCGAAAACCGCTATGAGCAGTTACTGATCATGCTTTTGCTTAAACTTGCCTGGCGAAACCTATTTCGAAATGTACGTCGTACCCTTCTGACGGTAATGCTTGTTGGGTTTTCACTTGTCGCGCTGATTCTGACCGACGGGATAATGATAGGCATTCAGGAATCCATGGTAGGTACCATCACGCAGACCTTAGCTGGTGAGGCGCAGATCCATCGCAGGGGTTTTCTGGATGACATGGACGAGGCGCTCTTTATTGCTGATCCTGAACCCATCATTGAGCTAGTTGAAGCCAATGAGGCAATTGCAGCTTATGCGCCTCGGGTTTTGTCCGCAGGAATGATTAGTTCCTCCTACAACATAGCAGGTGGTCTGGTTTATGGGGTGGATGCAGACCGTGAGATTTCTGTCAGCAAAATCAAGCAGGCGATTATTGAAGGTGAATACCTGTCCGGAAGTCCCCGGCAGATTCTGCTGGGTATGCCTATGGCAGAACTTCTGGAAGTCTCTCTGGGAGACAGGATTGTCGTGACGGTTTCCGAGGTGGAAACAGGTGAGATCGGCCAGGAGTTATTCAGACTATCCGGAATCCTGGAGTTCGGGGTGCCGGAAATTGATGAGGGACTCGTGTTCATCAATCTTGGTGTTGCTCAGCGGGTTATTGGGCTTGATGAAGGTGTCCATGAGATTGCAGTGCGATTCAAGAATCCGAAGGATGCCAAAAATCGCAATCACGCGTTTTATAGTGAGGTTAACGATGATGATATTGAGGCGCTGAGCTGGCTGGATTTGAGCTCGGCTATTTCCTCGTTTATCGAAATAGCTGACTATGGCACGCTGATCATCGGAATCGTACTGTTTCTGCTGGCGGCTCTTGGGCTTATTAATTCGCTGTTTATGTCGATTTATGAACGTATCTATGAATTTGGTGTCGCCAAGGCGATAGGTACCACCCCAAGAGGTATTNTTGGTCTCGTGATGTTGGAGTCGTTTCTGATTGCCCTTGTCAGCTGTGCGATTGGCAGCATCCTGGGTTACTACGTCAACTCCTGGTTTGAAGCCAACGGCATTCCCATGGGCACTTTTGAAGTGGAAGGTGTGGTATTGCAGGGCGTCTATACGAAGGTGGTGATTGAGCAGTTTGTTACGCTGCCCTTCTATGTGGTGTTGCTAGTGCTGGTTGCTGCAATTTACCCGGCAATGTTTGCATCCAGGATCGTTNCGGCCACCGCTCTGCAAAGATCGCTATAGACGGTCAAATTAGGAAATCATATGGAACATGTAATAGAAACTTGGAATATCTGTCGTTACTTCGGTGAGAAGGAGACGCGGGTGGCTGCACTCGACGAGGTATCGGTCCAGATCGAGCGTGGTGAGTTTACGGCTATTATCGGTCCCTCTGGCTCTGGTAAGACAACATTGCTACATCTGATTGGCGGGCTGGACAATCCAACTTCAGGCGAGGTGTTTCTTTCAGAGACCAATATTGCCGAGATGAGNGGCGCGGAGCTTGCGGACTTCCGGCGCGATCACATCGGGTTTATCTTTCAGGCCTACAACCTTATTCCAGTATTGTCTGCAGAAGAGAATATAGAATACATCATGTTGCTGCAGGGCGTGCCGGCGAACAAACGTCATGAGCGTGTGCGCGAAATGCTTAATTTGGTTGGCCTTGAGGGCCTGGGAGATCGAAGACCGGCCCAGCTATCCGGTGGTCAGCAACAGCGGGTGGCGGTGGCTCGGGCAATGGCGTCAAATCCCGATATCATACTTGCTGATGAGCCAACTGCGAACCTGGATTCCGCGACCGGTGGGGCGCTGCTGGATATCATGCGACTTCTGAATGAAGAGCTTAAGATGACGTTCGTATTTTCTACCCATGACCAGAAGATCATGGATCGGGCTCGCCGCCTTGTGCATTTACATGATGGGAAGGTAGAGCTTGACGAAACCAAATAACGTGTTGAGGGTCGTTCTATTTTTTGCTGTTGTAGTCAACGCCTCCAGCAATGCGGACATTGATTTTTCCGGGTATATAAAAACGTTTGNGGTGATTCAGGATGAGTCTCTGGTGTTTCCGAGAACCTATCAGTCACAGAATAATCTGCGTCTTATGTTGGATGAGTCAAAGGGCAGGGTGGCCTGGGAGGTGCACTANCAGATAAATCCTATCCTAGCGTCCCGTGATTTATCTTTCGGTGATGCCACTTTCGCGCAGACTAGCGTAGGCTATCGCCTGACTGATGTCGAGCGGTCGCTTAGTGATGCTGACTCGAAGAATCAGGTGTATCAGAATCTGGATCGGCTCAACGTGCAATTCAGATTCGCCAGTGGCGATCTGACCATTGGCAGGCAGGCCATTACTTTTGGATCAGCTCGAATTATCAATCCAACCGACGTGTTTATCCCTTTCGATGTGCGTACTTTTAACCAGGAATATCGAATCGGTGTGGATGCGATTCGTTATCAGGCCCCGATGGGAGACCTGGGTGAGTTCGATGTGGGTTTGGTGCTCGGCAACTCTGCCAGTGAGTCGGCAGCTTTCCTGCAGTTGAGCGGTAATGTCGCTGGTAACGATCTTCAGTTCGCGATTGCCAGATTTGCAGAGCAGAACATAGTCGGTACTGGTGTGCAGACTGCCCTTGGACAGTTTGGCTTCTGGTTTGAAATTGCAGCAGTCAGTGGGGACGANGATTACGTCAGAACATCAACGGGTCTTGACTATGCATTCTCCGACGTGGCCTTCGGCCAGATTGAATTCCATCATAATGCTGCGGGATCTGATATGCCCCAGGATTATCTAGCGCAACTGACGACCACAGCGTATCAGCGTGGTGGCGTCTTTTTGTTAGGTAAGCGCTACATTATGCCAATGTTCAGTTATCAACTTGGAGCGCTGTGGACAATCAATCTGCAGGGTATCTTCAATCTTGATGATAATTCTTCGTTTACATCCATTGCGGCAGGTTATAGCGTTGTGGAAAACTTGGATATGAACTTCAATTATTATCACTTTACTGGCGATACGCAGGCTTCGGAATATGGGCTGAGCCCGGACCTTGCCTTTGTCAGCCTCAGTTATTATTTTTAGACACTCACGATTCTGCGCGAATTGAGCTATCCTTCGCGTCGTTGATTTTGAAGGAACACAGTCTAATGGACAAAATGCGCGCCGCGCGACTGGTGGAACCGCTGAAGATGGTCTGCGAAGATGCGAGNCTTTTCGAACCGAAAGCTGGTGAGGTTGTGGTCAAGAACCATATGGCTGCCATTTGCGGTTCGGATCTTCACCAGGTGTTCTTCAGCACAAGGCGCGCTGAGGAATTCCCGGGCGAACCCGGCTGGCCGGGTCACGAAGGAGTCGGTGAGGTTATTGAGTCCCACGACGATAGCCTGAAGATAGGTGATCGTGTGCTCACGGTCCCCGGTGGCGGGTTCCAGCGTTGTTTTGCTGATTACCAGACACTGCCGGCTTCATGGTGCCTGAAGCTCCCGGACTATGACGGTCCGGTCGAGGATTTGTTGATGGCACAGCAATTCGGTACAACAATCTACGCCCTGCGCAGGGGCAACATGGATTTTGTAGGCAAGACGGTGGCGGTTCTAGGTCAGGGTTCAGCTGGGATGTTTTTTGCTTGGCTCGCTAAACACTTTGGTGCTGAAACTGTCATTGTGTCCGATCTATCGCCAGCGAGACTGGCTCAGTCTTCGGTCTTNGGGGCTGATATAGCGATTCAGGGTGATTTAGAGGGTAGGGCTATTAAAGAAGCGGTGATGGATACGTCCAATGGGCGTGGTGCTGATATTGTGGTTGAAGCTGTTGGCAGAGAAGAGACAATAGGGCAGGCGATCGATGTTACGGGAATCCGTGGCAACGTGGTGTTTTTTGGGTTGCCCGACACTAGGAAAGATATTGCCTTCAACTACTGGAAGTTTTTCATGAAGCAGATTCAGATGTATGGCGTTGTCAACGCACAGGCAGAAGCTGATATGTCATCGTTTCACAAAGCCCTTGACTGGATCGCGCGGCGCGAAATCGACGTGACTAAGATGGTGAGTCATCGGCTGCCACTCGAATCAATCGGCCAAGCGCTTACTCTTGCTCACGAGCGAGACGAGGATGCGCTTAAGGTTACTCTGACTTTCTAATCTAGCGATTTATTTCGTCGAGGCCTTCACGAATACCCTTGGTAGCCCAGTCTACCCAAGGAAGTGTAAAGTAGCGGAAGCCCCACTCGATCAGTTGCTCTGGTGAAATCCCTTCTGGTACAAAATACATCCCCGGTTTTACACCCTTTTTGGCGCAGGCAGCTGCGATCGTTTTCAGCGCGTCCTGATAAGTCGAACTCGTATAGTCTAGAGGAACGTCCAGATTGATGGAAAGGTCGGAAGGTCCTACAAGTAATACGTCTATACCATCTACACTCAGAATGTTTTCGATGTCATTAAGTGCTTCGCGGGTTTCAAGCATAGGAATGATCAGTAATTGCTCGTTCACTGCATCCATGTAATCACGGTAGGTGTCATACTTTCCCCAATCACCATGTGGACCACTTGAGCTGCGTATGCCAGCGAGTGGATATTTGCAGCACTGTACCATGTGAGCCGCTTCTTCCTTAGAGTTAACCATGGGGACGACGATACCCTTGGCGCCGATGTCTAGGGCATAGCAAATCTGGTCTTGTTGGTTATCTCCTACTCTTATAATTGGAATGGTGTCTCTACCTCGCATGCTAGCAAGATTAGGTGCTAACGCTTTAATCTCGACCGGTGTATGTTGAGTATCAAACTGTAGAAAGTCGTATCCGGCATTGGCAAGAAAGTTGATCTCACTTCCTATATTACCTGCGGTGCCGATAACCGTGTGGCCAGCCTTCAGCTTATCTTTGACAATATTCATGGATTATCCCGATCGTTTCTGACACGCCAAGCGTACAGAAATTTAATGCTCGTTACTAACTGGTTGTTAGCGAGGTAAGACCATAGTTATCTTTAGATGGTAGCGGCACGAAATAATGGTGAGGNTTTTGTTATCTACGGCATAGATAAGGCGGTTAGTCATATCAATTTTTCGTGACCAGAGTCCAGCGAGGCTAGCCTGAAGTGACTCGGGCTTGCCAATTCCTACGAATGGCGTTGTTGCAGCATCCTGAACTAATTCATTGATTCGGTTTCGGGTGGTTATATCGTGCTGATGCCAGTAGACGTAATCAGACCAGGCGTTTTTGGTCCATTTCAGGATCTCAATCATNGATCAGCCCATGTTGCGCCGTATCGCCGCGCTGATACCGTTCGATCGATTTAGCCAAGTGAGCCCTGTTTGCAGGGACCCCTAAAAGGCTGGCAGTCTCCATAAGGCTGGTAAAATAGTCCAGTGACATGAGGACTGCATCATCTGTATCTCGCCGCGATATGATAGCATGACTGGCGTCACTAACTACCTGATCTAAAACACTTTTTAGATTATTCCTGGCTTCAGAGAACGTTACGATTCGCATTCTATGGTGTTATTGATCAATTATAAAGTACAATATATAGNACATATATAACATGTTCAAGTTATTGTACATNTAATATGGAAAACCATGGCTAAAGCCNTCTTTATTTGNCACTGCTTTNGAATCTAAAAATTCGGACNAAATCCCAGCTTAATTTACCTGGTTGGCGTGTCCAATCTATTCCANTAACTTTGAGTCGCTTACTGTTCCGCGTTACTCTACGAGTCTTATTTTTCCGGGATTGAATACAGTCCTGAAGTCGTCAATAGGAATAAGGTCAGGCTCACTATGAAATCAGTAGGACACCTAATCGGTGGTGAAATGAAGACCTCTTCTGGTCGTACAGTACCGCTGAACGATCCCGCAACAGGCACTCAGCATGGAGAGGTCACGCTCGCGGGTGCTAAAGAGATGGAGGAGGCGATATCGGTCGCTGCCGCTGCGCATCCTGAATGGCGGGCTACACCACAGTCGAAGCGAGCCCAGATTATGTTTCGTTTCAAAGCGGAGCTCGAGAAACACGCAGATGAAATCTGCGAACTGGTGAGTCAAGAACATGGGAAGATCTCCCATGATGCGCAGGGCGAACTGGGTCGTGGGATTGAAAATGTGGAGTTCGCCTGTTTCACACCAGAACTGCTCAAAGGCGAGTTCAGCAAGAATGCTGGACCTGGTATTGATTCATGGAGTGAGTTTCAGCCCCTGGGTGTAGTCGCCGGGATCACACCTTTTAACTTTCCGGTCATGGTGCCCCTNTGGATGTATCCACTTGCGATTACCTGNGGCAATACCTTTGTATTGAAGCCATCTGAACGAGATCCCTCGGCAGCGTTGTTTGTCGCTAAATTGGCACACGACGCCGGGCTGCCTGATGGTGTGCTCAATGTCGTGAGTGGCGACAAGGAAGCAGTGGATGTATTGCTGACCGACCCTCGCGTTGAAGCTATCAGCTTCGTTGGGTCAACACCGGTAGCTGAATCAATCTATTCCACCGCGACAGCACATGGCAAGCGTTGCCAGGCGCTAGGGGGTGCCAAGAATCATGCGATTATTATGCCTGATGCAGATATTGATAATGCGGTTCAAACGCTTATGGGAGCGGCATTTGGCTCATCAGGTGAACGCTGCATGTCGATATCCGTTGCCGTTGCTGTTGGCGAAGAGGCGGGTGACTCTCTGGTATCCGGCCTAAAAGGCGAAATGGCTGGCTTAAGGGTTGGCAGTGCTGATAATGATACCAATGACTTTGGTCCACTGATCTCAGAACAACACCGTGATCGCGTGGTCGGCCTTATTGGTAGCGCCGAAGAGGATGGTGCAGAACTGGTGGTCGATGGTCGATCGCCGCAGCTTACGGGTAATGAAAAAGGTTACTTTGTTGGTGGGACCTTGATTGACCACGTGACGCCGGATATGGCCTGTTACCAACAGGAAATTTTCGGTCCTGTATTGTGTGTGGTTCGTGCCCATAACCTCGATGAAGCAATGGGGCTCGTTAACGACCATGAGTATGGCAATGGAACCTGTCTCTTTACTCGTGACGGGGAGGCGGCTCGCTATTTCTCTGACAACGTGAAGGCGGGCATGGTGGGTATTAACGTGCCATTGCCAGTACCTGTTTCCTACCACAGCTTTGGTGGATGGAAGCGCTCTTTATTCGGTGACCTGTCAGCCTATGGTCCCGATGGTGTCAGGTTCTATACGAACCGTAAGACGATTACCCAGCGCTGGCCATCTGCATCGCTGCGTGAATCCTCCAATTTCTCATTCCCTTCAAGTTAGATCTTGTCGGGAAAACTCAATATCGTGCCTCTACTTTCTTTGCAGGTAATTGTTTTNTTAATGATTTCGTTTGGAATATCGCTTTTCCTCGCGCAGAATCAGGCTTTTACGGTCAGGAACTAGTTAGATGTCAGTCGATATCGCACAGGATGGCATTGAATTGGGCATTGTCACCCGCGACGCCGGACCCATGCTCGAGTTTTATNGGGATATCCTNGGGCTCGAGTTCGAAAGAGAGGTAACCATGGCCAATGGCGTCCACCAGACTCGCCTGAAATGTGGTCCTAATATTATCAAGCTTATTGTTTATCCGAAACACCCCCCGAAGATCGATGCGCCCCCGGGTGGTGTAGTGGGGGCTACGGGCTATCGCTACTGGACAATTGCCATCAATAATCTGGATGAGGCGATTGCGACCTGTGAGGCAGCGGGCTGCAAAATACCTGTGCCGGTCATGGCGATCCACGATGGCATCAGGATCTCCATGGTGGAAGACCCGGACGGCAACTGGGTCAATCTCATTCAACGATAGCTTTAGTCTTTATCCTGATGGTCGGGGTAAAAGTCACTTTTTCCTGAATTAAGTATACTGTCTCCCTGATTAGTTGTTATCTTTCTTAGATGGACAAAAGCGTTTTGTATTCGTATCCGATTTCGAACTATAGCGGTATGGTTCGAGATGTGATCTATCGTCTTGAATTGCCGATTGATATCAGGGANCCCCGGGAACTGGGTGGATTAAAGGCGCAGGAGTATTTGGCGAAGTTTCCGACTGGCAAGATACCCGCATTGGAAGTTGGTGATCTTAAGCTCTACGAAAGCAGTGTAATTCTCGACTACNTGCTGCCCTCACCTGCAGAAGGAGAACGAAAGTATTACAACCTATTGGCAGCGCGGGTTCACGACATTTATCACGGTGCTCACCAGCCGATACTCTACAGGGAGTCATCGGAAGAGCAGAGAAGCGCTGGTTTACAGGCCTTTCGTTTTACNCTCGACGAACTCGATAGGATTCTGGAACTCATGAAAGGCCCACTATTCGGTGGTGAGGAAATCGGTCGTGGTGATCTGGTNTATCCGACATTCGGTTTCTATCTACATATACTGCCGAATTACTATGACTTTGACGTTTTTACNGGCTGTGACAGTCTTGGAGCGTGGTGGGCTGCTATTAAAAGTGACTCGATCTGCCAAAAGGTACTCAGTGAGATCGCGGCAGGCCTTCAGGAATGGGAAGACGCGGGTGTCTTTTCCAAACTTTATGGCAAGGTGTCGAACGTCGACTTTATCTAGGAACTTTCCTCGCTTAATAGGGTTTGCCGTTTTACCCGAGTAGCCTCTACCTTGTGTACGTTTTAAAGTTTATTTATCGATTTGGAATAGTAGGCAACGACATTCGTCTTCCAGCCAGCGAGAATTAGAAATCGAACCAGCGATTATGAAATTCCAATCCCAGTACTACCCCATAGCTGAAACCGCATCATGGGTATATTATTGTTGCACCGTAAGNGGATCTTTGAGGGGGAGGTAATCAAATGCGTCGTTTGTATATTCTGTCTTTGCTTTTACTTAGTAGCCAGCTCTGTACTGCGGTGGCGGACANCAAATCAGATTTCAGAGAGGCCTATCAGCGCTATCAACAAGCCATCAGCATTGCAGATACAACTGCAGCGCTGAAAGCGGCAGAACAGTCCTACAAACTCGGTTCCAAATTGTATGGGAAAAATCATATTAACGCCGCGAAGCTGGGCGTTAACTATGCGGCATTGCTGAATGATAAGGAAGAGTATAAGAAGGCAAAAAAGGTGTTGAAAGGAAAACTGGCAATAATGGAGTCACAGTTTGATGACAACGCAATCGATATGATTGCGCCGCTGATAGAACTAGCCAGGGCAGAATTCAAGCCAAACAAACCTGAAAAGTCATTNGCGTACTTTGAACGCGTCGGTAGNATNATCAGNCATCAGAACNATCCTGTTTTCCGCGCGAACAAGAATGTCGAGATCGCTACCATGCTGATGCATCTGGGTGGACAGGAGCATGCGCGGGCGTATTACGAAGCGGCGCACAGGGACTATNTAACTGCATTACAACCTGAAGATGNGCGTCTTGGTAGGTCCTCATTTCAAATGGCTATGTTGGCCATCCAGGAAAGGGAATTCGAAGACGCAGCAGATTATCTTGGCGCAGCTCTAGTGAGTTTTGATCAAGATGGGCAAATGAACGACGCAGAGCGCAGCACCAGAGAACTGATGGTAGATGTGCTTTCAAGAACACAACGCCATGATGAAGCTAACCCTCACCTCCAGGCGTTGGGAGAGTTTGACGATGGGCCTTCCACTCCGTTGTTCCGAGTACCATTGGGTCTGGACCGAGACCAGTTTCGTAAAGTAATCGGAAAATCGATCGAAATTACTTTTACGGTGGACGCCAATGGATTTGTAGTTGATCCACAAATAGTAGATTCAAATTCGGATACGCTTAACGACAAGGCATTGGCGGCAATCGCCAAGTTTCGTTATGCACCCCGATTTGAGGATGGCAAACCCGTCGCGACTACTAANGTGCGTCATACGTTTGATTATAGCANGGAAAAAGTGAGGCAAATGATCGGCCGTGGCAGGTAGCTTTATATCGTGGCCCAGTTCTTGTGGTCGCTGATACAATGTCACCTCTAGTAAGCAATCAAAACAGATATTCCATCAAAGTAGTTCCGCGGAAGCGGTTCAGGAGAAAAAAGTGATTTCCGTACAACGACTCAGTATTGAAGACGCCCGTGTATTGATTGAAGGCGCTCGTGAAAAGGCAACAGAAATTGGCGTCCCAATGTGTATAGCGGTGACCGATGACTCGGGTAATCTTATCGCCTTTGAACGAATGGATGGCGGAAAGGCGCACAGTATTGTCGTTGCCCAGGATAAGGCGTTTACTGCTGGAGCCGCGAGAAAGGCAACACATGAATACAATGAGGTGAATACGCCTGGAAGCCTGGCATTCGGTATTCATACTGAGCATGGTGGGCGTGTCAGTAGTGTTGGTGGCGGTCTGCCAGTCATGGTTGATGGCGAGTGTGTGGGTGGCATCGGCGCAAGTTCTGGTTCGCCGCAGCAGGATATGGACGTATCCCAGGCTGGGATAGATCACTTTTTGGCCAGCTTATAACTAATTCGNAGTAGCTCATGATTGATAAAGTTGTGACGACGGTCTGGTCCGGAGAGCAGTTGTCGTTGGGTGAGGGGCCTCTAGCNCATCATATTAGATCAAGTTTAGTTTGGTGCGATATCAACGGCAGTGCAGTTTATGAAAAGTCATTCTCAGGTGGGGAGGCACGAAGGTTCGATTTTCCTGTGCTACCTTCTGCAGCCGGCATTNTTGATGAGCGAAGTATTCTGGTTGCTACCGAACGTGACTTTCGNGTACTGGATCTTGATNGCGGCGATACTGAAATCACGATGGCTTTTCCGGAAGATGACTTGATGCGATCTAATGATGGTCGTGTACATCCGAGCGGTGCATTCTGGATAGGAACCATGGCAAAGGATGGTAAGGGCCGTCCCGGCAATATCTATAGGTTGTTCAATGGCTCTTTGTCTGTGCTCATTGAGGATGTTGTTACACCTAATTCNATTTGTTTTACCGAGGACGGTAGCACCGCGTACTACGCTGACACACCTCAGCGGACTATCTGGAAGGTGCCCACCGACCCCGCAACCGGTGAGNTTGTTGGTGCACGAGAAGTTCATGTGAAGCTTGAAGACGATCTTCCAGGGGCCCCAGATGGTTCAGTGTTGGATGCTGATGGTAATCTGTGGAATTCCCGCTGGGGTGGGGCTGCGGTTGATGTTTATGATGTGACAGGCAAACGGATCTATTCTTACCCGGTTCCCGTGCAACAACCGACCTGCCCTGCCTTCGTAGGCGATGATTTAGACCAGATCGTCACAACATCTGCCGCTGTCGACCTAGCTGGAGCGAGTNATGCTGACGGAACGGTCATTCAAATCCATGCCCTGGTGAAGGGGCTCAGGGAGCCGGTTGTTAAACCGTAAATTCTAGTGATGGATTCTGTANCTGAATTGAATCTTGCAGCGCTGAACGAGGTGATTGCTGAAGCCGTATCCGAGCGCGACGCGATTGTGTTTCGAGACCGTAGAATTTCCTACGNAGATTTCAATATACGTACGCGTCAACTTGCCAACGTGCTTTTGTCTGCAGGGTTGGGGTGTCACCAGGAGCGAGACACGCTTCACGATTGGCAGAGTGGTCAGGATCACGTTGGTCTTTATCTCTATAACGGCAATGAATATCTCGAGGCGATGGTGGCGAGCTACAAATCGCGAACAGTTCCCTTCAATGTCAATTTTCGTTATGTCGATGACGAACTAACCTACCTTTTGAATAATGCCAGGACATCCGCTTTGATTTATCACGCATCTCTAGCGGAAAGAGTGAGTTCGATAAGTGAGCAGGTGCCTTCATTGAGACTTCTCATACAGGTTAACGACGATTCCGATGTGCCGTTGCTGGAAGGTGCCCTTGATTATGAAACTGCCTTATCGAAGGCTAGTGATGAGCGGCCCGATCTGGAATGGAAGTCCGAAGATCTTTATATGATCTACACGGGTGGCANNACCGGTATGCCAAAGGGTGTGATATGGCGTCAGGCTGATATGCTCGCTGCGGCTATGGGNGGTAAGACCTCACAAGGAGAAGTCATAGCTTCGCTTGCGGAGTATCAGGAACGGTGCCAGAGAATTCAACGTCGTTATCTGACGGCTCCCCCGTTTATGCATGGCGCTGGCTCCTGGGTAGCGTTTCAGGCTTTTCACAGCGGCGGTACAGTAATTATTCAAAGCAATGTAAAGCGGTTGGACGGCGACGATATTATAGATACGTGCATTCGCGAGCAGGCGGAAGTCTTAATGATCGTTGGTGATGCTTTTGGTCGTCCCATTGTGGACGCGTTAGTTAACAATCCGAGGAAAATCCCATCGTTGAAAAATATTGTTACTGGTGGGGCTATTACAACCGCCAATATTAAGGCCCAACTCCTGGAACTGTTGCCAGATATCAACATTATTGATGCTGCTGGGTCTTCTGAAACGGGTACCCAAGCGCAACACGTCAGTAACAAGTCAGTGGGTGCAAAGACCGGACAGTTTACGTTAAACGAGGGTAATGCAATTCTTAATGAAGACATGACCGCGGTCCTTAAACCAGGTCACGAAGGGCTTGGCTGGTGGGCGCAAACTGGTTTCATCCCACTCGGATACTTTGATGACAAGAAGAAGACCAAATCAACGTTTGTCACGGTTGAGGGAACCAGATACTCGGTGCCAGGTGATCGTGTTCGCCTCTTGNAGGATGGCTTATTGGAACTGCATGGTAGNGAATCCNTGACAATTAATTCCGGCGGGGAAAAGATATTCGCCGAGGAAGTTGAGCAGGCTCTAAAACATCATCCGGGCGTCTACGACGTGGTGGTGACCAGTNGCCCATCTGAACGATGGGGGCAGGAAGTGGTTGCTGTTATTCANCTGCGTGAGGGCATCGATGTGTCCGAGGACAGTCTGCTAGAGGAATGTGGACGGCACATTTCCCGCTATAAGTATCCCAAAGTCTTCATATACAGAGACCAGATTGTGCGTAGCTCAAGCGGCAAAGCAGACTATCGTTGGGCTGCGTCCCAGATTGAGCAGGAAGAGCCTGATTAGCCCTTCCTTATTGTGACGCTAAAACGTCCAGGCAATGGCAGTTTTTCAAGACCTCATTAAGCGCTTCGTTATCAGATACTTCCTTATATCTTGCACGTAATACCGCAAGTGACCTTGCATGATACTTCTGTGGTTTCTGGGTCCAGGTTTGACCATTTAGATCTGCGGTGAATTCCTCGTCCTCGTTAGCGATGGCGANACTGTTCTCGGCGGTCCAGGGCAAAAACAAGTCTCCAACCTGGCTTGTAAGGATAGGTGTTAACCCGNTTTTAAGATCCTGCCAAGACTCAAACTCACCGAGATCGGTTGGCCATAGCATACGATGCACCCAACCCAGTACATTTTTCGAATGATTCAACAAGCTNCCTCCGGTGGGATCTGTCCATGCGTTATANATCTGCCCCCATAATCCGAAATCAGCATAGGATGGTTTTCCTCCCATGACATACGGACGTTCTGCAAGATGGCTCTCCAGCAACGCGATGATATCCCTGAAGGATCCTTCAATGATCGGGGCTGTTATTTCGTTGGAGCCAACAAACCAGATGCGATTAGTCATCCGATCAAGAGTCTGCTCGACNAGNTTCTGCTTTGCTGCGTCATCCTGACTGTAACCTATGATACGTCCCGCAGCTGACAGTTGATCGGCTGGCCTTGCCCAGCGCAAATGGAACATCCATTTGTTNCCCCACTCATCACCGAATTCTTCTAGTAACACGGAAATGAACNGGNTCANTGGGTCTGTGGGNTGAATGGATGGTTCAGGGAAACGGGTTTCCATCTCGTCAATGATCGGCGTNGAATCCTGTATGCCGGTTTCTTCAGGTGTTACTACCAGAGGGATCAATGGCAGCTTGGCGAATTTCTGAAATTCTTTGGCATTATCGGGGGTTCGAGGAGACCACACATGGGGAATTCCCTTGTAGCGGAAATAAGAGCGAGTCTTTACGGAATAGGGCGATAATTCAGAGCCCAAGATTTTGTAAGTCAATGTGAAGTCCTGATTTTGAGTAGTAGTTATTCTAGTAATTCCAGCGCGTTTGTAGCTGCTCGCTTGATACCGGCTCGATAGCCTTCAAGATCCATTTCCTGATCNCCCATCGCCCCTTCGAGAAATCGNTTATAGACCCCTTGCATAATACAGCCGAGTCGCCAATGTGAGAATGCTCGATAGTAATTGATCTTTGATAGATCTCGACCAGTGCCAGTAGCATACCAATCAATCAATTCGTCACGGGTCGGAAACCCACCAGCAACTGTTGGAGCTGACGCGCCGCTTAATTCTTCCACTTCATCTGCATTTTGCCAAGAATTAAGCAGATAGCCGACATCAGCAAGAGGATCNCCTAGTGTACAGAGTTCCCAATCGAAAACCGCCGCGACCTTGCCNTTTTGNTGCATNAGATTCCCGGCGCGATAGTCCCCATGCACTATAGTNGCGCCTATTTGCTCNGGCTTANGCTCGTGCAACAAACGCAGCAGTTCATCCATCTCCGGTTCTAGATGTGTTTTCGTCGCTTCCCATTGCCCAGTCCAGCGTTTTAGTTGGCGGTCTAGAAATTTTTCCCGACGACCAAGATCACCGAGTCCGATATTGCTTGGCTCGATTCGGTGCAGCGCTACGAGCACTTCAGCGACATGTTTTCCAAAGCTGTATCTGTCTTCGTTTGAAATTGTTTCTACAGAATCTACATCATGGACAACGGTGCCTGCGACACATTCCATAACGAAGAAATCAGCATCATTCACATCTTTGTCCTGACACAGTCCATATGTCTTTGCCACAGGAACGTCAGTATCATAAAGAGAAGAGATGATCCAATGTTCACGATGCATGTCGTGTGCGCTTTCGAGTATATGGCCCAGAGGCGGCCTTCTTAGGACAAATGATTTGCCGGCGACATCATCAACTTGGTAGGTCAGATTCGACTTGCCACCGGAGATTAGCCCAAAACTCAGGGGCGGATTGAGCTTGGTTACGTGCTCTTCAAACCACGCTGTTACCTGCTCTTCGTGAATTCCCTCCAATGTCACCACTCCTGAAATAAAAATGCCGCGAGATTCTACCCGATGGCATGGTCTCAGGCTATTTTTTAGGTGTGCTAGTGGAACGAACTAGGAACTTGGCAGTGCGTAACATATAGAAATCGAGAATATGTAGGATGTGGTTAACTGCTGCGCGTTGTTCACGTCTCGCCATACGGGAATCCGCGCGGAAAGACTTTCTGCCAGTGTGTCGATAAAGCGGTATTGCGTGGACAGATTGAAGTAACGTCCGTCATGTTGCGCGCTATCGATTACTGTTTCTACAGTTACCAGATAGACGCAGAGATGGTCTTTTTTATATCGCAGACGGCAAAAAAATCAGATAAGCACTAGCGGTCGTTGTTAAGCACCTGGCAATACAGAGGGTGTGGGAAGAGCTCCTTACTTCAGTTTTCCTGACTCTGGACGATTCGCTCGAGGATTCTCAGGCGCAGTTCCTTAGCCGTCGATTGATAGTCTGATATCCCGGCAAGGTTTTGGCTTTCCTGAGGATCGTTCTTTCGATCGAACATGAGATAGGTCAATCCTTCGTTGTTCAGTCCTATTTTCCACTCCTGGTTAATCAGCATAAACTCACCCAGTATCTCCGATAGTCCATCCTCACGGTGCTCTGAACCGTCAAGCGAACCAGCGAAGGATTTGGCAAATTGCTGATAATCAAGTGATCCTCCTACGAGCTCAACCAGCGTGGGACCTAAATCACTGTTTTCGATCATACTGGTGTTGACGATGCCACCTTTACTGTTGGGTATTCTCACCATAAGGGGGACCCGCAGGGAAGCATCGTAGAAGTTCATTTTGTAGATTAGACCATGGTCTCCATTCATCTCTCCGTGGTCTGACGTGAAGGCGATGATAGTGTTGTCCATTTCGCCACGTGCTTCGATGACGTTTAGTATTTCGCCAATTTGGTCATCAATGAGCGTTACATTTCCTGCATAGTTTGCACGAATGGCGCTGATTTCACCATCTTCGAAAACGGGGCTCCATTTGCCGTTACTAATTTGATCGGCAAAACCTTGTGGCCTATACGTATTGTTTGGCTCCTTAGATATTGCTTCTGGCATCGTGGAAGGGTCATAAATGCTGGCATACGGCTCTGGGGTATCCCAGGGTTCGTGAGGTCCCCCGAAACTTACCCAGCAGAACCAGGGTTCGTCTCTTCGATAAGACTCGAGATATCCTTTGGCTTTTTGTCCAATATATACGTCGTAGTAGTCTTCCAATGGTAGCGAGGATGGTCTAACAACATATGGCTTGTTAGCGAATCGATCTGTTATGTCGGCGCGGTAACCATCAAGCAATTCTTTTTCATCCCACATCGCGGTCATATGACTCAGTACCGTGGCGCTTGCGCGAGGTCCACCAATCTCGTCTACATCGTCGAGTCCCCAGGCGTGAAGCAGGTCCTCCTTCTCTCGAAGATCACCTACATGAGTGTGCAGATGGGTTTTTCCAAATAAGCTGGTTCGATAGCCGAGGTTTCGTATCGCGCCCATCCAGTTGTCGGTGTCTGCGGGCATGACATGTGGCTGATGTGTCCATATTTTAGTGTTATGTGGATATCTGCCAGTTGCAAGTGTGAGCCGGGAAGGTACACATACTGGTGTGGTTGTAATGCATTGTGTAAATAAGGTTCCCTCGTTGGCGATTCGATCCATGTTAGGTGTTCTTACCCAATCGCTGGTGCAGCTCATGGCGTCCCAGCGTTGTTGGTCCGTCATTAGGAATAGTACATTAGGTTTCGACATCTGCTTGATTCCGAGCGTATCTCCGAGTTTACTCTGGCATTCAGCCTGACTTGCATCTAAGGAAATATATCATGATCGTCGAACAAATCTGGACCGGTAACTCCTTTCGCAACTTCAATTATCTGATCGTATGTCCTGAGACGGGTGAGGCGCTTGCGGTTGACCCTCTTGATTACGAGAAGTGTCTTGGTATAGCAAAAACAAAAGGCTGGAGTATTACAAAGGTTCTTAATACGCATGAGCATGGAGATCATACTGGGGGCAACCAAAAAGTGATTGCAGCAACTGGCGCAAAGCTATTTGCGCACGAGAATGCGAAGGAGCAGATCGAAGGCATGGACGTTGGCTTAAGTGCAGGCGCCGTCGTTAAAGTTGGAAGCTCGGTTGAACTTCTGGCTTTGGATACGCCTGGACACACTATGTCCCATGTTTGTTTGTTGTCGCAGACCGATACGCCAGTCTTAATTTCCGGCGATACGTTATTTAATGCCGGGGCGGGTAACTGTCACAATGGAGGTCATCCAGCAGAGTTATACGATACTTTTATTAATCAGCTTTCCAAGCTTGCAGATGAGACGCTCATCTATCCTGGTCATGACTATATTTCAAACAATCTTGAATTCACTCTCGCGCGTGAGCCTGACAATGACGATGCGAAAAAGTTGCTGGACGAAATTCAGGACCAGAATCCTGATAAAGCATTGATTTCGACCATGGCTATTGAAAAAGATGTGAATACTTTTTTTAGATTACGTAGTCCGTCCGTTATCGCTCAACTTCGGGAAGAGTTCTCAGATTTACCGGAAGAGCTCGACCCTAAGACAGTCTTTCTAAAGCTAAGAGAACTTCGTAATAGTTGGTAAGCTGGTGGAAATTAGGAGTACGCTATGGATTATGTGACCTTTGGTCGAACTGGTCTTAATGTCAGTGTTATGGGCCTGGGTTGTGGTGGGCCAAGCCGAATCGGTATGAGTGCAGACAAGAGTGAAGCAGAGTCTGTCGACATAGTTCGTCGTGCACTAGATGCAGGCGTGAATTTNATNGATACCGCGGAGGGTTACGGTACTGAAGGTNTTGTAGGGAAAGNAATTGCATCCGGGTNCCNAGNGACCAGGTCATCATCTCCAGCAAAAAAAGTTGTANTCAGGAGATTAGTCCGGCGTTGGTACGTCAGTCGATTGANGTCAGTTTGTCGCGGTTNCGCACCGATTATATTGANGTATACAACCTGCACGGTGTCCGGCCCTCACAGTACGTCATGCTGCGTGATGAAATTTTACCCACTTTCGTTGATCTCAAAAACGAGGGGAAAATACGTTTCATTGGTGTGTCAGAATTATTCAACGTCGATATGACGCATCAGATGTTGCTACAGTCGTTGCCTGAGGATCCATGGGATGTGGTCATGGTGGGTTTTAACATTCTTAATCAATCGGCACGCGATTTGTTTCANCAAACGCTGGAGAAAAACGTTGCTGTGCAAATTATGTTTGCGGTGCGTCGGGTCCTCAGTCAACCTGAGAACCTGCGTGAGGCAGTGCAGACCTTAATTGAGATTGGACAGATTGAAGCCGACGAGATTGACATAGGTGATCCGCTTGGTTTTGTTCTCAAGGAATCTGACGCGACAAGTGTCGTTGACGCTGCCTACCGTTTTTGTCGCTATGAACCTGGCGTCCATGTGGTGCTCTCGGGTACCGGTAATCNTGATCATCTGCAGTCGAATATTGACTCTTTGTGCCGCCCGCCNCTTCCCGATCCCGTCGTCCAGAAATTACGACACATCTTTCGTCATACTGATGCGATAACNGGTCAGTAGAAAACTTGCTGGGAATTCGGTTAAGGTGGTCCTANNCCCAAAGGGAAGCTGCTGTGTTTGCGCATTGTTTTCGCTATTAAACCTGCGAATTTGGTGAANTTCAGGATAGGGGCTTCGCGTCAAAATTTAGTGACATGATGCAAATAAACGGTTGTNAACATGGAGGCGCGACGCGGGAAATGGTTGATCAATTGAATCTATCGTTNNCTGGAATTGTTCATCGGCAATATCGCTAGGAAAGATTATGGTAGATGAAAGTAGAAGCCTTGCTTTGTTTTGCGATTTTGAAAACGTCGCCTTGGGTGTTNGGGATGCAAAGTTTTCNAAGTTTGATATTGAGCTAGTTTTAGAACGTNTCCTGCTCAANGGTAGCATNGTCGTGAAGAAGGCNTACTGTGACTGGGAGCGTTATAAAGAATTCAAACCAACGATGCATGATGCATCGTTTGAATTGATTGAGATTCCACACACGCGCCAGTCTGGAAAAAACTCTGCAGACATTCGCATGGTCGTTGATGCGCTGGATCTTTGCTACACCAAAGAACATATTGATACCTTTGTCATTATTAGTGGTGATTCGGATTTTTCGCCGTTAGTAAGTAAGTTGCGAGAGAATGCGAAGTTGGTGATTGGTGTTGGGGTCAAGAATTCGACCTCTGATCTGCTGACNAATAATTGTGATGAGTTCATCTATTACGATGATTTGGTGGCAGATNAGCGAAAACAGCCTAAGTCGGTGAAAAAGNCAGCNCCCAAGAGTGGGGCAAAAGCCAAAAAAGTAGCTGTTCAGGACGAAGAGGATATTGAAGAGGCAATCCGGCTGGTCATTGATACCGCAGAAGGCCTGCAGGGCGATAAAAGCGACCAATTATGGGGCTCAATGGTCAAACAAACCCTGAAACGGCGCCGTCCGGGCTTCAATGAGCGAGCCTACGGTGTCCGGTCATTTAGTGATTTATTGGAGGAAGCTGAGAATAGAGGGCTTCTGAAGCTTGAACTGGATCAGCGTTCAGGGGGGTATATCATCCAATTACCCAAAATAAAGGGTAAACACTAAGGTTTTCATTCGCTTCAAATGGTCCTATACTGCGCTTTGCTCGAAAGTTCCTTCTATTTATGCACGCCGGTTAATCCTGTTTCACATAAGTACTAGCACGTTCCAGCTTAAACGTCCGTCCTTTATGGAAGGACACAAAAATGACTTGAAAGATCCAGGAAGTAAATTATGTCTACGACGACAGGAACCGTTAAATGGTTTAACGAATCTAAAGGCTATGGCTTTATCTCACAGGAATCAGGCCCTGATGTGTTTGTACACTTTAGTGCTATTGTTGGAGATGGCTTTAAGACTTTGGCAGAGGGACAGGCAGTAGAGTTCACCGTGACTACGGGCCAGAAAGGCCCTCAAGCGGAAAACGTAGTCCTCGCTGAGTGATTCTGAGGTATCTGACTATTTCCGGTAGATGATTGTCCGCAAATGATCACGCGGCTTACATTGACCATCTTCGGGAGTTACAGCTACCCAGCTTACACTAGATTCCGGTATTAGCGGATCGCTATCGATCGCTAATACCGGTTCTTTTGTTCTTGTTATTGGCGCGTCTAGTGGCGTGTCGAAGGTCTCGGATGGTTGTTCGGAGGTGCCCGCGTAGGAATTCTTCGAGTTCGATCTGTCTTGACATGAAACCATATCGCTAATGTAGTAGATATAATCGATGTTTTCCCTGATGCAGATCAGTTATCTATTCCTATAACAGCCCCGTAACAGATAGTACTGCTCTACAGAATGCACTGACCGCTTGGGTCAAGTCCTGGCGCCTAGCCTTCCCGTAACTTTCACTAAAACAAAATGAGAGTCTCAGTTCATCCAGCCCCGCGCTAGGATTTCGTTGTCGTGCGTCTTCAGGATAGAAGTCGTACATTGGGATGACCACGATGCCGAATTCAGATACTAGCTGCTCGATAAATGCAGCGTCAGTGGTGATATTGCGGTCGTGAAACCGGAACACGGTAAAAAATCCGGATTCAGGTATTGTCCAACTAAAGTGCTCAGGGTAGGCGCCTAGCTCGTCTGCTAGGCCTGTCAGAATGATCTCTCGGTTTTCACGATAGACCTTGAGCTTTTCATTTGCCACGGGCCATAGGGAGTGTCGTAATTCCATATTCTCGTCGTGCAAGATAGATTCAAACCCGTATAGAGCTTCAGGGTTGTGAAACAAAATGTCCGCACTAGACTCTGTGAGCAGGAGGTCGCCGAGGCCGATGACCTCTTCGCAAGATATCTTCACCTTCGCTTCGGTGTAAAGAAACCCTACACGAGGCCCTGGAAAGCCGATTTTCGAGCCAGTAAATAAGTGAACCGTAACGCTAGAGTCCATGGCAAAAAATGGTTTGGGTCGATCTTCTTCATTGGCGTAGCTGATGTAGACGTACGGGGCGTCTTCTACAATCAGAACGCCATATTCACGCGTAACCTGCAGAATTTCTTCTCTCCGCTTTTCGGAAAACGAGAACCCCGCGGGATTATGCCCATCGGGCACCGTGTAGTAGAAAGGTACTAAGCGTCCATCTGCCTGGGCTGCATTAATTTGTGATTTAAAGCTGTCGACAATCGGTCCTTGATCATCCATCTCTACGCTATAGATTCGAGCCTGTTTAGCTAGTTGAGCTCTTGCAATGAATCCCGCATAGGTCGGTGCGTCGGTAATGTAGGCGATTTCTCCTCCGGGTCGTTCGAAGAGGGAACACATCAGATTAATGCCGCCGCTGGCGCCAACGGTTGGTAACAGGTGGTCAGGGTTTATGGGCACCTTCCAATCGGCACCGTAAACTCTAGCGAAATTCTCACGCACAGATACAGGCCCAAGCGTATCCGTGTAAGCGTAGGACTCTCTNANGTATTCNGGCATTTCTTCAGGGTTATTGATACCTGACGTCGTAGCAAGATGTGCGAAGTATCTTGTCTTNTGTTCCAGAAACCCACGGGGGTCGGTAACTTCCGGGTGAGGGTAGCCCGCACCCAGATGGTGAATCTTTAGGCCTTTTTCAGTAGCTAGCTGACGTAGTCGTGGCAGTGATGCTGCCATTTTTCGGGTAACTGAGACTGGCTGTTGCATCAAACTCGATGCGATCAGCGAAACGTTATCATTCATCTTTTTGTCTGGATACTGCTGTTGGGGATTAGCAAGAATAAACCAGCGCCTAGTTGTTGCCAATCAGTCATCGCCCAAGTATGTGTTTTTTGTTGGGTTTTATGTATTCTGACAGGATAGTCGTAATCAATGAGAGAAAACCATGACCGAATCATCCTCAACTCCAGCCATGCTAAATGTCGCCGAGCAGAGGCTCATGTATGTTGTGACCCGACCGGAGCAGGTGATGGTNCGGGGTAAAGGGAGCTATCTGTGGGACGCGAATGATAATCGCTACTTGGATTTCATTCAGGGATGGGCAGTAAATTGCCTAGGCCATTGCCCGCCTGTTTTGGTTAGAGCCATTAACAAACAGACAAAGCAACTGGTTAATGGNAGCCCAGCGTTACTCAACGACCAGATGATCGAGGCTGCCAACATACTGACTGCAAACTCATGCCTGGATAAGGTGTGGTTTGGGAGCAGCGGCGCTGAAGTTAATGAAGGGGCCGTAAAGCTGGCTCGTAAATACGGGGCAGATCGACTTAANGGTGCCTATGAAATCATCACGACGCGCGATAGCTTCCATGGAAGAACGCTTGGTATGATGTCGGCGTCCGGGAAAGCAGGTTGGGATAAGCTCTTCGAACCCAAGGTGCCAGGTTTCGTTCACGTTGATTTTAACGATCTCGAGGCGACGAGGGCTGCAGTAACCGATCGCACATGTGCAATTATGTTAGAGCCGATTCAGGGTGAAGCAGGCGTTAATGTGGCGACTCAGGAGTGCATGAGTGGCCTGCGAAAATTGTGCGACGAGAAGGGTATCCTCCTTATTCTTGATGAGGTTCAAACTGGAATCGGCCGAACCGGGAAGCTGTTTGGCTACGAGAATTACGAGATTGAACCGGACATTATGACCTTGGGTAAAGGCCTAGGTGGCGGATTTCCTGTTGCCGCGTTTCTAGCAAAGGACAACGTTTGTGTGTTTGAAGCCGGAGATCAGGGTGGAACCTATGGTGGCCAACCGCTTGCCATGACTGCTGCTTACACTGTGGTGAATCATATGATCGATAAAAAGATCCCTGACCGAGCTCGCAGAAGAGGTAACTCCCTAAAACGCAAATTACGAAAACTGGGTAAAGAAACTGGGTTAACCAATATCCGAGGTACAGGATTACTTGTTGCCGTAGATCTACCCCATGACCTCGGCGCAGCTGTAGTGGCTCAGGCTTTTGATAATGGACTCCTGATCAATGCGCCCAAGCCAAACGCGCTTCGCTTTATGCCGGCGTTGACCGTCAGCGACGCTGAGGTCGACGAGATGTTGGATATCTTGCACGGAGCATTGGCNAGTGTCAGTTAAAGTGGGTCGGCAATAACATTGTTTTCGATATAACCTAGTTTATCGATCTCGACTTTTACCACATCACCAGGAACAAGCCAGGCGGGTGGATCCATAGCCATGCCAACGCCACTCGGTGTTCCGGTCGGAATGACCGTTCCGGGCGTAAGTGTAAACGCGGTTGAAATGAATTCGATGATATCGAAGCAGTCGAAAATAAGATCGCTGGTACTAGAATCCTGACGCAGGTCACCATTAACCCATGTTTTAAGCTCTAATTGGTGCGGGTCGCCGACNTCATCTTTGGTTACGATGCAAGGCCCGAAAGGGCCATGGGTATCCCAGGATTTACCCATGGTAAAAGACGCGGGTGCTCCATTCATTTGCCAGTCACGCATGCTTACGTCATTAACAATGGTGTAGCCAGCAATGTAGTTCTCGGCGTCCTCCTTCCTGACCCGTCGGCACTTCTTGCCGATGACGACACCTAACTCGCCCTCGTAATCTATTTGCTCGGATTCAGGGGGAGCGTAAATGTCGTCGAAGGGCCCGTTGGCGCAGGTCTGTTGCTTGGTAAATACCATTGGGACCTTNGGAAGGTCCATGCCGCTTTCTTCAGCATGGGCACGATAATTCAATCCAATGGCTAAAATCATTGGTGGCACGGTGATTGGACACTCGAGGTGGACATCGCTCACAGCATAGTGCGTGTGAGAATCCTGTACTGCCTGNGCAGCCTGCATTGTATTCTCACCACCCTCAAGAAAACTCAACATGTCTGAAGGTAACTCAGGGGCCACCTGACTCAGATCGATGATGTCATTATCCTTTCGCAAACCGATTCGTGTGTTTTTGTTCTGGGTGAATGTGACTAATTGCATGCTGTTTCAGCCTGGCCTAAAGAAATGATCAGGGATTGTATTTTGGGCGTGGGGTCCAAAGCAAACATGCGGGTCGACAAGTATTGCGACCTACACTGGTAATTCTATTGTGTAATTGTTCATAGTGACAATGCATTTGCCGATGACATTCCGGGATTCCAACATCTGCATGGCTGCGACTGCTTCTTCCAGCGGGAATGCTTTACATACGTAGGGCTTGATTTTACCAGTATCCGCAAGTTCATAAATTGCTTGATTGTTTTCGACACCTTTTTCAGGATAGGTTCGACCATATTCACCAGCGCGAACACCGATGATTGATAACTGCTTGATTAATATAAGGTTTACTGCTGCCTGGGGCCACTGACCACTCGTAAAACCCAGGGTCAGTAAGCGCCCATCAATGTTGATACAGCGCATAGACTCATCGAAGGCACCCCCACCTACAGGATCGAAAATGACATCTGCACCGCGACCACCAGTGAGNGCTTTGACCTCGTCTCTGAAGCCTCCGATCTCGCCGTTAGGCATGGTGTAGTTAATAACATGATCTGCACCACGTGATTTGACGACTTCGAGTTTGTCATCACGACCACCGGTCGCAATGACATTGGCGCCCAGATATTTTCCGAGATCTACGGCAGCCATTCCCACACCGCCGGTCGCACCATGTATCAACAGNTTTTCGCCCGGTTGCAGGTGTCCGCGACACGTTAGTCCGACCCAGGCAGTCAGGTATGTGGTTTGAAACGAAGCTGCTGCTGCATAGTCCATGGCTTGTGGCATTGCTTTTACTGAACGTGAGTTGATATTCAGTGCCTCAGTAAAACTGCCGTAGTCAGCTCCCCAGATAACCTTATCTCCTACCGCGAAATTAGTGACGTCCTTGCCAATAGCTATGANTTCGCCAGCAGCTTCGCCACCTGGCGCGAAGGGTAGAGGTGGTTTTCTCTGGTATTTCCCCTGGATCTTTAATATATCCGGGAAGTTTACTGCACATGCCTTCACGGCCACCTGGACCTCATCGTCCGCGGGTAGGGCGAGGTCAATAGTATCGAGGGTTACCGTAGTGATGTCTTCGCTGTTCTCATGACAGCGTATCGTTTTGATCTGCATCTCGTTGTATCAAAAAACCTTTCGCGGATGCTATCAGTTTGCGAGATGTCACGCGAAACTAAACTCATGTTTGCTTATACTGGGCGCTTATTCACAGAAGTTTAGGGAAGCCTAATGAAAATACTTCATCTATTAGCGATTACCACAATGCTTGTTGGTTGCTCCGGTGAGGCGGAAACATCTCAGGCTGAAGGTGAGGGAGCTGAAATTGTACCCGCCATCGATAAGACGGACCCGAAGTGGAAACAGCGCTTAACAAAACCTGATTTGATGACGTTTAAGCAGGGAGAGCTTTACTACTGGGACCTGGAAACCAACGTAGGGAAGATCAGTTTTCTTCTGTTAACTGAGACAGCGCCGATGCANGCCACGAGCACGATTTATCTAACTGAATTGGGCTTTTATGATGACATCGTTTTTCATCGTGTGATCACAGGTTTTATGGCCCAGGGCGGTGATCCTACGGGTACGGGACGAGCTGGTCCTGGTTATACCTATAACGGTGAGTTTGGTGGTGGAGTTTCGCACGACCGTGCGGGGTTGCTTAGTATGGCAAACGCGGGTCCGGGTACGGACGGTAGTCAGTTTTTTATTACATTTGTGCCTACCCNATATCTAGATGGAAAACATACGATATTCGGTCGAATGGTTTCCGGTGAAGAAACTCTAAAAGCATTAGAGAAGCGGGGTAGCATGAGCGGTAGGCCGACTGCCCCGTTGAAGATNGTTCGCGCAACTATCCGCAAGGAGTTGAGTTTATAAAGAGTGGGCCAGTATTTGTTCAGATCCAAGAAAAAACGCCCCTGCGCAATTCTACTCGCCGGAGTTNTTGATCGCATTTGAATATTATTATTCGGAGATTNTATGGATAGTTACCTGTTTTCGGGTTTAAAAGTCATTGATGCGGGGACGGTNATCGCGGCGCCGGCTGCAGCGATGATGCTGGCTGAATATGGTGCCGATGTCATCAAAATAGAACACCCGGACGGCGACTTTCTGCGCAGGGTGAAGGAACTGAAAGGGCAAGGCGAGGAAAAAGAAGACTATATGTGGCAGCTCGATGGTCGTAATAAGCGTGGTATGGTCCTCGATTTGAAAACCGCCGATGGTATGGAGGTGTTACTTAAACTCGCTGAGCAATGNGACGTATTTATTACTAATCAACCGTTCGCCATGCGCGACAAACTTGGCTTTAACTACGAGAACTTGCGAGCGCTGAATCCCGATATNATCTATGCATCGATGAGTGCCTATGGCGAACGTGGACCAGAACGCAACCGCAAGGCATTTGATCAGATTGCATATTGGGCTAGGAGTGGTCTGTTAGACATGTTGAGGTGGAAGGGGATACGACCCGTTCAGGGGCTTTCCGGTATGGGTGACCACCCAACCGCTGTGTCTATCTATGCTGGTATTGTCACTGCGCTTTTGCATCGCGAGCGCACCGGTGAAGGCGCGTATGTACAAACATCGCTCATGGCGAATGGACTGTGGTCAAACGCTGCGACAACTCAGGGAATGTTATCCGGTGGTGACATGGAGTTATTCAGGAAAGGCAGGACAGAGACTCCCGGAGTGACGGTGGGNGTCTATCGATGCAGTGATGATTGCTGGCTGCAATTTAATATGGTGCGAGGCCTAGAGGACATCACCACACTGTTGGTGGCGNTAGAAGCGACTGAGTTGATTGTTCGTTTCGGGCTGAACGAGTATCAGGATATTTTAGATAACAGCGCTGAGCTTGGCCTGGCACTAAAGGATGCTTTTGNGAATCGAAGCTCGGATGAGTGGTTGGTCATCTTCAAAGAGATGGGACTAGAGGTAAANCGAGTAGGGCGCACGGAAGAGCTAGCGACAGACCGTCAGGCGTTTGAGAACAACATGATAGTTGAGCCCACCGACCCTGAAATCACCATGCCCATGTTGGTCAAGCATCCAATTCAGATCTCCACGGTTCCTCAGGTCGAACCAAAAAGGTCTCCTCGGTTGGGNGAACATTCCGAGGAGATTCTGCGCGAGCTTGGATACGATGATACAGAAATTAATCGCCTGCGGGACGAAGGCGTCATTTGAACTATCAGGAAGGACCCCTTGCACTCTTCCCTTTTCTGATGGTAGGCCATCTTGATGGCTCATATTTTAACTCGGTGCNGCTGGCTCGTGCATCGACTTAGCGGCAGCGGCTAGTTGTCGTGAGATTATTTCCCTAAACTCACTTTGCCAAAGCCATCACAGGCCCGTAAGCTGTCTGCTGTACTCGCGCCGGTGCCTGTGCATTGGGAGGTGTCAAATTGGTCCGGGTTCATCATTCCTCGAATAGGTGGCCTGGTAAGTGCCGGGCGTCTGGCGATATTGGGAATTTTCTCGAAGTTTAGGCTGGCGGTATATTCGATTCCTTTAGTGGCGACTGGTTTGCCGTCGATGAATCTTGGGGAATATCTGAACCCCTTAATCATCGTCAGGGCTGCTTCGTCCAAAAGCGCCTGATTGGAATTGGCAATAACTGGATTTCTTACAAAACCCTGTTCATCCACGGTGAAAATCAGCGTGACGTCTCCGGTCATTTCCTTTTCGATCAAACTCGCGGAGAATTCCGTTTTAAAAACAGGTTCTGACGTTTCGGACCAATCCTCGTGTGCTCCCAGCNCGAGCAGGTGCTCGGTCGCAGCGTCGGATTGGTTGAGGTTTTCGTGGGTCTGTACCAGCAGCGGCCGGATGGTGCGTTCCAGGTCTCCCATGGTCTCGCCTGCGGGGCTCTTAAAGGCCGTCAGCGACTGCTCAAGGTATTTCAGGGCGGGCTCATGTTGATTTCTACTTATCGCCCACTTTGCCTTGTGATACGCCATGAGACCCAATCGAAAGTCGTTGGGCTGTAGCTGCTCGACGAAGATCTCGTAAGCTCGGTCGACGAATGGTTCNACCATGGCCGAGCCACCCCAGTTGAGCAGGAGCACAACGATATCGAAATTTTTTTGCGCTTCGATAAGTTTATTNTCATAGCCTCGACTTAGGTCGGCGGCCTGGGTAAGAAGTTTTTGTGCGGTCTTCGGGTTCTTCGCCGCGCGGGCCTCTTCCATGANCATTGGGACAAGCTGCGGCGAATTGTCACCATAGTGTTTCTCAAGTATGCGGAGCTTGCCTTTCAAGGTTTTGCGGGCTTTTTTGTGGTCGCCGGTATCGTTAAGCAATCTTGCATAGTTAAGCGCTAGGTTCGCGGAGTTCCTGTGTGACTTGCCAAACACCTTGGTGCCNTATTTTTGTGCATCCCTCGCCATNACGAGGGCCTGCTCCGTTTCATTGGCGCTAATATGCTGCTGATAAGCTGCATAGGCAAGTTTGAAGTTATTTTGATCATCCGCAACCACAGTTGTGGTTGATAAGCTCAGGATTAGCGTTAAAAACGGTATTTTAATCAGATTCGTATTCATGATTCGCTCCGGGNTATCAGCGGTTATTTTATAGTAAAAACAAGTTCCGTTGCTAAACCGCTCGGCGGAGGCGTAAACTGATACTTTGTGTTTCGGTATCAATTCATGCGNCNAATTCTTTGCTTCTTGCTTGTGCTTTTTACTGGTTGTGGGAGNTCTACNCCTCTTCCGGATGCAGGCCCCGGGTTTTCCTTCTTAAGCTCGATTAAATTCACCTCTGGTCACGGCTGGCCTCTACAGCGTATGCGAGTCAGATTGACGGCAAGATGTAATGGTCCATGGGAAATTGGCCGCCTGCGTCTTATGGAGGGCGAGGTTCCTCCGGGGATTATCTTTGATGGAGAAGAGTTTTCCGGTTCGCCGCTTAGGGGGGGTAATTGGCTAATACAGGTTCGGGTTGTCGACCCGTCTTGTAACGGTGCTGTTTACGATGANAGGGATGTATGGGTGAACTTCAGTATCAAGGGTAGTAGTAAGANAGTTTTCTGAGCTAGTCATTTCTGATCTGACCGAATGTAGGCATCTGCCATCGTTCCGGTATCTTGTCGCAACTCATAGGTGGATCCAACCTCGAAATCGCCGAACGTCTCGATGGCACCACCAGGCCATTGCACGCTTACGTTTTCTGCTTTGGTTGCAGTGCCAAGACCGAAATGTACTCTTGGATCATTGGATGCCACATAGCTCGCCGAAGGCTGTACNTCTCGGTTCATTCGTGTATCTCCAACTGTAGCTGACACNGTTGCTCCATAGGCGTCTCGTGTGCCTGTAACGACCCTAAAGCGAATCCAGTTTTTATCCTGCGCCACTTTGTTCATTAATAAATATGGTGCGGCGTCACGATTGGTGACGACCGCGTCCAGCCCACCATCGTTGTCGATGTCGCCAATGGCGAGTCCGCGGCTGGTATGCACGAGAGCAGGTGATACCCCCCCCTGAGGTTTTACCTCTTTAAACTCAACACCTCGCTCGCCTATGGAACCCTGAAGCAGGGTATTGGGTTCTACGAATCCATCACCTTTGGCCGGTTCCTGCATCTCGACTCTGCCATTGACTTCGTAAAGGTCCAGGTGGCCATCGTTGTCGAAGTCGGCAAGGGTCACGCCAAAGCGCGTATAACGCATACTGACTGGGCCGATGCCCACACGTCCGGTTGCGTCGAAAAAATAGTCACCTTCATTGCGAAAGAAAGAGTCACTCTGGCGTACAAGATTGACCACCAGCAGGTCGGGGTCGCCATCATCGTCTACATCGGCAGAGGCAACACCCATGCCCGCCTTTGCAATACCGTTAGAGTCCATTGCGCAGCTCCACAATAGACATTCCTCTATAAATTTAAGATTCCCCTGGTTGATCCAAAGTTGATTAACCAGTGTGTCGTTGGCAACGAAGATGTCTGTCAAGCCGTCCTGGTTAAAGTCTGCACCAACCGTNCCTAGACCATTACCAAAGGCGACATTCATCCCTGCGTATTTAGTGATGTCTGTAAACGTCCCGTCGCCGTTATTTCGATACAGTTTATCCATAGCAGGTGCTTCGTAAACTGTAGGGCCACAGTAGGTAATAAAGAAAGCTTTGCCGTAACAGTCCTGCTCGATGTTCTTTGACCAGTGCAGGTAGTTGACGACGAATAGATCGAGATCACCGTCCGCGTCCAGGTCTAAGAAAGTCGCTGCAATACTCCAGCTGGTGTCACCTACCCCAGCTGTTTTTGTCACATCCGTGAACTGACCATTTCCATCGTTTTGTAACAATACATTGGCGCCGAGATTGGTTACGTACAGGTCGATATCGCCATCGTTATCGTAGTCACCAGCGGCGACACCCATGCCGTAGCCACGATCATCGGCACCACCTGCCCCTTCGACTTTATCGAAGTAGCCGCGACCACGATTCAGGTACAGTCGGTTGGCGGATTTTTCTGGCGCAAGCGTTTTGTCCACNCTGCCACTTTGCACAAGATAGAGGTCCAGATCGTCATCTCCATCCAGATCAGCCAGTGCTACGCCGCCGCCCATCATTTCAGGCATCATGGGACGGCCGTCGAATCCTGAATGATGTACGAAGTCAACGCCACGTTCTCTAGCCTCCTCCGAAAACCAAGGTGTTTCCGAAGGTGCACACGCAGCTATTAGCATGACAAGGCAGGACAGGAGTAGTCGACAGATCATTCTTTNACTTGCCTCATTTCAAGTTCTCTCAACCGCTGTTCGATAGAACGNAGTTCTCTGAGGTCTGTACCATACTNTTGCGCCTGATGATGGGCCTGCCATGCGTCTTCAATACGACCCAGTTCTCCCAGGCTTCGTGCAAGAAACATGTGTCCTAATGGAGAATCCTGTTCAATTCTGGTCACATGCTGGAAGTGTTCTGCTGCAGCTGTCCAGTTGGAGAGTTCGACTTCCGTTAGTCCAAGGTAGAACAGAGTTGTTTGCTTTTCCGGTTCGAATTGCAATGCTATCTGTAGCGAAGTTCTGGCTTCGTTATACTTAGCAAGGCCAAACAATAATCTACCGCGTTGTTCATGTGGGTAGCCTCTGGAAGGATTGATTTCAATAGCTTTATCCACATGGGTGAGGGCGCTCTCCAGCTTGCGGTCCTGCCGGTAAAGGTTTGCAATGGTCAGGTGAAACGGGATGAATTCCGGATTGATGTCGAGGCCCCGCTGAACTATCTCCATTGCCCTGGCTGGACGACCCGTGCGGTCGTAGGCGATGCTGAAGGAGTTCATCAGGTTGCAGGCCAGGATGATACCTTGTTCTGCGCCGCACGCTTGTTCCGGATGATAGGTTTGCAGTCTCTGAAGGATTATAAGCGCCTCATCCGCGNGTCCCGAGGCGGAAAGCGTCTTAGCGAGTTGATAACTGGCGTGGCCACGAACGTGATTGTCTCTTTCATCGCGTCGCTCATCAGGCCAGGTTAGTGGCCCAGCATCCTTCCCCTTTGCTAGNGCCTTGCGAGCTTCTTCTGTTCTNCCTACGCTACGTAGCGNTTCCCCCAGCGTTCGATAGACCTGTGGGTGTGGGGATGTTTTGGATAGCGGTTCGAGTATTTCGATCGCTTGTTCGTGCTTGCCTGCTGCAATCAGTGCCTGTGCACGACCAAAGTTTGCAGAAGGTCCAGGTTCCAGGTCAGTGGCACGTTGAAAGGCGATCAACGCATCGTCTGGTCGCCCGGTCTTTAGTAACCAGGAACCCTGAAAGAGCCATAAAGGTGCATAGTTCTTATCGATAGCGGAGGCGCGTTCCAGGACCTGCAGCGCGTGCTCATGATCTCCTATCTCTGCTACAACGTGGGCGCTGAAGTAAGGCCAACGAAATTCGTTAGCATCCAGCGCTTCAGCCTGCTGGTAGGTGGCAATTGCTTCATCGCGTAAGCCGTTAATGTCGTAGGCCATAGCCAGTCTTCCGCGCGCCAGTGCAGAATTCTTCATGGCCCGCACAGACTGCTGCAACTCTTCAAGGTAGTCAACGAGGTCCCGGTCCGATGAATCGATGCCGGCGATGATGGGATCTTCGACCCGCGTGCAGGCACTGCTAAGGAGAACGATTACGGCAATGAGATAAAGGGGGGTGGAGATAAAAACTGCTCGACGCTTAACTGTATACATAGCTTGGTATTTAACACTGAATATCGAGCTAAAGAAATACTTGGGCGCGGGTCAATGGTTACCCCCACTCCATATCCAGGCACAAAAAAAGCGCACCCTTTTGGGGTGCGCTCCTTAAATCTGAGGATCTTCGTAAGAAGACCCTTTGGTCCCTTACAACTGATAGTTGAGGGTGAGACCAATTCGACGTGCGTCAGTGACGGTGCCGTTGACCGGTGCCGTTACACCATTGCCGTCTCGCGGTGAATAACTCTGTACCTGAACGAGATCAAGCACGTTGCTGACCCAACCGGTTACGGCGTAGGTACCAGAAGGAGATACCCAGTTAGCGCGAATGTCCCATCGGGTATAAGCAGGAATGGCCATAATATCCAGATTACCTTCGTCCGGGTACATGGTATCGCGCCAGCTCATAATAGTCGTAACGTCCAGTGTGCCCCAGTCAGGATTAACGGGGACGTCATATGTCAGCGTGGCCGAGAGTTTGTTCTCGGGTTGCATTCGCAGACTGTGACCGCCAAAGTTCACCAGGCCGGTCGTATTGAGTTCTACACTGTTGCCATTCGCATCGGTAAATACAGCGGCAGAGCCCGGAGGTGATGTACCTTCCGGTGTACAGCAGTAAAGGGTGTTGAAGTCACCGAAACTGGAGTACATATGCTCGTAGAAGCCACGCAGAACCAGGCGATCATTGATCTGCCATGCTCCCTGGGCCTCAATACCAGCGATTTCCGTGCCATCGACGGCGTTGGACTCACCAGTAAATGCGCTAGAGCCAGGTGGTGATGAAGCGACTTCTGCTGGCGTCTTCAGCCTTCTTGCTTGTGCCCAGAATGCACTGAAGTCCTGGAAGTAGGCGCTGACTTCGAGTTGCACAGCGTTGTCAAAGAACAGACCCTTGAGACCAGCCTCATAGTTGATCATTTCTTCTGGATCGTGCGCTTCACCAATTCCGTTGCCAAAGCCTGAAAAGCCGCCAACTCGATAACCACTGGAGATTCGGCCATACCACATCATATTGTCAGTCGGGCTATATTCCGCGCCGATGTTCCAGGTCGTTTTTGTCCAGTCTGCGATCTTGGAATCGAGATACGTGCGGTCATCAGGTATGGGGAAGCCTTTAGCATCCTTTTCAATACCGATATATCCGTTAGCGGTAGCATTTACATACTTACCTCTGAATATCGCGTTGTATGCATTGACCACGGTACCGTCTGCTAATGTCGTCTGGAACGCTGAAGTGAAGTCATTCTGATTGTGCTCCTTGTGGTCGTCGTTGTAGCGAAGGCCGCCAAACAATTTCCACTGGTCATCAAGCACATATTCGAGATTGACATAGAAAGCCGCTTGCTCATATTCCGTGCTGCCATAGAAGGCGCCACTATTACCGCTGCCGTTGTGCATGGAGAAGCCGTTGGTGACATCGCTGTAGTTAGTGATCCAATCTGTGCCATAACAACCCTGAACCCAAGACGCTACAGAAGCGTGATTCGGGTGATTTTGATCCATCGCGTCTGGCAGCTTGTTCCCGGCATAGCCGGCTTCGCATGCGGCAGAGGTATCGGTGTAGAAAGTCGGATTATTAAGATTATCATTACCGGTTTCTACGCCGTTAAAAAAGGAGCGGTAAATATAAGGCTCACCACCCGAAAGATACGTATAGCCCAATGTGTAGTTAAGCGGTCCATCGCTAGTAGAGATCAGCGTTATCTCGTGGCTCACCTGATCCGAGGAGCGTATGTAGTTACCAATAGCGTCAACGTACGCACCGTTACCCTGGCCATCCAATGCACAGCGAGGGTGCGTTTGACCTTCGGTGAGTTCTCCGGAAATAACCCGGGGATGCGCACCGGAACAGACACCACCACCGGATCGATTGGTTCCATCGCTATCGTTATCCTGATCGGTTCTGGTATCGCGATCACCATAGGTATAGACGATGTCATGGGTATCGTTGAGGGCGAACTTCGCTTCTATGCTAAACGCCGCCTGTTGGTTGTTCTCGCCAATGGGCGCATTCAGCTCAATGAGATTTTTAACGTACTTGCCTTTACAGACGACGGGAAGACCGGGATCACGTGTGCCATCATCATTAAACCCTGCGCAGTCTGCAACAGCAGGATTCTGACCTAGGCCGTAACCAGGATTGATGATGTATATAGGGTCTCCATTTGCGTCCTTGGCACATACGTTATTTACGTCCGATATTGTTCGATCTAACACACATCGGAACGAACCATCGGCGTTGCGCTCATACTGCGTAAGTGTGTCTCGAGCACCAATCGTCAGGCCAACTCGCTGGACACCAGTATCCGTAAGTTTGTTATAGCGCGCGGTAATGTCTAAACGGTCATTGGTGTAGCGCAGTTGCGGTATATACTGCAACCGATCTGGCTCTCCCGCATCCGGACCCAGGCCAATATTCTTGATATAGCCGTCGCCGGTCAGTCGGTTTAAACCGAGACGGTAGGAAAAACCAGTATCACCAAGTGGTCCGCCGAAGGCGAGGCTGAATTCTTGAGAATTCTGGTCGGTAAATTCAGCAGAGCCCTTGAAGTCCCATTCTTCCGTTGGCTTCTTGGTGACATAGCTGATGGAGCCTGCGATAGCTGCTTTACCACCGGTGGTACCCTGTGGGCCACGAGCTACCTCGATCCGTTCCATGTCAAAGTTACTGGTGTCTAGACCATAACTCGTCGGCGTGTAGACGCCATCTACATAAACGGCGACTGAGGTATCCTGAAAGAAGTTAACGCGCCGGTCGTTGGCGACGCCGCGCATGACCAAGTGGCCATCTTCGACCTTTCCTGCAGTACTTCGAACGCCAACCTGCAAACCGGGCACGAGGACCTCCAGGTCATTCATATTCTGAATACCTAGGTTTTCGATCATTGCTCCGTTAAAGCCGGTAACCGTCATCGCGCGGTCGAGAGATGAAGTTTCACCTCGCTCACCGGTAACAATGATTTCTTCGATTGCCTGGTTTTCTTCGGCTTCATCATCCGCCGAGTAGGCTTGGAACCCCGTAAGAGTCATTGCTATTCCCAATGACACCAATGGAATAAATTTATTCATATTTTGTTTCCCCAAAAGTAACGTTTTAGGTAAGTATTGTGTTTACCAGCTNTACATCATGCCAACATATACGTCAACTGCAACCCTAAAATTGACTAAATTCATAAATTCTTAAGTTTTTCTCCTTTTTTATTTAAATATATAAAAATCAATGAGTTATAAATCAATGATTGACCCAGAAAGGTTAGGGCTGAGTGGTATAACCGGTATTTTGTTAGTGAAAGGTTAACGTTTTGGGGGAACTTTTATAAATCAACTGGTTTAGGGCAAGAACAAGGTCAGTGGTGCTCAATNGTCAGTAATTGATCCGTGGTAACGTCCGGCCAGCGGACGANGACATCGNACGATGTTGCTCTCCCAACCCAAAAGTGTGTTTCCGTGGGTTTTGTGAAGTATAGTTATTACCCGCATGCACTTCACGTACCTGGGTACCTGTAGCGTCTTCAGCCGTAATCCATGCGCCAATTCCTCGCGTATTTTGCTGGTGGACCTTTGGCTGCAGGGCTGTTTTGGATAATGCTTCGAGATTTTTCGATCGCTTGTCCGTGCTTGCCCGCCGCAATCATTGCCTGTGCATGAGTAGAGTTTACATGAGGTCCAGGTTACAGGTCAGTGGCACGTTCAAAGGCAATCAACGTGTCGTCTGGTCGTCCAGTCTGAGCAGTCAGGAACCTGGAACAAGCCATACAGGGGAATAGTTCTTATCCATAGCGGAGAAGGGTTCTAGGAACTGCAGCGCGTGCTAGTGATCTTTCATCTCGGCTATAACGTGGGTGTGGAAGTGAGGCCAACGAAATTCGTTGGCATGCGGCGCTTCAGCCTGTTGGTAGGTAGCAATCGCTTCATCGGTTAAGCCATTGAAGTTGCAGGCCATAGCCAGCCTGCCACGTGCCGGTGCAGAATTCTGCATAGCCCACGCAGACTGCTGCAATTCTTTAAGGTAGTCAACGAGGTCCCGCTCCGATGAATCGATGCCGGCGATAATTGCGTTTTCTTTGCGGTTGCAGGCGCTGCATAGTAGAGGCACAAAAGCCGTGGGTAAAAGGTGACGCAGGATGTAACCTATGGTTTATCGTCGTGTAGGTATCTACGTTACGAAAACCAGCTTGGTCGATCAACTACCCCCGGCCCGCGCAGATATTAGGACAAAAAAAAGCGCACCCCAATTAAGCAGAGTGCGCTTTTCAATACTACGAGGACCCGAGAAGGGTCCCTAAAGCATTAAAGCTGATAGTTAAAAGTCAAACCAATTCGACGCTCGTCAGTTGTCGTCCCCTGGACAGCAGCGGTTACACCATTACCATCACGAGGTGAATAGGTTTGTACCTGTACGGTATCAAGTACGTTTGTTACCCAGAATGATAATGCGTAAGTACCAGTTGGCGAGCTCCAGTTGGAACGAACATCCCATCGCGTAAACTCGGGAATCTCGTAGACGTCCAGGTTTGCTTCATCCGGATACATCGAATCGCGCCAGCTATATATAGTCAGCACATCCAGTGTTCCCCAATCAGGGTTAATCGGAACGTCATAGGTTAGTGTTGCCGAGAACTTGTTCTCCGGCTGGTTACGAAGCGAGTTGCCCCCGAAATTAGATTCCCCTGAAGTGCTAAAGAGTCGGGGTTCGCCGGTCGCTGGGTTAATGATCAATTGACCATCCGGACCCGCGAGTGGCTGCAACGTGGCTGCGGCCACGGTTCCGGTCGGTGTACAGCAGTAATTGGTCGTAAAGTCACCAAAACTGGATGTCATCAATTCATAGAAACCGCGAAGAACCAGTCGATCATTGATCTGCCAGGCCCCTTGCGCTTCTATACCGCCAATTGTAGTGCCGGAGATTGAGTGGGTATCACCAATCCAAGCCGAGTTACTAGGGTTGTCGATGACCAACTCATCCGCTGTACGCAGACGCCGGGCTTGAATCCAGAAGTACTCGAAGTCCTGGTAGTAGGCGCTGATTTCCAGCTGCACCGCGTTATCCAAGAACAACCCCTTGAGGCCGGCCTCATAGTTGATCATTTCTTCCGGGACCATTGCTTCACCAAGCTTATCACCAAAGCCCGAAAAGCCACCCGCACGATAACCTTTAGAGATTCTACCGTAATACATCATGTTGTCTGAAGGTGCGTATTCAAGACCGACAGCCCAGGTGGGCGTCTTCCAGGTAACCACTTTAGAATCTGCAAAGGTTCTATCGTCAGGTATTATCGTGCCGTCGGCATTTCTGTTTATGCCGACATAGCCGCAGCAGGTTGTTTGTTGAAACTTGCTCCTGAAGATGCCGTTTATGACATTAATCACCGTGCCATCTGCAAGTGTTGTTTGACTAGCAGATGTGAAGTCATTCTGATTGTGCTCTTTGTGGTCGTCGTTAAAACGAATCCCAGCAAACACCATTATCTGGTCGTTAAGCACATATTCCACGTTGCCATAATAGGCTGCCTGTTCATATTCCACGTTGCCATAAAAGCCAGCTTTAACACCGCTGCCATTGATATGAACGCCACCATTAGTCACGTCACTGTGGTAAGCGGTGTGCGGAGAGCCGTAACAACCACCGAACCATGCAGCTGAAAGAAAGTGTAAGGGACTTTCTGGGTTCAAAACCTCCAGCATGTTGTTCCCCGAATGCTCCGCTTCACATTTGGCCGTAGTGTCAGTGTAGAAAATCGCGTTATTGAGGTTGTCCGAACCTGTGTTTACACCATTAAACATGTCGCGATACACGTAGGGGCTATCGCCTTCCATGTACATGTAACCCAGTGTGTAGTTCAGCGGACCATCATTGTTGGAGACCAGTTTGATCTCGTGGCTTGTCTGCTTAGAGGTACGTAGATAGTTAGTGATTTTATCAGCGTATACACCATTGCCTTTTCCATCCAGTGCACAACGAGGATGAGTTTGACCTGCCGTGAGTTCTCCGCTGATAACACGCGGATGAATGGCTGAACAAACTCCACCGCCTTCGCGCGCGGTCAGATCCTGGTCACTATTTACATCCGTCCTTGTATCCCCGTCGCCGTAAAAGTACGTGATGTCATGGGTATCGTTGAGCGCAAATTTTGCCTCAAGCGAATACGTTTCCTGGGAATTGTTTTCACCTATGGGGGCGTTCACCTCTGTGGCGAGTGTCAGGTACTTCCCCTCGCACACCACGGGGAGTCCCGCATCACGTGTCCCGTCGTTATTAAATCCGGGACAATTAACAATAGCAGGTGACTGACCTAGACCATAGTTAGGGTTTATCTGGTAGATAATATTGCCATTTGAATCTTCAATACAGTTGCCATTGGTCGGAGACTGTGGATCTCGATCCAGCGTACACCTTCTCGAGCCGTCAGCGTTGAGAATATATTGTTCTTGAGAATCGCGAGCGCCGATAGCGAGCGAAACTCTCTGGACGCCCGTGTCTTCAAGATTTCGGTAGCGTGCAGTAATGTCCCAGCGATCATTCTTAAATCGCAATTGAGGCGCATACTGGAAGCGATCAGGCGCACCGGCATCTGGTCCAGAACCCACATTCTTGATGATGCCATCGCCGGTCAGACGATTAACCGCCAAGCGATATGAGAAAGCGCTATCACCTATCGGTCCGCCGAAGGCGATATCAAGCTGCTGTGATGCCTGGTCGGTAAGTTCGGCGCTGGCTTTGAAGTCCCATTCCTCGGTTGGTTTCTTGGAGACAAAACTAAGTGTCCCGGACAAGGCTGTTTTACCGCCAGTGGTTCCCTGCGGACCGCGGGCTACTTCGATACGTTCCACATCGAACATGCCAGCACTAAGTGCATAGGTCATTGGATTTTCAATCCCGTCCACATAAACGCCGACAGAAGTGTCCTGGAAGAAGTTAACGCGGCGGTCGTTAGCCACACCTCTCATGGTGAGATGGCCATCCTCATTTTTTCCTGCAGAACTTTGCACCCCTTTTTGAAGACCGGGTACGAGGACTTCTAGGTCATCGATATTCTGAATGCCAAGTTTCTCAATCAGTGCTCCGTTAAAGCCTGTAACGGTCATGGAGCGATCAAGTGTTGTTGTTTCCCCTCGCTCGCCAGTAACAATGATTTCTTCGATTGCCGTGTTTTCTTCGGCTTCATCATCCGCCGAATAGGCTGGGAACCCCGTAAGGGTCAGTGCCAATCCCAATGGCACCCATGGATTAAATTTGTTCATATATCAATTCCCCAAAAGTAATGTGATAGGCATACACCTCTGCCAGCTTCCGATCATGCCACGATCGTCAACAACTTCAACCCTAAAATATATTNNNTTNANAAATTCTTAATNANTTCTCTTTGTTTNTNTNAAGATATAAAAATNANNGNGTTATNAAAGCATAAGTCACTCAAAAATTCCCGATATTAGNGGTATATCCTGNCTTTATNNNAGTGANNNCCNGNCATTTTGGGGGAACTTCTATAAATNNACCNGTTTAGGGNTAAGNANAGGGTCACTCGTGCTCAATTANCAGTAATTGATTCGTGGTGACGCCTGCCCTTAGGGTTTCGCTACCGTCGGGCCAGCGGACGATGACATCAACCGATGTTGCGTCCCCAACCCCAAAGTGTGCTTCCGGTGGGTTTTGTGAAACATAGTTATTACCGGCATGAATTTCACGTACCTGGGTATCTGTAGTGGTTTCAGCCGTGATCCATGCGCCAATTCCCCGCGTGTTCTGCTCGTTGCCGACTAGTTTGACTGTCAGATAATGGTTGTTATTGGTGGAATTATTCTGATAGTAGACGAACTGCTCGTCGTCGTTGTTGGAAATGACAATGTCGATGTCGCCATCTCTTTCCGCGTCGAAGCAGGCCACACCTCGACCCTGACCGCTATCAGCCAGGCCAACACTAGTTGCCTTTTCTTCAAACGTGCCATCGCCCAGGTTGTGAAAAAAGCGTACCTGATCCGAAAACTCGCTGTCACGATCTATATCTGCCCCGGTGGTGCCACGCCAACCGTTGACGTGGAAAAGATCCAGGAGGCCGTCGTTGTCGAAGTCCGCAAAGCAGGCNCCCCATCCCCATCCGCCATCAGCGACACCTGCTTCTTCGGTTGCGTCCTCGAAAACCGCGGAACCCATATTCCTGTATAGTCGGTTACCGAAGAGCTCGGGTTTCTGCAAGATGGAGGTGACAAACCAGTCCATATCGCCATCGTTGTCGTAGTCACCGACAGCAGCACCCATACCGGACTGATCGACGATGACATTGCGGTCGGTGACTTTGGTAAAGGTGCCGTCGCCGTTATTGACGAAAACCTGACTTGTTTCGAAATCAGCTGCCATGAGAAGGTCTACATCGCCATCGTTGTCGATATCACTTAAGTTCGGGGTGAAGGTCTGGTCGATTCCCAGGCCGGTATTCTGGTCTGGTTCGATTATCGCTTCGGCGATGCCTGATTCAATGCTNGCGCTGGNGAACGAGCCGTNACCATTATTTCGCCACAGGGTTTCCGTGTCGGTACGTTGGCTTGCCCCCCAGTGACTCAAAAANAGATCCAGATCACCGTCGTTATCGTAGTCNCNGAAGGTTGAAGATATCGTGTCATCAACCGTGATATTGATTCCGCTAGAAGCGGTTACGTTGACGAATAGTCCATCTCGNTTTTCGAACAGAAAATACGTTCCACGCTGGACAGCGCCGACGAAGAGATCGAGATCACCGTCACCGTCGTAGTCGCTGAAGTTTGGTCCGCTGCCAAGATGCAAGAAATGGAGGCCCGCGGCGAGCCCGACTTCAGCGAAGTTGCCGTCACCCTGATTTTCATACAGATGGTTTGGGTCGACATCGCCACCTGTAGCAAAAAGATCGATATCTCCATCGTCGTCGTAGTCAGCGGCAGCGAGACCGCTGGCAAATTCCTTGATAAAATTCGGTCCGCCTGTCGATATGCCCCATCGTCGGCTCAGTCCGGATTCGGCAGTGATGTCGGTGAACGTAATCACCGGCTCATCATCCGGCGGGTCCATGGTTTCGGGTNGGTTAATGGCTGGGGGGGTAGGTGCGGGAGAACTTCCGCCACCACCGCCACCGCAGGCGGTGAGTGCAAGTAGGCAAATTAAGATGGTACAACGCGTGTTCAATATGCTCTGGCCGCACTATCGTGTGTGAAAAGGTTGCGATTGTAGCGCAGTGCGGCCAATGTAGCCCGTGAGGAATGTCGAAGTTAGATCGTCTATTATTCGTAGCACATTATTACCAGTACTATAAATTGCAAGAGCAGCATCCACAGCTTTGCGTGATGTNTAGGGTACTTACTAGTCCCCCTTGTATATAGTTATTTAGTTTTAAAAAACTCGAAGTAACCAGTGNGTAAAATGATCACACCCTTTGATGGATTGCGGGTTGTAGACCTGTCCGAGAGCCTATCCGGTGCCTTTGCGGCGCGCCTGTTTGGCGACTTCGGNGCGAATGTGATTCTTGCAGAAACACCTGAAGGACACGCGTTGCGGGGCGAACCNCCTTTCNTAGAGGACAGGAANGGTGTTGATCGTAGTGTTCTTCATGCCTACGCGAACTGGAATAAGCGATCAATTGTCCTGTCCGGCGAGGATGATTTGACTGCACTGATTGCCACAGCCGATGTGTTGATCACAACGTCTGACCCTTGCTTGGAAGCATCATCACTTTCTGGTGACGCTGTTCACCTGTGTATTACACCTCATGGGCTGGAAAGCCCCTTATCGGGTCAGCCTGGTAACAATCTAACGATCAGCGCGAGAAGTGGTTGGTCTCACATCAACCGATTTCGTGATGAGCCTCCCCTACAGATGCCCCGACATCAGGCGGGCTATGTCGGGGGAATCACCGGNTACATTTCAGCAGCAGCTGCATTGCGTCGACGGCATCACGACAACGTGCCTGAGTTGGTTGATGTCAGTGAGCTCGAAGCGTTTGCGCTCACAGCCAAGCCGTGGGCAATGTCTGCGATCTATGCGGACCTCGGAGAGACAGCGGGCCCCGCTGGTCATCGGCCCCGGGGTCGGCCCGGTCCTCTGTGGGATGCTGCCGATGGTCGAATCAATTTTGGCATCGGCGACTTCCGAAACTGGACTGAGGCAATGNCTGCGCTTGGATTGCCAGAGGTAGGAGAAATTGAGGAATTGATACCCGACATCGGTCGTCATTCGAAGGACCTGCGATTTATCAATCAGGCGATTGCAGACAGCATGATCAATCTTGAACGTTGGCCTGTATTTCATCAGCTAACCCGGCTGCGCTGCGTCACAGGAGTAATGCAGGACATTAGCGAGGTGGTGGGTAACGAACAGTTGCGAGAGCGCGACTTTATTATTGAAACGGAGCTGCACGACCGATCGGTTAGGGCGGCAGGTGCTCCTGCGAAACTAACGCCCTCACCATGGCGCATGAATAGTCCAGCCCCGCGTCTCGGTGAGCACACTGAAGAAATCAAAGGCGAATCTNCTCCTGGAAAACCCAGGTTTGCTATAAGGCCTCAATCGGCTGGCGAATTGGCTGCAGGCCCTCTTGCTGGTATCCGGGTACTCAGTTTTGGACAGGCTTGGTCAGGTCCTTTTTCAACGGAACTGCTGGCGTTGCTTGGGGCGGATGTTGTTCAGCTTGAGTCGCTGCAGCGCCCTGATGTATTCCGTCGTTTGACGAATCGGATCCCAGCTGGGGTTGCTGATACGAGTCGCATCCAACATCCCTTAAATACTCAGGGTAGTTACAATGCGGTTAACCTGCACAAGCGGGGAGTCACCTTGGATCTAAACAAGGAAAGAGGTCGAGAACTGTTATGGCAACTGATTCCCGGATTCGACATTCTGGTAGATAACTTTCGTCCCACAGTGATGCCGTCCTGGGGAGTTTCTCTGGAAAAACTTCATAAACTGCGACCGGGTATGGTCTGGGCATCGGTATCCGGTTATGGAGAAACCGGTCCCTATTGGGATTATCCGGCGAATGGCGCAACGACAGAACCGATGTCGGGGCTCTCATCGTTGCATGGTTATGAGGGTGATCCGGGAATGAACACTGCTGGTCTTTTTCCTGATCCTGTGGCAGGTTATTTCTTGGTGGCTTCGATCATGGCGGCGCTTGCCCATCGTGACAAAACCGGGGAATCCCAACGGATCGATTTATCAATGATGGAGGCACTGGCAGTAGTCTGTGGGGATGCCATCGCTGAGTTCGATGCAACAGGGCGAGTACCGAAACCGGGAGGTAACCACCATCCTCGTTTTGCACCGCATAATTACTATGCCGCTGCCAATGGAGCGTGGCTGGCAGTGGCGACTGAAAGCGATGATTCATGGCAGGCTCTGGTTCACCACATTGGAGATCCTCGATTAACTGGAGCCGACTTTGCATCGATGGAGTTACGTAAAAAAAATGAGGCGCAACTGGATGAATTTATCGGCCAGTGGTGTGCCAGTCAGAATGTGCGTCAGGCGGAAAAAGAACTCGGTGCGATAGGCGTTACCGCGTCACGAGTCAAAACGTTNTATGAGTTGTATAGCTGCCCGGACCCAGACCTTGCTGCCAACGGCTTCGTATCGCAGGTTGAACATCCAGAAACCGGACGGACCTGGTTACCGGGCAGACCGTGGCGATTTTCAGCCGCTTCTGCTGAGCCGGTTCGTCCTTCACCCTGTGTTGGTGAGCATAGCAAAGAGGTNCTAACCGGAGAGCTAGGATTAAGCGAGGCGGAGTACCAGGCATTGGTCGATGAAGGCGTAACTGGTACCCTTGGCGACCTTAAAAATTAAGCAAACCTTTTCATTGGAGAACCCATGAGCTTTAAGTCCTTGCTCATTGCAAATCGTGGCGAAATTGCCATTCGTATAGCGCGTGCAGCATCTGACCTTGGCATTCCAAGCGTCGCAGTTTTTTCGGAAGACGATAGTGCGAGCCTGCATACCCGGGTCTCGGATTCGGCATATCAACTGGAAGGCAAAGGCGCTCGAGCTTATCTCGATATTGAGGGGATGGTAGCTGCTGCCAAGGCNGCTGGTTGCGATGCGGTGCATCCTGGTTACGGGTTCCTGTCAGAGCAGGGTGAATTTGCGAAACGCTGTGGTGAAGAAGGCATCACCTTTATAGGTCCGAGGGTAGAACACCTTGAGCTTTTCGGTGACAAGGCTCGTGCCAGNGAGGCAGCGATNAAATCCGAGGTNCCGGTGCTGCGTGGNATTGATCGCGCAGTGAGTCTNGATGAGGCGAAAGTCTTTCTTAGAGAGGCCGGTGGTTCGATGATCATCAAGGCCATTGCGGGTGGTGGNGGTCGTGGCACCAGTGCGGTAACTGATGAGGGTGAGCTTGAAGCGATATTCGCGCGTTGTCAGCGAGAGGCGAAAGGTGCGTTTGGTATTGAAGATGTATATGTAGAGGAGTTTGTGGCACAGGCNAGGCANGTTGAGGTGCAAATCCTGGGTGATCTGCACGGTGGAGTCACTCACCTGTGGGAACGTGAGTGCAGTATTCAGCGTCGCAATCAGAAAGTGATAGAAATCGCGCCGGCTCCGAGTCTGGATGAGCCACTGCGTGACGAAATTATCGCCGCGGCTGTTCGGTTTGCCGAGAACGAAGGTTATAGCAGTCTCGGTACCTTTGAATTTTTGGTAGATACTTCGGCCGCGCCTGCGCAGCCGTTTGTTTTTATTGAAGCCAATGCGCGGCTTCAGGTCGAGCACACAGTCACCGAAGAGGTGACTGATGTTGATATCGTGCAGAGCCAGATTCGCCTTGCTGCGGGAGAAAAGCTGAAAGCTCTGGGGCTTGACAATCCCAATGCCCCTCGGGGNTTTGCGATCCAANCCAGGGTCAACATGGAGACCTTCCGAGAAGATGGTGCGGTTCGTCCTGCCAGCGGGACGTTTACTGCTTACGATGCCCCTAATGGCCCGGGAGTGCGGACCGATGGCTTCGGTTACGTGGGATATAAAACCAGTACGGCTTTTGATTCGCTGCTTGCAAAGGTGATTACNCATTCCGGTAGCAACGACTTTGCAGTCGCTNTTAATCGNACCATAAGGGCCTTGTCAGAGTTTCGCATCGAAGGTGTGGGGAATAATATTTCCTTTATCCAAAACATTCTTGCACATCAGGATTTTGTGAATTCAGNCGTGCATACGCGCTGGGTCGAAGAGCANATGGCGGAACTGGTTTTGCCTCCGATAGATTTGCCGCAGCGCTATGTTGAAGGCGGTGATGTTGAAATAAAGGCAAAGGCGAAAGATGAAGAAAAATCTTTGACAGCGGCTGACGGGTTTGCTGGGGCGCGGGTTGATATGAGTGATCCTCTGGCGTTGTTCGATCACGATGCCAAAGTAAAGTCAGAGAAGACTGATTTAGCCGAAGAGGTTACGACGGAGGTTGTTGGCCCGGATGGCTCGGTGGGTATGAGTTCGCCAATTCAGGGCACCATNGTATCTGTAGATGTCAAGGTAGGTGATGAGGTTCGTGAAGGTCAGACTGTCGCTGTGGTTGAGGCGATGAAAATGGAGCACGTCATTGCNGCGGANNTGAATGGCGTTGTACGTGAGATCACCATGGNTGTGGGCGATATCGTGCGTGATGGCTTTCCAATCGTCTTCGTCGAAGAAGCAGAAGTCACCGGTGGCGCCACGGCGGTAGAAGAGGTTATTGATCCGAACTACATCCGTCCCGATCTTGACGAAAACATAAAGCGTCATTCCTACATCTACGATGAGAATCGTCAGGAGGCTGTCGAGAAGAGACATGCTCGCGGCTCTCGAATGCCACGTGTAAATATTAGTGAGTTGATGGATAAAGGATCCTTTAAGGAATACTGGCCATTAATCGTCGCCTCAAGGTACAAGCGCCATGATGTTGAAACGCTCCGCAAGGAAACNCCAGCGGATGGGTTGATTGCNGGAACGGGCACTATTAATGCCGATCTCTTTGGTGAAGAAGCCGCNCGTGCAATGNTCGTGCATTANGACTATACGGTACTTGCTGGTACCCAGGGTAAGAAGAACCATTATAAACAGGATCGCATGTTTGAATTGGCGAAACGTTTTCGTATGCCCTTGGTACTTTTTGGTGAAGGCGGTGGTGGACGACCAGGTGATGATGCCGTTGGACCGTCTGTTGCCTTTGACGTGACTACNTTCACTACGTTTTCACAGTTGAGTGGCCTGNTTCCCCTAGTGTGTATTATTAACGGGCGCACGTTTGCCGGTAACACGGCATTAGTTGCGTGCTGCGATGTCATTATNGCNACGGAGAACACCACAGTGGCGATGGGTGGCCCGGCAATGATAGAAGGTGGCGGTCTTGGTATATATACGCCGGAAGAGGTTGGGCCTATGTCGTTTCAGGTNCCCAACGGCGTTGTCGATATTCTCGTGCAAGACGAGGAGGAAGCTGTAAANGTTGGCAAGAAGTACCTGTCNTATTTCCAGGGCTGCGTGGATGAATGGGAAGCACCGGACCAGAGATCTTTGCGACATGTGATTCCCGAGAATCGTCTGCGTTTGTACGACATGAAAGACATCATCTATACGCTCGCGGATGTGGATTCGGTACTCGAGATTCGTGAGAAATTCGGCATTGGTGTCATCACGGCGTTCATTAGAGTGGAAGGTCGACCTATGGGGGTCATTGCTAATAATCCCCACCATTTAGCAGGTGCTATAGATTCCGACGGCGCAGATAAGGGTGCGCGTTTTATGCAACTTTGCGATGCTTTTGATATCCCATTGCTGAGTCTTATGGATTGCCCGGGGATGATGGTTGGGCCGGACGTGGAGAAAACTGCCTTGGTCAGACACTGCACCCGCATGTTCAATGCCGGTGCTAATCTTACAGTGCCGCTGTTTGGTGTCATCGTAAGAAAGGCTTATGGTCTTGGCGTGCAGGCGATGTGTGGCACAGGCGCAATGGTTGGCTTTTTTACCATTGCCTGGCCAACCGCCGAGTTTGCGGGTATGAATATCGAAGGCTCTGTAAAACTTGGTTATCGCAAAGAGCTTGCCGCAATTGAAGACCCTGAAGAGCGCAAGCAGGAATTTGCAAACCGGGTCGAGCGTGCCTATGAGGGCGCTAAGGCAGTAAACTCTGCACCGGGTGGTGGTCTTGACGATGTAATTGATCCTGCGGAAACCAGAAGCTGGATTGTGGAAAGCATGAAGCGCGTTCCTGCTCCGGCGCCGCGCACAGAGAAGAAGTATCCGTTTATAGATACGTGGTAGGTATCTAGAGGTTGCTGCAGAACTTGGTGTGCCAAATTGGCTTTGCTGCACTTTTTAATGTACGAGTTCCCGGGTAGATAGATCGATTTTGCGGTAAAAGCAGCTCTTTCGGGACTTGCCTGTGTCGGGATCTTTTGTGTGACACGCGCCCTGTCCCTGCGGTTCTACCCGGTAGATAAGCGCATCCTGATCGCAATCTGTTAGTACTTCAACAATCTTCAGAAAGTCACCGGATGTTTCGCCTTTAGTCCACAACTCATTTCTGGATGTTGACCAGAAAGTCGCCATACCTTTCTCAAGTGTAGTATCTAACGCCTGCTGGTTAACGTAACCAAGCATCAGAATACGCCCGTCGTTAACATCCTGGACGACGCAGGGCAGAAACCCGTCTCGCTTGACGTAGTCGAGCTTCAGTTCGGTGCCTTCCTCTAGATGTTGTTTATCCACCCTTAATTTTCTCTTGGTTGATGCGTTAGGAATTGATCATTTCTTGGGTAAATACCTTGGGTACGGGTACCGGTACAATCCCGTCCACACCGAGCCTCAACAACTGTGGCGCAAGAATATTGAGCTCGGACTCTTTAATTACTACCGATACGNTGCGCCAGGCTTCATCTACGACCGGGCTGACGGTCGGAGAGACAACCGCNGGCAACAGCGCTTCGACCTGTTCCAGCACCTCGGTTGGNACGTCCATAAANACCATATAGACAGNTTCCTTTTCAGCTTTTAANACAGCTTCAATACANATGCCGATNTCTTCGATTTTGTTGCGAGTCGCCGTGTTCTCACAAGCACTTTGGTTTGCGATCAACTGGGGATTCGATGTGAAAATCTCCGCGANAATNTTATTACCATTGGCCTTAAGTGTTTCGCCNGTTTCGGTAATATCAGTGAACGCATCGGATTCTCCCATGATAACTTTTGCCTCGGTCTTTCCTTCGGAATGCAGGATCTCAATATCGACAATATCGAATAATTCTTCCATACGACGCCGAGTCAGATTAGGCAATTCGGTCGCGATGATTTTTCCGGCACAATCCTCTGGCTTTTCGATGCCTTTTTCTGCGCGGGATGCNAGCACAATACGAGATGGNTGGTTGGTTCTCTTTGAGAAGATAAAATCTTNAACCACGATAACGGTTTCTTCTTTACCTGCCTCGTAGATATAGTCCTTNCCTGTAATTCCACAATCCACGATTCCTTTGTTGACTTTTTCGGGCATTTCTTTTCGGTCGAGCACGCGAAATACCACGNCCTGATCATANGGCGTAGTCAGTTCATATTGGCGGCTACTGGGCAAGGGATAACCAGCCTTATCAAGTATCCTTAAGACNTGCTCCTGCAGGCTGCCAGAGGGAACCCCGAAATACAGGATGCCCTTCTTTTTACCAAACTCCATCGTTTTACCTTTGTTTTCCTGTCGTCCGATATGGCGAGACGCGGATGTTACCCTTAACGGACGCTGAAATCACTGCACAACACCGTATTTTGTAGGACTCTCGCGTGATTTACGGTTATCGCGTTGGCATGTTTACTTATCCCAACATCCCCGCGACAATCCGGGTTTCCCTCGCGTCCTTCTCAAGCCTTTAGTCTTGCTTCACCCAACTCGCCACACTACAAGAAGCAAAACGCGCGTCTAGTGAATGTTGGCATTGGTTTTCCATGCCAAATTTGTTTCTGCTNTTAGAACCAATATGAAAGAGATTGTTACATAGCTGGTGTAAGCTACCGCGTTTGCAGGAATCTCGCTGCGAAGCGATTGGAAGAGAAAGAGCATGAAGAAAATAATTCGACTGGTTTTGGTATCTCTGCTGGTGTCACCACTCTTGTTGACCGCGGAGAAACTGACCAAAGTTGCCACCGTTGAGGGAATAACAGAGTACGCTCTGGACAACGGTCTGAGAGTAATCCTATTTCCAGACGCCAGTCAGCCAACTACCACAGTCAACATTACTTACCTGGTGGGCTCAAGACATGAGGCCTATGGTGAAACGGGTATGGCTCATCTCCTGGAACATCTCGTGTTTAAAGGTACGCCGAATCATCCAGATATTCCGCAGGAACTNACGAAACGCGGCGCGCGACCAAATGGCACCACTTCCTTTGATCGGACCAACTATTACGAGACCTTTCCCGCGACTGACGACAACCTGGAATGGGCAATAGATCTTGAGGCCGATCGTATGATCAACAGCTTTATCTCNGCTGACGATCTCGCGTCGGAGATGACTGTGGTTCGCAACGAAATGGAATCTGGTGAGAATAATCCAATGCGCATGTTGCGTCAGCGCACCATGTCCATTGCTTACTTGTGGCACAACTATGGGCAATCCACCATTGGTGCCCGTTCGGATGTGGAGAATGTACCCATCGAGCGGTTGCAGGCGTTCTATCGAAAATACTATCAGCCTGACAATGCAGTTCTTGTGGTGGCGGGAAAGTTCAATGAAAAGCTTGCCAAAGAACTCATCATAGAAAAGTTTGGTGCTATTCCCAGACCGAATCGAACCGGCGCCAATAGAATCTATCCTACATATACCCAGGACCCGACACAGGATGGCGAGCGGTCGATTACGCTGCGTCGTAAGGGCGACATCAAANTGATAATGGCGTTNTATCACGTGCCTCCTGGTCCNCATGAACAATTCGCAGCCCTCGACCTGCTAACTCATGTAATGTCTACACCACCTTCTGGTAGATTGCATCAGTCTTTGGTTGAGACTGGCTTGGCGGCGCGGGTAGGAGCCTTTGCCTATCAACTTCGTGAGGCAGGCCCGCTAATGGTATATGCGGAAACTCGTGAAGAAGGTTCGATTGATGCCGTGTGGGTGGCCATGCAGAAGACGATCTACGATGTGGCTGGGGGAGTGACGCCTATTACCGATGAAGAGGTTGAGCGGGCACGAACCTACTATCTCAACAGTATTGAATTGATGTTTAACGATTCTCGTAGCATTGCTTTGCAGCTTAGCGAGTGGGCCTCAATGGGCGATTGGCGGTTGCTGTTTCTTTATCGCGATCGCCTAGGTGAAGTTACAACGGAAGAAGTAAACGCAGCCGCGGCATCTTATCTGAAGCCCCAAAACAGCACCGTAGGTTTCTTTATTCCGACCGATGAACCAGACCGTGCTGAAATTCCTAATTCTCCTGATGTCACTGCACTGGTTGCCAACTACAAAGGAAAGAAGGCTGTTAAAGCAGGTGAGGCTTTTGATCCTACGCCAGAGAATATCGAAGCGCGCATCATCAGGGTGACGCTGGATAATGGCTTTAAATTAGCGATGCTGCCTAAGGAGACTCGCGGTGCGAATGTGAATGTTTCCATGCGGCTGCGTTTTGGCAGTGCAGAGCAGCTCAAGAATAAGGCCAGCATTGGTAGTCTAGCGGGCAGCATGCTGATGCGTGGAACCAAGCGACTTTCTCGTCAGGAGTTAACTGATGAGTTCACTCGTCTCAAAGCGCGGGGTGGACTGAGCGGCGGCGTTGCCAATGCATCCGGTAGCTTACAAACAACGCGAGAAAATCTTCCTGATGTTTTAAGACTGGCAACGGAGGTGCTACGGGAACCGGCTTTTGATGGTGAACAGTTCAACGAGCTAAAGCAGCAGATCATTACATCCTTAGAAGCCAGTAAATCTGATCCAGGTGCACTCGCTAGCCAGGCGCTGCAACGACATTTGGCACCATACCCTGAAGACCACCCTGGCTATGTTGCTACCATAGAGGAGTCTATTGCCTTAACCGAGGCGACTGAGCTGTACCAACTAGTTGAATTTCATCAAACGTTTTACGGCGCTGCGCATGGCCACATGGCAATTGTTGGCGATTTTGACCCGAAGGAGATTCAGCCGATAGTTGAGGAATCCTTGGCCGGGTGGAATTCCGATGCGTCTTATTCACGACTAGTAAATCCACACTTTGAAATCCCCGGAAAAAAAATAACCATCGAGACTCCGGACAAGGCTAACGCGTACTTTCTGACTGGACTTAACATCCCGTTGCGAGATGACCATGAGGATTACCCTGGGCTTGTGCTCGGTAACTTTATGCTTGGAGGTGGTTTCCTCAGTTCCAGATTGGCCGTTAGGATTCGTCAGAATGAGGGTTTGAGTTATGGCGTTGGTTCTCAGTTTTCAGCCGATCCACTGGATAAATCAGCACAGTTTAGTGGCTACGCGATATATGCTCCGGAAAATGCTGAGTCACTTGAGGCTGCGTTTGTTGAAGAGGTCCGGAAGGTTGTTACTGAAGGCTTTTCGGATAAAGAGGTGATGGAAGCAAAATCCGGTTTTGTCCAGTACCAAAAGAACTTGTTGTCCAATGATCGTACGTTGGCGGGTTACCTTAGCCGGCGCTTGCGTATAGATAGAACGATGTACTGGACTGCGGAATTGATGGAGAAACTACAGGCGCTGACACCCAAAGATATTCAGGGTGCTATGGCGCGACATATTGATACCGGAAACCTTTCTATTGTGGTTGCAGGTGACTTTTCGAAAGAAACAATACAATAGAATGGTGGTAATATTATTTAATCATTTGTTTGGAATGTAATACGTGAGCTTTGACCTTGTGATCAAGAATGGAACCATCGTAGATGGTTCTGGTGGCGCGTCCTATATGGCTGATGTTGGCGTAAATGACGGGCGAATTTCTGCCATCGGCCGCATCAGAGAGAAATCAACAGAAACGGTCGATGCAGAAGGTCATGTGGTATCGCCCGGTTTTGTCGATGGCCATACACATATGGATGCCCAGGTTTTTTGGGATCCTATCGGTTCCTGTTCCTGTTATCACGGGGTTACTAGCGTCATCATGGGTAATTGTGGCTTTACGCTTGCCCCATGTGCGAAAGAGAACGCTGACTATGTATTCAAGAATCTAGAGCGAGCCGAGGACATCTCTCGGGATGCGATGCTCGAAGGGATCGACTGGACCTGGGAAACATTTCCTGAATTTCTGGATGTCGTAGACGGGTTGCCCAAAGGGATCAATTATGGTGGTTACATTGGCCACTCCGCTCTGCGTACCTATGTAATGGGCGAGAAAGCATTTGAGGCGGAAGCATCTGATGATGAGCTCAAAGTGATGCAGCAGCTAGTGAAAGAGGCTGTATCTGCGGGAGCGATAGGTTTTTCGACGTCACGCACATTTAACCATGCCACAGCGGATGATCGGCCTGTGGCAAGTCGATTGGCGAACTGGGATGAAGTGCGCGCCATCGTTAATGCATTAGGTGAGACAGGTAAAGGCATGTTTGAACTCGCGGGTGAGGCTCCGGGAAGAGATCCTGATGCCGTTCGCGAATATCATTGTCGGTTACGTGATCTCGCGATTGAGTCTGGAGTTACCCAGACTTGGGGCCTGTTTGCCAACAGGTCAGCGCCTGAATACTGGCACGCCTATGCCGATCTTCTGGATGAAACTGCCGCTGCTGGCGGGCGAATGTTTGCCCAGGTGCATAGCAGAGGGCTGAACACCCTACTGTCTTTTGAAAGTAACCTGCCATTTGATAACTGGGAGCACTGGAAGGACTTCCGTGCGCTACCTTTATCCGAGCAGAAGAAGAAGTTACTTGATCCGAAAATTCGCTCAAAACTCGTCGAGGTTGCTAGTCTGCCCTATACCGGACCAAGAGTTATTGGCGCTGAGTTAAGGCCGCCCAAATGGGATTTCGTCTTTCCGATGGATGACATGCAGTACGACAAGCCCTCGATGGCGCAACTTGCCGCGGAGAAACGCATTCATCCTGTTGAGCTGATGATTGATATGGCTCTTGAACGGGATTTCAAAATCTTTTTCCGTTCTCCCATTGCCAACGAAGATATGAACGAGGTTATAAAGCTGATCAAGCATCCGAGATCCGTGGTGACGTTTTCAGATTCTGGTGCGCATGTTTCGCAGATCATGGATAGTTCTTTGCAATCGCATTTGCTCAGCTATTGGGTAAGAGAAAAGGAGGCGTTATCGCTTGAGGAAGGCGTGCGTCAGATTACTTACAACCCGGCCACCATGTGGGGATTGCATGACCGCGGTCTGATACGCGAAGGTATGGCGGCGGATATGGTGGTATTTGATCCCAATACTATCGGGCCTAATATGCCTGAGGTGATGCATGACCTGCCTTCGGGAGCAATGCGATTAAAACAAACGGCCCGCGGGATCAAAAATACAGTCGTTAACGGTGAGATTCTGTTAACGGAAAACGAACATTCCGGTGCGGCGCCAGGAAAATTACTGCGTAGCTAAACTGCTTATTACAGGAAGCATTGATGTCCAAGTTTGAGTTGACCGATAAGGTCGCCATCGTCACTGGTGGTGGCGGAACAAGCCATGGTATTGGTAGCTGTATTGCCGATACTTTTGCAAAGGCTGGTGCTAAAGTCGTTGTTGTTGGTAGGCATGAAGATAGCCTGAACAAGGTTGTTGAAAAAATAAAGAATGCCGATGGTGAGGCCGTCGCTGTTACTGCTGATATTACCGATCCAGTCCAAGTTGATGAGATGGTTGCTCGGGCGCTGGACGCGTTTGGCAGAATCGACATTCTCGTTAACAGTGCCGGTGGTAGTTCATTTGGTAATCCTGAAGATCTATCCCCGGAAGTTTGGAATGAGTGCATCTCGCTTAACTTAAACGGAACCTTTTTGTGCTGCACTGCAGTTTCCAAGGAAATGATCAAGCAAGGTGGTGGCAAGATCGTTAATATCGGATCGTCTTCAGGGATTAAAGGCGAAGAAAATGCGGCGCATTATGCGGCAGCAAAAGCTGCGGTGATAAACTTAACCAGATCGTTAGCTATTAGCTGGGCTATACACAGCATTAACGTGAACTGTGTATCACCGGGTAGCGTCGTTGTGCCTGATCATAGTATTCCCGATATGCCCGACAATGAATATTCGAAGAGGCAGTTGCTTCAGTCAGCAGAAGCCGGCTCACTGGGGTCGCCAGGTACGCCACAGGAGATTGCTAATGCAACGCTATATTTTGCATCTCCCGGGTCCGACATCATGACTGGTGAAAACCTGGTTGTTCGTGGTTCAGAGTGGGCTTCGGCCTACGCCTAGCAGACTGCTGGATGCGCAAAAGGAAAATTTAATGTCGTTTAGTGTAGAAGATACTTTTGGTTTGAAAGACAAGGTGGCGATTGTCACAGGTGGTGGCAGCGGAATCGGTGAAGAAATCAGCAAAGCTTACGCCAGGGCAGGTGCGCATGTGGTTATCGCGGCTCGTCGGCAGGAAAGACTTGATCGCGTTGCAGATGAAATCCGCGAGATGGGTCGGGAGTCTCTTGCCATTTCGACCGATGTGACCGAGCCCGAACAGGTAGACAATTTGCTCAGAAAGACCATTGAAAAATTTGGACGCTTGGACATCATGGTGGCGAACTCTGGGGGTGGAGGCTTTCCACCGTTAGATAAGGCGACGCTTGAAGACTGGGACAAGCAGATTAATCTCAATCTCGACAGCGCCTTTTTGTGCGATGTCGGCGCCGGCAAGATCATGATCGAGCAGGGTACCGGTGGAAAGATCATCAATATTTCATCGACTGCTGGAATCAATCTTAACCCAAGACTTGCGGCTTACGCAGCGGCGAAGGCGGGGGTCATTAATCTTACCAAGACCCTGGCGGTGAATTATGCCGTTAACAACATTAATGTGAACTGTGTGGCGCCGGGGTTCACAGCAACACTGGGAATTCGCAAAGCGGGTCATGTTCCACCTGATACCAGAAAAGATGGAACCAGGATTCCATCTTTGCTAAAGCCGAACGAGCCGTATCATGTGGCTGACGCGTGCGTTTTTTTGGCGTCTGAGGCCTCCTCTCATGTAACGGGTGAATTGATGATCATTCGCGGCATGTTTCATATGGAGCGTAGCAACGATGTGCTGCGCGATCGAGCTGCGTTGACTCGTTAACATTACGACATAAACAAGCTTTCGAACTGCCTCGCTTGATTGCTGGTTCGTGCTTCCCTAAGGCACTGTGCGAGTACTGGTATGCCTTCTTCAATTTGTTTGGCCTTCAGGTGACCAAAGGCAAGTCGTAAGTAGGGGACGTCCTTTCCGCGATAGTGAAACGATGAGCCCAACAGGTACTTAAAGCCGCGCTGTAGTGATAATTCGTAGAGCTTCTGTCGATTGACATCGTCGGGAATTCGAACCCAAAGAAACAGCCCGCCGACTGGTTTCGACCAGATGCAAAGGTCATCAAGCTGTTCCTTCAATCCCCTAATAGTAAGGTCACGTTTTTCTTTCAATGAGGCATTAGTCACTTTGGCATGATTCCATATTCCTTCTTTGTAGAACTCTGCAACTATTGCAGCGGTGAGGTAATTGCCACCGGCATCATGTCTGCGTTCCAGAATCCTTTTCAGCATCGGTGGGCGTGCGAGGATGTAGCCCAGGCGTAATCCTGGCGCAAGAATTTTCGACAGGGAACAAAGGTAGATATGGTTTGGGTTATCGTCTAGTGCGTAGACTGCTGGCTCTACATGCCCATCATAATGTACGTCGGCATAGCAGTTGTCTTCGACTATTGGAATATCATATCGCCGGGCTAGTGCGATCATGTCCAGCCGTCTTGCCTTGGGCATGACGAAACCAGTTGGGTTTTGATACGTGCTGATGGCGTAAATGAATTTTGGTAACTTGCCTTCGTTATTAAGCCGATGCAATTGTTCCTCGAGGTGGTCCATGCGCATACCACCTTCATCAAGCTTGATGCCGACCATATTGTATTTCAGACTGCGGTAGGCGCTTAACGTTCCCGGATAACTAAACTCCTCGATGATGACCGAGTCACCTGGGTAATCCATTAATGCTTCCGCTGTCAGGGTGACCGCTTGCATAGAACCGTTGGTCAACACGATATGCTCGGGGTCGACCGTGACGGATTCTCTGGTTGATTCTCGCTGCGCCATTGCTTGGCGCATACCGAGATGTCCTAAACTGCCTGGATAATTATTTATTTCATCTGACTGTTCATCCAAGACCTTCAGTGCTGCAGCTTTGAGTGCTTTAGTCGGAAAGTTTCCGGGGTCCGAGCGACCACTGCCGAAGTCATACAATAATTCAGTCAAGATGATCTCCCAGGTTCATATTGGCTCTGTATATCATTATATGAAAGTACATACTTAGGCCTTATTGAAACTTTGCTAAATTGTAGTTGTCGGTAGTCACATTAGCCAAGATCTCCACAGCAATAATGCTTTGCATCTTTGGTCTGGTTAATCTTGCCCAGATTCGGATAAAGTATTGTGCGACGACTCCATAGTTTGTTGTGCGCACTGCAGTCCCTGTTGGACTAATGTGTTGCGTCTTTATTCTTCTCTACTAGTTTCTGGTTTAAATTTTTACAATGCTCTGATTATTTGAGGAATGTATGGCTAAAACGATAATTTGGACTATGTTGGCGTTGGTGATGGTTACATCTACTGCTAATGCATCGGAGCAGGTTGGTTGTATATCCGGCAATTGTGAGAACGGTGCCGGTACCTATGTTTATGACGGTGATTTGCAAGGACAACGCTATGAGGGGGAATGGCTAAGTAGGAAGCGGCATGGGCAGGGTGTCCATTACTACCCGGATGGGCGGTACGAAGGGCAATGGCAGCAAGACAAACGAAGTGGGAAAGGAGATTATCTCCACGTCGATGGGCATCGTTATTCAGGAGAGTGGCTAAACGATGAACCCCATGGTAATGGTGTATTCGAACATGCGTCAGGAAATCGTTACGAGGGCGAATGGGAGGTGGGTAAGCGATCTGGACGAGGTGTTATGAAAGGGGCTGACGGGACTCACCATGAGGGTGTATGGAAAGCAGACAAGTATCATGGTCATGGCTCTCACACAGATGAAAAAGGTAATAACTATACTGGTGAATATAAATATGGAGAGCCTAATGGTCAGGGCACATACAAGAATATGGAAGGTTATCGATATGTAGGTATGTGGAAAGATGGTTTGCGCCATGGTGAGGGTACACTTTTCTACGAAAACGGCCTCCGTTATGAAGGACGCTGGGTTAATGGAAAGGAAGATGGAATCGGGACAACGTACTTCACGGATGGGGATCGTTACGTCGGCGAATACAAAGCGGGCGAAAGAGACGGGCAGGGTGTGTATTACTTTGCCAATGGCGATCGATACGTGGGAGAGTACAAGGATCGAAGAAAGCATGGGCAGGGAACCTACTATTACTTGAACGGCGAACGTTATACCGGGCAATACGTGATGGGTGTTAAAGAAGGGCAAGGCACTTATCAGTTTGTAGATGGAAGTCGATATAAAGGAGATTGGGAAAGGAATCACCCGAGTGGTCATGGAACAGTGTCATACTCGGACGGAAGTTGTTATCACGGCCGATGGCAGGAAGGGATGAAGCATGGCATTGGTACATTGTACGAGAAGCATGGGACGGCCAAGTATGGCGAATGGCGACAAGATATATTCGTTAGATTGATTGATAAGGAACATCAACCAAGGTCTATCACCTGCAAAATGTTGTCTATTGGTCGGATCTAGTTATGGGTGAAACGATATTGTTTAAACACTATGATCCAGAATACTTTTTTCATGCCAGCCGTCTTTTCTAAGGAAGGAAGCTGAGTTAGCCTAACTCTAAATTAAAGTGACGATATGAGGATCATCTATGAATGTCTCCGAAGCAATGGCAGCACGACGATCCTTTCGCAATTTTCTAGATACGCCAGTCCCCAATGAGGTCCTCGCGCAACTACTACGAGATGCATCTCGGGCACCAAGCGGCGGGAACCTCCAGCCTTGGCGCATCTACGTAATCAATGATGTTGCGATGGTGAAGTTTCTTTCTCACGCGTCGACATATTCTGGGCCAGAAATGCCAGAGTATGTGGTCTATCCACCAAGCCTGAAGGAGCCCTATCGCTCATCTCGCTTCAAGTGTGGTGAGGATATGTATGCCTTGCTGGGGATTCCTCGCGATGACAAACCAGCTAGGTATGCACATCTGGATCGAAACTTTATATTCTTCGGCGCGCCGGCTGCGCTTTTTGTATACGTGGATCGTATTATGGGTCCACCGCAATGGTCTGATCTCGGCATGTTCCTGCAGAGTTTCATGTTGTTGGCTCAGGAAGCAGGACTCGAAACCTGTGCCCAGGAGGCTTGGGCCAGGAAGCCTGGTACCGTAAGAAGTTTTATCGATCCACCAGAAGAATTGATGCTCTTTTGTGGCTGTGCGATTGGGCATGCGAATCCGGAAGCGCCGGTTAATCAACTGGTGACCGACAGGGAACCGCTCGAGAATTGGGCTACTTTTCTGTAAGACGTTTGCCTATCTTAGCGGAAATTCAGACTGCAACTGTCTTGAGAAGGTATAGATGCTGGAGCATTGTCTCGGACGCGAGACAACGATAGCATGGGTAGGTGGTTGATAAGATCAAAATGATGAGAGATCCATGGCAGTAATTAAGTCGAAACTGAATACTCGATCGGATGAGTACTTGCGAAACCGGGAAGAAATGCTTGAGGAGCTAGAATACATAGCTATGCTCCACGCTGAGGCAGCGCAAGGTGGAGGCGAGGAAGCAATGGCACGCCTGCGGTCTCGTGACAAGCTACCGCTACGGGAACGTATCGCGCTGGTGCTTGACCGGGACTCTCCCTTCTTCGAGGTTAGTCCGCTGGCGGCCTATAACTCACATGTAAAGACGGGTTCTGGATTTATTCTCGGAGTTGGCGTCATTGCGGACACTGAGTGTGTCATTCTCGGCCACGATCCATCTGTGCGGGCGGGTGCTTTCAATGCGTGGAACAGTAAGAAACTAATGCGTGGCCTAGAGATCGCGAGAGTGAACCGACTTCCCTACGTGCAGTTTGTAGAGTCTGCTGGTGCTGATCTTAGGGGTAGTAGCGGCGGTGGTGGTAGCAAAAAGGATGAGCCCCCAAGAAGAATCAAGACACCATCCACTACAAGTCACTTTGCTGAATCAGGACGGTTGTTTTACGAGATTACCGAACTATCTCAAATGCGCATTCCAACCATTTCAGTTGTGTTTGGTGCTGCCGCTGCTGGTGGTGCATATCAGCCAGGGATGAGTGACTATAACATTTTCATTAAGAAACAATCCAAGGTATTTCTTGGCAGTCCACCCTTGGTGAAAATGGCAACCGGAGAAGACGCAAATGCTGAAGATCTAGGTGGCGCTGAAATGCATACCCAGATCTCGGGCCTGGGAGACTATTTGGCTGAAGATGAGCACGATGGTATCCGTATGTGTCGAGAGGTGGTGTCACATCTTAACTGGCGTAAATGGGGTCCGGGACCGAGTCTACCGCCAGATCCACCTGTCTATGACCAGGACGAACTGCTCGGAATCGTTAACAAGGATCTGACCAAGCCTTTTGATATGCGGGAGGTTATTGCGCGTATTGTAGATGGATCACGATTCGAGGAATTCAAACCACTTTATGGATCCACACTCGTGACTGGTTGGGCCTCTATTGATGGTTACCCTATCGGAATTCTTGGTAACAATGGTCCATTGATGTCGGAGGCGGCGGAGAAGGCCACTCAGTTTATCCAGCTCTGTAACCAGATAGATACACCATTACTATTTCTGCACAACATTACTGGTTATATCGTGGGTACTGATTTCGAGCGTGGTGGCATCACCAAGAATGGATCGAAAATGATTAATGCGGTAGCAAACTCGACGGTACCCCACTTTTCGGTAATTCCCGCAGCATCTTATGGTGCGGGAAATTATGGTATGAGCGGTCGGGCATACGGTACGCGCTTCACCTTCATCTGGCCTACTGCAAAAATAGCCGTGATGGGGCCTAAGCAGCAGGCGGGCGTAATGACGATTGTAGGTCGCCAGGCGGCAGAACGACGCAATGAAGTTTTTGATGAAGAGGCGGACCAAAAACGGGCTGCATCCGTCGAAGAAGTCCTAGAAGAAGCATCGTTGGCATTGCTCGCAACCGCTGCGATTTCCGATGATGGCTTAATCGATCCAAGAGATACGAGAGCACATCTGGCGATCTCACTGTCAGCCGTCCACAACAATAAAGTAGAAGGTGCCAAGGGCTTTGGCGTCTGGCGGATGTAACCATGTCAAAGCGTATTGAAAGACTATTAGTAGTTAACCGTGGTGAGATCGCGAGACGCATTATGCGAACTGCGCATATGATGGGCATTAGTACGGTTGCTATCTATTCAGATAGCGATGTTAGTGAACCGTTCGTACAGGAAGCCGATGAGGCTATCGCTTTGGATGGTAGTAGTTCCCTTGAAACCTATCTGGATCAGGATAAAGTTCTTAGCGCTGCCAGGAGAACCGGTGCGGATGCGATCCATCCAGGCTATGGTTTTCTTTCGGAGAATACTGGTTTTGCAGCCACCGTTCAGGAAGCAGGAATCACCTGGATTGGACCATCGTCGGCGGCAATTTCTCAGATGGGAGACAAGCTTTCTTCTAAGGAACTGATGACAAAGGCCGGTGTACCAACACTACCCAGCGTGGAGGTTTCTGCTGATGCTGATGCAAAGAAGCTTGCGAAAGAGATTGGCTATCCATTACTGGTTAAAGCATCAGCTGGTGGTGGTGGCAAGGGCATGCGCGTCGTACAAAGCGAAAGCGAGCTGGACGATGCAGTAGAAGGTGCAAGGAGAGAGGCAGCTGCCTCTTTCGGTGATGACACGATTTTTCTCGAGCGCTGGCTCGCATCATCCCGACATGTGGAGATCCAAGTCTTAGGTGATAGTNATGGCAACATCGTACATTGTTTTGAGAGAGAGTGTTCTATNCAACGCCGCCATCAGAAGATNATTGAGGANGCGCCATCGCCAGCGGTTACACTGGAGNTNCGGGAGAAGATGGGAGCTGCTGCGGTCGCNGCTGCGAAANCTATNGCNTACACATCCGCCGGNACTGTCGAGTTTCTGTTGGATGGTGTCGATTTCTGGTTTTTGGAGATGAATACCAGGCTTCAGGTAGAGCATCCCATCACCGAAGAGATTACTGGACTAGATCTCGTGCGAGAGCAAATTTTGATTGCTCAGGGGGAGGCTTTAAGCTTTGGTCAGGATGAGCTCTCTATTAATGGCCACGCGATCGAAGCTCGACTCTATGGGGAAGATCCCGCAAATGATTTCTTGCCGACCGCGGGACCCGTGTTGTTATTCGAGCGCTCCAGGGTGGCGGATGCGCGTTATGACACTGGAATAGAAACCGGCAGTAACGTCGGTATCGAGTTTGACCCAATGTTGGCTAAAGTGGTTGTTCATGCTCCGACGCGGACAGAAGCAGNTTTGCGTCTCGCCCGAGTATTGGAAACCACTCGGGTGAAGGGGCTCACCACTAACAGGGACTTTCTGGTATCCGTGCTACGTAATGAATCATTTTTGGATGCTGATACGACGACGGACTTTATAGAACGTATCGATCCATCGCGCAGCTTGACTGTGGAGCGCCGGGATATAATCGAAGCTGCAATTGCAGCTGCTATGGTTGCCCAGAGGCATCGTCGAGCAAGTGCAAGGGTGTTGCGAAACCTGCCAAGCGGTTGGCGTAACTCGATCATGCCGCCTGAACAAGTTGACTTCAATTTTGGTGACGATATTGTGTCTTTGAAATATCAGTCTCGCCGCGACGGCAGTTTCGTTGCGATGATTGATGATCTCGAGCTGTCTGTTCTGATTAAATCCCTAGATGGGAAGGATATTACGATTGAAATAGACGGTCGCTTGGTACCGTTTACTGTTGTTTCCGAAGCAGTTGTTGTGCGTGATGTTCGCTGGATAGTCCATGGACCAAAGGGGCAGATTGAACTCACAGAACTACCAAGATTTCCGGACCTTGATTCCACCGGATTAGCTGGTGGCCTTGCCGCACCAATGCCTGGGAATGTTGTGGATACTTATGTATCCGAAGGCGACGCAGTAGATGAGGGTCAGTTATTGCTTATCCTCGAGGGTATGAAAATGGAGCACCGTATCGAGGCATCTCAGTCGGGTTTTGTTAGTGANCTAAGAGTCCGCAAGGGTGACCAGGTGGCTAACGGTGAGTTGCTGGTTGTATTGGCTGACGACGCTGAGCCGGATACCCAAGCTAACTAGTGTTTCAAAAGGCATTCAGAGAGCCTCTCTTACACTTTCTNCTCGCGGGAAGTTTACTTTTCGTTATATTCGATTTCCTACCTCAGAATGAGACAGAGGACGCAAGTGTCATTGTCGTAGGAGATGAACAACTTTTGCCTCTGGTGATGTTCAGGAATCCGAGGCTTAGTCTTGAATCAGCCAGAGAGCACCTAAAAGCACTAGATGAGGCGCAACGCGAAAGATTAACGCAACTCTTCGTTCGTGAAGAGGTACTATACAGGCAGGCGATTGCCCTTGGTCTTGATGAAAACAACTACAACGCCCGCAAGCGACTCATTGCACAGCTCGAGTATATTAATCAGGGTTTTATCTATGATTCACTCGAATTAAGTGAAGCCGAATTAATAGATCACTATGAGAAAAACCGAGATAGATATTATGTGCCGCCCCAGGTTACCTTCACTCATGTGTATTTCTCGTTAGATCGCCGTGGAGATGAAGCTGGTGGACACGCCGGTGATGAACTCCTCCACTTGAACAAGGTGAGTTTGCCGTTCCATCTCGCAGCCTCACGTGGGGATCANTTCTTATATCATCGAAATTATGTCAACAAAAATGAAGAAGAAGTCGCGTCTCATTTCGGTGAATCTTTTGCGGCAGGAGTATTTGCCGTTGATCAGGCAAAAGAAGATTGGATCGGACCGTTCCGCTCGGAATACGGTTTTCATCTGTTGCTACTTACCACGGTAAAAGCAGGATATTTTCCACCGCTGGATGAAGTTCGATCGAGGGTTGTCGACGACGTTACGCAAAAGCGAGTAAGGGAAGAACTTGATNGAATCTATCGGGATANCCGNGGAACCTATGAAGTCCAGNTTGTGGCGCCTNAGTCATGATGCGTATTCTTGCGCTCCTCTTCATTGCTAGTGGTGTCTTTGCGGATGACTTCAGACCACTCTATGTAGAGCTTACTGAGCTCGAAGGATATCGCTACACCGTGCGTTTAAAACGACCGCCTCAGGTTCCGCCATCGAACCACCCGGTGATTGAAATGCCAGAGTTTTGTCGGGTGCAGCCTGGCACTGACAATATCTATATTTGTAGGAAAGATATTGCTGGTTCGACGTTATCGATTAGTTATCCGAGCGTCGGCGTACCGAATTCCACCGTGATAAAAATGTCTTTTATGACGGGTGAAAACCATACCGTTACCTTGAGCCGGGGGGAGCTCGTTTGGCGTGTTCCTCTGCGAGAGGAGGTAGCGACGGTAGCGGTCCAATATACTTGGCTTGGTATGGAACATATATGGATCGGATTCGACCACTTGCTGTTTGTACTCTGTCTTATCTGGATTGCGGGGGGGATACGTAGGATACTGGTCACGATAACGGGTTTTACCTTGGCTCACTCAGTTACGCTTGTGCTGGCAGCTCTTGAAGTGGTTTCACTTCCTGTACCCCCGATTGAAGCTGTCATTGCTTTAAGTGTGTTGTTTCTTGCCTCGGAGATAGCGCGAGGCAAGCAGGATAATTTGACGTGGCGTTATCCTATTGCGGTGTCCAGTTCGTTTGGNTTGCTTCATGGGCTNGGCTTTGCGGCGGTGCTCGGTGAAATTGGTCTGCCACAGACTGAACTTGTTACAGGGCTGGTGTTTTTTAACGTTGGGGTGGAAATAGGTCAGATAGTTTTCGCGTTGGGTGTCGTGCTGGTACTTAGATGGATGGAGGGCTGGGTGTGGTTTGCTGCGAAAGGGCAAGCAGCGGTTGGCTACTGTGTTGGTTGTGTTGCCGCGTACTGGTTTGTCGAGCG
>PASO01000032.1 GCA_002712135.1 Gammaproteobacteria bacterium
GTCAAGATTCCCCGCGAAATTCATGCACAGATTCGTCGTCAGGAGCGTCATATTATTAATACCTGTGTTCGTAGAGGAAAGATGCCGCGTAAGAAGTTCCTTGAGAAGTTCACAGGCAGGGAAACGGATCTGAAGTGGGTTCAGAAGCAGATTAAGGCGGGATTCGACGGCCTGAAAAAATTTGAAGACGATATTGTTCGGGCACAAAAACGAATGAAGCAGGCTTCGGAAGAGTGTGGCCTAGAAGTCAGTGAAATAAAGGAAATTCATCGTCGAATGTCCATCGGTGAAGCGAAAGCTCGTCGTGCTAAAAAGGATATGGTAGAAGCAAATCTTCGTCTAGTGATTTCAATTGCAAAGAAATATACCAATCGTGGTTTACAGTTTCTGGATCTTATCCAAGAAGGCAATATTGGCTTGATGAAAGCGGTGGACAAGTTTGAATATCGCCGTGGCTACAAGTTTTCAACCTATGCCACCTGGTGGATCAGACAGGCAATCACACGTTCTATTGCCGATCAGGCACGGACGATTCGTATCCCAGTGCACATGATTGAAACTATTAATAAACTCTCGCGTATTTCTCGGCAGATGCTTCAGGAAATGGGGCGGGAGCCTACGCCCGAAGAACTCGGTGAACGCATGGAGATGCCAGAGGATAAAGTCCGACGAGTATTGAAAATAGCTAAAGATCCGATTTCAATGGAAACCCCTGTTGGGGACGATGAAGATGCTCACTTGGGAGATTTTCTTGATTCAGATTCGAGCCTTGGAGATAGTTCTTATGTTGGGTCTCCGGTGGATACTGCAACCGATCAAGGACTACGTGAAGCAACGCGAGGTATTTTGTCAGGTCTGACTGCGAGGGAAGCGAAAGTCCTAAGAATGCGCTTCGGTATTGATATGAATACTGATCATACCTTAGAGGAAGTTGGTAAACAGTTTGACGTTACTCGTGAGCGTATTCGTCAGATTGAAGCAAAAGCACTGCGTAAGCTTCGTCATCCGACACGCTCAGATCACCTTAAAACTTTCCTTGACGAGACGTCGTAGCCTTTGGACTCGGCTGATTTGGTGGGCCCACCAGGACTCGAACCTGGGACCAATGGATTATGAGTCCACTGCTCTAACCAACTGAGCTATAGGCCCTGCGTGAATATGATAACTTATTTTCTCGACGAGGATGCCATCCCTGGTACGTTTCTNGAGCTTGTGAATCAACNGGGGGCGGGCGATTCGATGTGATCCGTGTCTTAACATCGCACTCCATAGGCTCAAAACGCTAGGTGATTTGCTCATTGACGCCACCTTTCAAACCACATATTCTCGCGTTTTCGCACCTATCCATCGGAAGGTGACGAGAAGGAAAAGCTACATTTNTTGAACATTTGAGCAGGACTTGATCTTAAGGACAGGTACCGAAGCTTGGTCATCTAGACCCAAGGGTTACTCTCCCTGTCACTGAAATCATATTCCTCAACAATGAGGTGAACACATGGTTAATGTGCAAACTTTTACTAAACGTAAACAACAGAATCNTAAGATTTCCATGGTGACGTGTTACGACTTCTGGAGTGCCAAAATCATCAACCAGTCCGACATAGATTGTATTCTAGTGGGAGATTCACTGGCTGTAGTTATGCATGGTTTTGATTCCACGGTACACGCTACGCTGGACATGATGAAGATGCATGTTGCTGCGGTAGTCCGCGGTGCCCACGACAAGTTTGTTGTGGCTGACATGCCATTTCTATCCTGCAGTAAGGGCATCACCGTTGGTATGGATGCAGTTCAAGAGCTTATGCAAACAGGGGCTTCTGCAGTAAAAATAGAGGGAGCAGCACATCAGGCAGATCTTATTGCACACATTGTAGAAGCTGGCGTNCCTGTNATGGGCCACATTGGCCTTACGCCGCAGTCGATCCANAATCTGGGAGGACACAAGGTNCAGGGNAAGGGCGAGAGTGATGCCCAGCAGTTAATCGATGACGCAAAGCGTCTGGAGCAGGCAGGCTGCTTTGCCATTGTATTAGAGTGTATTCCTAATAAGCTTGGCGACTGCGTATCGCGAGCGGTTTCCGTACCTACTATTGGAATTGGCGCAGGTCCTCATACGGACGGTCAGGTTCTGGTGCTTCATGATCTGCTTGGGGCTGATCCTGATTTTTGTCCTAAGTTTCTNCGCAGGTATGCGAATGTGAACCAATTGGTAGNAGGTGCGCTCAGTGGCTTCCATGAAGACGTTAGAGACCAATCTTTTCCGGCTCCCGGGGAAACCTACGGATGAAAACCTTTAACTCGGTGATGGACTTTATGAAGTCTAGGCAGGAAGCCGANAGCCCAATTGGGTTTATTCCAACGATGGGAGCATTACATGTTGGCCACGAATCGCTGATCAAGCGAAGTNTNGAGGAGAACAAGAGCACAGTGGTGAGTATCTATGTCAATCCCACCCAATTCGATAATAAGAGTGATCTTGCAGCATATCCAGAAACTATGGAGCATGATCANCNCATTCTTGAGTCGCTGGGTGTGGATATATTGCTTGCNCCAACCTTNGAGCAGATGTATCCGGATGGCTTTAGNTATCAGGTTCTGGAAGAGGGNTTTTCACGNGAACTTTGCGGNGACCATCGAGATGGCCACTTTANAGGGGTGCTCACAGTGGTNATGAAACTGCTAAATATTGTAAATCCGGATAAAGCTTACTTTGGGGAAAAAGATTATCAGCAATATCTGCTCATCAGGGACATGGTCAACGCTTTTTTTCTCGATGTAGAAATTGTTCCGTGTCCAATTGTGCGTGAATCTGATGGCCTTGCCCTTAGTTCGCGTAACGTGAATCTTGACCCCTCTGCACGAAAGACTGCTCCAATTATTCGCGAGTTAATTGACAGTAGCGCGTCGGACCAAGAAGTCTCTAACCGATTGACGGAGGTGGGGTTCGATGTTGACTACGTTGAGACAAGAGACGGACGCCGATTTGTCGCTGCGAAAATCGGTGAAGATCCGGTGGTACGACTAATTGATAACGTTGCGGTTACTTCGTGATACTTTGTCTCGACATTGGAAATTCTCATATCTTTGGTGGGGTATTCACAGGTGACGAGCTTGAGCTTCAGTTTCGCCGTACGTCGCAGCTCCGGAGCTCGTCTGATGAGCTTGGTGTTTTTTTTCGCGCCGTGCTTAGAGAGAATGACATAGATCCGGAAAGTATTAATCAGGTTGCGATTTGTTGTGTAGTGCCTGACTTACTATATTCGCTTCGGGCAACCTGTCAGAAGTATTTTGACATCGATCCATTGATTCTCAGACCGGGAACGAAGACTGGTTTAAAAATTCTGTATCGTGATCCACGCGAAGTAGGTGCCGATCGAATTGCTGATGCAGTAGGAGCAGTCAAACTGTACCCCAATCGAAATATCATTGTTGCAGACTTTGGTACAGCGACAACCTTGTGCGCGATTTCGAATCAAAAAGAGTTTCTTGGCGGGAATATTGTTCCTGGTTTGAATTTGTCTATGCGAGCGTTGGAAGAGCGAACAGCGCAATTGCCATCAGTTGAAATAGTTCCGCCCGCCACAGCTATTGGTAGATCTACGGTGGAAAGTATTCAGGCTGGTCTCTACTGGTCGAATGTTGGAATGGTGCGAGAATTGATAACTAGNATNACCGACGAAGAATTTTCGAGCGAGNNNCCAGCAGTCATAGGTACCGGTGGATTCGCNCAGTTATTTAACCGAGAGGATTTATTCGATGCGGTCGTCCCAGACCTAATNCTCATGGGNCTTAGAGANGTTATCCGTCTAAANACTCAATAGTATATTTCCTCAGTATACTGCGGCTGGACTCCGCTGGTCAGGTTATGTATCTCCGTAATCCAGGGTCATGATTAAATGCTACTGCAGTATTCCTTCTTTGCTTAGTAACTTATGTTGTTGCATTCCCTAGAGCGATCACATTGGAAGATACTGGGTTATCTGAAATGGTTTGCCCCTCGGTAGCATCTCGTAACCTCCAGTTACGATGCTTTGTCAGCCGTTTGTGCATCTTTTTTCTTCGCCCGCGACGTGTTTGGCAGTAACCTAGTGTCTGCGGTATCTGCAGCCCTCTCTGTAGGGTTGTTTCATCAAATTTGCTTTTGTTTCCTAGATTGGTTTTTGCTTGAGTAGCGTCAATAGGATATGGGTTTTCTGCAACGTTTTGNTTCCAGGGGTTCACTATTGAGATCTANTCGCTAACAGTTTTCATGTTTCGNGTTTGCTATTCTGTCAACACTGGGCCTGCTAGTGTTGATGTGGCCTAGGTTGAGCGTGCTGTTAAATGTTGCAGCGGAATTTCGAGACNGNAGAGAACCGAAGGTCCCTTCTCTACATTGGNGATCAAGCNTAGTTAGACATACCAGACATGCTGTCGAATAAAAGTCTAGCCGTGTTATACGAGTATTACGGTAGGATACTGATGTACGACAAAGCGGACCCGCAGCTGGGTAGTTTANTTAAACGATCCATTGCTTTTTATCCTGGTTCTGAAAACATTAGCGTACGTCCGCGTAGAATAACTACCAGAAATCCTACATCTTATCTTGCAGAGGAATCCAAGGAATTCGAGTGCCTTCAGTTAGTATTGTAGTTCCAACCTATAAAGAGNCAGAAAATCTGCAGGCTCTTTGTGAAACAGTTGATGAAGAACTTAGNAANGAAGAGGTTACATACGAATTATTGATTGTAGGTGATCGGTCGCTGGACGATACGGTAAATATAGCTAACGCTCTGTCTGCAAAATTTCCTCTGCGACTAATTCAACCGCAAGTTCGGGATCGTGATTTTTCACTATCCGTTTTGGATGGTATTCGCGAGGCAATAGCGGATACTGTGGTGGTTATGGATGCCGATCTGTCTCACCTTATTCCCAAAATCCCAAATTTGATAGCAGGTTTGGATGAAGAGACCTTCGTCGCAGGTAGTCGATATGCTAAAGGTGGCGAATTTTCTCGTGGCCGGAGTTTCTGGAGATTTCTGAACTCCTTGTTAGTAAAGCTCATGGTGTTACCACTTACAAGCTGTAGTGATCCAATGACGGGTTTCTTTGCGGTCCGTAAACAAGATCTTAAGGATCTAAATCGTTTTCGTCCTATAGGATACAAGATCGCGCTTGAGCTGATGGTAAGGGGTGAATTCGAGAAAATTGTTGAGGTACCTATCGAGCTCAAAGATAAAGTGGTTGGGAAGAGTAAAATNAATTTTCAGCAGCAGATAAANTACTTGCGNCANCTACGAAGGCTATATCTNTGCAAATTCAGAAGCTGGGCGGAGTTCATCCATTACGGTGCCATTGGTGCCAGCGGTTTTGTTTTTGATGTCAGTTGTTACTANCTACTTCAGCTATTTGGCATCGANCATAGAGTTGCGCGGGCGATTTCATTTTGGCCGGCGGTAAGTTGGAATTGGGCGCTAAACCGCATTACTACGTTTGGTGAACGGGAGCGACGCCCAAGAACGCGTCAGTGGCTCGAGTTTGTTATCACCAGTATAATAGGATTTAGTTTGAATTGGGGTATCTACGTTACCTTGACATCCAGTAGTGAATTTTTTAATCAATATCGAATATTGGCGTTCATGTCTGGGATTTTCGGCGCGAGTATCTTCAACTTCACAGCTTCTACACTGTTCGTCTACAGTGAAAAGCGGGGTTCTTAACGGGCCAAAGTTTCTTTGTCGTAGATTAGTTTTCGTTTTACCAAATGGAGAAGATGTAGCCGGGCTGACCCTCTAGAGTATTATCGGTCAGATACGCTGAATATTCCATTNATTTGACGTCAATGGTCACTTCAACCTGATCAAGCCACTCATTTATTTCGGTTTCGCTTTCATAAATCTGGGAAACACATTNACGGTATATTCTAACTTTCACNTATAATCTTCTCGGATCTAGTTAGTTAACTTTCGTCTATNAGTNAGCTGAGCGCANTAGCAGAGGGTNATTCTTGAAGTCGTGTGNGNAATCACATGCAAAANGTCAAAAGTNTNNTCTCNGTGTATACTTTAGTGGAATATACCAACGTTAGACGTTACTATCATTTGTCCCTGAAGNACGGAACNAGAAGTGGAAAGAAGAGATTTTCTAAAGATTTTCTCCGCGGCGANNGTAGCCGCAATGAGTGCTCAGATGGCGATCCGGTCGAATATTNCGCANCTCCCCCNNCCNGTNTTGTCTAACNTNTATGAAGATATTGACACTANCGCGCTGGAGTTAGCCAAGTCNATACAATACATGACCACACCNGCNCCAGATTCNGGAGAGATTTTACGTGCATTTGCGCGTCAAGGGAAAGCGGTCTTGGCAGACTTAGATAATATGCCGAACTATCTGCAAAAAATGGAGGATTTTGAAAATTCCCACTACGAAGATGTTTTTTTAGCACCTAGCCAAAATGCATTACTTGCAAGTACGTTTCGACGTCTGGATCGAGTACAGAACCTTGTAGGGCATGGAAATTTCAATGTGCTCAGCTTCGACGACATGCTTAAATATGGTCGCCGGTACTCCAGTGTTGGCGAGTTCCCAGTTGGCGAAAAAGATTTTCTGGAAGATTTGTTCTCGGAAAACGCACATCGGTATGGTTTTTTCGGTGAAAAGGTTATCACGGAATTGACCTCGAAAGTTGCGCTACGGGAAGTCAAAAAAATTCCTTATACTGGTCATTTCCTCTACCGAGGTGAGGCTGAGCAACTCTATAGACAAGTAAAGCGCGATCTTGGAGATAGTATTGTCCTTACTTCCGGTATTCGAAGCGTAGTCAAGCAAACTCATCTTTTCTTGGCGAAAACCATACAATCAAAAGGCAATTTGTCACGCGCTTCACGAAGCTTGGCTCCCCCTGGTCATTCCTACCATGGGATTGGAGACTTCGACGTAGGAAAAGTTGGCTTTGGCGTAAAGAATTTTACTGCGGACTTCGCGAGCACGGAAGAATTTAAACGACTGGTTGATCTTGGGTACGTCGGTATGCGCTATCCGTTGCACAACCTGCTTGGCGTTCGATATGAGCCTTGGCATATAAAGGTTATGACATAGTCTCTTTTTAGAGAAACGCGATAGCCGTGACTACGCTAAGAATTAGTAATCCTGAACCAATCGACCACCATCCAACAATCCGTTGAAGTAGTTCTGGTGAATCTCGATGCTGAGAATGCTCCTGTTGCAAGAGGAACTTCAGGGTTGCTTGCTCCTTAGTGGAAAGGTTTGAGACATAAGGACTAACGCCTTTCACCATCTCGCATCCATTGACTATTAGTATGACACTGGCCCAAATTGAGAAAATTTCTTCAAACCAAAGGTTGGAATTTGCGAAGGCAAGGATGGACAGGACTAATGTAGCTAGGAAAAGATGACAGTAGTCGTAGACCATAACGGCAGCATTTAACTCAATAATTATGCTTGTCTTCGAAGTTAGGCGACCAAGATGCAGGGAAGGTCCATTGTTCAGGTATATGATTAGCATTAGGAATACTAGGAACATGAAGGTAGTTTCTATGTCTTCGGCAAAGTCTGCAGACAATTCGTTTACCAGAGCAAAGATAAGTAAAGTCGTCAGCATCGTAAGTCCAGCGAGCGTCAGTGTGATACTAAGAAGAGCTAAGTAGCTTTTCCATTGGTCGAGTAATAGATCCAATAAGCTGCTACCTGCGCCCAGCAGCAGAAATATTAACGCGAGATTGTAAATGTTGTGTGGTGTCGTAGTAAGATCGATATCTATTCGACTAATGCTAAAGGCGATTGTCGCGGCGCTAGCGATTACGGACACAAAAATGACTGTCGTGTTATAACGTTCCCCTTTCTGAGTAGATGACCAGTCGATATGGTCGAAGACTTCCCTAGCCTGACTGGGGCCGAGTCCGGAAGCGGCAATGAGATCTGCTGGCACTAAGATGTTGGAAACTTCAGTGCGGTACTGAAGGATTCTTTCTGCGCGTTTGGGACCTATCCACTTAAGTTGCTGTAACTCTGTGCTAGTTGCCTGGTTAATGGGAATGAGAGAATATGGCAAAGCAATCGTTCTATAGAAAAAGAACATACTAACGCAAAGGCATCACAATGGAAGAAAGTAAAAGCTCAACGAGGCTGCTTGTGACCAGCGCGGTCATTATGCTCGTGGTGCTTGTAACGGGGCCCTTAGGATATAAGTTTGGTTTCGCTGCCTTAATGTCTTCGATTACGAGTGTGATGATTGGGGTAGTGGGAGGGTTTCTGGTTTCACTAGTTTCTCTAGGGATGTGGGTTGTCGCCTTCAGGGAAAACAATGGTCGGGATAAGCTGCTGCTTATCGTTAGCTTAGTGATTGGTATGTTACCGCTGGCTGTTATGGCTCCGCAGATCTTTAAAGCTCAGTTGGCACCAACGATCCACGATATAACCACCGATACTCAGGAACCACCTAAATTCTCCACAGTGATTGCGCTTAGAGCTGATGCGGCCAATGATCTTCGGTATGGAACAGCAACCCTGAGCCCGGAAAAGCACGCTGATCTGCAACTGGGTGCCTATCCTAATGTGACGACCATATACTCTAAGCTGGATATTTCCTCCGCGGTAAGGCGAGCGAAGANAGTGCTTAATGATCAAGGTTTGAAAATTGTTGATGTCAGCNTGGAGGAAGGNAGAGTGGAGGCNACCGCGACGACCTTCTGGTTCGGATTCAAAGACGATGTCGTCGTCAGGGTAAGAGAGTATGAGACTGGGAGCAAAATTGATGTTCGCTCAGTCTCNAGAGTAGGCGCCAGCGATCTTGGTGCTAACGCAGCGAGGATCGAGCGTTTTCTGAACGCTTTCTAGCCTACCTCTGATAGTTTTCTTTTGACCATCTCGTTNACTTGTTGAGGGTTAGCTTTGCCCGCGGTCTCTTTCATAACCTGACCAACGAAGAAGCCAAGTAGCTTGGATTTCCCTTTTAGGAATTGTTNNACCTGTTTTGGGTTGTTCGAAATAATCTTGTCGATCAANGNTTCCAGTGCNCCGCTATCTGATACCTGCTTCAGATCATTTGCGTCAATATAGTCATCCACTGAATCGGCTTCAAGCGCCCACAATGCACCTAGTATATCTTTTCCAATCTTCCCACTGATNGTCTGGTCGTTGATTCTAAGTAGTAGTAACCCAAACTCTTCCGAACTTACAGGAATTTCGGAAGTGTCGATAGAATCTTTATTTACCCTNCCTAGTAGNTCTACTCTTACCCAGTTGGCGGCAAGCTTTGGATCACTGCAGGTTGCGGCAACGGCCTCGAAATAGTCTGCGAGCGTTGGCTCTGATGCNAGCACCCTNGCATCAGATTTGTTGAGCTCGTAGTCCTTCTCGAATCGTTCGGCTTTTTCCCGCGGCAACTCAGGCATGTTCTTCTTCACTTCAGCGATAAACGCCTCGTCAATGACAATTGGCAACAAATCCGGTTCAGGGAAATATCGATAATCCATCGCCTTCTCTTTGCTTCTNATTGGTCTTGTTTCATCACGGTGCGGATCATAGAGGCGAGTTTCCTGTTCTATACGACCTCCAGACTCGAGAACCTCCTTTTGTCGANTAACTTCGAAGCTGATAGCGCGTTCTAGAAAACGAAATGAGTTGACGTTTTTTGTTTCAGTCCGGGTCCCCATTGCATTTGAGCCAGCGGGTCGTAAAGAGACATTTGCATCGCAACGCAAAGAACCTTCTGCCATATTGCCATCCGAGACGCCTAAATAAGTTACCAATTGATGAATGTAACGTGCATAGGAAACGGCCTCTTTTGCAGAGCGCATATCAGGCTCAGATACTATTTCTAGCAGGGGCGTTCCGGCTCGATTGAGATCTATTCCCGTGCTGTCGGCAAACTCTTCATGTAAAGATTTTCCAGCGTCTTCCTCTAGGTGGGCCCGGGTGATGTGTATTGTTTTAAATGTACCATCGTCNNGGGGTATCTCNACTGCGCCACCCAAAACGATGGGTCTATCCATTTGAGTTATCTGGTAACCCTTAGGTAAATCTGGATAGAAATAATTTTTTCTATCGAAGGCGGAAACCAGTGATATATCTGCGCCAATTCCCAAGCCGAACGCAACGGCTTTTGGATACACAGCTTCGTTTACCACTGGGAGGACACCTGGCAGGCCTAGGTCCATGGGGCTGGCCTGGANGTTGGGTTCCGCACCAAAGGCTGTACTCGAGCCCGAAAAAATTTTCGTTTGTGTCTGTAACTGGACGTGAATCTCCAGTCCAATAACAGTTTCCCAGTTCACTATTGACCCCCCACATGGACCGCTTCAGGCACACGCTGATGCCAATCAGTTCGTTGTTGGAATTGATGGGCAGCAGCAAGAATAGTTGCTTCATCGAGATAGTTACCGATGAGCTGTAATCCTACCGGCAGACTTGATGAGAAGCCCGCAGGAATCGACATAGCTGGCAAGCCGGCAAGGTTTCCGGCGATGGTATAGATATCCTGAAGATACATAGCGATCTGGTCGCCAGTCTTCTCTCCCAGCGAGAATGCTGGTTGAGGTGCTGTGGGGCCGAGCAGGATGTCTACGTCCTTGAATGCAGCTTGGAAATCGTCCTTTATCAGCCGTCTAATCTGCTGTGCTTGTCGGTAATACGCATCGTAATAACCGGTTGAAAGCGTGAAAGCACCTACCATGATTCGACGTTTNACTTCATCACCAAATCCCTCACTCCGAGATCGCTCGAACAGGTCTGCAAGGTCGGAGGGCTNATTGCATCGNTAGCCGAAGCGAACGCCATCGTATCTAGATAGATTTGCAGACGCTTCTGCTGGAGCGATGACGTAGTAGGCGGGTATAGAGTGGGTAATATGGGGTAGATATACGGTGCTAGTTGTTGCTCCTAGCATTTCAAAAACATGAATGGTATCCCGAATGATCTGTTCAGAATCCGCTTCTAACCCTTCGGTGAAAAAGTCTTCGCATATACCTATTCGTAGTCCCTCGAGNGGTTGGTTAAGGTTCTCGACATAATTGGGNACCTCTGCATCGAGGCTNGTCGAGTCCAGAGGATCCTTNCCGGCCATTACNNTTAGTAAAATAGCTGCGTCCTCAGCNGTTCGAGTCATCGGTCCCGCCTGATCCANGCTCGATGCAAAGGCGATCATTCCCCATCGGGANATCCTTCCNTAGGTNGGTTTTAGGCCTGTGATACCNCAATGTGCGGCNGGTTGACGAATGGATCCACCAGTATCTGTACCCGTGGCAGCGGAACATAACCCAGCAGCAACAGCGGCGGCTGAGCCACCAGATGACCCGCCTGGCACTCTGGTTGTATCCCAAGGATTCAAGACTGCGCCATAGTATGAGGTCTCATTACTGGAACCCATGGCGAATTCGTCCATATTGGTCTTACCAATAGTTACTGCACCAGCCGTGGCCAGCTTTGAGACTACAGTGGCGTCNAACGGAGCGGTATAGTTATACAACATTTGGCTACCCGCTGTTGTTTTCACATCNCGGGTACAGAATATNTCCTTGTGCGCGATAGGAACGCCCGTAAGTGGTCCCGCGTTTCCCTCTGTCCTGACTTTGTCAGCCTCCTTGGCTGACTGCAATGCAGATTCCTCTAAAACGCTGATATAGCAGTTGAGAGATGCATATTGCTTAATCCGATCAAGGTAGGTTTGGGTCAATTCGACTGAACTGTACTTGCCGCGGGTAAGGTCATTCAGTTGCTGGGCTATGGTTGTGTGATGCATATTTACTCAATAACTTTAGGTACAAGGTATAGACCGTCCTGCGTTTCNGGAGCGATACNTTGATAGATGGCGCGCTTATTTTCTTCTGTAACGATATCGGGACGTAATGGTTGTGTGGCGTCTAGAGGATTTGCCAAGGGTATCACTCCATGTGTGTTCACCTGCTGCATTTGTTCTACTAGTTCCAGTATTTCGGTCATGCTGGCGCCTATCTCTGCTAGTTCATCATCGGTGAATCTTAGCTTCGTTAGTTCGGCAATATTCTTAACTACGCTATCTGTGATCTTCATTGGTCCATTACTTAGTTGCTGAAACAATTGGTTTACCGCCATTGGCGTTTTGCTCTTTTCAAAGTTCGTGAGCCTAAGCTCGCCGATATGTCTCTGTATCGGTTTGCGCCGCGACGAATCGTAATGAGGTTTCGAACAATCTGCAAACCACCTTCTCTTCTGAGCTTTTGTCGAAAGGGCGGGTACAAACATAGGTTGTATGAAAAGCGCGTGAAATGATAGAGTTACAGAAGGTTTTAAAACTAAAAAATAAGGTTGGGCAGAAGAATGCACNGCATTCCTATTNGNGAGTCGTCCGCCTCAGATTATGGGAGCNCTTCTTAGTTATGCTGAAGAAGCTTAGAGGTTTACTTTCCAACGATTTGTCCATCGATCTTGGAACGGCAAATACATTGATCTATTTAGGCGAGCAGGGGATTGTCCTCAACGAGCCTTCAGTCGTCGCAATTCGTAATAGTACTAATAATCAAAAAACAGTAGCTGCCGTTGGCATTGATGCAAAGCGTATGCTTGGGCGTACTCCGGGCAATATCGTTGCGATTCGTCCCTTGAAAGACGGGGTCATTGCCGATTTCCAAGTCACAGAAAAGATGCTCCAGCATTTTATCAAAAAAGTACATGAGAATAGTTTTATTCGACCGAGTCCAAGAGTACTAGTTTGTGTCCCATGTCAATCCACCGAGGTAGAACAGCGCGCCATTCGAGAATCGGTAGTTAGTGCTGGTGCGCGCGATGTGTTGTTGATTGAAGAACCAATGGCGGCGGCAATTGGNGCAGGCTTACCGGTTCATGAGGCAGTGGGNACAATGGTGGTTGACATTGGTGGTGGNACTACTGAAATTGCAGTGATATCACTGAANGGTGTTGTGTACTCNCANTCNGTCAGNGTTGGTGGTGATAGNTTTGACGAGGCGATTACTGCCTATGTCAGAAGAACGCAGGGTAGCCTAATAGGTGATGCTACTGCGGAACTCATCAAGCAAGAGATCGGGATGGCTTTTCCTAGTAGCGAGGTTCGCGAAATTGACGTCCGGGGTCGTAACCTTGCGGAAGGGGTGCCTAGTAGTTTCACGCTCAATAGTAACGAGATACTAGAGGCACTTCAGGAACCATTAACGGTGATTGTTCAGGCTGTTAAAGCAGCACTTGAACAAACGCCTCCGGAATTGGCCTCCGACATCGCAGAGTGTGGTCTGGTGTTGACTGGTGGAGGATCACTGTTGCTTGAATTAGATCGTCTGTTGTCAAGCGAGACTGGTCTCCCGGTGATTGTTGCTGAAGACCCATTGACGTGTGTCGCTAGGGGGGGTGGTCAGATATTGGAGATATTGAAAGAGCGAGGGGACTCTGAGTTATTGCCAATTCATTAGATTAGTAAAATTTAATAGCTACAGAACAGGTGAAGGGCGATTAAGTCATTATTTCTAGAAGAATCGAAGATTCGTTACAAGGCGCTTGGGTTCGCTATTCTGTCGCTCGTCCTTATCCTAGTAGATCATTGGTCTAATGTTCTAGATTCGACTCGGTCAGGTCTAACTGTTTTGGTCACTCCAGTCATACTCCTAGCTGACTTCCCACCAAAAGGTTTCACCAGTTTAGTGGAGGTATTATCTACTAGAAGCACCATGCGCGAAGAGATTAAGCTTCTCGAGAAGGATTTACTTTTACTGCACGCCAAAACCGAGAAAATGGCGGCGCTAACGGCTGAGAATAATCGGCTCAGGGACCTTCTGGGTTCAGCTGCAAAACTTCAGGATAATGTAGTTGTTGCTGAGCTTATCGGAGTAGCTCCTGACCCTGAAAAACATGAGGTCGTCATCGATAAAGGTGCGACAGATGGCGTGTTTATTGGTCAGCCGTTGCTTGATGCAAAGGGACTTATGGGACAGGTAGTCGATGTTAGTCGATATAGTTCAAGAGTCCTGCTCATTAGTGATCCTTCTCATTCAGTTCCAGTGCAGGTGGCCCGTAGTAATTTACGATTGGTTGCACAGGGTACCGGTTCAACCAATCGCTTAGAGTTGATGTATGTGCAGAACACTGCTGACGTTGGCGCTGGCGATTTGCTGATAAGTTCGGGACTAGGAGGAAGGTTTCCTGTTGGGTACCCGGTNGGTGTAGTCAACAAAGTCGAGCATCGCTNCGGTNGGCNATTTTCAACNGTTACGGCGATCCCCAGTGCGTTACTTGATCGAAGCCGTCATGTTNTGCTGGTCTTCACAGAAGATAAATTGGCGAGNGGNCATAANGAGGTCCTNAATGGACATGGCGGTTGATACACGTATGAANGGTATTTGGGTAATAGGATTNACNTTTNTTGCTGCAATGTCNCTTTCGGTGTTGAGTCTGCCGGNATCGATTCCTNTAGAGCTTGGATANTTAAGACCCGAATGGGTCACATTAGTTATAATTTATTGGGTGATTGCTCTGCCAAACAGAGTTGGCATTGTAGTCGCTTGGACCGTCGGTCTGNTGATGGATGTTCTTTTAGGAANTCTTTTAGGTCAACATGCCATTGCTTATATGATTGTTGCTTATATCTCTTATACCCTCTATCAGCGTCTGCGTATGTTCGCTATTTGGCAACAAAGTTTAGTCATCTTCGNGATCGTCGGATTGAATCAGTTAATTAAATTCTGGATAGAGAGTATTGCAGGAATAGTGGATTGGACTATGTGGTATTTCCTCCCATCTGTAATTAGTGCACTCGTGTGGCCTTGGGTGTTTTTGTTATTGAGGTTCATGCGCAGGAGTTTCAATGTTACTTAAAGGCCTCTAATCTCCTGCAAACCACATCCAGATCACCTTCGAGAGGGACTCGGTGTTTGATCTGAATACGTTTGATCTGAATAGAAGGCAGAACGATGACTGAACTCGTTCTCGCGTCTGCTTCCTCACGTCGCGCAGACCTATTTCGTCAGCTAGGTCTGCTATTTTCTGTGGTAGCGCCAAATATTGATGAATCTCGATTGCCTGGAGAAACCCCCCAGGATTTTGTGCAGCGGCTTGCGCTACAGAAGAATATTGATGTAAGTGAGCGCATAAAATTACCAGCAGTTGTTGTATCTGCGGACACGATAGTGGTTGTTGGTGATCAAATTCTGGGGAAGCCAAGGTCTCGTGACGAGGGTTTGTCGATGCTTTTTGAGTTATCTGGGCGGAGCCATATGGTGTTAACTGGTGTCGCCATCTCCACGTACGAGCATAAGCATCAATTTGTGGTAGGTACTAAAGTTCAGTTTAGGACACTAAGTCAAGGCGAAGCCGAAGCATACTGGATGATAGAAGAGCCANTAGATAAGGCAGGTTCTTATGGTATACAGGATAGAGGCGCCGTTTTTGTAAGTAGTATCGAGGGCAGNTACAGCAATGTTGTTGGTTTGCCGCTCATGGAAACTGCGGAAGTCCTCAAGCAATTGNATATTGATTGTCTGGCTTAGGGCAAGGCAGGTCACAATGACAGAAGAAATAGTAATAAATGTATCNCAACATGAAAGCCGGGTGGCTNTCGTTGAGCAGGGGCTATTACAGGAGATCTTTATAGAACGCACGCGTAGTCCAGGAACTGTTGGAAATATCTACAGGGGCAAGGTCATTAGAATACTTCCGGGCATGCAGAGCGCATTTGTCGACGTTGGTCAGGAACGTGCCGCTTTTATGCATGTATCTGATCTGATCGGTTCACATGAAGTAATGATAGTGGAGCGGGGCCCCGACTATAAGTTTCAAGCGATAACTGATCTCATTCATGATGGCCAGGAACTCCTTGTGCAAGTTAAAAAAGAACCTATTGGCACGAAGGGTGCGCGTATTACAACTAGCATTTCTTTAGCATCGAGATATCTGGTGTATCTTCCAAACTCTAATCATGTAGGTATATCTCAGCGTATTGAAGATGAAAGTGAGCGAGAAAGACTAAAGGTCGCATTGACAGATATTCAAAGTGCGGAAGACGGCTTTATTGTGCGAACGGCAGCCGAGGCAATAGATGTTGAGGATATATACAGGGATGCGGAACTGCTTCGTGGTAGATGGGAAAAAATCGTATTAGACCATCAAAATTCTAAGTCTCCCGCAATAATCTATGAAGACTTGCCGCTACCGCTTAGGGCCATGCGGGACATAATCAACGAGAACACCTCGCGGATCCTTGTGGANAAACAAGAAACTATCAAGTACTTGACTCGATTTCTCGATGACTTTATCCCCGATAAATCNGAGAAGGTCGAGCTAGTCGGTNCTGACGTTCCTTTGTTCGACGCGTATAACCTAGAAGATCANATTGATGCGGCGCTTGACCAACGTGTNTCCCTGAAGTCGGGTGGATATTTAATCATTGATCAGACTGAAGCGATGACCACAGTAGATGTGAATACTGGCGCGTTTGTCGGCCGGAAGGATCTTGAAGACACCATTTATCGAACGAACCTTGAAGCTGCTGCCAAAATTCCGCGTCAGTTGCGGTTGAGAAATCTGGGTGGGATCGTGATTATCGACTTCATCGATATGGAGGGCGAGGAGCACAAACGACAAGTGCTTCGTATTTTAGAGAAAGGCCAGCAAACTGATAGGGCGAAGTGGAAGATTACCCAGATTTCGGAATTGGGTCTGGTCGAGATGACAAGAAAACGGACCCACCAAAGTTTGATCAAGATGATATGCGAGCCCTGTAGCTATTGTCATGGTAGGGGATTCATAAAGACGGCCGAATCAGTCTGCCTGGAAATATTCAGGGAAATTCAGCGTCAGGTGCGACGGGATCGAAAGGTATGCCTAGTGATGGCGTCTCAATCAGTAGTCGATCGCCTCTTGGATGAAGATGCTGGATGCGTAAGAGAACTATCGGATTCACTTGGCGTAGAGGTAATGTTTCAAGTAGAGGCGAGCTATAGCCAGGAGCAGTTTGATGTCGTCGAAGTGGTCACCTAGAAGGTAACAACTATGGTGTGGTTACCAAGTAAGTATATTGTTCACTGCATTCAGTTCCTGATGTTGGTTCTGCTAATTTCTGTAGCTTTTTACGTTAGCGTGGGTCGCATCTTGGTAAGCATTAGTGATATTTATCAGGATGACATTACCCAATGGCTTGAAGCGACACTTGATGTGCCTGTGGAAATTGGGAGTGTTGAAGGTGGCTGGAGCTATTTTGATCCACGTCTTGTAGTACGCGATATCTCGCTCGGTTCGTCTTTATTTGTAGATCAGGTGACTATACAGATAGGCACTATACACAGTCTGATGGAACGAAGCTTGGTGATAACGGCCCTCGAGGTTAGAAACCTTCAGGCAGAACTGGAGGAACGCGAGCCAAGGAAGTGGAATCTAGTGGGATTTCCAGACTCATCTCAGCCAGAAAATCTAGATTTTCTTTTCGATTCCTTACCCCATCTGAAAATTGCTTCAGTCGAAGTGTTGGATGTCTCTTTAGAAGGGATACGCGGGAAATACTCAGTTAGTACTAATCAGGAATCCATTCAGCTGATGGCTGATCGTGGACATAAAAGCTTTTCATTACCGCTGCGCCTTGTCAGAGAGGCTACGCAGGATGTAGGTAGCATGCNAATCCTTGGGAATTATATTGGGGATCCCCGAAANGATGACTTCTATGGTGATTTTTATACAGAGGTGTCCGGNATTCATTTGGCGGACTTTCTGCATGNTCTGGCAGCNNTGGAACGACTTNCNGANATCGCGATTGGCGGAGAGTTCTGGTTATCAGTTGATGCAGACNANACATTATTAACTAGCAAAATTGATGTAGAAGCTACCCTTGAGAGGGNTGAAGAAGAAAANCTTGCTGTTAGAGGTGCATTNCTCTTTGGCCTAGAAGGCTACGGTGGCNACTACGATATATTGGGCAAGGAAGCAAATATCGTATTAGGAGATAAGGAAATTCATTTGCAGGGACTACAGGCAGCGATCTCAGATGACTTTCGTTTTTACGGACTTATCTTGCCAGCACTGGATCTTCAGGAAATTTCTAGTTTCATTGTTTCTCTGGGACCATCCATTGCNCCGCAGAAAACTCTAAAANTNCTGAATTCTATATCCCCAAGAGGACTGCTAAANGAAACCATTGTGTATGCGGAGGTCAACAGCACGCTACAGGATTTGCGGGTAGTCAGCGTGCTCGATGACGCGAAGATCGATGCATATCTTGGATCTCCTGCCATAGNCAAACTCAATGGCTTGATTTCAATGGGCAGGGAAAGCGGTTATATCGANATTGATAACGAGCAATTCGATATGCACTTCGAATCGATGTTCAAGCATTCNTGGCCGTTCGATGCAGCTAGAGGGCGGATCAACTATAGATACGATGGTTCTGTCATCAGAATAAGTAGTGGATTGATTGAACTTCTTTATGGAGATCTTTCGGCTTACGGAAAACTGCAGGTCAACATACCTCCAAGTCGAGAACAGCATACGTGGGGTCTTGCAATCGGTGTCAATCACGGCCAATTGTTAGATGTTTACCGCTACTTGCCCAACACCCTATCTCCACAATTGCTGAGTTGGCTAGATACATCGGTTATTGGAGGGAGTGCACAGGAAACGGGATTACTTTTTCATGGCTCTCTTTTCAGAGATTCGCCGAAGATTAGAAAAGTAACGGAAACCTATTTCCGAGTGAACGATGTGGACCTGGCGTACCATCCAGATTGGCCAGCTTTATCGAATCTCGATACTACGATATATCTAAATAACTCTGGGGTTTACTCTGACGGTGGTAGTGCACGAGTGCTTGAAAGTGAGATATCCAACGCGCGTGTTCACATTCCGATTCCTTTCGGAAAGGCACCAACAACGGTATCAATCGTCGCTGATGTCCAAGGCCCCTTGATGGACGGGATTAAGGTTTTAAATGAGACACCTATTGCAGAACAAATTTCGGATGTTGCTCTGAATTGGTCCGGTACGGGAAGCTTTGTGGGCAATCTGAAGCTTGACATTCCTTTGGGTCTCAGTGCAAATCGAGAAGTGTACAGCAATATAAGTGTGTCGCTCTATGATAATGATATTCAATTCCCAGAATATGATATAGCGGTGTCGGACTTACAGGGAATTTTTAAATACGAAAACTTCTCTGGTCTTACTTCTGAGCAATTTACAGGAACTTTATTCAATGAGGAGATTTCCGGGTTTGTAGTTAGCGAGCTCAGTGAAGATTCTGGCGAGATAGTTATTAACGTAAAAGGTGAAGTCGACGTGGCTGATATTCATAGCTGGTCGGGTCAGAGCCTCCTTAGTCGTATGAGTGGAAAATCTTCCTACGATGCTTCAGTACATATTGCATTTGGTGAGGATGCTGATCGCAATTATGTAGAGTCGACTTCATATCTGGCGGGTATTTCCATAGATATGCCCTACCCGATTGGTAAAGAGGTGCAAGAGGAACGACTACTCTACTATCGGCAGGAGTTTCTGGAACCGGGTTTCCAGCTTGATTTGATATTGGGAATAGCTCAAGCATCTTTATTGGTTCGCGAAGATTTGGTCAGGGGTGGTGTTGTCCATTTTGGCACTGATGCGCCAAGACAGGTTGAATACGATGCAGTTCGTGTTACTGGTTCCTTTTCCAGAGTAGATTATGAAGATTGGGATCAGTTCTTTCTTGATATGGAAGCAATCTCAGATGTGTCTCTCGAGACTGAACTTAAGCAGAGCGTTGAGTCGATTATACTCGATATTGAGGAGCTTAATCTTTACTCATTTCTCCTTAAAAGTGTAGGTACAACAATCACTCGATCACCAGATGCTTGGAATGCAGCGCTTGTTAACGGTGTATTGAAGGGTGAGGTGATCATAGGAGATGACGACGGTGAGAAGCCTCTGGGAGTTAACCTTGATTACCTTAGATTTCCTGTGGATGAGCCTGGGCCTGGCGACCCTATGGCTGAGGTGATTCCTCAGGAGCTTGGGGAGATAGATTTTTCAATCCAAGAACTAAAGTACGGAGATGAGCACTATGGCAGCTGGTCGTTCCAATTGAGGTCTGATGAGGAAGGCGCAAGTCTAATGAATCTTGCGGCGGACTTAAAAGGGGTATCTCTAGAAGGCGCTCAGCTTGATTGGCGCTACCACGAATCTCACAGTTCGGTGTTCACGGGAAACATTAAAGTGAATGATCTAGGTGCTGCATTACGAGAATGGGGTTACGCTTCAAGCATTGAAGGCAGTGAGTTTAGCTTCGCGGCCACCGTTAGCTGGGAAGGGACCCCGGCAGCGATCAATCCGGATGTAATAGAGGGTGGCGTCCAATTGCTCGGCGGTAAAGGTCGTTTTATTCAGGCGGAAACAGGCACGGGAGCACTAAAGCTGTTGGGGATCTTTGACTTCGCTCAGATTGCTAGAAGGCTAAGCTTTGATTTTTCGGACGTGGTTGAAAAGGGTTGGAGCTTTAATAAGATAAGTGGCTCTGCTTACTATAATAAAGGCATTATAGATATACTGGATCCTATAGTAATAGAAGGGTCTGGCAGTAATTTTAAGGTCGCAGGGACTGTGAATCTAAATACTAGGGCACTAGATAACGACCTAATTGCGACCTTGCCGGTCAGTAGGAATTTACCCTGGTATGCAGCTTACAGTGCCATTGTGACGGGTCCTTTAGTAGGTGCAGGGGTCATGATTGCGCAAAAGGTATTGGGACCAAAAATTGATCAATTTAGTAGCGCGAAGTACACAGTTGGCGGGACTATTGAAAAACCAAAGGTAGTGTGGGATACATTGTTTGACGACAGCGTGCGTGAAACCTCAACGGCGAAGTCAAGCGCAGCTCAGGTTTTGAGTGAGAGGATAATAGAAACATCCATGGAAGAGAGCTCAGATTTGTCAGTCGCGGGTGAGTCCTCGGAGGAACTGAAATAGTTTTCTGTAGCTGGAACCGATTTCTTCCTTCTCCTGTTCTGCCTTAGCCTTACGAACCAATTGTTGTAAGTGTTGTCGGTTAACGCTCGGATGTTCTTCGACGATTTCTGTAAAGGTTTGTCCCTGATCTGTAATTAATCTGTTTCGCCAACTTTCTAGTTTCCTATATCCCTTGCGTACACTCTGTGGATCAAATAGTTTTATTAGGTCATTTATTTCCTCGGGATCGCGTTTTCGAATCAGCTTGGCGATGTATTGCACGTGCCGTTTACGTGCGTTTCCTTTGGTGATTCGTCTCCCATCCAAAACAGCTTCGGCTATTTCCGGGATCGCAAGGCTCTGAATTTTCTCTAGCGAAAGGTTGAGTAATTGCTCTGCTGTTTCACGGAGTTCATTTAATTCGCGTTTGCGCTGAGATTTACTTGTATCCTTTGGGTGCTCTGTTTCAATATCATCGATATTGTTCACTCTTCCTCACCAAATCGCTGTGCAATAAGTTTGGCTAGTTCTTGGATTGCAAGCTCCTCGTCTTTGCCTTCGGCGTAGAGTTCAATTTCGGTGCCATAGGGAGCTTCAAGTAACATCATGGACATTATGCTCTTGCCGTCACTTTTTTTGTCGAGGTTTCTAACGGTTACTATTGACGAGAACTCAGTCGCTTTTTTGACAAAGACAGACGCGGCGCGAGCGTGCAGCCCTAGTTTGTTTTGAATAAGTATCTTCTGGGAGTTCATTCGGTCTTGCGAAGCTCACGGTGCCTAATCTGGACATTTTTCCACCGATCTTGGAAGTGGGCGTAAAGCTTGCTCGCTAGATAAACCGATCGATGGTGGCCTCCCGTGCAGCCTACCGCAATAGTTGTGTAACTTCGGTTGTTAGCCTCGAACTTGGGAAGCCATGTCTCTAGGTAAGTAATAATGTCGTTGTACATAGCTATAACGTCTGGTTGGTCGTGAAGAAAAGTCTGTACGTCCTCATCCTGGCCGGTCAGGTTACGTAGGTTTTGTTTCCAGTGTGGGTTTGGTAAACATCGAACGTCAAAAACGAGGTCCGCGTCTACCGGTACACCGTTCTTAAATGCAAAAGACTGGAACAAGAGAGCAAACTCGTGATCTGAGTTTGCCACTCTTGAACGGACAAGATCCCTTAATTCGTGAATCGAAAGCGACGTTGTATCAACTGATAGGTCCGCAAGATTTGAAATTGGTTCGAGTAATTCTGATTCGTATTCTAAAGCTTCGCGTAGGTCACGATCTTTATTGCTTAGCGGATGCTTTCGCCTGGTTTCGCTGAATCTNTTGACAAGAGAAGNNCTGCTAGAATCTAAGTAGACCACCTTTGTCTGGACGTGTGATGGATCAAAGTTCTTTATGATATCCGGAAACTCTGAAAGATCTTCCGCGATGTTCCTTGCATCAATGCTGACGGCGACTCTCGGCTGTATTGAAAGGCGGTCGATCAGTGGGGGGAGGAGTGTTACTGGTAAGTTATCGATACAGTAAAAGCCCATGTCCTCGAGAACATGAAGTGCAGTGCTTTTACCGGAACCGGACCTTCCGCTGATCACNANAACAGAAATCAAATCTGGAGCCTTAGTTTCCAAAAGCTATTTTCTATACTATTTCCCTAATAAAGTCATATATGCGTGAAACTAACCCGCTACGTTGGGTTGGGTCATTTCTTCAATATCTGTAAGTGCCATTTCAAATAGTTCTCGACTGTCTTTCGCTTCAAGAAGTCCGTTTCGATACATTTCAGATTCAAATTTTCGTGCAAGCATTGCTAGGGTGTGTAGGTGATCTTTAGCTTCATATTGTGGAACCAGAAGCACAAACATGATTCTGACGGGAAGGTCATCCANAGCACCGAATTCGATCCCATTAGAGAGTCTAAACAGGCTTCCCACTATACTAGAGCAGGCAATACGACAGTGCGGTATCGCGATCCCATTACCAATTGCGGTTGGGCCAAGTTTTTCTCTTGCGATGAGNTTANTGTAGAGCTCGTGGGCATCTAATCCAAGTTCCACGCTGGCAATTAAGTTTGATACTTTTTCAATCGCGCGTTTTTTGCTCGTAGTCTCTACGTCGGAGAACGTTCTTTCTGGTACCAGAATGGATGCGATTTCCATCGTTAGCCACTNTCCATNTTTAGTTATCTTTCGTCGGGGCGAATTTTGCATTGAGAAGCAAACTCTATTATATCGGTTGATACAGTAGCTTTTCTAGACTTGGCCCCGTTAAACAGAATAATGGCAGTCAACCGTGCTGTTTTTTATCTTTTTTTCTTTTTGTTTGNTTAGTTGTCGGTCGACTTTTTCCTTTGTTTCTCGACGAANAGAATTNCATTAACGTTAGTAATCTGGTCGAAGTGATATTCCANTCGTTCGGNCTTTGTTTCGANATGGCTTTTTAAGGCCCAGGTTATAGTTATATGNAGATGATAACCGCTGACGTTTACTTACATGGACCCTCCTGTGAGAAATGCTACGGCTTACTATTAAGGTGGATTTCCTTATGTGTATTTGGTTCACACAAAACTGTTGCTNAAATCAGTTGCTTTCGTTCGTTTGATGGTGGAATNAGCAAGGACTCNCTGTATTTGGCGATTGTGCGTCGAGCGACCTTGATATCTTGGTCTGCCAGTATGTTAGCAATCTTGCTATCGCTTAAGGGTTTGCTGGGGTTTTCTTCTGAGACTAGTTTTTTGATGAGAGCTCGAATAGCGGTTGAGGAGACTTCCCCTCCAGCGTGTGTGCTAACGTGACTGGAGAAAAAATATTTTAGTTCGAACACCCCTGCTGGGGTATGCATGTATTTTTGCGAAGTTACCCTGGAAATAGTTGATTCATGAAGGTCTACTTCCTTGGCGATGTCATGTAATACTAGAGGCTTCATTGCTTGCTCACCATGCTCAAGAAACCCTTGTTGGAATTCCACGATTTTCGTTGCTACTCGCAACATTGTGTCATTCCGTTGTTGTAGGGAGCTTATGAACCATCTTGCTTCCTGCAGATGATTCTTTAGATAGGTGTTGTCACTGCTCTTATTATCGGGATTTATCATGGAGACGTACTGAGGATTAATCCTAATTCGGGGAGCTGATTTCGGATTGAGTTCGACTACCCATCGATTGTTTTTTTTTGAGACATAGATGTCGGGCTCGATATATTCAATCTTGCTCTCTGCAATATCGCTCCCGGGCCGGGGATTAAGTAAAAGAATAAGCGCAAGGACTTCCTTCAAATCGTTTTCCTTAAGGCGCGTTTTTCGGGAAATCGCAGCATAGTCACGATTAGCGAGTTGTGAAATGTGTTGTTCCACAACAGTGATAGCCTCTGTTCGCCAGGGAGTTTCTGGGGGCAGGCTTCTAAGTTGAATTGATAGACANTCACGTACATCCCGCGATGCGATTCCGACAGGGTCCAAGTGCTGGATCAGGTTGAGTACNGCATTTACCTCATCGAGCTCTAGCTCCCATTCAGGAGGGGTGCTTTCCAACACATCGACTGNAGTGATCGTCAACACGCCGTTATTGTCTAAACCATCTAGTATCGCTAGCGCGATGAATTCATCACTTTCACTTAAGTGCAATAGGTTTATCTGATCGAGTAGATGTGAGTGAATGGAAGTCTCATCACTGTTTCTGTTATCTAAGTAGTTATGGTCCTCTTCGAAATCGTTTTGGTGGCTCGTTGTGGGTACGGCCTCGTCGAATACATCTTCCCAAACGCTATCCACCGGTAAATCGTCGGAAATCGTATCGCTATCTATTTCCTCACTCGTGTCAGGTATTGCTTCACCATCGACTTCAGGGTCGGGTGGTATGTCGGCCGAGTCTATATCAGCTTCTAATTCAGAAGGTCTTTCGGTTTCTTCGCTTACTGTGTCGCCAGAAGGTTCAGGAGAGTCCAGCGTGGTTGGTTCGTCATTATCGTTAGGATCCTCCGGCTGCAACTCCTCCAGCATTGGGTTGGTGTCCAGCGCTTGTTGGATTTCTAACTCTAAGTCAAGGGCAGAGAGCTGCAGCATGCGAATTGCTTGCTGAAGTTGAGGGGTCATCCTCAGCTGTTGACCCATCTTCAACGTTAATGCCGGTTTTAGTGCCATACCCAATGATACTTCAGCACTGACGATGAGTTAACTCTATTTGAGAATATCCTTACATGCGAAAGTCTTCGCCAAGGTAGATTTGCTTGACGAGTTCGTTTCCAAGGACGGAATCTGGAGGCCCGTCAAAGATAATTGATCCCTCGTTGACGATATACGCCATATCGCAGATGTCTAGCGTTTCACGAACGTTATGGTCGGTAATGAGGATACCGATATTCCGCTCTGACAGCTGGGTAATAATTCGCTTGATATCATTAACGGATATTGGGTCGACACCGGCAAATGGCTCATCTAGGAGCATAAAGTAAGGCTCGGTGGCAAGCGCTCTTGCGATCTCTACTCGTCTTCGCTCGCCCCCTGATAGTGACATACCGATGCTATCGCGGATCGAAGATATTTGAAATTCTCCCAGCAAAGCCTCAAGCTTTTCGTTTCGTTCATCTGAGGACAGGTCTCGACGGGTTTCCAATATAGCTAAGATATTCTCAGCGACACTTAGCTTTCTAAATACAGATGCTTCTTGCGGGAGATAACCGATACCGAAACGGGCTCGTTTGTGCATTGGTTCATGGGTTAGGTCATATTCGTCGAGTAGTACGCGGCCTCTGTCATTTTTCAGGGAGCCAACAATCATGTAAAAGCAAGTAGTTTTTCCCGCCCCGTTCGGTCCTAGTAGCCCAACAACCTGACCGCTGTACACACTAATGCTGACGTCCCTGACCACCTGTTTCATGCGGTAGCTTTTTTCAAGATGCTCGGTTTTTAGTGTGTGCACGGCTATTTCGCTGTGTTGTATTTAATTTTGACTCTGTCGTTACTGCTTGCTCCACCTTTAAGATTTACGAGTCCCTCTTTAACGTCGTAGTAAACGAGTTCTCCAGTGAATTCATCATCCATTTGTTGCAGGCGCGCGTTTCCGGAGAGATGCACCTTTTGTTCTTGGATAAGATACTTGATACGGCGCGCGTCAGCATAGACTCTCTCTTTGTTGTCTGGTTGCTGTTCCATATGCGCGAGCCTGTCGGAACCCTCATCTGTTCGTGCGATTACCGTGATGACTTCACCTTTCTCGTTAGTAATGATTTCAACTTCATCAGCCAGTATATGCATTGACCCCTGGACGATTGAAACGGTACCACGGTAAACGGTCGATCCAAGTTTTTCGTCGACGACTCCCGAATCTGCTTCGACGAGAAACGGTTCCTTGTGATCTGTACTTAGCGCTACAGCAATACCTGGGACAAGCAACGCACAGCTAATAATTAGTGATCGTACGAACATGAATGCGTTTAGGGTGAAACATTGAAACAGTATAGAAAGATCAGCCATGCGAAGCTATCTCCGATGAGCGGGCAGATATATTGTGTTCACTCGATCCAAAGAGGTAGAAAAAAAGACAAATCGCCCCTGATTAAAATTTGCCTGAATGCCGGCGGCAGTAGTCCTAGCATTATTGTCGTCGATGTAAACTTTTTTGTCCGTTTCAGCATAATCTCTCCCAGGATAGACCGTCAAACTTTCAGTTTGAATATTGATGAATCTACCGTCTGGTTGTTGCTTTATAGCTAACACGTTCTCCCAAAGTTCAACTGCCTCTTCTCGAAAAGTGGACTCCGGTAGCAGTCGGCCATGTTTCGCGGTAATCGCCCAGGGGATAGAATCATTGGAGAAAAGGATAAGGCTTGGGGTGGTTAAGGTGGTCAGGTCAGTTAGGGGAAAGTGCGTGAATCTTTCTGCACTTAACTCGTGATCCAGTTCTCCGTTATCAGAGTACTGTCTTATGGTTGCATCTAGCATGTAAAGATCTGGATCGTTTCGAGTGAGGTCCTCTGCTTCGGGGTCAGGGTTGGAATCTTCCAGGAACCAGTTGGTCGCAAAAGCGACCGTGAATATTATAAAGCTCATGATAATGGCACGGCTCGTCATGAAGCTGTCCCTGGGATCAACTGGTGATTGCAGTATTGTATAGATTAACTAGGGATCCAAGCTAGATCGTCAGCAATAGAACGCTTTTGGTTTGACTGATCCTCCTGTCCTGGTTTTTACCGATCGCAAAGATCATAAGGACTGCTGTGAGTAGCAGTATAGCTAGGTAGTCGCGCCAGAATACCTGCGATCTGACGTCAGTGAGTGCGAAAACACAAGGAACCGATAGGACTGCAATTATGTTAATCGATAGGACTGCAATTATGTTAAAGATGTTGGAACCAAGGATGTTCCCAATCGCAAGATCAATTTGCCTCTTTAGCGATGTAGTTCCGATATCTCTATCAATTCCTCAATCTTGGGTGCAATTTCGAAAGAATCTCTCTGCTCGGAAATTAGACGATAGATAAACAGTACTAGGCCAAGAAATAGCAGCAAACTGTGCTAGATTCCTAGTTTTTAGTCGACGAA
>PASO01000033.1 GCA_002712135.1 Gammaproteobacteria bacterium
AACCATGCTATCTGCGGCGGCAAATACCTGGTCAATAGCGTGTCGGTCGAACTGCGACACGGAGAGGATATGTGAACCTACAAAGTCTATTTTAGAAAAGCCCGTACGATTGAGTGCGTCTGGTCTGATTGTTCTAATCATAAGACAAAACCGTTGAGCATGCAGTCACAATGTTATGCCAGAGACCTATTTGATGATGGATATCGGGCCAGAGGTGCATTTGCTTGACCTGCAGGTACAATGCTATGTGTTCGCTTTTAATAAATCCTTAGCCCGATTTAGCGACTTGTCCATTTACTTTACGAACAGTGGTACATAAAGAAATAATAAAGTCATTTATTCATTAAAAACAATGTTATAGAGATTATTTCTAGAAAATATATTACGATAGGCTTATGTCAGCGATAAGACTTCCCTTTGGATTTGCCAAACGCAATGGCGTGTTACTCACTGAAGCCGCGGATGCGGTTTTGTACAAGGATGGCATGACTCCCCTAGTATTTGCAGAGGTTCAGCGGTTTGCCGGTAGACACCTGGAATTTCGATTGGTCGATGAGTCGACCTTTGATCAGCAACTGTCACTGAGCTACCAGAACGATTCCGATGAAGCGATGGAGATGATTGAAGGTCTTGGGGACGATATGGACCTCAGCAGTATCATGGATGCGCTTCCGGAAACCGGTGACCTGCTCGAGCAGGAGGATGATGCACCAATCATCAAGCTCATTAACAGCCTGTTGACCGAGGCAGTGAAGGTTGGCGCATCAGACATTCATGTAGAGACTTATCAGAGCCGACTAGTGGTTAGGTTCAGGGTCGATGGCATCTTGCGTGAGGTAGTAAGTCCGAAAAGAGCTCTAGCACCGTTGTTGGTTTCAAGAATCAAGGTCATGGCCAAACTGGATATCGCGGAAAAAAGATTGCCACAGGACGGACGCATATCAGTAGTGATTGGTGGTAAGGAAGTCGATGTTCGTGTATCGACAATTCCCGCGAGTAAGGGCGAGCGAGTGGTGATGCGTCTTCTCGATAAGCAGGAAGGCATGCGTAATCTGTCTCACTTGGGGATGAGTCAATCCGATATGGAGACTATGGTNAATCTGGTGAGNAGACCACATGGAGTNATTTTGGTTACTGGGCCAACCGGCTCCGGAAAGTCTACGACTTTGTATGCGTGCCTTGATCAGTTAAATGATCGCTCTATGAATATTCTTACTGTTGAAGATCCAATCGAGTACGACGTTGAAGGAGTTGGACAGACGCAGGTCAATAGNAAAGCTGATATGACGTTTGCCAAAGGGCTACGGGCTATCCTTCGGCAGGACCCCGATGTGGTTATGGTAGGTGAAATACGTGACTATGAGACAGCTGATATCTCGGTACAGGCAAGTCTGACGGGGCACCTAGTTCTCTCAACGATCCATACGAACACAGCGATAGGTGCATTAACTCGGCTGGAGAANATGGGTGTTCAGCCCTACCTTCTCAGTAACAGTATTGTTGGGCTAGTGGCGCAGCGACTGGTCCGTGTCGTGTGCGCCGACTGCCGGCAGGCGTACTCAGCAGATGAGTATGAGTGCGAGTTCCTCAAGGCGAACAAAAAGGCACCACCGCAGATCTATCGCGCTCAGGGTTGTGATGCCTGTGCGCATGAGGGTTACCGGGGTCGCATGGGGATCTACGAAGTTGTGCAGATTGATGATGAATTGCGACGAATGATTCACGGTGGTGCCTCAGAGCTGGACATGGATGCTTACGCACGGTCTAAGACAACCGGCATTCGTGATGATGGCCGGCAGAAGGTTCTGGAAGGTCAGACGACAATCGACGAAGTCCTTCGTCAAACNATGGAAGACTAATCTTTGGCCGCTTTTGAGTACGTTGCCCTCGATGACCGAGGTAAGGAACAAAAAGGTGTGTTGGAAGCTGACAGCAATCGGCAGGTGCGTCAGATGCTGCGGGATAGGAAACTCGCGCCCCTTGCTGTAGAAATTGCCAGAGAGAAAACGGATGAAAACGGTGCCAGTCTTGCTAGCTGGTTTACACCATCACTGTCTATAAGCGAGAGGGCACTAGTNACGAGGCAAATGGCTACATTGATAGCCGCTGGCCTGCCGATTGAGGAGGCGTTGTTAGCAGTTTCCAAGCAATCTGAAAGTCCTCGCACACATAAGATGCTGGTTGCAGTNCGGTCCAGGGTTATGGAGGGATACTCCTTCGCGAACAGTCTTGCCGACTATCCGAGTGCTTTTCCGGACCTGTATCGTGCGACGGTCGCAGCGGGAGAATCTGCAGGGCATNTGGATCTTGTTCTTAACCGNCTCGCAGACTTTACGGAAACGCAGCAACAGGCGCGCTCACGTATACANCAGGCATTGGTTTACCCTGTGATANTGTTNTTGCTAACGATTGCAATACTGGCGGGCCTTCTTGGATATGTGGTGCCTGATATTGTTGAGGTNTTTGCGGATACGGGGCAACAATTNCCTCTATTGACGCACATTATTATTGCGCTTAGTGACTTTGTTGCATCCTATGGGTTGCTTATTCTTGTCCTGACCATTGTTGTTGTAGTTGCCTGTCGACATATTCTTTCTATTCCATCAGTTCGGCTGACGTATCACCGGAGATTATTGCATATTCCAATTTTTGCGAAGTTGAGCAGAGGCATCAATACTGCACAGTTTTCCAGTACCTTAGCAATTTTGTCGTCAAGTGGTGTCCCGCTTGTTGAGGCGTTACGAATCGCTGGTGAAGTACTGTCCAATGCATGGTTGAAGCAAAAGGTATCGGAGGCGACAGTCAGCGTGAGCGAGGGTTCGGCNCTAAACGTTGCCCTTGATCAAAGCGGATATTTTCCACCTATGATGCTGCATATGATCGCCAGCGGAGAGGCGAGTGGAGAGCTTGACGGTATGTTGCAAAAAGTTGCGAGCTACATGCAACAGGACGTGGAGTCTTTAATGGGCGTCTTATTAAGCCTGTTTGGACCAATGATGTTGATTATTATGGGTGGGGCGGTGTTTACCATCGTCATGGCAATACTTCTGCCCATTATCAATCTCAATCAGCTGGTAATATGACAATTGCGTAGCGATATCTAATACATAGGAAATNGAACATGTATACAAACGCTAAAAGCACCGGTGGATTCACTTTGATAGAAGTGATGGTTGTGGTGGTCATTCTTGGGATTCTTGGCGCGTTGATTGTTCCAAATATGATAGGTCGTCCTGATGAGGCGAGGGTAACCGCGGCTGTTACAGATATACAACAGATTGGAAATGCATTGGAGTTATACCGACTTGATAATGGTTATTACCCAAGTACAGATCAGGGATTAGAAGCACTGGTTAGTGAACCTAGTGGCTATCCGGAACCTCGAAGATGGAATGCCAACGGCTATCTTAAAAAAATACCGATAGACCCTTGGGGGGAACCTTATTTGTTTTTCAGTGAGGACCGTTCCATGGAGGTTTATTCTTACGGTGCGGACCGAAAAGAGGGTGGTAAGGATGTTGNTGCTGACATTCTCCTATCTGAGCTTTAGAAAGCAGGGCTTTACCCTACTCGAAGTTCTTATCGTTCTGTTCGTCGTGTCAATCATGACGGGCATTGCGGTCATCAGTCTGCCGACGTTCACCCAGACCGACTCTTTTGACCATGAGTCCGAGCGCCTGAAAGCCGTGGTTCGAATGCTGGGAGAAGAAGCGGTCCTCCAGTCGAATGACTATGGGTTCGAGATTAACCTGCTTGAGGCGGGTAGTCATTTTGGCTACAGCTTTTACCTATACGATGCGCGATATGAAGAATGGCAATTGCTAACGGAACCACCTTTCAATTCGAGGGAACTGCCGGCAGAAATAAGACTTTTTCTTGAAGTTGAAGGTAAAACATTAGATGTTCTGGCGGAGGATGCACCCCCGGTGCTTATTCTCTCTAGTGGCGAGATAACGTCTTTTGATCTTCGCATGTCCCATGCAGGCAACCGCGTGCTTGAAAAAACCTTGACTTCAGATGGCTATAGCGATGTTGATTGGGCGAAAGATTAAGGGCTTTACCCTAGTTGAGATCATGATTGCGATGGCAATTTTTGCCATTGTATCGACTACAGTTTTGAAGAATGCCACCCAGTCCATCAGCCAGTCGCGGATGTTAAAGGAGCGATTAATCGCGCAGTGGATTGCAGAAAATGAATTGCAGGAGTATCGCATGCTGCTCCGAGGAGAAGAACACTTCCCGAGCATAGGCGTCGATCGATCTTCGGTAACGATGGCGGATCGAGAATGGCGGGTCGAGGTTGATGTTTCGAATACTGAGAATGAGCTGATGCGACGCATTGAGGTGGTGGTCTTCGACGATGCAGATCTTGACGTTCCTATTGCACAACTGACCGGCTTTCTGGGTCGTTACTAGAATGAATGGTCGTACATGCGGTTTTACGCTCCTTGAGGTGCTGGTGGCAATTTCAATCTTTGCCGTTATTGGTCTGGGCGCTAATCAAATGTTGCGCTCAGTGATTGATACGCAATCGAGAGTAAGGGTAGTGAATGAGACCGTTGATGATATATCGCGTGCGTTGACCGTCATTCATCGTGACGTTACACAGGTTATACCCAGAGGAATCAGGGATGAGTACGGTGAGCCAATTGGGCCACTGCTTGTCGGTCAGGATACCTATGTGCTTGAGTTGACGCGGACGGGATGGAACAATCCGGCGCGCCATCAACGCAGTGAAGTACAGCGTGTTGCATACGGGATAGAAGATGAAACATTGTATAGATACTTTTGGTTGGTTCTTGACCGCGCCGAAGATTCCGAGCCTCGTTCTCAGGTGTTGCTTGAAAGCATACAGGGTTTTAGCGCCAACGTGGTGGACGCAGAGGGAGAGACGACTGATGTTTGGCCGGGGCTCGATTCGAATCAAGTTTTGCCAAGGGGACTGGAGATTATAATGAACGTTAAGTCTGTTGGTGAAATTCGCCGTGTCTATGCCATGCCTGATCCGCCACAGCCACTACGTGGTCGCTCAGGCGGGGAGCGGGATCAGGAATCTGTTCAAGACCAAGATTCACAGGTAGGTGTTCCTGTTGGCTATCCTCTGGATGCTAGAGGTCGACCATGAGACAGCAGGGTGTCGCATTAATTTCGGTGTTACTCGTAGTGGTGATTGCGACCGTATTGTCGGTATCGATGATTAGGCATCAAAACCTTACTATCCATAAAGCACGAAACGTATACGATCAGGCGCAGGCTGCGCAGTATGCGCTTGGTGGTGAAGAGTTGGCGCGGCAGATTCTGTGGCAGGACTTCAAGAATGCCCCTGAAGTGGATCACCTGCAGGAGGATTGGGCAGATAAGGAACTCTTTTTTGAATTTGAGGATGGCGATGTCTCGGTAGAGATAAATGACCTTCAAGGTCGCTTCAATATCAACTCGTTGGCCCTGGCAGGTGATGCGGGCAGAAATGCACAACTTCGTTTTTCTCAGTTACTGCAATTGGTTGGCTCAGACTCAATGTATTTGGATCGTGCTATTGACTGGATAGACGATGATATTTCGACCCGTCCCCTTGGTGCCGAGGACTACGATTACCTCGGCCTTGAGCTGCCCTATCGTTCGGGAGGGCAGGCCTATATTGATCTGACTGAATTAAGATTACTGTTAGATATGGATGCCGATACGTTTGAGCAATTGCAACCGTACCTCAGTGCTTTACCCGAGGCAGCGACACCAATCAATGTGAATACTGCCGATGCAGGAGTTTTGCAGAGTGTGTCACGACAACTCACTAGTGAGGCCAGTAGTGAGTTGATCAACGAGCGGGAGGCACAACAAGGATATGAATCTGTTACTGAGTTTCTTAAGTCGTCTTACGTTGCAGGTTTAGGGGTTAAGGAAACGGGTCTTAGTGTACAATCCAGTTTTTTTGAAGTCCGGGTACGTTCCCGATATCTGGAACGGTATGGCTATCTTACAAGCATTATTCAAAGGAATTTTGACGGGACGCTATCGGTCATCTTCCGCAACCTGTCTAGAAAGGTATTTCCTAACGTCGCGCTTGAAGAGAATCAGGTTTAATCAATGACACTGTTTATTCGACTAGATGAAGTGTGCGAGTGGTATACCTCAAGCTCTGAGCCAGCGCATGGGTCTGGTTCTTTTGAGGCTATTGCCAGCGCTATCAAGGATATTTCCTGGAGTGGAGATACAGTAGCGCTTATTCCGGGCAATCATGTGTTGCTCACAAGCGCTGCGGTACCCAGTCGTCAAGCCCGTCAAATTGTTCAGGCGCTGCCATACGTTGTCGAAGAAAAGCTGGCGGTGGATGTTGATGAATGTCATTTTGCGTTAGGGGAGAAGAATGCCGCTGGTGAGTTTTCTGTCGCGATAAATACCCTTGAGGAAATGCGAAAGTACTTGTCGGCACTAGATGACATCGGTGTGGAACCCAATTTGATGACGGTTGATACATTGCTTGCCCGCAACAGCGATGGGACCGTCGTCACGATTGAAAGCAACAAAGCACATATTCGACCTCCCGATGGCACCGGAATCTGTGTGCCGTCAGATCAATTGGCATTGGCCGTTGGGCTAATTCAAGAACCAGGAAATGTTGACATTTATGGAACAGAGTCTGCCATCGATCAATTGAAGATGGAAATAGCACAGATTGAAGTCAACGCCTCAGTAACTATTCATCCAGAAGCCAATAATGACTTGAGAGTCCTTGCTGATAACTATCAGGGTTCTGAACTGAATCTGCTTCAAGGGGAGTTTCGAGTAAGTAAAGAGGTGCAAGGTAATCAGCACATATGGCGTTCCGCTGCTATCCTGGCAGCGTGTACTTTCGTGCTGCATATATCTCTGGTGTTTGTGCAGGGTATCTATCTTGATGTGATGGGTACCCAATATGAGCAGGAGGCGAAAATTTTATATCAGGATATATTTCCGCGTGATCGTAATATTCGAGATATTCGTAGGCGATGGAACGCTCATGTAAGCGGCTCGGGGTCAGTGGCGGATGGAGAATTTTTACCACTGTTTCGTGATACTGTGGCGCATTTGCCTGGATCGAAGCTTGTAGTGAATAACATTAACTACAACGAGAGTCGTGGGGATTTGATATTGCAATTAACAGCAACGCAGTCTGATCATCTAGTTCAATTTTCTCAGACCTTGAATAAGGTTGGGTTAGATGCAGATATAGGGACCATCTCCCAGTATGAGGATTCCGTTCGTGGCAGCATTAAGATCAGGGGCTTTGGTGGGGCATGATGGCATTGTCAGAAAAACTCAGCCTCTATCTGGATAAGGTTAATGCTCTGGAAAGTCGTGAAAGGTATTTGCTATTGCTGTTAGTGGTTTTCCTGGGGGCGCTCGTACTCTATTTGGCGGTATGGGCCCCGATCAATAGTTACTACGAATCCAGTCTCCTTAAGCGTGATACTCAGTTCAGTTTGATTCAATACATGCGTGCGAGCGAAAAACAGGCCCGCGCTGCTGCAGGAACGAAGGTTGTGCGAGCTACAGGACAATCCTTGATCACGGAGGTATCCAATTCGGCTCGTCAATTGGGTATAACGCTGAATCGTATCCAGCCAGAAGGTGACTCGGCAGTCAGTATTTGGATCGATAACGTACCCTTTAATGAATTCATCAATTGGATCGAGCGACTTAATGATCGGCAGGGTATTTCTGTCGAGCAGATCTCAATTGATAGGCAGGATGCGCCAGGGTTGGTTAACACGAGAGTTGTGCTACGCGGGTAGTCAATACTCTATTATTCCAAATCAGCGCTATCACGCCAACCATCACATTACTAAGTGCAATGGCAACGAAGATGCCCTGATAGCTNAACCAAAAACCTAAGAGAATAGCTAGGGGCACGTAGANAATCAGGAGTCTTGCAAGCGACAAGATAAGTGCCGGTCCAGGATTACGCAGTGCGTTAAATGAGTGGGTTGCTATGTTGATCATCCCCATGAAGCCAACGCTGATCGGTACGATATAGAGAAACCAAACAGCGCTTTCGACAATCTGTTCATCGTCACTGATGAGTCGAACCAGAAATTCTGCACCCATCCACATGCTGATGGCTGATAACAGTCCCCAGGCGTGNCAAGCCAGGTAGGAGGTCTTTAGTGTTTCGTATACTCTCTCAAATCGTTCTGCCCCCCAGTTCTGTCCTACAATTGGCACAATGCTCGTTGCAAATCCAACGGTTACCATAGCTACTACTGACTCAATTCGGCTCGCTACGCCGAAGCCTGCAACAATGGTGACGCCGTATCCGGATAGTAGCCATGTAGTTACGCCGGTTGAGAATGGCTGGATAAGATTGGTAGAAGCAGCAGGTATGCCTACGTGCAGAATCTCACGACAAGAGACCCACAAAGACTTGACTTCGTGACGAAATAGTTTTTCCCGAAGAAAGTACCAGTAGCATCCAATCGAAAATTGGCAGGCGCCTCCAATAACTGCTATTACTGCAGCACCGATAAGTCCAAGTTCAGGCAGACCCAAGAGTCCAAAGATCAATAATGGACCGAGTACGACCTGTAAAATCGGTGCACTCAACATAATAGAGGCGGAATAACTGGCGTTGCCAAAAGATCGAATGACTCCGTTAGTTACCATAGCCATACCGATCATTGGGTATCCAATCAGCCAGATTTGTGTGTATGTTGTCGCCAGACTAAGAACTTCACCTCTTGCGCCCATTGTTCGGAATATTGTTTCTGCGAAGTAAAATCCGACAATAGTGAAAGTCATGGTGACGATGATAATCAACAGCCAACAATGGGTAGTTGTAACTGCAGCAATATGTCTATTGGCTTCACCCAAGGCGCGTGCCACTATCGAAGAAGCCCCAATACCAATACCCCTGATAAATGCTGTTAATGACATGGTGAGCGGAAACGAGTAGGTGATTGCGGCGAGGGCGTCGAGTCCTACGACACCGAGGTAAAAGATCTCGACTAGCTGAGCCAGGGTCATAGCGATAAATCCGACGATCATTACGCCGGATAGCCGAACTATGTGTCGGGATATTGAGCCCTCAGTTAAATTTTCGCTTTCAACCATAGAATGTGAGTTGTACTTTTGTGCTTGGCAAAATATCCTCTGTGAAAACTTTGAGGGAGAACAGCATGCCTAAAGTAGGTGAAAATACAGTTACAGGTAAATCAGGTACAGCTTATCACCTCAACGTGTACACCAAGGATATGCAGTTCAATGATTTCATTCCAGGTGTATATGTTATTTCAGAGGTGAGTGATGACGGAGAACGTTGTATCTTTGTGGGCGAAACAGACAATATTCACCCTTTGCTCAAAGAGCATCCAAGTCAGACTGATTTGGATGCCGAAAACTACAATCGAATATCCTTCCATATGAATGCAAGTCGAAAAAAGCGTGAGATGATTGTTGCTGATTTAACTTCTGTGTTGAAGCCTGTATGCAATTAGTTAAATTAGATCCGGGTTTAATTTTCGAAATACATTAGGTCATGTTTTACAGCTAGCTTGGTTAATTCCATATCGTTGCGTGTTTGTACTTTGCCAAGGATCTGGTATCGATAACTGTTTACTATCCTCGCGCAAGTTGTTGGGCCATTTNCGTCGAGATATAACGCCAGTTGTCATGACAGTGCCTATTGCGTGAGCCATTTCCTGTACATCTGCGTGCTCAACAAGCTTGGGGGTTTTCGGTATCCTCTAACNACCGTGAGGTGCCAGTGCGAAAGAACTGACGACCATCACTTTNGTTGAAGGTTTAAGCTGATCGTTATTTTTTAGAACGAGCCATAAGCGGTCAGAGTTTTAAGTACGTAAGAATGCTACTGTAGTGTTTTTACTGGTTAACGAAAGTCTCTTGAGCGCAATGAGAAGTGCTCAAAATGGCGGCTTAGGTCAGTGACATGTCCCGCAATCACATGGATCACCGATGCCTCTCTTTCTACGATTCCTTTGATTAACAGCAGTCGTCCCTGTACAACTGCTACACGAAAACGCTCAAATATTCGTTTCCAGATAACCACATTGATGTTGTTAGTTTCATCTTCAAGAGTGAGGAAGATAACCCCGGATGCGGACCCAGGACGTTGTCTGCCCGTTACGATACCTGATACCTGGACCATACGTCCATGTCTTACCGTTTCAAGGTCACATGCTGTATGGCATTGATCAAATGGTTCTCCATAATCACGAAGTAGTGCCATGGGGTGTCGCCCTAAGGTCAGTCCAAGAGTTGTATAGTCAGCACGCAAATCGTCAGGTTCCGAAGGGGATCGTGTGACCCGATACTGCTTTTCTTTGTCAGCGACATGATCGATGAGTGGAGTATTTGAAAGGATACCCTGAACGTCCCAGTGAGTTTGATACCGATGACCTGACAATTGTTTAAATGCGCCGCCTTCTGTCAGTTTCGAAAGATCTCCACGGTCCAGTTTTGCTCTGGTAGAAATGTCCTGAACACTCTGTATTGTTTTTTGCTTTCTTGCTTGAATGATTCGAAGGGTTGCTTCTTTACGAAGTCCTTTAATCCTCTGGAAGCCCAAGCGTATTGCAGGTGTGTTTGTATGACCAGTCAATGTTGATTCCCATTCGCTATACAGGATATCTACGGGAAGAACTTCAACCTGATGACGCTGTGCATCTTGAATCAGTTGGGATGGTGAATAAAACCCCATTGGCTGACTGTTAAGCAGGCCACAGTAGAATGCGGCAGGTTCATGTCGCTTTAGCCAAGCGGAGGCGTAGACCAATAGAGCAAAGCTCGCAGCATGAGATTCTGGAAAACCATATTCACCGAATCCTTTGATTTGTTCAAAAATTCTCTCAGCAAATTCTCTTTCATGACCTCGTTGTAACATTCCATCTATCAACTTCTGCTGAAATTTTTCCATTCCCCCGCGTCGTTTCCAGGCTGCCATAGCACGGCGCAACTGGTCTGCTTCGCCCGGAGTAAACCCCGCGGCTACTACAGCCAGTTTTATCACCTGTTCCTGAAAGATGGGGACGCCAAGTGTACGCTCTAAAACTTCTTTGACTGCACTATTGGCATAAGACACCGGCTCTTCTTTATTACGCCGTCGCAGGTAGGGGTGTACCATATTTCCCTGAATTGGTCCTGGCCTAACGATGGCAACTTCAATAACCAGATCGTAGAAGCAATTTGGCTTTAGGCGCGGTAGCATCGAAATCTGGGCTCTGGATTCAACCTGAAACACTCCTACGCTGTCTCCTTTTTGTAGCATTTTGTATGTCTCAGAGTCTTCCGGCGGAATTTGTGCGAGCGTTAGTGTGGTCTGGCGATATGTATTGATTAAATCCAGGCTCTTGCGAATTGATGTCAGCATACCAAGCGCCAGCACATCGATTTTGAGTAGGCCTAATGATTTCAAATCATCCTTGTCCCACTGGATGATCGTACGGTCTTCCATGGTGGCGTTTTCCACAGGTACCAGTTGGGAAAGAGGGCCACTTGAGATAACAAAGCCTCCGACATGCTGTGATAAATGACGAGGAAACCCGAGTATTTGATTAACTAGAGACAAAAATTGATTAACAACTGGGCTTCGAGAATTGACACCTGCTTCAGAAAAACGATCCTGGAGCTCTTCTCGTTTATCCCACCAGGATAACGATTTAGCCAGGTGGTCTACTAATTGTGAGTCCATGCCGAGCGCTTTTCCTACATCACGAATGGCACTTTTAGGACGATAGGTAACCACTGTTGCTGCTATGGCTGAACGATGTCGGCCATATTTCTTATAGATATATTGAATGATTTCTTCGCGGCGCTCATGCTCGAAATCGACATCAATGTCTGGAGGTTCATTACGCTCCTTAGATATGAACCGCTCAAACAAAAGGTTAATGCGGGAAGGATCTACTTCGGTAATTTCAAGGCAATAGCAAACAGCACTGTTAGCTGCAGATCCTCGTCCCTGACACAGAATTCCCTGGCTGCGTGCAAAATGTACGATATCGAAAACTGTCAGGAAATAATATTCGTACTGTAGTTCAGCGATCAGGGTTAACTCTTTTTCGATGAGGGTCTTTACGTGGTTAGGTGTGNCGTTTTGCCAACGTTTTACAGCGCCCATTTCCACCAGTTGTTGTAAATAAGCTGCTGGTGTCAGATGAGGNGGAACAAGCTCTTTNGGATATTCGTAACGTAGCTCATCGAGGGAGAACTGGCAGCGATCAGCTATATGTATAGATGTGTCCAGTAGCTTTTTCGGGTAAAGCTTATCCAGCAGGGATAATGAACGCAGATGTTTCTCTCTGTTGCTGAATAGGAGGCGTCCTGCTAGTTGTACTGATTGTTTCATCCGCACTGCGGATATGACATCCAGTAGTGCTTTACGATCAGCAATATGCATATGGATATCGCCACTTGCTGTCAGTGGTAATTGGTAAGTCTTCGATAAATCGATAGCGTGCTCGAATTGCGATAGGGCTTTTCCATCGGGAAATAGCTCAAGGCTAATCCACAAACGATCCTCAAATAGCGACTTTAAAATTAGTATCTGAGCAGGTTGGATCGGGTGCTTCTCTGGAGTAGGTATGAATAATGCCAGACATTCACTGCAGCTGAACTCCAGGTCCTTAAGGGAGAGGCGATAGTTTCCTTTCTCTGCCCGACGACGACCAATGGTAATAAGATTACAAATTTGCCCGTAAGCGATTCTGGTAGGGGCAAGTAGAACAATGCAAATATTCTCTTCTAGATGAAATTCGCTCCCGACAATGAGCTTGAGCCCGCATGTTTTGGCGGCGACATGTGCCTTAACGATACCAGCCATCGAACACTCATCAGTAATGGCCAGTGCCCTATACCCCAATACTGAAGCCTGCAGGACTAGTTCTTCGGGATGAGATGCCCCCCGTAAAAAGGAATAGTTGCTGATACAGTGCAGCTCTGCATAGGACGTCATAATTAATACTGTTTATATGTACAGTATTAAATATATACAACATACTGGTGTTGCGCGCAACGTGCGGTTTAGGTTAGGAGTTTTTCTTTGCCATGAGTATTTTCACCGCATCATCGACCAGTTCGCCACAATCATTCCTTAGTTGCGACAGCGTATCTAATAGTTCCGTCGTTTGACTTTGGAACTGTTCTCTTAGCTGTTGTTGCTGATCAATTTGCTNAGTCCGTTTCAACTGGTAATCAAGGTTTAGTCTTAGGTCGCATATTTCACGCTGTAAGCGNACAATTTGCGCATCNATACTGGATATCCTGCCCATTCGTTNNTTCACAGANTCTTTCTTGTCATATCTCTTGGGATTTACTATNTCCCCTAGGTAGGGGGTGTTTCCAAAAGAAACAATACCCGCGTCNTCTACGCATTTGTAAATCTGCGATGTGGTTCCAAGGCATGCATAGNTTATGAGAGCAATTAATAATATTTGGTGTGTGAATGTTTTCATGTCGTCTAAGGTAACGACTGGGCAAAGAATATTCGCACGCTAAAAAACAAACGGTACAACAATTAGTATGGACGGTGGAGATATTACCGGGAATGTGACCCTGTTAACTATTCTCCACTAAGAAAACGCCGTGGATTCTCGACGAAAAGCGTGTCGATAGCTGCATTGGAAACACCCATTTCCTGCAATTCGGGGATCACTTTTCGCTTCATATATAAATATTTNTGAGGATTTCGCAGCGAGAATTCNTGCTCGTGGGGCATGCTGCCGTCCTCTCGTTGTTTTAGCACGCCAAGACAAATGCAATCGTGGGATGGACAAAGTCTATCCGTATATCCTTCTTCAATCAGAGTCTTCAAAGTCATCGTTCGCATATGGGGGCTTACCAGACGTCCTGGGTATCGATCCATACCAAGATAACAACCTTGATCTAGAATCCATTTTAGATACTCGATATCAGTCGTATCGTTCGAATGATCAATTTTCACGCGGGTTAGATCAACTCCTTCTTCTTTGAGAATTGAAATCTGTCTACGTGCTAACTGACCAGTTGGATAGGAGTGCACCATGATAGGCAGCCCGGTTTCGATATGTGCTCTCGCGACTGCGCGTGCCATTACTTCCAGGGGTGGTGTAACGCCTTCAAAGTCAGCCGCACATTTTAGCAGGCCCGCCTTGATGTCGGTTCCACGAAAACCTTCCTCAACGTCCCGAATGAACTCCTTGGTCATCTGGGCAACAGACACGCCAGCGAGAAAGCGGGGGACATCGAGCCACCATCCTGTTACGTTAATGATATTAACGCCAGAACGTTTAGATACTTCAGCAAGCAAGGGCGCTTTGCGGCCAAGGTCAAAGGTGGTCGCGTCGATCATAGTATCAACGCCTCCTTCCCTGGCGTCGACCAATGCCTTGACTGCTCTGTCTTCCCGGTCAGGCCCCAGTAGGTCAGGATAAGAGTCGTACAGGCCGCTCGCACTTACCATGACGTGCTCGTGCATGAGCGTAAATCCCAGGTCGTCAGTAGAAATTGGTCCAGTGACAGAGTTGACAGTTGTCATGCTATGCCTCGTCAGGGATGAAATGGTGGATTCAGATCATCACCTAAGATTAATTGTACAGGACTTCCGCCCCCAGCTTGGTCCGTAACGTAAACTCTATATAGAGCCTGACTTGCTCCAGGTATTGCTAATGGACCGGCTGCTTCGATATTTGTTTGCGCAGAGTTAATGAATAGATCGTAATTGTTTTCGGGTACCGTGAAGATTGTTGTTTCTCCGTAAGACTGTTGGGATATCGGTGCGAAATCTTCACGGTTCTCACCTGATCTGATCAAGAAGGTGTTTATTGGACCAACTGTAGCAGAGAAGGCACTGACACTAAGGGTCATTCCCTGGTTAACTCTTCGAAACTGGTCAATGTTGGCGGCTACAAGAGGATCTTCAGCGGTGTTAAAGACTGCTAGAGTGTGGTAATTGCCTGGAGTTACTATAACTGCCTGCTCCAGAATAATGTTCTCTGGATCCTCTGTGTGGGTTATCGAAAAAACCTTCTCTCCGGGCGAGATGTACTGTATTTCGCTTACTTCCTGAAAACTTATTGCCTCTGCAATCATCTGTGAGTCAATAAACAGATCTAGTGGAGCTTCGTNTGCAATCATGTGAGCAACGCGCACTGCACTGAGCGTCTGATCTTCAGGAAATGAGATGGTTGTGTTGTCAAAGCCGACCATTCTTACCTGATTAGGACCAGTACCGAAGTTGTCCAGGATCAGAAAGAGCGGATTAGCGCTGGCGTCCAAGATCTCGAATGTCCCGGAATCCCATAAGATTTCATCACTGCCCGTCTCGGCGAACTGAATCCGGTAATCTGAAGNCGGCNTGCGAGACAGTGGCTGGGAGATCTGGAACTGCGACAGCTGCGCCGTTGGCGTTGTGGCGAGTTCCTCACCTGAAGTCAGAAAAACATTATATGATTCAGACGTGTTTACCGACCCGTTGAAGATCTGCACCGTAACATTGCCACCGGGTTGTGGCTGTTCATTGACGATAGTGGTCAACTCAGGTGCCGCGAGCGTACCACCAATCACAATGGTGTATAGGCTATTGTTTGGTACGTTGATGGTTCGCGTTAGAACTGAGGTTTCGTCAACCCCATTGAAGAAGCTTATGTCAAGATCCCTATCTATTTCGGGAATTGCTGGTTGATATGGGATGGATTCTCCGAAGTTCAACCTGGGTAGACGTTGCGTCTGGATTTCGATCGTTAATCTTGGTGCGTCGACCATAGCATGAATAACACGCACGAAGCCCGAAGGTATTCGCAGATCTTCTTCATTGAATCCATCTTCACTACCACATCCACTCAATACCAGCAGTAATGAGAGAACTGTCCAAACTCGTTTCATATCTGTTTCTATTCTTGAAAAGCCACCTGTGACAGGTGTGGCGCAACGATACCCGCTCATAATAGTCAATACAACCTGGCCTACACTACACAAACTAAAAAAGGTGCCGAAATGCCACCAGAGTTGCAGCTGCACTCACATTTATTGANTCTACTTCGTTAGCCATCGGAATGTGGATTAGTTGGTCACACATTGCCTCGGTCTGTGGTGCCAGCCCTTCTGATTCATTTCCCAGGATAAACACTGAGTGTTTTTCGACATCAATGAAGTTCAAAGGTTGCGATCCCTGGCCCGAAAGACCGTAAAGCGTAAAGTTGTGCTGCTTCAAGAAAGAGATGGCACTTTCAAGAGTTTCACTTTGATAAATCTTGGCCTTGACGACGGTGCCAGCACTTGTTTTGTAGACTAGAGGNCCGATAGGGGCGTTGCCTTTGGTTGGCAATATTAAACCGTCCAAAGGGGAGGCGGCNACCGATCGGATGATGATGCCCAGNTTCTGTGGNTTNGTGATGCCGTCCAACGCTAGTAATTGAGTAGCATCGCGGGGCAGACTCTCAATGCGTCCAAGATTGGGAGCGTGCAGATCCAGCGCGACGCCCTGGTCCTGACGGCTATTTTTAGATATGTAAGATAGTTGCCGTCGAGTATGATGCTTGATTTCGACGTTATGGGAATCAGCAAGCTTTATAATCTGCTCGAGGATTCCGGTTTGCTTTATTCCTTTAGCTACATGCAGCCGGACTNCCGTCTGGTTGGACTGGAGCACCTCCAACACGGGTTTGCGGCCAAATATGGTGATGAGTTGGTTAACTATGTGATAGAACTCGGACTACAGTAAATTACTTAATTGTGCGTCTATTTCTTCTGGTTTTGTTTGAGGCTCGAAACGCTCAACCACGCTACCATCTTTTCCGATAAGGAATTTAGTAAAATTCCANGAGATATCTGTCTTCCCCTCAGCATCTGCTTTTTCCGATTTCAACCATTGGTAAAGTTCACAGGCGTTTTCTCCATTTACTTCAATCTTTGAAAACATGGGAAAGTTTGCANCGTAATTTGACCTAGAAAATTCCAGAATTTCGGCGTTAGTCCCCGGTTCCTGAGCGCCGAATTGATTGCAGGGGAAACCTAATACCTGAACAGCGCCTTGCTCATGCAATGTACGCAGACCTGCGTACTGTGGGGTCAGTCCTCACTGGCTTGCGAGGTTAACAATTAACAGCGCCTGGTCGCGAAAATCAGAGAGGGCGATCGGTTCTCCGATAATAGAATCCATCTTTAGTTCGTAAAGCTTACTCATAGCTTGGCTCCGGGATTTGTAGAAGCACAGATTATGTCACTTGTTCTAAAGCATGTCTGCTAAGAAAAGATTCCGTGTAAAAACCATTGCCGCTGTTGTTGGTGGTGGTTTTGCTCTTGNAAGATCCAGTAAAAACTACCGGTTGTGTGTNTGGCTACAAAATAATCTCTACATACGTTGTAATCCCACCAGCCGTAATCAATTCGCTCTGGCCCCTGCAACAACCGTAAGCTGCCGTTGAACCAGGGCNGACCGTCATTTAGCTGCAGGCGTCTGGGTTTGGGTAGCAGAAACATNGGTCTGAGGTTCTTGCCAGAGGAACTTTCCTTTCGCTTACTCTGCATGTTTTGTGAAACAATCTTCCATGCCTTTTCCGGTCGATGGTCGTTGGCTTCAGCTAACCCGAAGCAGGCATCAGGTCCAAGTCGGGCGCGGAGTATATTAAACAGGTGATTATTGTTTTCTCGATCAGGGAGCCCAGCTATCCGGCCATCTTTTTGCTGAAATCGGGTGCCCTGAAATAGGTCGCCGGAAAGTGATGTCGCGGAGAAAAAACGATCAGCTCTCAGGGTAAGAGAGTCAACTTCCTGTACATCATGAATCTTTTCCAAATGCAGCTGGCTTGGTAATAAAAACATGCTCACATCACTTTCCGGTTCAGCAAGGTAAATGCTGAAACATTTGGGTGAGTGTCCTCGATGAGAAAGCTTGAATGTGAAATTATTGACTTTGAGCTGACGAGCAACAAGAAAATCACACAACTCTTGTAATAGTCTTCGAATTGGAAAGATTAGGGATTCAAGATTGGTGATGTCAGAGAGAAAAGTGATCTCGCTTGAGAAGTCTGTTCGCGCACTGATGAATTGTTGTGGATCTGCTTTTTCGCCCATCAGACGCTGCAGGTAGTCGATGAGCAAAGTGCCGAAGCGTCGCGCCAGACCACTTTGTGGCAGATCAAGAATATCCGCTAGGGAATGCACGCCCATTCGTTGTAACCCCTCAATAATTTGTTGATCAATATCGAGCTTATCTACGGTTGTTTCAGTTAATGTAGTCTTCGCAGTAACTGTCTTTGCGGTGAGAAGGGCTGCAAGAGGAGTTTGGTGTACCCCTAGCATTGCCGAGTACCCTAGGCGCTGCAGTCCCTGATGGATGTTTGTTTTTATATTTTCTATACCATCGAACAGCTTTAGTGATGATTTAATATCCAATAGTAAACTGTCAGGTGCTTTAACTGAGACATTGGGTGTGAATTGGTATGCCCATTGGGCTAGGCGTTGTAGAGTCTCGAATTCTTTTTCCTCGTCCCTTTCGAAACAAACCAGGTCGCCAGCTAGAATATAGGCTGTGTTTACGNTGCTACCGATGCGAATACCTGATGCTGAGGCAACCTGATTCGTGTGAACAATACGTTGCCTTGCAGTTATAACTACTGGTTTGTTGGTTCTCTCTCTGGTGAAGATCTCAACCGGTAGCTGCTGGAATTGCAGGCAAAGCCACAGGTTGTTGCAATATTTTTGATTCATCTTTGATAGTGGGAGGACTAATAAACAGCTCGGAAAAGTCTGGTGTTTGCTGATTGAGATTGTCATCAAAATCAATTCTAAAAGTATTACTTTCCCAGCCTCCTCGTTGTTTAAGTATCTTTACGTTGATGGCGCTATGAAAACTAAGTGGGACATGCCCCGGTGACAGGTGGATACGCAACTCTGCGGGTGAAGAGCGCACGCTCGCCTTTCGAAATAGGATGTTCCAGGTATTTCCCTCTTTGCTTGCGATCTGCAAACGCCGTATTTGTTTGTCGAGAATNTTTNTGGGCCAGGCGAGCACTACACTACAACTCTTTGATGCGAGTGCCTGCTCCATGGTCCAAAGAATGTCCGCGTCACTCTTGGGTTGAACTACCAGCAATGTAGAAAGATCAATGCCGAATGCCTGTAATGCTTGAGGGTAGGGAATGAAGGGGGGAGAAACCAATAATATCCTGCGTGATTGTTCTTGGCTTAATCGTGCCAGAGCAGGAGATAACAGACGCAGTTCACCGATGCCATACCGATCATGTAAAAGCTCTGTGACCCCATCTGCTGGCCATCCTGAGCCTGGTAAATGGCTATCGAGTAGTGTGAANCCGGAAGGTAACCCTTGCCTGAACTCGCAGTNAATACTGGAAGCGCGCCAGAGTCCGCTTTTCTGCATAAGATTCTCTAAATCACCCATATTGATTACTACTACTGATTACTCACAATTCACACCACAACTCATCACTTTACTATCACTNANTAACAAATNCTGTTTATATATACAGTATATATAAACACGGTTATTTGAAGCGGTCAACAGACAGCTAGCGCGAGTGTGGGATTTGAGATACTTTCCAACATCAGGTCCCCAGAGTCCGTTACAAATGAAAATTCTCAAAAAAGTCGCTACTAGAATTGTAATTGTCTATGTCTTGCTCGTTGTTGCGTTTGAATCGCTGCTTGGATATAACCAGCCGGAGTTTGAAGGTACGGTCGTGCTTACCACAACGAATGACAATGGAGACTTTTTTGATCGAGTATTAGCTGGGCTTGTAACCAATGACACTTTGTACGTCAGAGTCAATCATTGGCCCCGCGCCTGGTATTACCGTGTACTGGAGAACCCTAACGTCCAGGTTACGTTAGATGGAGAAACCAAGAACTATCTTGCTATAGAAGTAACAGGTGACGAATACGACACTGTACAACGTGATCATGACGCAGGACTTGCTTTTCGNATCATGACGGGCTTCCCGCCGAGGCACATTGTTCGCTTTGATCCACTATAGAGATTGAAGATANCTTCTAACGACATCATAATACTGCAGGGTTTCTATGTAGTTATGATGCGTGCCTTTGAGCTCGACAATATTTAGCGGACTCCGCCACATTTTAGCTAATGAATCTGAATAGGATCCGGGAATTACCCGATCATTCTCCGCCTTTAGTATTAACGTTGGTGCGGAAATATCAGAAACGTAGTCGATTGATCGAAAAGGATGTCGAATAAGCCATTTGACGGGAAGGTAGAAGTAAATATCTGATGCTATCGCTTCAATACTGTTGAACGGTGAGATGAGCACCAGTCCTTTGATATTTCGATTAGCTGCNACATAAGTTGCAACTCCAGTTCCTAAACTTCGNCCCATAATTACTGTGTTGGCTAATTCAATTCTCTTCTGGTCTGCGAGCACATCGAGGATCAGCAACGCATCTGACTTAAGATGTTTTTCGGACGGTTGACCGGTGCTAGAACCGTATCCTCGGTAGTTTACGAACACGTAGTTGTAGTCACCTATTGAAGTAATACTGTCGATGTTCCTTGAAAGCTCCTGACCATTCCCGCCGTAGAAAACTAGGTTTAGACGAACGGAATCACTTCCAGGAATAAACCAGCCCTGAAGTTCCGCTTCTTCGGCGTTAAAGCTGATCTTGTATTCTTGATATCGACGTTCAAGGTCAGGGTCTGATGACGACGAATAGAAGAGCAGAGAGTCCTGAGTGCAGTAGACGAACGCCGTCAACAATCCGTAAACAAGAAGCGCGATACCAAAAAAGTTTAAAAGACTACTCATGGCGTGCCTCAAGAAGGTAATTTGACTTGAATTAAATGATACTCGGTGTTTTTCTTGCGCCATTCTACGATATAGCCATCGTTATGCGCGCTTGCCTTGTTATTGTCATTGTTTTTCTGGCCTCCTGCGCCCGGGAGGAAGATCCCCTGGCAGCCATAGCTCCGCCCGTAGCACCAATGCAACAAACTGTGCTAACTACACATGACCACGATAGAGTTGACGAGTATTACTGGATTCGTGACGAAACCCGAGAGGACAAACAGGTGTTATCGCTACTCGATTCGGAGAACGCTTATACAAGGACAGTGCTGGCACACACAACTGCGCTGCAGGAAGCGTTAGTCAACGAGCTTTCATCGAGACTGCCGAGTACNGATAAATCCGTGCCTATCANACGAGATAACTTTTTNTACTTCCAGGAATTCCTTAAAGGNGGTCAGTATCCGGTATATAAACGTCAGAACCTTGATACAGCAAGAGAGACTGTTTTGCTGGACGTTAACGCATTATCCATTGGCAGCACCTACTATGCGATAGGTAACTTCAGTGTNAGTCCTGACCACAGTTTCCTTGCCTTTGCGGAAGACCAGATGAGCCGTGGTGTGTTTAGGATACGTATTAAACATATCGATGACGGTAGCTTCCTGCCTGATGAAATAACGGGTGTGTCTTCCTCGCTTGCTTGGGGAGACGATAACAAAACATTGTTTTACGTAGCGAAACATCCCGAAACGCTATTGCCTCACAAAGTATACCGGCGTGAACTTGGACAAGGTGTTGATGTNCTGGTCAATGAAGAGATGGATACAGCCTTTTATACGAGCGTATACCCAAGCCGATCGGGCGAATACATCATTATCTCCAATTCCAGTGCCGACGCCTCTGAAATACTTCTGCTCGATGCTAAACACCCGACCAACCCTCCACGAATGTTTCTCGAGCGTGAAGCTAACCATGAATATAGGATTAGGCATCACGACGATAGTTTTTATGTGTTGACCAACTGGGATGCGGACAACTTCAGACTGATGCGTGTTACCGAGGAGAAAATCGGGACTAAGCGGCACTGGGAAGAGGTGGTTAGACACAGGAATGATGTGTTGTTGGAGGATTTCGAGGTTTTCAACGACTACCTTGTGCTAGCGGAGCGACATAGAGGTCTGACTCAGATTCGTGTTTCAGATATACGCTCGGGCGAGGAGAGCTTTATCCGATTTAGTGATCCCGCATATTCGGCAAGGATACATACTAACCCTGACCCTGATGCCAACGTGCTGCGATATAGTTACTCAAGCCTGACGACACCGTTTAGCATAGTCGAATACGATATGTCTCAAAATCAATCGAGGTTGCTTAAAACAAGTGAGGTGGTCGGCAATTTCGATGTTTCAGACTATCAGTCAGAACGAATTTTCTTTACCGCTCGTGATGGCATCGAAGTTCCTGTATCTCTTGTTTATCGCCTAGATCAGTTCGATCCGGCCGCTAATCCTGGTTACTTAACTGCGTACGGTGCGTACGGATATTCGAGTCCGGCAGATTTCCAACCGAAGCGCCTATCCCTGCTTGATCGTGGCTTTGTCATTGCCATCATTCATGTGCGTGGGGGAGAAGAAATGGGACGGCATTGGTACGAGAGTGGCAAGCTGTTGCATAAGAAAAACTCTTTTANCGATTTTATCGATGGAACCCNTGCTCTTGCTGAACAGGGGTATGTGGACCCGGACGCGATATTTGCTGCTGGTACATCGGCGGGCGGATTGCTCATGGGCGTTGTGGCGAATGAAGCACCGGAGTTGTACCGCGGAATCATTGCGCACGTTCCTTTTGTNGATCTTTTGACTACTATGCTGGATGAATCAATTCCGCTAACACCAGGGGAGTATTCGGAGTGGGGGAACCCTCTCACCAAAGAACACTACGATTACATGCTGTCCTATTCACCTTATGATCAGGTTCGCCGTCAGGAGTACCCAAATATGTTGGTCACAACTGGTTTGCATGATTCGCGGGTGCAGTACTTTGAGCCTGTGAAGTGGGTGTCGCGACTACGACGACGTAAGGTTGATAATAACCTTCTGCTACTGGATGTTGATATGGATACGGGTCATGGTGGTGCATCAGACCGCTACAATCGTTATGGAAGAGATGCGATGGAATATGCTTTNATGCTACATCTGATTGGAAAAGGTTGAATCATGGAGCTCGCCCAAAAAGTTGATATTTCAATTGATGTCTCGGAGGTTTGGCGTGGGCTTAATGATTCGACGATTTTGAAGCAGGGTCTGATCAGATTTGAGACGTTCGCGTTAAACGATACCGGGATCTGCGATGTCGTTAAGCGAGAAAAGGTCGGACCTGTAAGCGTAAAGTTCATCTTGTGTTGACATGCTAGAGACCTTACACACGCAAGAGGCCTCGACGAATAGCACTGGAGGAGATGTCCTCGCGGAATTCATCTCCGCCGACACCAGTGCACAGCTGTTTAAGTCGATTCGGAAGGGTTAAATCATCCAGGGTTAGAAACCGTCCTCCAACTTCTCGCCCGAATACCAACATCCGACACCCTAGGTCATACATTTCATCAATGGCAGCGATCATCTGATTTTCATCGTCGCCATAATACTTTTTGTCTGCAATGCGNAGCAGGGTGTCTGTTCCCACGATAAAANAACACTGCGGAAATACACGTGCCTTTTCTAGAAAGGTGGGAGCATTGCTGAAAATCACGGGGTAGTCTTCCAGTTGTTCCTGACGTTCCTGCATAGCGAGGAAGTCAATTGGGGGCTTGTCTACGTTGCGTATAGAAATCTCTAGGCTGACTTTTCTTCCAAGAAGATTTTCCGCGTAGGGAATCATTTCCTGGTGACCACGATGTATTGGATTGAAGGCGCCCGGAAATAATGTGAGTGGTTGATTTCCGGAATCGGTAGAAGCGAAGTCTCCAATTAATAACCGAGCCCACTTATCACATGCCTGATGTTCTCTTTCCACGGGTGTTTCAGGAAATTCCGGGACCATAGTCTCTAAACCGCATGACTTCGCCATATAGTGAAGGATTAAATCGGCAACGAGTCGTTCTTCTTCGCGGCGCTCACGGCCTCCTTTGCCTAGTATTAAACTGATTTCGCTGGTGTGGAATGCCGATTGAATGGCAATGAAACATCTGTTTTCTCCGCGTCGGTCTCTATTAGTGGACAAGGCGCTGACTGCGCCTAGTCCGTATATCTGATCGTGCCTGTTAGCGATGGCNCGCGCGCGAAGCCATGATGCCATGGCTAGATTTCTAGCGGTTATCNCACTGGCGGCACTCTCAGGAGTGTGGCCAAGGTAATCAGTCAGTGCAGATGCATGATAGGGAACTGTCGCTTCAAGTACGGTTGCAGAAGCGCCTGGTACCGCAAGCAGATCGCTAATAGCCTGACTTCCGCCACCGGTGATCGCTAGTGAGAATCTACCGGCAGATTGGTGAATTCGCTCAATAAGTTCCGTCAATTATTAGACCCAAATATTAATGAACATCGTTTTCAAGCTTACCACTGTGATGACATGTCATAATGATGCGTATGAACTATTTGTTGCTGNTTNCCTTGTTGATTGCCTTTATGCCTCCGATTCTCGCGAGTGAGGATCCCGTGCAATCGCTTTCACCTGAAGAGCTGAAGCGCTATCAGTTCAGACACGCTCCTGAAAAAACTCAGGTGATTGTTCGCGAGCTGAATGTCGGTCAGCAATTCATACTCTCTAGCGAACGCAGAGAGTTTAACAAGTTGCTGTACCGCCGACTCGGTATTCGTGAGGTATTTGGTGATAAAAGAGATCTGTCAATATTGCAGCAAGTAATCGACCGCAAGGTCCTGACTAGTGATCAGGTTCGTGAGTGGCAATCAATGGGTATCATTTTTGGTGATATTCTCGTTGCGGAGCATGGGCTGCACTGGGTTAGTTATGAGGATGACCTTGGGATCAGCAAAGCACTTAGATGGCGTCACACTGATAACTATGTTTTTCCTGTGACTATGTTTTCAAAGCGAGTTCAGTACAAAGAACAGGTCAATGCGNATAAGATATATGAAAAAATATCCGCAGACGTGATGAAGTTCAAGCAGTTGCCCGCACCGGTTGCTGCAACAGGGCAGAGTCGCTAAACTCGCGCTCGCACTAAGTAACCTACACTAGAACGGCAGATAACATATGAAAAAATGGATTTTAGGCGTACTCAAATTTTTCTTTGTCGATTCTGCCATCAATATACTGGGTGATCTTTTCGAACGGCACTGGGTGATGTGGGCATTTATCGGCTGGGGTTGGCNGTCTATTCTTGTGATGGTTACAAGCTTCGCCAGCACGGTTTCTCAACTCTAGTTTTAGTACAAGCGTTGTTCGCAGGTGGCATTGGAAAAGCTAGCTCGCTAGCAACTCATCCAGTTTCGCCATCACCTTGTCACCGAACACGTCGGTTGATACTAGTTCTGTACCGTCACCGCTGGACAGATCGGGAGTTGAAAACCCGTCCTCGAATACCGATTGCATAGCACGCCAAATTGCTTGCGCCTCGTCATTCATACCAAAACTCATTTCCAGCATCATAGCGACTGAACCAATCATCGAATAAGGGTTAGCGATGTTTTGACCCGCAATATCGGGTGCAGATCCATGAGATGGTTCGTAATAGGCCTTTTCGGGGCCAATACAGGCCGATGGCATAAGGCCTAAGGAACCGAGGAGTCCGCCGGCCTGATCACTTAGAATGTCACCGAACATATTTTCCATGACCATCACGTCGAATTGTGTGGGATTCAGACACATGGCCGTCGCGGCAGCATCAACGAGCACGTGTACAACTTCCACCTCCGGAAAATCGGCATGAACTTCGTCCAAGACCTCATTCCAAAAGACACTGGACATCAGTACGTTACTTTTATGAATGTTATGTAGAAGTTTCTTGCGTTGCATTGCCTGCTGGAAGGCCACCTCAAGCACCTGACGTATCTGCGTTTCGTCGTATTCCANAACTTCCTTGACGTATCGCAAGCCGTTGTCGTTGGTCCCCCTTTCCTTTTCACCGAAATAGAGACCACCCACTAGTTCGCGAATAAGCAGAATATCAAGGCCGTCTTTAACGATCTCTGATTTAAGTGGCGAAAAATGTGCCATATCTGGACTGAGATAAATTGGGCGAAAGTTAGCGAATGTGTTGTANCTTGCCCTTAAGGGAAGGATAGCGCCGCGCTCTGCCTGCTCTTCGANTGGAATCTTTTGTGACTCTTCATGGCTGAGCCCAACAGGTCCCTTGAGAATGGCATCTACGTCATCACATACGGCTTTCGTCTCGTCGGGAAAACCTTTGCCATGAGAAAAGTATGCGCCGGCCCCAAAGGGGCATTCGATCAGTTCAAAGGCTACGTCTCGATGACGTTGCATCACATCAAATACACGTACCGCCTGAGCCATAATTTCAGGTCCAATGGCGTCCCCTGGAAGAACGGCTATTCGATATGCATTGCTCATTGTTGTCTCCAGCGAGGAAAAGGGGGCGATTCTATCAAGGGGCTAATACAAGAGGTAGGGCTGCCGAGATATCTCCCATTCTGACGCCATTGTGGTTAGCAGGTCGTCGAGTTCAGAAAATGCTCTTTGGTCGTCATCCACCCACTGTCGCAGGAACGGACCACCATTGATCACGTCAATAGGTATCCTGTCTTGTTCGTATTCATATTCGTGGTAACGCCAAATATCGTAATCGGGCCGAAGNTGTCGCAGATGCTTCAATATGTTGGCAACAAGCCGGAATGGTTTAAAGTTTTCATGTTGGTATTCCGTAAAGTCTGTGTGAAGCTGAATTCCTTGACAAAGTTGGTGTTCATGTTTGTGAAATGTTGGGGAAAAGAAACATGGCCGAANGCGAACATTTTTTTCGGCGGAGACAAGGCGGAGTAATTCGTCTACAGGAAAATCTGGTGCGCCGATGACTTCCAGTGCGTTAGTAGTACCGCGTCCTTCGGAAAGCGTGGTTCCTTCGAGTAATACAGTGCCAGGAAAGCAGCGGGTCATATTAAGACTGCTGGCATTGGGGCTGGGATTAACCCAGGGTGTAATGCCTAAAGGCCAGCCGTAACCGGGAGGTGATTGCGGATCGTAGTCGTGCATTGCGATCACTTGGGGATGCGGGGCCGATATTCGGTCAGCAAACCATGTTCCAAGTTCAGCGATCGTTAGTCCATGGCGCATCGGTATGACATCGCAGCCAACAAAACTCTGTTCACCGTCGACAAGAAATAGTCCATCAATTGGTCTCCCGATCGGGTTTGGCCGATCAAGAACTACAAGCGGAATATCGTTCTGTGCACATACGTCGATAAAGTATCGCAGTGTTGTTATGTAGGTGTAGACGCGGCAGCCTATGTCCTGTAGGTCGAACAGCACTATATCCAGGTCTTCAAGCATGGAAGGTTCTGGGTAGCGATGCGTCCCGTAGAGGCTAATGATCGGAATCTGATGTCTGGGATCTACGTAGTCCGTCGACTCGATCATATTGTCCTGTTTATCTCCGCGCATGCCATGTTGTGGGCCAAAGGCGCGAACTACGTCTACGCCTCTGGTCAAAAGTGCATCAATGGAGTGCTCTCCAGTAGATGTAATTGACGCGGGATGCGCTACCAATCCAACTCGTTTGCCATCTAGCATCGCGAGTTGATCGGCTAATAAANTATCAATGCCAAANGCAAAACTCGTCATAAAGTTTCCAGCATGATCAATTGATGATGGGCGCGATCGTGAAAATCTGGTGCGTTATCAGGATGTGAGTGTGCAAAATAGTGCAACTGGTCATCAATGTCTCTAATGACGGTCGAAATTCCAAGGANAAAGCTATGAGTGCTGTACGATGGAACTTCCAGACGAGCGTAACATTCATGCGAATCCCGAGAGATATANAAACCGCTCGCGCAGTACTTATTAGATTTGATTATGCGGCTACGGTAGTTACTGAACTCATAACAGGCCCAGTTACCATTCGGTGATTGATTAACCTCACAATAGGACGATTTTTTCTCTGCGCCTATGAAATACTCGAAACAAGTGTGGCGCCACAGTTCGTCGCAGAAATGCTGCAAGCCTTCTTCATCAGGCCATCTTACCCATTGCAGATCGCCTGTTAGATGATAAGTAATACTAAACGTGGCGGGGCTGTATGAGTCGCACTTGGTATCAAAACTGCAGATAAAACTATCGATNAAATTTACGGGTTGAAAAGGAACTAAGTTTATTTCCACCAGCATTCTTCCTGTTGAACGCGTCTATGCTACCTTATCGCGATCNAAAAATGGGTAAAGTGATATGTACGACTACGATCTGTTTGTTATGGGTGTCGGCTCTGGAGGAGTGCGTGCTGCCCGCATGAGTGCTCAGTATGGCGCGCGTGTAGCAACTGCCGAGGATCGATATATGGGAGGGACTTGNGTCAACGTGGGTTGCGTCCCAAAGAAGCTTTTTGTGTACGCATCTCATTTCCACGAGGAATACGGTCAAGCTGAAGGCTTTGGCTGGGGGCAAGCGTCACCTAGTTTTGATTGGTCAACATTGTTGCGCAATAAGAATGAAGAGATCCAAAGACTCAATAAAGTTTATCGTGGACTTCTGGACGGAGCCGGAGTCACTCATTATGACGGTCGCGCAAGAATTGTCGATGATCACCACGTTGCGATAAACGATACGACCGTCTCAACAGATAAGATACTTATCGCCACAGGTGGATGGCCGGATATACCCGACTTCCTAGGGAACGAGCATGTCATTACCTCAAATGAGGCATTCTTCATGGATGAACTTCCGAAACGAGCATTGGTAATTGGCGGAGGCTATATTGCTGTCGAGTTTGCCGGAATCTTTGCTGGTCTTGGCGTGGAAAGCCATCTCTCTTATCGGGGTCCCTTGTTCCTGAGGGACTTTGATCAGGATGTGCGTGCCTTTGTCTACGATGAATTGCGGAAGAAAGATATNAATATTCATTTCAACAGCGTTGTTTCTGCCATTNAAAAGCAAGCTGANGGTTCGCTCAAAGTCGATTTCACAGATGGTAGTACCCTTGATACAGAGCTTGTACTGGTAGCTACTGGGCGAAAGCCGAATGTGCAGGATATTGGACTGGAAAACGTAGCTATAAATTGTAGTGAGAATGGTGCGATTATTGTTGATCAAGAGTTTCGAACTTCCGTGTCTAACATCTTTGCACTTGGGGATGTGACTGACCGCGTTCAACTGACACCAGTTGCGATTGCGGAAGCCATGGCGTTTTCCAGTACTCAGTTCAAGGGCGTAAGGAAACTAATGGACTATGATGGAATTGCTACCGCAGTTTTTTGTCAACCGAACATTGGTATGGTTGGCATGACTGAAGAACAAGCGCGTGAAGAATGTGGAGAGATAGAAATTTATCGTTCTGCTTTCAAAGCAATGAAACATACACTTAGCGGCAGCGATGAGAGAACGATGATGAAGCTCATTGTTGAAAAGGNAAGTGACAAGGTTGTTGGTGTGCATATGGTTGGACCTGAAGCAGGCGAGATTGTCCAGGGACTTGCGGTAGCTTATAAGGCCGGTGCGACGAAGGCTGTATACGATGCTACGGTAGGTATTCATCCAACTTCAGCGGAAGAGTTCGTGACGATGCGTGAACCAGTTTAACTGTGGGCTGCTGTCCACTTTACTAGATTTATTTGGTATGGTCCGTTCCGGTTTCCTCAGACCATNCAATATCAATTAATCGGAAGGTGAAATTGCAAGATCAAACCTGGCTTGATTCGTTTGTTGGTTTTCTGAATACCCTTGATACATATCTTGGGTCCGCTCAATATTTTCCATTTGTATTGTTGGCCACGGGTATTTTTTTGACGCTCTATTTAGGGTTCCCGCAGATCAGGTACTTCAATCACGCCTGGCGAATTCTCTTGGGGAAGTATGAAACACCCAATGCTCGCGGAGATGCTTCCCATTTTCAGGCGCTAACTACAGCAATCTCTGGCACCGTCGGTACAGGCAATATAGGCGGTGTTGCTCTTGCCATTTTTCTCGGTGGGCCGGCCGCATTGTTCTGGATGTGGATGACCGCATTCTTTGGTATGACGTCAAAGTTTGTGGAGGTAACGCTTTCGCATAAATATNGAGATACCGATGCCAACGGNTTTATCGTNGGCGGCCCAATGTATGTCATGGAGCGTCGCTTAAATATGAAATGGCTCGCCGTATTNTTTGCGCTGGCGACGGTTGTGAGNTCCTTCGGNACNGGCAATCTTCCTCAGAGCAATAACATAGCGAGTGCTATAAATAGTACTTTTGGCATACCCGAGTGGGCGACTGGTGCTGTTCTCGCCGTTTTGTTAGGACTNGTTATCGTTGGCGGAATAAAACGGATCGTCCGGGTCGCAGAACGAATTGTGCCCTTCATGGCTCTAATTTATGTTGTAGGTGCTCTCGGTGTCATTTTGGTCAATCTTGAACAGGTTGCTCATTCTTTTATGGCGGTCTTCGCAGATGCTTTCACGGGTTCGGCTGCCAGTGGAGGTTTTCTNGGCGCAACNTTCGCTTANGCATTCAATCGCGGAGTTAATCGGGGCCTTTTTTCAAATGAAGCGGGCCAGGGTAGTGCGCCGATTGCCCATGCTGCTGCGCGTGCGAAGGAGCCTGTATCAGAAGGAATGGTTTCAATACTAGAGCCGTTCATAGACACTATTGTCATTTGTACTCTTACTGGACTAGTGATTCTGTCCTCTGGTGTGTGGACTGAAAAACATGAAAACAAGTTTCAGAATTTTGATATGCAGCTTGTAGCGGGCAGTTACTCTGAAGAAGATGCGGAGAATCGCAATGAACTCGCCAGTTATCTTCGCTCGTCCAGTTCCTCGGTAGAACTATACAATGGTGTTATTCAGGTAATAGCGGGCCGTGCAGTTACATCTGACCATACTGTGCTGCACAATCGTTCAATCGCGGAAGACGTTCGTTACAGCATTGACGAAGCACCATACACGGGCCCGCTGAATGTGAATTCCGGCAAGTTGGTAACTGATGTTGAGGTTGCTGGAAAATCTCTAGTCCACTCGGTCGATCTCACTACAGAGGCATTTAGTCGCGGAGTTTTCGGAGACTATGGAAGGTACATCGTAGCGATAGGGTTGGTTCTGTTNGCGTTCACAACAGCGGTTGCATGGTCGTACTACGGCGATCGTGCGATGACCTATCTTTTTGGCGTACGTTCCGTTTTGTTTTACCGAATAGCNTACGTCATGGGGTTCTTCGTCGCCGCCATTGCTGACACCTCTCTAGTCTGGCTAATAGCGGCAATAACGATTGCCTTCATGACACTTCCAAATTTGTTCACAATGTTGATGCTGCATAAGGAAATGAAACATACGATTGNTGAATATTGGGAATATTTCAATCGGGAATTTTCGGGACAAACTCCCAAAAGTAATTCGAATAGCGAGGACTGATTCATGGACCTTAAGAATGCGGTTGGTATTGTTACAGGCTCCTCATCCGGTGTAGGGGCAGCTACGGTTAGACTTCTGGCTAGCAAAGGCTGCAACGTGGTGGTCAACTATTCTTCTAGTAAAGATGCGGCACAAAAAGTTGCGAAAGATTGCGAATCAATGGATGTTGAAGTCATCTGCTGTCAGGCAGATGTGTCCAGCGATGAAGATTGCAGGCGCATGGTTGGGGCGGCAATGGACAAGTGGGGNAAGATTGATGCCCTGGTGAATAACGCGGGTACTACTAAATTCGTTCCCCACAATGAGTTGGATGGTTTGGATAAGGAAGACTTTTTTAAGATTTATGGCGTAAATGTGGTTGGTCCTTACCAGATGACCCGGGCCGCTGAAGCCGGTCTAAGAAAATCCGGGAATGCATCCGTCGTAAACGTTGACTCTGTCGCAGGCATCTATGGNGTCGGTAGCAGTATTGCTTATGCCGCGTCTAAGGGTGCTCTGCTGACTATGACCAAGTCGTTGGCGCGGGTGCTGGGTCCCGAGATACGTATAAATTCGGTATGTCCGGGATTCATCCAGGGCGAATGGTTGGCAGAGGGGCTCGGACGAGATGTCTACGAAAAACACAAGCGTACCCTTGAAGAGCGCACGCCATTAAAACTTGCCTGCGCGCCAGAAGACATTGCCGAATCAATTCTTCAGTTCATTGAAGGACACTCGGTAATCACCGGACAAAACATTGTACTTGACGGTGGCAATCACCTGGTATGAGTCACGAANCATTTGANCTNATTGAANAGCNTTTTGTAGATACGCTGAACTTTACCGCGTCTAAGTACGTCCATCGCAAGACCGGCGCTGAACATTTTCACTTTGATACGGATCATGATGAGAACGTGTTTTTGGTTGCCTTGCGCACAATGCCTGAGGATTCCTCTGGCGTCGCACACATCCTGGAGCACACGGCATTGTGCGGAAGTGAGCGTTACCCGGTAAGAGATCCATTCTTTTTAATGATCCGCAGGTCGCTGAACACGTTTATGAATGCATTTACCGGTAGCGATTACACCGCATACCCCTTTGCTAGTCAGAATCGCAAGGATTTCTTTAATCTGATGGATATCTATCTAGATGCGGTGTTTTTTTCACGCTTGGATCCTCTGGACTTTGCCCAGGAAGGTCATCGTCTCGAATTTATTGAGCCTACCGATACAAGCTCTGATCTGGTCTATAAGGGGATTGTGTTCAACGAAATGAAGGGCGATACCAGTTCGCCGATGTCGAGACTATATTCAAAGATCCAGTACCATCTCTTCCCAACCACCACTTACCATTTCAATAGTGGCGGGGACCCAAAAGATATTCCATCTCTTGAATATGATGACCTCAAAGCATTTTATGCGTCTCACTATCATCCGAGTAATGCCGTTTTTATGACCTTCGGCAATATTCCCGTGACCGAAACGCAATTATTTTTTGAGGATCGAGCGCTTTCTAGGTTCGATAAAAGAGAGGGCAGTATCAGTGTCGGGCCAGAGAAAAGATATACCAGCCCTATTAGAGCGGTCGAGTCTTATCCTGAAACGGAACTTGAGGGACATACCCATATCGTTGTTGCTTGGCTGTTGAAAGAGAACACTGATTTGATGATGTTGCTCAAATGCCACCTGCTTTCGGATGTATTGCTGGACACCAGTGCGTCTCCTCTGCGCAAAGCGCTGGAAGACAGTGATCTGGGCAGTGCCATTTCTCCGCTCACTGGCTTGGAAGAGAACAATCATGAGATGAGCTTCATGTGCGGCTTTGAAGGTGGTGAGGCGGATAGTGAGGCAGCAGTCCAGGAGTTAATTTTGGATACGCTGGCTAAGGTCGCGGAGGAGGGTGTATCGATTACCCAGCTTGAGTCCGTGTTGCATCAACTGGAGTTGTCGCAACGAGAAATTGGAGGCGATGGTTCGCCCTATGGTCTTCAAGTAATGTTCTCTTGTTTGTCTGCGGCGATTCATCGGGGAGATCCTCTTAGCCTGCTGGATCTAGATTCAGCTATTGAGAAGCTGCGTGAAGAAATAACAGATCCCCAGTTTATTTGTCGATTAATCCAGGAGCTGTTGCTAGATAATCCACATCGGGTGACTTTGGTTATGGCGCCCGACCCTGATATGGCTGCAAGAGAAGCGGGGGAAGAACGAACGCGGTTGGCTGAGATCAAAAATAGTCTGAATGAGCAGGATCTGGCCCGGATAATCGATCAAACCGACGAGTTGGTTAGCCGCCAGTCGAGGGATGAAGATCTTTCCGTTTTACCAAAGGTCGGACTTGAGGATATAGGTCCGGCGAGAAATGATCCTGTGGGTGTTTCTGCGGATAGTGAAACTCCGCTTACCAGCTTCCAGGTTGGAACAAACGGCATTACCTACCAGCAAGTTATTACGCAGTTGCCAGAACTTTCATCGGAACAGGTACTAATGCTGCCGCTTTATACGGCCTTAATAACTGAGCTTGGCTCGGCGGCGAGAGGTTATATAGAAACTCAGTTATTGCAACAGGCAGTTACCGGAGGGATTAACGCGTTTTCTACCGTCAGAACTGACCGTGATGATCTTCAACATTACGGAGCCTATTGCACTGTGTCATCAAAGACCCTTACCAGCAAGGTTAGAGACATGGTCGTTTTGCTTCGCGATACTGCAATGTCACCAAACTTCGATGAGACTGCGAGGATTCGGGATTTGATCAAACAATTTCGCGTACGTCGAGATGCTGGCATTACCGGTAATGGGCATATGTTGGCGATGTCTGCGGCGGCAGCGGGTTTGCGTCCAGTGACCGCGCTAAATCACGAGCTTGCAGGTATAGGTGGCCTTATTCGTTTGCGTGAATTGGACAACGCACTGGATGATGACGAGGTGATGGAGAAGTTACAGACGAGCCTCCGGGATCTGCATACAAGACTTATAGATGGACAGAAACAACTCGTGCTGATCACAGACCCGGTAAGCCATGAAATGACCACGGAGTTGGTAAGATCCTCCTGGACTGATTCTGTGCGCAACGATTCGGGATTTTCGATTGAAAAACCCGACTTTTCTAGCGATACAGCATTTATTACCAACACTCAGGTCAATTTTTGTGCAAAGGTATTCCCAACGGTGCCCGAATCTCATGAGGATTCTCCTGTAATGTCGGTATTGGCCGGCATTTTGCGGAATGGATATTTGCATCCTGTTATTCGAGAGCAGGGTGGTGCGTACGGCGGTGGGGCAATGCATGATAATGCCAATGGAGTTTTCAGGTTTTACTCCTACCGGGATCCCAATCTGATGAGTACATTCGCTGCTTTTGATGACTCCCTCGAATGGCTTAAAAACAGCCCTATTCGTTCGGAACTCATCGAGGAGGCGATCCTAGGTATTATCGGTAGCCTTGATGCGCCTGGGTCTCCTGCAGGGGAAGCGAGGCAATGTTTTTATCACCAATTGTTTGGTCGCAGCGAAGAATCGCGCCAGAAGTTCCGTGATGGCGTACTTAGCACTGACGTTGATGCGGTGATGTGCGCGGCGGAGACTTATTTTGGTCAGGAATATCGTCGTGCTGTTATCACCAGCCCACTAAAACAGGCCGAATTGACGGTTGATTTTGACCAATTCGAGCTGTGAGTGTGATGGCTAATACTTTTATTTGCGCGGGACTTAATCCTAGACAGGCGGTGTTAAATTTATAGTGTGTAGTCGATGAGGGATGTGCGAGGAGGCCGGCTTCGGTTGGTCAAATGTAGTGTTGTTTACGGGCTTTACCCTTGACTTTCAAAGTCGGCTTCTACATTCTGTCGCCCTTCAGGCTAGGTGGCCAAAGGGTGTGTCGTTGCGGACAGCCAATAAAATTATAAGAGTAATAATTCAAGCAGGTATTAGTATGAAAGAGCTCCAGATTAGACAGGGAGTTGCTGCAGCAGTCCTGTGTCTGTTGTCTGTCGTGACCAGTGGAAATGCGTATGCGCAAACCCTGGATGAAATCCTTGGCGTAAGGGCATCGACAACCCAAGACGGTCGCGTATCTCAACGAAGAATTGATGAGCTCTCGGAGCAAACCCGAGATCTGCTTACTCAATATAAACAAATCATGAAGATTGTTGATGGTCTTCGCGTGTACAACGAGCAACAGGAAAGGTTGATTCGCGTGCAGGAGAAGGAACTGAGAGAACTGGAAGAGTCAATCGACAATGTGACCGTGATCGAGCGCCAGATCGGTCCATTGATTGAGAGAATGATTGATAATCTTGCAAAATTCGTAGAACTTGATGTGCCATTTTTAGCACAGGAACGGGCAGATCGAATTGTCTTCCTGAAGGATACATTTGACCGAGCTGACGTGAGTGTTGCAGAAAAGTTTAGTCAGGTGCTCCAAGCTTACCAGGTAGAAAATTCCTATGGGTCAACACTTGATGTTTATACCGAGATAATACCTATTGATGGCGTAGATCGGCAGGTGGAAATGTTGAAATGGGGGCGTGTTGCGCTGGTATTTCAAACTCTGGATGGCGAAACCACTGGTGTTTGGGATAAAAAAGCAAATGGTTGGCAGATTCTTGGAGATGAATTTCGACTTGGTGTTCGTAACGGATTTCGTATAGCTAAGAAAACCCAGACGGCTGACTTCGTTCACATACCCATCCCTGCAGCGGAGGCTCAATAATGAAAAAGATTCTAATGACAGTATGTGCCTCTGCACTAATCTTATCTTCAATTGGTTGGGCTGCAGAGGAAGAGGAGGAAATAGAGGCGAAAAGCATTGCGGAATTGCTGCAGTTGGTTCGTGAGGGAAAGATTGCTAATCGTCGAACAAATGAACGTCGCGAACGAGAATTCCTCGCAGATAAAAGTCAGCAACAGAAAGCAGTGCGTGGTGCACAGGCCGCACAGCGCAGAGAGGAGGCTCGAAGTGAACGACTAGAAGCTGAGTTCGAGAAGAACGAGCAGGATATTGCAGCAAAACAGGAAATCTTGCAGAAGCGNCTGGGATCATTGCGCGAGCTGTTCGGTGTCCTGCAGCAGGTCAGTGGCGATACGCAGGGCGTAGTCGAGGGTTCTATCGTTAGCGCGGAGTACCCCGGTCGTGGAGAATGGCTGGGAGAATTCGCTCAGTCCATGGGTCGCAGCTCAAAGTTGGCCTCCATCGAGGAAATTGAACAGTTGTGGGCTGAACTTCAGCACGAAATGACAGAGTCTGGAAAGGTTACTAGATTTACCACCGAGGTCACGAAGCTGGATGGTTCTAAAGCCCAGCAGGAAGTTGTTCGTGTTGGTGACTACAACCTGATTAGNAACGGTGAATATGTTGCATATGACCTTAGTACGGGANTGATTACTGAGTTACCTAAGCAGCCCTCTGGNCGGTTTGTATCATCGGTGAGCGACCTTGAATCTGCAACTAGCGGGTTCGTGCCATTTGCACTAGATCCTACGCGTGGACAACTGCTNCAGCTTCAGATTGAAGTACCTACTATCGAAGAACGTATCCGTCAGGGAGGTACTCCTGGCTACGTGATTATTACCCTGGGTATCATCGCTTTATTGTTATCTATTGAGCGTTTCTACACGCTAACCATCGTCGGGAGGCAGGTAGATAGCCAAATCGCCAGTCCTGATGAGGCGGATACCTCTAATCCATTGGGTCGTATCCTTCAGGTCTATCATGAGAATCCTGATATCGACGCAGAAAATCTGGTTCTTAAGCTCGATGAGGCAATTCTGAAAGAAGAACCCGCGATAAATGCTCGAATCGCGTTTATTAAGATCATATCGATGGTCGCTCCATTNCTNGGGCTCCTAGGTACCGTTATCGGAATGATNGTGACGTTCCAGGCAATTACATTGTTTGGTACTGGTGATCCGAAAACCATGGCAGGTGGTATTTCGCAGGCGTTAATCACGACGGTGTTGGGTCTGGTGGTTGCGATTCCAACAGTGCTATTGCATTCCATTGTGAATGCACGGGCAACATCGATTAAACACGTATTGACCGAGCAGAGCGCGGGCCTTATCGCACAACACGCTNAAAAAGCTTAAGCAATGGAAGCAATTTATATTGCTATCAGGACCTTCATGGAAGCGGGAGGTCAGGTGCTATACTTGATCGCTGCTGCCACATTTGTTATGTGGGCACTGATTTTTGAGCGTACCTGGTATCTTAACCGGGAACATAAGGATGATGTGGGNGCAGCATTAACCTACTGGGAAGGNCGTAGTGAGCGAAATTCCTNGAGTGCCCATATGATTCGTCAGGGGCTTATTTCGGAGGTGAACGCCAGACTTAGTTCCAATATGAGCTTCATTACGACTTTGATATCTCTACTTCCGCTTCTTGGTTTGCTGGGGACTGTGACTGGCATGGTGCAGGTTTTTGAAGCCATGAACACGTCCGGCGGTAACGCCCGAACCATGGCAGCGGGGGTCTCTGCGGCAACTATCCCGACTATGTCAGGGATGGTCGCGACACTCTCTGGTGTACTGGCAAATACATTTTTATCATCAAAGGTTCAGTCAGAGNCAGACTACCTTGAAAGTACGCTGACAATGGATCACTAGGGAACGCGATGAAAAGAAGGTCACAAGNGGTAGAAGAGAAGGTTGCAGATCTTACTCCAATGCTGGATGTCGTGTTTATCATGTTGATATTCTTTATCGTGACNGCAACTTTTATTAAAGAGACCGGAGTTGAGGTCAATCGCCCAGACACGGAAACTGCTGAACTCAAAAAGACGGTGTCGCTGCTGGTTGGTGTTTCTCCTGACAACAGCATCTGGATTGACAAGAAAGAAGTCGATATTAGNAATGTTCGTCCAACGATGGAAAGACTCCACGCAGAGAATCCAAAAGGCGGATTGGTGATCATTGCTGATGGTGAATCTAAGGTCGAAAAAGTACTTGCGGTCATGGATGCGGCAAGAAATCTGGGNATTGCCCAGGTTGCAATAGCCTCTGAAGAGAAATAGGAGCGCAACTATGGGGATTAGACTTAGCGTTTCAGTTGTCGTGGGGGTTGTGGTTACCCTTGCATTGTTCTATCTGATGCAGGCATTAATCTCAGGCGCTGACAGCGCATTGACCGAAGACAAAATTGGTAATCTGGTTGATTTCGTTCGCGTCAAGCAGGATCAGGAAGTTCAAGCGAAAAAGCGNAGACCGAAGAAGCCACCACCACCTGATGAGCCGCCACCGGACGTTCCGCCACAGAATTTTAATCTCAACATCGATAAGACAGGTTTTTCTATGAATGACCTCAATATGAATGTTGATGTTGATGTTGGCGCGGGAGGATTTGGCATTAGTGATGGTGAATATCTGCCCATCGTAAAAGTACAACCGCAGTACCCAAGGCGTGCATTGTCACGGGGGCTTACAGGTTGGGTCATCGTAGAATTTACAGTGACTGAGCAGGGAATGGTGNCTGAACCCTTTGTCGTTGCTAATTGCGGATGGATCAAGACCCCAAGAACTGAGGGCGAGTGTTTCGATAGNCCGAATTCCGTCTTTGACTCCGCAGCGACGAAAGCNGCACTTAAGTTCAAGTATAAGCCTAAGGTGATTGACGGTAATCCAGTTGCAACAGCTGGTGTACAGAATAAGATAACCTTTGAGCTTTTGGGCGATTAGGAGGCGAAAGATGATCAGGATCATTTTATTGNCCAGTATCTTCTGGGTAANGCCGTTAGCGTTAACAGACGTCGTGTCGCAATCCAGCGCTGTGTTTGCGGCAGAAAAAGAAAAGAAGAAAAAGACACGTCGAGTGCCGGCGCTCAGAGAATCTACTTATAAGAAGCTTGCTGAAGCACAGGTAATGATCGACCCGGAATCTGTTCCGAGAGAGGAAGGTGAACCGCCCCCCGAGCCAACTGGGACACCTCGTGATGCAGTCGAGATGCTGATGAAGTTCAAGGACCGGCGCGGACTTAATTCCTACGAGAAGGCGCAAATATGGAATACGCTTGCGTTTGCCTATTACACTCTGGAGGATATGAAAAACACCATCCGCTCTTATGAGAATGTGCTCGTACAGGGTGTCATCTCTGAGGCACTGGAACAACAGAGTTTACGTGCTCTGTATCAGCTGTATTTTGGGGAAGAACAATATCGTAAGGCTATTACCTATATTGAGCGTTACGAGAAAGTCAGAGGTGAGTTAGAGCCAGTAGTGACCTTCACCAAGTCCTTGGCATATTACCTGTTGGAAGATATTCGTACTTCTTTGCAGTATGCGGTGCAGGTTGAAGAACTCGCTTTGGCGCAGGGCAAAGAGATGAAGGAGCCCTGGTACTACTTGCAGGTAGTTGACTACAACTCACTCGAAGATTATGACAACGTGATCAGAGTTCTCGAAACNCTCATCCACAAGTTTCCCAAGAAACAATATTGGATGCACCTGGCGGGTATGTATAGCGAGAAAGAATGGGAAAGTAAGGCATTGTCTGCGTACTATGCCGCTTACCACCAGGGATTCCTGATTCGAGAATCAGAGGTGGTAATGCTGTCGCAGCGATTGCTGGCATCTGATAATCCTTATGAGGCGGCCATGGTCCTTGAGAAGGGACTAGATGAAGATGTCATTAATCGCAATGAGAAGAACCTTAAGCTATTGGCCACAGCNTATACTATGGCCCAGGAGATGCCGAAAGCCATCATGGCCTGGGGTAATGCCGCGCAATACGCTAAAGATGGNGACATTTATTATCGACTAGCCCAAGCGCTAGCGCAGGAAGATCGGTACAAAGAGGCTGTTACCGCTTATCGCAAAGCTCTCGATAAAAAAGGATTGTCTAAGGAAGCTGACGTCCAGTTCTGGTTAGCAATCACACTGATGAATCTAGAGCGTTGGAATGAAGCGACAAGGGCATTCAGGGCCGCTGAACGACTTGATCGCAAGAAACGTAAAACCGTTCGCCAGTATATCCGATACATCACTGGTGAAAAGCGTCGCCAAGAGGAGCTTCGACGCATGGCTGCGGATACCGAAGCTTTGTTAGCGGCGGACTAGCTTTCTAATAAATGGGCTGATCAGCACCACCAGCGTTAATAAGATCAAACACAGGGTTATTGGCCGTTCCCAAAGGAATGACCATTGACCGTCTGCCAGTGTTACTGCGCGACGCAAATTGTCCTCAAGAATGCTCCCCAGAATAAACCCNAGCAGCAATGGCGCCATCGGGAAGGCCAAAAGCCGCAGGGCTGCGGCAGAAACCGCAATAATTGCCAGAATCTGAATATCGAAGGTATTGAACGATACGAGGTACACGCCCATCAGCGAGAAAAACATAATCATCGGAATTAGTAGTTGCTGGGGAATAGTTAGGATTTTGGCGATGTAAGGGATTAAGGGTAAGTTAAGTATCAGTAGAAATACGTTCCCAACATACATGGAGGCGATTACCGCCCAGAAGATTTCCGGTTGATCTACAAAAAGCCTTGGCCCCGGNTGGATTCCATAGGCTATTAACGCTCCTAGCAGCACCGCAGTGGTGCCAGATCCGGGGATTCCGAGCGTTAATAAGGGTACAAAAGATCCTGTACAAGCGGCGTTATTCGCTGTTTCTGGTGCCGCCAGGCCCTTGATATTACCCTTACCGAATTGATCGCCATCTTTGGCCANNTTTTTCTCCATCCCGTAAGCAAGAAANGATGCAATGGTCGCGCCGGCGCCAGGTAGTACGCCGACAAAGAAACCAAGCACTGAGCTACGACCGACCACCGGTGATATAGCGCCAACTTCCTCTCTTTGTAGCTTCATGCTGGGTGTTTTGAGACCGGTGAAGCTGGCTTGAGGGCCCCGAATAACCATGAGCAATGCTTCCGCCATGGCAAAGGTCCCCATGGCAAGCAAGAGAAAGCTAATACCGTCAATCAGGTCCATTTGGCCAAAGGTAAATCTTTGTACGCCAGATGTTAGGTCCGTACCTATAGTCGATAATGCGAGACCGAAACAGGTCATCAGTAATGCTTTTAGATACTCCCCGTTAGTGGCGAATGCTGCGACNAGACATAACCCAAGTAACATAAGCACAAAGTAGTCTGCCGATTGAAACCCAAGAGACAATTCAGCAAGGTACGGGGCTAGCATGACCAGCAATATTGCTGCAATCGTGCCTCCTACAAACGAGGCGTAAGCTGCAATTGCCAGGGCCTTGCTTGCATGACCTGATTTTGCGAGGGGATAGCCGTCGAATGATGAGGCCACTGTGCCGGCGACACCAGGCGCGTTTATCAGGATGGAAGACGTTGAGCCACCGAATATTGCGCCGTAGTAGACGCCAGCCAGCAGAATCATGCCACTAGCTGGATCAAAGCCATAGGTTATTGGAATCATCAGCGCGATGGCAGAGATAGGACCCAAGCCAGGTAACATCCCGATAATTGTNCCTACTGCGCAGCCGGCAAGGACCAACATCAAGTTCTCTATGCTAAGAACCGTATGAAACCCTAACATAAGGCCATCTAGCATTACTCTAACACCTCCCACCAGATACCTGGCGTCAGATAGATATCTAGGCTGCCCATGATCAACCAGAAAGATACCACGAGCCCGGTGGCGGTGAGCCCCATTCTTAGCCACTGTCGTTCACCGAGAATAATAAATGAACCGATGAGGAATAAAACTGATGTGACGATGAACCCAAGGACATCCAGNACGAGCCCATAGCAACTTACCATGGCGATCAGCATTAGTGCCGCAGTTAGTCTCTGCATGCTAGGAATACCACTAATGCGGCTTTCTGTAGGCAGAACCAGAGTCAGAACGCTAAGTAGGATACCAGCAAAACCGATAAGATAGGGAAAGGTGCGGGCATGAAACGTTTCTTCCTCTGCCCAAAAGTCGAGATGGATGTCTCCTATAAAATAGACGTAGGTGATAAATAGTAGTAGTAGAAGCGATGATCCAATATTTTTTCCATTGTATATCAATAGTTTACCGGCCTTATATGAAGCATTACCTTGATTATTTCAGGAATCCTAATTCTCGCATTAAGGCGCCTATTTCCACTTCCTGGCTGACGAGATAGTCAAAGAATGCATCGCCCTGGATATGGAGTCTCGCCCACCCATTGCGTGCCCTGACAATCTCAAATTCAGGCGTGTCGATAACTTCCTTGATGGTTANAGCCATATTGTCATAGTGAGATTGGGAATGGCCAGGAGCAGCGAAAAACCCTCGCCAGTTAGCAAATGTCATATCGATACCCTGTTCTGCTAGTGTAGGGATGTCAGGGGTATCTAGAAGCCTTTCTGGNGCACTTATTGCCAGAATTCGTATCNCACCCGCTTTGTGCATTTCTATTGCCTCACTTAGGCCTGTCGATAGCACCTGGGTTTCACCCGTAAGTAATCCTGCCATTGCCCTACCACCGCCATCATAGGGGATATAGATAACTTTACGGGGATTGCCACCAGCCAGTGTGAAAGCTTTGGCGATAACAAAGTGGTCCGTACTGCCACGCACGGAACCACCGGCGACCTTGGCTTTTCTCGGGTTGGCTAGCAATTGCTCNGTAACCTCNTGCCAACTCTGGAATTCAGCNTCCANACGAACTGCGAAACAGCTGTAATCCGCTATGACTGAGGCTATTGGTTGAAGATCACGAAAAGACTGGGGAAATATCTTTTGCAGNGATCGAACGATAATCGGCGTCGAACTNATCAGCAGGGTATTCTTTTGCCGNGGNGCAGTCTCAATGAATTTAGCAATCGCCTTGCCACCGNCACCACCGGAAAGGTTTTCGAAAGAGACATNGTCGACTAANCCAGATTTGATCATTACTTCGCCNATACCTCGGGCNGTGCCATCCCAGCCCCCACCGGGACCTGCTGGAATAAGAAAGTGGACTTTNTCTANGGGCGCTCGGATATCTGNAGCCATTGCGCCANAGGCGAAGAGAAATAGAAAGAATANCCGGGCAATCTTCAANGGCTTTTGACTTCCTGCCATGCCCAGTCAAGCCATGGCACGAGTATTTCCAGATCAGAGGTCTCAATGGTCGCGCCGCCCCAGATACGTAATCCTGGTGGGGCATCACGGTACCCTGCAATATCATAGGCGACGGATTCTGCCTCAAGCATTGCAACAAGCTGTTTGACCACATCACGTTGCGCATCGGTCTCCTGTTCTGTAAACCACGGGTCGACGATCTTGAGGCATATGGATGTACTGGAACGTAATGATGGATTTGCTGCAAGAAAGTCGACCCAGTCGGTAACATTTACCCAGTCCGCAATAGCTTGTAGATTGTATTCGCTTCGCTGAATAAGTCCTGAAAGGCCTAGTTCCTGGGCCCAACCAAGCGCATCAAGTTGATCTTCAACCGCGAGGAGAGAGGGTGTATTGATAGTAGACCCGACAAAAATATCCTGATTCAGCTTATCGGATTTTGTCAGTCGAAATATCTTAGGTAGCGGACGGTCGGGTTGCCATGACTCCAGTCGTGCAACCGCACGGGGAGACAGCGCCAGCATGCCATGACCAGCTTCCCCACCTAATACTTTTTGCCAAGACCAGGTGATGACATCGAGTTTTTCCCAGGCTAGCGGCATAGCAAATACCGCAGAAGTGGCATCACAAAAGGTCAGTCCGCTTCGATCATCAGCTATCCACTCGGCGTCTGGTACGCGTATTCCCGAAGTCGTTCCATTCCACGTGAAAATTATGTCGTGATCAGCGTTCGCCTGAGATAGATCAGGAATTTCTCCGTAGTCAGCAGTATGTAGCTGGATATCGCTCAGCTTCAATTGCTTGGTAATGTCTGTTATCCACCCTTCACCAAAGCTCTCCCAGGCGAATACATCTACAGGACGCTCGCCCAGTAAGCTCCACATAGCCATTTCGAATGCGCCGGTATCAGAGCCAGGTACCATACCAAGGAGGTAGTCATCAGGAATTCCCAAAACAGCGCGACTTTCATCGCTTACTTTCTGAATTCTCGCTTTAGGTCCCTTGGCCCGGTGTGAGCGACCAAGACTGTTCACATTGAGATTGCCAGTGGACCAGCCGGGTCGTTTTGACGTCGGCCCGGAAGAGAAGTTGGGATTATTGGTCTTTTGAGTTGGTTTCATTCACAGCCGCCAAAAAAAAGGCGCAATTTGCGCATTTGGGTTCTATATGTCAAGTTCTGCTCGCACTTAAGCAGAGGATGGATATTGAGGTTATCTAAAGAATATCAAGTTGGCGTCCTAATGGCTTGCGCCGCATTCTTTACTCTAGCGGGTTACGAGTTTATTCGTTCCCCTGCAACAGTGCTTTTCAAGAACGCCTACGGTGCCGAAAACCTCCCGCTGGTTATGGCTGCGATGCCCGTTGTGGTGTTTTCGGGTGTTGCACTTTATGGATGGATTCTAAGCCACCTTGGGTCTCGACGCACGCTATTGGTCACGTCGATTGGATCAGGTCTGCTGATACTTGCTTGCTATCTCGCAGTATTGAATGGTAGCAAGATCATTACCCCGATATTGTTTCTCACAAAGGAGCTTTATATCGTGCTGCTGATCGAGCAGTACTGGAGTTACATTAATTCCTCTCTCTCGTCGAATACCGCAAAGAAGCTGAACGGACCCATCACAGGTATTGCAGGTTTGGGGGGAGTAGTTGGTGGAAAGCTGGTCGGTGTTACTGCTCAGCCCCTGGGGACCGAGTCAATGCTGCTGATCGCTGCACTTTTACTAATACCCGCTGCTTTTGTCTCTAACCTGACGTATCGTCGATATGGTGAACCAGCGGCGCCACCAGTCAGCGATGACGCAAAGCCTCATTATATGGGATGGCAGCTTTTTAAGCAGAATCGGACCCTTGCTAGTTTACTGTTCATTGTTCTGGCGACGCAGGTCGTCGCTGCAGTGCTGGACTTAAAATTCCAAACGCTACTGACATCTGATTATGTTGGCCAAACCGATTCGGAGAGCGCATTTCAAGGGAATTTTTGGGGTAACGTTAACCTAGTGAGCTTAACGCTACAGTTCGTTGGGGCGCCATTGTTGCTAAGCTTAGTTGCTCTGCGCTGGGTTCACCTGATGTTACCATTGGTACATATCATAGCTATTACCATTGCCATGATCGAACCGACCGTATTCACCGTTGGTATGGCCTTTTTACTCTTTAAGGCGTTTGACTACTCCATTTTTCGAGCCGCGAAAGAAGTTTTATATATCCCGTTGGGATTTGATGCAAGATATCGTGCCAAAGAAGTAATCGACGTATTCTGTTACAGAACTGGGAAGGGTGGTTCCTCCTTGCTTATCGCGCTGGCGCAGAAAGCAGGTGTAGCTATAAACAACTACTACCTTGCTATTGCTTTTGCGATGACAGCTATCTGGTTTGTGTTGGTATTTCCACTCACAAGTAAAAAGAATGATACGGACACTGATGCCCACGTGATGTGATTAACTCACGTGTGAGAGTGGCTTAAACTCATACGTGCTTCCCGTTGCAGTATCTTGCTAATGATCGTAATCGATGTTTCGCAGTCTAAATGCGGGATGTCTTCGTCGACAAATAGTGAGGCGGGCTCCAGATATATTGCATGGGCGATCAATGCAATTTACATTTTTCAGTTCCCTAAGTTGTCNACCTCTGGTTCTTTCGCTCCTACCTCAATNAGCCAAAGNTGAGCATTCTTTCCCAAATACTGGCTATCATNTGCCAATAGTGGAATTACTCTTCCACCCATCCAANCANACATTCGAGCCATATGACGATCAATAATNTGNCCGGTAAGTNTAAGTTTTATGGTGTCGCTAGCANTGNNCAGAACAATCGCTNCTGTTGTTAAAGTCATAAGGAGTNTTGAAGAGGCNAGGGGAGTACTTGGATGCAGAAAACCCATAGTATTNCCCTATGACTCGTTCTTTTGATGTTGAATTGCCTCGTCNAGGGATAATCCTTGACTNACTGTTTGACCNNTTTAGNNAGATGAGNAAAAAATAGGAGTGAGTTCCATCNGGTCGTGGTGGCAGCTACAGGCATATATAGTGAGAAATCAACTAACGATGNTATAGTCCATCGCTTGACCCCACATATTAAAAACTAGACCTTCAGGAATTANTATGACAGCTACAGTAGATAAAAATGGAGTGCTTGCAGGCCAAGTGGCCGTNATTACCGGTGCGAGTCGAGGTATTGGAGCAGCGATTGCTTATCGTTATGCTCAGGAGGGCGCGAGCGTCGTTGTTTCCGCAAGGACGCTGGANGACGGNGATCATGTATTATCTGGAGGGATTAATTCTGTCGTNAAACGTATCAACGATGCAGGAGGNGANGCTCATGCAGTTCGGGCCGATCTTGCGATCGAGGAACACCGCGTTAATCTCATCAAAGAAACCGTGTCTANATTTGGTGCGGTGGATATTCTGGTAAATAACGCTGCGGTAACTTACTTCATTCCCGTTGCTGATTTTTCGGAGAAGCGATTCGCTCTAATGATGGAAGTTCAGGTCTACGGTCCGTTCCATCTGTCGCAATTGGTTCTTCCGTCAATGATAGAGCGTGAGTCAGGTCGCATTTTGAATATCTCCTCCCACGCAGCGCTACATCCAGCAAAAGATGCAGGGAGTAGGGGCGGCGCCGTCTATGGAATGTGTAAGGCAGCTCTAGAAAGATTTACCACTGGGCTTGCATCGGAGGTATACGACAAGAATATAGGTGTGAATGTTATTTCCCCTGGGCTCGTGGCAACNCCGGGTGTTGAGTATCACAAACTGATCACTAAAGAGAACGAAGACAATGTTACGCCTGTCGAGCATATGGCCGAAGCCTGTCTGAGACTCGTTCACGGTGATGCGAAGGAAATAACGGGGCGGATTACCTACGCAGCAGACATGTTGTCCGAGTTTAAGCTGGATCCTGTAGAGCTGCTGTCAACTTAGTTGAATTTGTGGCTGCCTGACTTTCTTACCTATAAGGTCGTTTTCGTAAGGAGTTAACTGGTAGACGTAGTAGTTAAGCCAGTTATTGAACAGCAAATTACCATGACTCTTCCATGTCACGATGGGTGCCCGAGTGGGGTCGTCTCCCGGAAAATAATTTTCTGGTATCTCTGGGTTGATCCCGGCTGCAAGGTCCCGTTCGTATTCGTCAAGCAGGCATCTTGGTTCGTATTCCGAGTGTCCGGTGACAAAAAGCTGGCGTCCGTCTTTTCGCGCAATGATATACGGTCCCGCACGATCCGAGTCTGCAACAATNTCTAANTCAGAGACNTTCTGTATGTCGTCGCGACGNACTTCCGCATAACGAGAGTGGGGTGNNTCGAAGACATCGTCAAAACCGCGTACGATTGGCGATAAAGGTTTTGCCAGTCTGTGTGGGTACACACCAGATATTTTNTTAGGNAGTAGGTGCTTGGGCNCGTTATATAGATGNTGCATGGCAGCCTGCACGGCCCAGCACAGGAAAATNGTAGAAGTCACGTTGGTGGTGCTCCAGTCGANGATNTTTTTCATGGCNCCCCAAAAGTTGACTGCTTCCAGGTCAACCTGGCCGAGCGGAGCCCCGGTTATAATCATGCCATCATATTTGTCGTTCTGAATAGCANCGAAATCCTTGTAGAAGGTCTCCATGTGTTCGATGGGAGTATTCTTTGACGGCTTATCGCTGATGCGCATTAATTCAATATCAACCTGTAATGGGGAATTNGAAAGCATACGAAGCAGATGGATTTCGGTTTCGATTTTTTTCGGCATCAGATTTAGTAAAAGGATTCGTAATGGCCTGATGTCTTGATGTTCTGCATAGCTTCGCGTCATGCAGAAGATGTTCTCTCGCTGTAATACTTCAATGGCTGGTAAGCCATCTGGAATGTTAATTGGCATAGCTCAAATCCCGGCACGACTTGAATTGCGTGCATAAAAAAACCCACTCCGCTTTAGCTAAAGTAGGCCTCCATCTCTTTAGCGGTACTTTTATAGCGCCCGCAAGCTGAACTCAAATCGGCGCGTGTAGCGTCATTTTAACTATTCCTGGCCCAAAAATTCAATAAGTCTCTAACTCATAGTTAGGCTAGCTAATAATTCAGTAAGTGCTTCCGGGGTATCAATAATGTGCTTTGCGCCTGATGATATGAGCTCTTCACGATCACGAAAGCCCCAAAGAACACCGATGGGCGTCATCCCGCACCCTTTAGCGGTTTGTATATCGGTTCCAGTATCCCCAATCATAGCCAGCCTAGTAACATCAATGTTTAGGCTGTCGGCGATTAGTTGCGGACCTGAAGAGTCTGGTTTGTGTTTCACGATGTATTGATGCCCAAATCCAGCGACGAANNCAAATGATATACCCGGGAAACTCTGTTTGATCATCTCCTGGGTAAANACGTCGTCTTTATTTGAAAGCACTGCACATGGCNTGTTATNAAGAGTACACAGCATGTCAGTTATGCCNGGNTAAGGNCGTGTAGTCTCGCGCCACGTTTGTGAGTAGTTTTTTTTAAAAAGGTCTACACACGCTTCAGCCAGATGCTGTGCGTCATCAGGNAGGCTTCTTTCGGCACAGGTCTTTGCACCATCGCCGATAAAATACCGATAAGCATCTATTTCATGAACGGGCATTTGTAGTTGTTGAAGGGCACGGTTAAAGGAATTTGCGTGTCCTTCCAGCGTATCGAGTAGCGTCCCGTCGAGATCGAATACAAAGCCGTCGATAGTTGAGGTAGTCAAATCATTACTCCCGAGATGGATTTTTTATGACAGCAGCNCCGACCAGTTTGGCATNCCAGCCTTGNTTNCTGGCATCAACAATGGAANTCTTGAATGGNACCTTATCANGTGCGGNAGNTTTAAANACCCAGAATAGAATAAAAATCGTGCCCATGAACAAGACATCCAACGTTAGGCGCAAGGAAANGTTGCTTAACATTTGTGACATTTCTTNAGGCTTCGTCAGGTCGTAGCTGGNCACTAANATTTCGCNNATCAATGCAGAAACAAGTGGCGCGATAGCGTTGGTAGCGGNAGTNTTGTCGATCAAGAAAGCAACGAGTCTGANNNAAAAATCACCATAGAAGATTGACGCCGCGTCGCTAACCTTACTTTTCCAGTTTCGCAAGCAATATGGATTTTGCCTCGTTGACCCGAGCAGCAAGGTACGTGGAACCACCTCGGTCAGGGTGCAGTTTCTGTATCAATCTTCGATGGGCTTCAACGACCTCGTCACGAGTTGCTTCTTCGTTCAGCCCAAGGGTCTCGTACGCCTGGTTTTCGTTCATGGTACTGCCAGATGAGGAATTGGCGTTAGCAGAACCGGCTCCGGCTTGCGCACGCCAACCGTTGTGTTCTCTGTCGAGGAAGGCTTCCAGAACACTTAAGGAGTCTGCATCTGACGAACATTCGTTGCGCACTTCCAGTATTTGCTCCAGTTCCAGCATGCCGAGTTTGGAACCTGAATATTTACCCAGAAGTACTTCGCCATCCATCATCCCCGTGTCGTGGAACAACACCATATGCAAGTACTGAGTGTTTATCTCTGAAACCTGTCCTGGAGAATTTGTTCCGGACACCTTGCCACCCGTCCGGTTTAGGATGGAAAACAACCGGATACCTTGAGGAATCCACCCAGCAAAACGAGCAAGAGTGGGTAGTAAGGCACCGAGTAACGCGAACAACGGAGGTAAAATACCCACTAAGACGAAATAAAGTAGCGCAAGACCGGCGAGCACTAACAGATACAGTCTGAAGAATTGCTGGATAGTCACTGGCTTTTTGCGCAGCAATATTCGCATGACCGCAAAAACTACCGTTGCGACAAGAAATACAATAGCGAGGCGGACTATCATTTATTCTTTCATCTGTCGGGTAATCTGCTTCACGAGCGGTCCTACATCCTGACTAAAATCCTCCAATGCTTTTGGTCCTCCGGCGGCAAACACCGCGACGGCGGACAGCAGTTGTTTTAGCTCGTTGGCACT
>PASO01000034.1 GCA_002712135.1 Gammaproteobacteria bacterium
ATCTTTGAGATTTATCTTCTGTCCGGTCCTTCGTTCGTTGACATCGAGCACCGCTTGGCGCAATCGATCCTGAAATTCCTCTGGGGCAACCAGTTCGGGAGGAATGACCGCGTATCCGTATTCATCCAGATGATTGATGTGTTCAACGAGTCCAAGCGTTTCGATTTGCTCGTAAATCTTCCGGTAATGTCGTGAACCCTTNTATTGTTCAAGACTATTCATNCCTTCCTCCGCTTTACTTGNCTGTCNATNTATAGTGATTTATTGGAATAGAGAATCCNCCAGCGACNTAGTCNATATNNNNCCCAATATACAATTTTTCTGACNGCGGACTCCAGTTCTGTTCCTCTAATACCCGTAACATTTTGGTATGGCCCTGCCNGCCAACAGTGGCCTCTANGACAAGAGGCCGCCAAGGTACTTGNTTACTTACTTAATGAATAGNTCTTCTCTGCAGGATTACACCCGAAGATCTCTACCGAACTTGTATCTCGACTGGCTGAGAATTAAAGTTGCATCGCTTAAATTAGGTTCGTGCAATATATATTGCAGCATATTTCCTAGGCTGAAGCAGCCACCAAACCTTCCAACGAATAAAATNTTCNNGGAGATTATATGTTTAATTCCAAGTATCTGGTTTTCATATTCGTATTAACCACAAGCTGTAGTCCTGTCGAGGAAAAAAGTTTCAAAATGACAGTCGGTAAAGATCGAGTGTTTAATCATGATGGCATGGAAAGAACATACAAAATATACCAACCANAAGAATTACAAAGAAACGCACCGACCTTATTTTTACTTCATGGGATGGGATCAAGTAACAGTTGGTCATATATGGCTGGCTTCAATGATTTAGCTGAAAAACATGGATTCTTAGCTGTGTATCCTCAATCCCACAAAAAGTTGATCACATTTGATAAGAGCTGGGACAGAGCTAGTGGGAAGAAATCTTTTGTGGATCCGCTTATGGAGAAAGTTGTATCTTGCGAAGATGGCGATAGTTTCACATGGGGCGGGATGGATTTTATCTGCGAAGAGGGCCTAGTAAGTACCTATAACGTGCGATGGAATGAGTCAAATGAAGATAGTCTATTTGATGGTCAAAGTGATGTTCAATTTCTTTCTGCATTAGCAAGAACTTTGCAAACGGAGTTCGACCTTAATGCTGAGAANACTTTTGTTGCCGGATTCTCGAATGGTGGCTACATGAGTTACTCGCTGATGTGCCAAGCAGGGGGTGTTTTCAAAGCAGCCGCTGTAGTGTCCGGATTGATTGATGCTAACGTATTCAGAAATTGTGCGTTAAATGAGCCTAAGCATATTATNCATATNCATGGTGTCGATGATCAGATGGTTCCGATTGACGGCGGAGATGATANAAACAAACAACCGAGCGCGTTAGAAATTGTTGAATTTTTTGCAAGTTTGAANGGNTCAAACACGNTAGAAACCTCACAATCCACTAAAAATGCGCAGCTGACGAGATACAAGCCAACGAGTGGCGGAGCTGAAGTGCATTATTATCGCATTGAAAACCACGACCATGTCTGGCCTGGTGGTGATACTGGCGCAAAAAAAATACAAGACGACTCTGGTCTTTATGCATCAGAGCTTATCTGGAATTTCTTTTCGGAAATATAAAACTACAAACAACTGGTTAGGTGTTTTGTATTTCTCGAAAACGTCGAACAAATCCTAAGTTTGTAACCCTAGGCTCCCATAGAGTGAGGAGGTTATGAGTAATGATTTTGGTTTAGTCATATCCATTCTTGCTTCAAACACTGGAAATAGTATCTAACAACCTTCGTATTCCCTCGCCACACACTAACGAGCCAGCTTCTGTACTTCGCCAATTTGGGCTGGAATCATTTCCTTTGCAAAGGTCTCTCTGTTCTTCTTCGGATTTTCGTGTCCCTCAGAAGAGGNAATATTGAATCACATGTGAGCGTAGACATTATCTTGTAGAACGCCTCTTCCATTGTCATACATCACGCCAAGACTGAACTGCGCGATGGCATCTACCTCGTCAGCAGCAAGCCGGTAACGCTGTGCCGCTTTCTTAAATTCCCCCGCTGCCATTGCAAAGTCACTTGATTCCAGNGCAGTTAATCCTTTCTCTACATCAACACTCGCATATAACGGCGCTAGCAAAGCAACAACGACTAATGGGATTATCAATAAGCTTTTCGTGCCGTCATCTNCCGATGACTTGATTATTATTGGTTGTATCTCCAATCCTCGAGCTAAGAAGAGTCTTTTTTGAAAAAGAAAAAGGCGGGTCAGGCAGAACCATAGACAGAAGGACTATATGATTCTCGTATGTATTTTCTGGGACACCTCTTTTGGCTAGTTTTTTAGACAAAGAAGAGCGTTGATCTTGTAGTGGTTCATGAGAAATTCTCATCAACTAGACAGGACAGGAATACTCCTGTTGAGGCAGGACAGATAGTTCATTATTGATCAACGTATGTATTCTAATCTTCTAATGTCTGTCGGGAGATTTGTTAGTAACGCGTGTACAAACGACCACAATATGCAAAATTGGGTCAATCGAAGACACCATTCAACATTTGGGAGGAAAAAACAATGCATTTAGCGCGGTGGAGTGATGTTGGTCAACTGGAAGTTGCGGATGTGGCGCTGGTGCCGCCCGAGCACGATGAGGTGCAAATCGAGATTGGCAGCGCTGGAATCTGCGGCTCTGATCTGCATTTTTTTCGCGGTGATTTCCCGGCTCGCATTGGATTGACGCCAGGTCATGAGTTTGGCGGTACCGTCAGCGCTGTCGGTGCAGACGTCAAACATATCAAGGAAGGTGATCTTGTGGGTGTCGAACCATTGTTACGTTGCGGAATGTGCCCATTCTGCATATCTGGTGACTACCATGTGTGTGCGGATCATGGTGTGATTGGCGAAATACAGAACGGCGGAATGGCTCAGTTCACTACCGTTCCTGGGCTGACTGCATTCAAAGCGCCACAAGGTATTGATGCGGAGCTCGTCGCCCTAGCTGAACCGCTGGCATGTTCAGTGCACGGTTTCGACAAAGTGTGTCTGCGTGGTCACGAAACGGTGTTTATTCTCGGCGCGGGATCGATCGGCTTGACAGCCATCCTCGCTGCCCGCGCCAACGGTGCGCACACAATTGTGCTTGCGCGGCATCCTCATCAGCAGGCTGCCGCTCGCTCTCTCGGGGCAGACGAAGTCATCGGTGAGGACGAAGCGGGCGTCGCACGCATGGAAGAACTGCGGCGCGCCAGGGTCGTCGACGTTGCGGTAGAGACCGTAGGTGGCAAAGGTGATACATTAATGCAAGCGCAACTAATCGTCCGGCCGAAAGGCAAAGTCGTTGTTCTGGGGGTATTCAGCGGAGGACCGGTGAATATACACCCTTTGTATCTCGCGGCGCGCGAGGTTGAAATCATTGGTTCGATGACCTACGCGGGAAGTGAAGGCCACACAGATTACCAGATTGCCCTCGACGTTATACAGGACTATGCAGAAGAAGCGCGATGCCTCGTAACGCATACTTTTTCGCTAGACGAGGTCAACACCGCTTTCGCTACAGCTCTCGATAAAGCGAGCGAGTCGATCAAAGTGCATCTCAAACCCAATAGTTTAGTTGTGTGAGTGACAAGTCAGCAGGGCGGTTCCGCCAACATAATTTCTAGGGTCAGTGTAAAGTAGCAGAGTAAAATCCCCCACCAGTAACGCTACACTGATAAATCTATACCAGTACGTCCCGAAAAGAGAACCACCCCTATCCTATCGATACAAAGATGAAACAACAATACACTTTAAGATTACGCTGGCACTCTACGCTGACCCCAAATTTTTAGAAGCTTACGTCCGTTCAGGGTGTATACCAGATCGGCGAAGTGTAGGCGCGCTCCTGAGTAATCAAGGGAATCTCTTCCGGTAGTTTCAAGCCATAGAACTTCGCATCGTAAGTCGTCCAGCGCGGCGTGGGGATTTCCAATACTCGCACATAGTAGAAGGCCAGTTCGTCCCTATCGAAATCGGGGTCGGTCCACACTACGGCCAATACCACATCGCCGATACTGTTGGTATACGAGGCCTCTTTGACGTCTACGGTGCTTTCTATAGGTTCAACCTTACCTTGCCGGTTCTCTGTGCGTCCATCGGATAGGGCAACGTTATGAATTCGCTCGTGCAATTCGCCATTCCTATCCCGCCAGCCCTTGATCACCTGCACACGGTCCAGATTGGCACCATCGGGGTCTTTCACCGCACGAATAAGAAAGCTTGGTGCTTTCCCGTTGGGCGCCGCCGTGAGATCCCCTCCCATGGGCACTCCCTTAGCGTAACCCACTCGTGCCAGGTCCGGCTGTGCAGCATCACCTGCCGCGTATTCCCAACCACCGAAAAAACGAACGATCATGCGGGGCCCGGTAGAGGCATAGACCTCCTTGCGGCGCATGGCGGCAAACAGCGCCTCTCGCGTGTTCTCTTGGGCCCACACTGCTGCATAGCCTGCAGCGCTGAAGGTCCATCCGGTTGTCAAACGGTATCGGCTGGGTTCGTTGCTCGAAAACTTCCCCCAGAAGTTGTCCTCATCAGCAGTCGCGAGAGCAGTATGGGAATCTGTGCTCCCGATCATGCCGAACTTGAAAGGATTAACACCCAGTGCCGCTTGTTGGCCCAAACCGAGTTTCAAGGCGGAACGAGCATAGGACTGCGCCGTCAGATCGGCAAGATTCTTCTGCGCTCCTTCCGAATCTTTGGTCTGCATTTTAGTGCCCGCCACGTCGTCGGTTTGCCTTTTCGTATCTGTAGAACCTTTACTTTGCTTCTGCAAGCCCAATGCCGGCTGGCTTTGCGCGACGAGCCACTTAAACGTCTCGTAATCGGCAAACTCATCGTTCGGTGAGACCAACGGATGAGTCTCACCATCACCTTTAATCTGGGTCACCTCAACGATAGGCTCCCAGTGGGAGCGAGTTTTCGCGTAGGCTTTCGTAAAGGGTTGGTCTTGATAGGTCGTGAGCTTAAACATCTGGCCCGAACTCATATTGCCGTTGTGGGGAATAGCAAGTACTTTACCTTTCGTCCGGTCCTTGTAGTCTTGCAAGTATGTCCACAGATCCTCCGGGTCGACGCTGTCGAAGCGGGAGATTGGTATGACCTGGCGGGTCTGGTCAGCGCCGCCCTCAAAAAGAACATTCCGGTGAATATTCGAGCCTGGAACCCGCGCGCTCCACTCATAGCCAATAAATGCAGTGAACATACCCGGGTCGTTATGCCGTTCAGCGTTCGCGATGACCTCTTCCCAGACCATATACTGAAAACGGCTGTCGACCCCATAGTCGGCTTGCCATGCGCCTTTGCCCTGCGCCAAGGAGTCACTCCCTCTGTTGAATGCTTCGAATGTCTCCATGTTGAGAATTTCAGAAAGGGGTGCGACTTTAGCGAGAAAATGCGACCAGCGCTGACTTACCTCACTTCTCGGTACCGACCCATCATTCGCAACAAGGTGAGACAGCACGCCTAGATTCTCGGCGTGGTCCGACAGCATGAGAAAATCCAAGGGTCGGTGCAGACGAACTTCCTCCCCACCTGTAGCTTGTATCTTCTTTCCCTTGGCGAAACGATAGGCGTCGTCGGGCATCAGCCGCGTGCCCGTGCCAAACGCGTCTCCCGATAAGGCGGTGTGCACGTGCGTATCGCCCCAATAGACATTGGACGGGTAGGACGGATCGATGTTAGGGGAGTACGATTCCTCGGCGGACGCACTCAGCGGCGCAATGGTTAGCGCAAGAAGGAATGGTAGCGCATTCCAGGCATGATTCCAGGCGATCGCATCCATATCAAGGTCTACCTTGTCCAACATATCCCATATACTCGCGCTCGCACTAGTCCAGAGCAAGTTCTCCTCCATCATAGAGATGTTAGTCCCCAAAGCAGATAGTGCAAGTCTATTTACTAGACCTAAATTGTCTTGAGCGATCGTGAAAACACCAAAGGTTTAATCTAACCTATTGTTCTCGCACCGCCTACTTTCATAGATCACAACCTAACTCATAACGTTATATGAGTCTTCAGATGGAAGCTAAACTATTGAGCGCACGGCAAACGAAAGGTTTCATTTCCCCTACAATACTGTGAAAATGGCAACAAACTAACCGCATAGAAGTTCTGCATGGTAGCTACAAGTCTCAACAATCTCAGTCGGCGTGAGTTCGGGCACCTTTCGATAATAGCACTGGGCGGTATGTTAGCCGGACCTTCGTGTTCTAATTGGCCAAAACATCTAATTAATGGCTTCGTAGCTCCTGGTTTCGAGCCGGTAAGAGATGCCTTTGCAACCAACTTCGAAAAACATGGTGAAGTCGGTGCGGCATTTAGCCTTTATCACAAGGGCAAAAAAGTGGTCGATCTTTGGGGCGGCGTCGCCGACAAAGAGACGAACGAGCCATGGGTTGAAGACAGTATCGTCGTCGTATTTTCGAGCACCAAAGGCGCTACCGCAATCTGCGCTCATCTATTAGCCGAACGTGGTGAACTGGACCTTAATGCACCAGTCACAAAATACTGGCCTGAGTTTGGTGCTGCTGGTAAGGAAAATATCCCAGTCAAGTGGTTGCTATCACATCGAGCAGGGCTTCCCGGTTTTGATGAGGCGATGCCTCTCGAAGAGTACTTGTCTTGGGATGGGCCTGTGAAAGCCCTAGAAAAACAACGTCCCGTCTGGGAACCGGGCACGACGCATGGCTACCACGCAGGTAACTACGGCTCGTTAGTGGGCGAAGTTATTCGTCGCATCAGCGGCAAAAGTGTAGGAACCTTTTTTTCCGATGAGATCGCAACGCCTCTCGGTCTAGATTTCTGGATTGGCCTTCCAGAGAACCAAGAAAATAGGATCGTCCCTGTCGCCTCCGTAGACCTACAAGACGGCGCTCTGGATGAACAAGCATTAACGAAACGGCGGCGCGACCTTCTGGAAGGAGCAAGAGATCCGAAATCGCTACTGAATCGCCTAACAACGACAGAGCCATTGGATCCTAACTCAAGAGCATTTCGAGCCGCGGAGATGCCCGCAGGAAACGGTGTAACCGATGCTCGCTCACTGGCTCGGATGTACGCCTCCCTAATTGGTGACGGCGTTGATGGCATTCGGATCTTAAATGACGAAACCATCGCTCGTGCCACCACAGAGCAATCTTTTGGTCGTGATGAGGTACTGCGAGTCTCGACGCGCTTCGGCCTTGGTTTCTCGCTTAATAATGAAGGCAGCATGGGTCAGGAAGGCGCCTTCGGTCACGGTGGAGCTGGCGGCTCACTTGGATTTGCGGATCCGAAACTAGGGATCGGCTTCGGGTACGTCATGAACCAGATGCAGTTAGTGGCTGGAGACGATCCGAGAACCCTTGGACTTATCGCTGCAGTTCACGAGACGGTAAAGCAAGTAGGATAATTCACTGTGACCTCACTTTTATCGGCATCAATTGATCTGTGCGATGCTGTGGATATCTTAATGAGTAATGAACTCGATTTTTAATCCCTGTTACTTGGTAACGGTATCCAGATCGGGGGTTTTCGCTGTCTCGAAGAGAGCGTGGTTTGCCCAATTTCCAGTAGTCTCTGTCCCTCGACAAACGATCGATTGCTGATTACGGCCGAAGTAGGTACGAACGTCACCGGACAGAAAGCGCATAGCAAGTCCGCAACGTCGTCGGTTGGAGTTGTTCGTCTCAGAACCGTGAAGAATCCGGTCTTACGTTCGACTCTCTAATCTCACCGATGATCCCCAGAGAAGCTACGAAGGAATTCCCAATCGCATATCTGGTAACTAACATTGTTCTTGGCAAGCAATCGCAGGGATCCGATTCACGTTTTGAATATCGCCGCACAAATATTGAGTTATCCCATGTTGTTTCTGATTCGCCGTCGTCGCAGTATTCGTCATGGTAATGAGAGTAATTATGAATAAGGAAAAACCCAAGCGTAAGGCAGAGGATAACGAGAGCGCGATAGACGATCCACGCGTCCTACATTGTACCTACCGGTTTGCGGACGGCGAGATAATTCCCTACGCGCTCTTCATCCCTTCGACCTATGATCCCTGCGTGCCTACCCCACTAATGGTATCTCTGCATGGCCTGTCACGAACCTATGACTGGCTCATGGGCTATGAAGGTTTTCTCGATCTCGCCGAACGCGATAGTGTCATTGTCTTAACGCCGCTCGGATATAGCCGAGGTAGCTGGTACGGTTCAAGAAAAAGCAATCCTTTCTCCTCTCAAAGCGAGCAGGACGTAATAAACGCCCTGGAACTAGTGCAGGAGGACTACAACATCGACGAAGACCGCATCTATCTCTGGGGACATTCGATGGGTGGTAGCGGAACCTATCATCTGGCAGCTAAGTACCCGGATATCTGGGCCGCATTGGGTGTCGCGGCACCTGTGCCAACATCAAGGGACAATTCTGAGGTGCTGAAGTCTTTCACGCACTTGCCCATCGTCGTGCTGCAGGGAGATCAGGACGAGCTCGTTGAACCAACTCGGATCTGGGTTTCGGCCATGCAAGAACTCGGTATGCGCCATGAATATATCGAAGTTGTCGGTGGCGATCACTCGCTGGTTATTTCACAAAACCGTGAGAACATGGAACGCATGTTCAATTTTATGGTGCAGTTTCAAAAGGGAGTAATTTCCTCATGAAGATTAACAATATTACAGTGACTCCTCTTCGAATTGGCAAGTCACTGATACGCATTCAGACCGATGCCGGGGTTGAAGGCTGGTCCGAGGCCTCAGGCCGCAACCTGTCAGTTTTTGATGCGTATCTCGAAAACCGCATTAAGCCGGCACTCATCGGCGAAGATCCGCGCACCATCGAGCGGCACTGGACAACGCTTGCACTCGGCAAAGATGAAGTCGTTTTTAGGCTACCGGGCTGGGCAGTCGGCATCATAGATGTTGCGCTTTGGGATCTCCTCGGCAAAGAGACCGGCCTGCCAGTGCACATGCTCATGGGTGGTGCCGCTAGAAAAATCATTCCGCTTTACTGGAGCACGGGTTCGGGATGGCGGATGCAGCCAGAAGAAATGCTGCGCCTCGTTGAAGATGGCTGGAAACGTGGATTCCGGGCGTTCAAGATTCGCATGGACTGGCGCGGCTGGCGTCAGGACGTGGATCCGGAGAAGGACTACCGAATGTTTAAGCTGGTACGGGAGTTCCTGCTAGATGATATCTATCTCGGGTTTGATGCCAATAACGGTTACTCGGTATCCACGGCTATTCAACAGGGGCGACGCTTCGAAAAGCTTGGCATTAGCCACTTCGAGGAACCGATTCCACACTGGGACCTGCCCGGCTTAAAACAAGTCGCGGATGCCCTAGATGTAGCTATATCAGCAGGAGAGCAGGATGAGTACAGCTGGTGGTTTCAGCAACTCGTACACCTCGGAAATCCTGACATCCTTCAACCAGACATTCTAAATGCTGGTGGACCATCAGAGGTGAAGCGCATCTTTGAATGGGCAGAAACAGTCAACAAACCAGTGATGCCGCATAGTCCTCAGGCAGGGATTAACTCGATGGCATCGATGCACGTCTATGCCACCAGCCAGAATGCGACCCGACCACATGAATTTTCTATCGAGTTTTCCGGGCCATTGGATGAGGTCGCGGAACTCTACGGCGAAGACGTATTGCCCCGTGAGGGCACCATCACGCTGACAGACAAGCCAGGCCTAGGTATCGATCTCAATGAAGCTGCTGTAGAACGCTTATCGAAACGGTAGTTTTAACAAAAGATAAAACCAATACTGCTACTTTTTTGAAATCTCTGTGTAAGCCCTGTTACGCAGAAACGCAGCAAAGCGTGTAACAAACGTAATTAAATTGGGCAGGAGATCATGAATCTGTTGTTAAATTTTTTGTGTTCCCGTGTAGTCTCACTAGAGGCTGGATTTTAAAAAAGAGAAAGCTAGTGTGGTAACCTAAAAAGTATCGAATAAGCGATTGTAGAAGTACATATTGATGAAAGTTGCCAGCATTTTTTACGCACAATAATACTTAATTCTGCGTATCTCATATATTTACATACTTCAATTGCCTGGTTTTTAATAGCAATTTTTTTAAGGACAGATATTAAATGTCAGCTATTTCCGGATCTGCAGATGGGCCCGTTGCCGTGACTGGTGCAGCCGGTTTTATCGGTTCTCACATTGTCAAGAATCTGGTTGAACATGGGTACTATGTTCATGCCTGCGTGCGCGATACAGGGCGAGAAGACAAGATGTCATACCTACGGAAGATTGAGGAGAAAGGCCCGGGTAATGTGAAGTTTTTTTCTTGTGACCTTTATGATGCCGCCAAAGGCGCCTATGACGAACCATTTACCGGTTGTTCCGCGGTATTGCACGCAGCTGCCGATATAGGCAGCGATGCGGCCACCTACGGCAGTATTTCACCCTTAAAACAGTACGAGGGAATCGTAGATATGACCGCGGCTATCCTAGAGTCCTGTCGAAAAGCAGGTACGGTGAAGCGAGTGATCTATACGTCTTCCGTTGCTGCGATATTTGGTCCAGGCGCTCCTGATCGTCCCGTCGATCACATATTCACGGAAGATGATTGGTGTGGTGGTACCTATGAGACTCTGGAAGATCGTCATACTGATGAAAACGGAGAAATGACTTGGACCAACGAAAAACGTGCCTATGGAAAAGGTAAACTGGACGCGGAGAAGGCAAGCTTTGCCTTTGGGGATGCAAGTGGCATCGACGTTATCTCCATTTGCCCTTTTCATGTCATGGGACCATTGCTCGGTGTCCCACATGACACTCTATGGCCGCATCGACTTGGTGTTGCTCTCGCTGGCGAGCGAGAAATGGAATCACATGGAACGATGCGGTGGAACATTATCGATGTGCGTGATATCGCGGAAGCACAGCGTCTTGCAATCGAGAGTAATGTGGCGACTAATGGCTCTCGATATTGCCTGACGGCCAAGGATGAATCTGGCGAGCCAACCGGGGAGGAATTTCTCGATATGTTGCAGACACTTTTTCCAAACCACAAAGTCTGTGGAGGTTATAGACCGGAGCCAACAGAGAAGCGTTTTCGATGTCGTTGTACCAAGGCGATAAATGAGCTCGGACTTGAGCCGTATAGCATAGAGGATACGCTGCGGGATACGGGTAATTCCCTCATTGAATTAGGATCCGCTCCCGCGTCGGCCTGAACTGAACTACTCATTCAATTACGTGAAAACAATGCTGGTGGACCATCGAAGGTGACGCGCATCTTCAAATTAGCAGAAGCAGCCAACAAGCCAGTGATGCCGCACAGTCCCCAGGCAGCCATNAACTNNANNGCATCGATGCACGTCTATGCCACNAGCCAGAGTGCGACCCCACCACATGAATTTTCCATCGAGTTTTCGGGTCAATGGATGAGATCGCAGAACTCTGCGGTGAAGACGTATTGCCCGGCGAAGGCACCATCACGCTAACGGACAAGCCCGGCCTAGGTATCGATCTCAATTAAGCTGCCGTAAAACACTTATCAGAACGGCAGTATCAACAAAAGACAAAACCAACACTACTACCCTTACTGATCTAAGTAGTATAAGTTTTTTTTGTAGCCGTTTTAGACAGGGTGGAAATCCGTAAACGTATTGTTAGATTTATGTGTTCCCGCACATGTTCACGAAAGGCTCAATTTGAATCAGGAAGTTACTCTTCAGTACAGTTGGCTAGATCTACCTGATTCTAGAATCTTTACCTCTAGTCTTAGTCTTGGTTGGACTAGGTTTTTGCCACCACGGTCTAGCTTGAGTTCCAGAGCCCCGTTTTGTCGGGTCAATTGGAGCCCTGTCCCACGCATGTGATTTTACCGCCGCCATAAAAACATCAGCCTTTACGTCGATTCCTAGATCCCGGGCAATGTCAAAGACAAGTTCCGATGAGGAAGCCGGTCTTCCTATATTCAGCTTGACGAAGATTGATTTACCCGGCCCGTATGCCAGCCAAGATCGAATACCCTCGACCTGCCGAGTTGGCGTTAAGCGATGCAGTTGTTTTACAGGTATTGAGGCCAATATTCCCCTGATTTGTTCAACCTGCTTCAGGTCGTAGCTGCTGCCACCCCAAGTAGTGTAGTGCGGAGCAAAACAAGCAGTGGATAGAAGTAACGATGCACAAAATACCAATGTTCTCATTAAGATACCCTCCGTTACAAAACGTGCAGCGACTTTAATATTGTCATATTCATAGTAACCTTGTGCCACGTCAAATCAAGTGACTATTGTTGATATTAATATGTTCCTAATGAAATACATCAACTGAAGCTCTATCTAAGAAATCTTTCTATTAAAGTCTTCCCCCAATGAGAACTAAACATTCCAAAATTATTGGACGCGATAGAATCACCCCCGAGCCCCACGGGCACTTTCCTGAGCATGGCTAAAAGATCATTAAAGATTTCCTCACACCNGACCTGCCCGAATATGCTCAGATCTACATCATTGTCTACTGCACTAATGTAGATCTGAATCATGCACTCACAGTAGTTTGCTCCCAAAAGCATTATCCCGAGTCGCTTCGCTGGCCAGACCACTTCACGCGCTAAGAAAGATCGGAGTTAAATGACAATGAGGTGAAAATAACAGTACCAGCAGGTTACCTGCTCACCTACAGTATACGGATATTCCATAGGGGAATTTTTTTAAAAGACGCAGGCTTGATTGTGCATTTCATCACCTATGCACCTGCAGCCTGAAAGTGGCTGGGTATTATTGGCTGGTCTATGGGGGCGATGCGGCCCGAGTTTCGCTCATGGATAGAAACCGCAACCCCAGATGAGAGAGCAGCGTTTGGATTCCCTACCCCAGTTCGCCAGCGCACCATCGAAGTCCGTTCTTCATTACCGTCTGAAATGCCGGGTTTTCCCAGCACCTGGCGTCATGACCTAGCTGCATACAAAAAACTCTCGAGTTATTGTAGGTTTTGCTCCATGCCAGTGTTTGCATCGATTCTTTTTTCGAAGTCTTCAAAAGTACATCGCATTCATCGGTGCAATCCCCAATACCGTATATTTCATCCGTAATTTCAAAATCATCGAGCCCTAGAGCAGCAGGGTGGTCCTTACTAACATTCACCTTATAGGGGCCTATCCATGCAAGCCATTCGTCTAAAATAATTCCACGCTCTGGCAGCCCCATAATCTCGCTCCATGGCTCACCAAGTGCTGGTTGTAGGCCGCCATTAATACGACTCAAACCATTTAGTATTGCGTGGTGCAGAAAAAACACAGGTTGACCACTTTCGAATAAGTGATTAATGCTTTCCTTCGCTTTTCCCTCTGGCGCTCCCCTGAGCATAGTGTAAAACAGCGTTACATCGTAAGCGTCGTGCTCTGTTTGATGAGCACCATTTTCACCTGCAGCGGTAAGCCATTCATCGAAATTCTGAATGTATGCATTGACCCCATCCAGATTCCTGAAAAAATCGTGGAAAGGCCGGATTGGATAACTGTGGTTTCCTGTCAACACGGCTATTGTGAGTTCTTTACTCATACAAGAAGCTCCCTTTTATCGTTGATAAGTGCAAACAACCTCTATTTTAATAAGCAACTCCAGCCCACTATGAATACACTTATCTTATGTAAGCAAAATATCCGCCAAGCTCCTTAGGTCCAATGTAACTTTCCAAGCTTTTTATGCTCAATATAAATATCCCACAAGTTACCGAACGCAACGTTTTTGGCAAGATTTCTTTTCTACCTCAGACCCTCTTTGACATTTCCTCATACACGCTTTGCTTTGATCACGTTGCTGCCTCTCCTCCGCTTCATCACCTGCTCTCGCTCTTTCGTAACGCCCCCCAGCCTTGGTTCGACACGCCGGATTGGCTCCGCCCTCGGCATCTCTACAGCTTTGAGGGCGAACTTGGGCATTCGGGTCCTCTTGCCGACCTTGCGCTAGTTCCTGATCATCTCCCCCTCGGCCGCCTCTCTCCACAGCTCCGGCCCTACAACGATCCGCACAGGCGCGCCTCTCTTCATCCGTATTTGCTCCACAAGCCCTCATACAGTCCAATAGTGTTCTTCGAACACCTTCCTGGACGGCTCGTTCCATATCCCCTTCTTCTTCACCACCTGCTCTCGCTCTTTCGTCACGCCCCCCAACCTTGGTTCGACACGCCGGATTGGCTCCGCCCTCAGCATCTCTACAGCTTTCAGCGCCAACGATCTCCTTTTTTTGCGCAAAGGACTCCGGTGGTACAAAAGCAATTAGAACGAGTACGAACGCATGAAATGTAAATAATTTTCTAATGCTAATCATTAGCAACCTCTTTTGTTGGTTGATCTATTTAAATGTGTTTATTTAGTGGTCAAAAACCTCACTAAAATAAACCTAGCTGATAATTCTGCACCCAAGCCACTAATAAAATAACCAAATAAAACAGTTAACACTCGCCCGGTCAGTAACAATTATTGTAAATACTCTTTCCAATATCGAACATCTGAACCCTAATGTATCTCTGAGCATAATCTGTAACTCAAATTACCAACTTATAATAAAAGATTATAGATACAGAATAGTTTCGATGACTTTTTGATGTTGCCAAGGGCCCGGACGCAGTGACAGCCGTGTTAGATACTTCGATTGTTTTCCTGAGAATCACTAATATGAATACTATTCAATGATCCAAACGTTGCCACAAACAACTTGCCATCACCAACAGTTCTTGACGAAGCCACATGAATCTTGATTCCTGTCAGTAATGATCCAAGCAGAGTGAATCGAACATGTTACGGATCTAACTTAGCTAATCCAAAACCCCGGAAATCGTTAAAACATTAGCCAATTAAATTGATCACCTCTGCAGCGTTTCACATTTCGATACCGCAAAGCTTAACGAAATCTGCTTTCTGCTTATCCGTCATGTCAATAAATATAGGCACACGTAAATCGCTGACTGGCAGATTTGCATATTCAGGTGAGTCTTTCTGTAAAGTGGCAGCGATATTGTGCAATCCATTACCTTCTTCGCCGCCTTCACCCAAAGCTGCACCGACTTCTGGGGGCCAGGGGCCCACTGGATCCAGCATAAAACTCGGTTTCCCTTCCTTATTTATGTCAAAACCTAATGGATTCTCGCGTCCCACGTACTCTTCAATAGCTGCAAACAGAATCTGTTCTTCAGCCGATCTTTGTTTTTGGCCTTCACCTCCATAAAGTGCAGCGGACTGATTACAAATGGAGGCCCAGGGTAACTTGCCGTGAAAGCCTGGAATAGAGAGCGCTTCATCAACGATGCCATCTCCTCCGGAGACTTTACCCTCCTTAATAATGAGGTAATATCCTGCATGCTCGCGCCCGCCCTCCATGAGTCGCGCTGGCGGGTGGGTATAATCCTCTGAAAACGCCCAATTAATCGAAGAAGGGAGGTTGGCTGCCTCGAGCATTTTAACTGCACATTCGACACAGGCTTCACCCCAGGCTTTCGAGCCAAATTCGCCGACTGGTTTAAGTGTTGACATATCTATAACAGGCATTGAGTTTTCCCTAAAAAAGTAAACTATTCTTGAAGTGGTAGATGAGAGCTTTCCGTAGGCTACATGCTACATGAAAACTAAACTAAAGGTCCGTGTCTTAACATATAACAGCAAACCCCCTCTTGTAGTAAAAATTAGAGCAACTACTGTGGTGACTCTTGGGTAACGTTTGGTGTTGGTTTTTTTATTGATAACACCACTTTAGTTTCACTTATGTAATAAAGACTATGATTAAATAGCTAGTTATTACTCGCCTACTCCTGTTATAGCTGCTTTTCACACTTGGAAATATTAAAGCTGACTAACGTGATAAACAGGAACGCCATCGATAATTAATCGCGAGTTGTCGCGCTGACGACGCACACCACTTTTCTTCTTTTCCGGTTTTATGAAAAACATGATTAAAAAAAATAATCTCCTTCCTTCGATAACAATAAGAATCTGTATTTCTTGTTTATTACTATGCGGTTGTGGTGGTAGTGGTAGTGGTAGTGGTAGTGGTAGTTCACCCGAACCCCAGGAACCAAGCTCCACTCAGCCTCCAAGTTTTTATTGGGAAACTAGCTCTCCAGAAGAACAAGGCATGGATCCAAATAAAGTCCAAGAAATTGTGGAATATGTTTTAGATGATGATTTTAACACTCAAGGGTTGATTGTAGTGAGAGGCAATAAAATTGTTGTTGAAGAGTATAGAGGGATTTCTGAATCTACTCTTTCAGGTCTTCAATCTGTGTTTAGTAATAATGATTGGGATTTTGATATTGATGAATGGAGAAATACGTGGGGCACCAGAGATCAATATAGTCTAGTTACAAGCTGGTCTACAGCAAAATCATTCGCCAGTTCTCTTATAGGCATAGCAATTGAGGAGGGGTTTATTGATTCCGTTGATCAATATGCTTCAACTTATCTACCAAATTGGACGGGTACCGATAAAGAAAATAGCGTCACGATAAAAGATATTCTGGAAATGAGGTCTCGACTTCAATGTCCACTTGGGGGTAACGGGGGAAGTTCAATTTACTACCAGGAAGATCAGCTTACACCCTCCATTGAAAGGGACTTTAACCAGGATCCACCTGATAATGGTTGGGTTTATTGTAACGCTGACACTATGCTTCTAGGGGAGATTTTATTAAACGCAACTGGATTTGATGCAATGGAATTCGGTGAAAGGTATTTATTCTCAAAAATTGGAATGACTGTCGATTGGTGGCGGGATGGGGAAAACAAGTATCTCACTTACTGTTGTCTTGATACGACCACNAGAGATTTTGCACGTTTTGGATTGCTTTGGCTTAATCAGGGCGTTTGGCAGGGAGAGCAAATCATTTCATCAACCTGGATCGAAGAATCNTTAAAGCCTGCAGCTAAAGTAAATTGGTCTGAGACGATTGAGTATGGGTATCAATGGTATATGCATGAGGGGTTAAATGATGGGGAAGATTTTTTAGATGTTTTTGCTTTTGGNGCAAAGGGGTATAGCACCAATCATATAACAATCGTACCTAGTTACGATCTTGTGATCGTTAGAAACAGTCTCTATTCAAGAAATATTAATGTAGGAAGTGAGAGCGTTCGCACTGGTGACCTCGATGATTTAGACAATGCTAATTACCACCTAACTCTTTATCCTGGGAATTTATTCCTGCGAGATGGTCAAGTTTATCTAATGGATTCCTCTAACATCAAACAATTTAACTCTGAAGCAATGGTTAAAGGTTTTATAGAGTCACTCATAGAATGAGCGAACCTATAAGCAAAGGATACAAGGATAAATTTACTGATTGTGAGGAGAGCCAGTGAAGTCTCTAGCCGCGTAACTAGAGATCATCGTGCTAGACACCCCATTTTACGGCACCCAGATAATCGCGTTTGCCCAGTAGGGCGCCTTTCATACGCAGGNTGTGGTTGCATGAAAATATACATTAGGCTGGGAAAGGGAGGATACAAAATTCTCGGCGGTAAAAGACCACTCGTTTCCGTCGACATTGAGGATCAGTTACTTTCCAGACCAGCCGTTAATAGTTTCCGCTTAGAAAGATTCCACTGCGGAGATCGCATGTCCGACTAGGTCCTGCAGTCCGTCATAGTCCGGTGCACCGCACTCGTCGTAGTTTGATGGCCTGAAATCACCGGTCTCTAGTGCCTTCAGGGTCCCCATGAAATGGTGTACAGCTCAAATCACCTAGTATTGAAACGGCAGCATGACACATGTGCGCCATAAATAATGTGACTTTATAGATACCGGCTAGAATGAGCGACTTTAAGCAACTTGGTTGGATAGGACTGACATCTTGATTGGTACGTAATTCGTACTATCCTACCTAATCAACACTGCCGTATCTGTTAAATCGAGATAGAAATTGCCAGATAGTACTCGGTGCATCAAGGTCATGTTTGTCTCCAAGAGGCCACTCATGCTCCATACTGTCAAGGAGGTAGAGGGTTACCTCTACCTCATTTTGACAATTCATAAAACTAGTCTTCATGCCTCCTGATCCATCTTGATTTAAATCTGGAATAACCTCCNTATCAGGTGTGTCATCGCATCGATTATTCTGGCTCCAATAATCAATCACATCTTCTATTGCTTTCATGCCNCTGTTACCTGCATAAGGAACNACCTCATCTTTTACCCCGTGAATTTGCATAATAGGTATCGGATGATCTGGATCACATGCTTCATAAGTTTCTCTTGTCATCGATCCAGTTACCGAGGCAATAGCAGCAACTTTAGAACCTAGGTTACAAGCTAGGTGATAACTCATAAATCCTCCGTTAGACATTCCTGTGGAATAAATACGATCGGTGTCTATTCGAAAGTTTATTGCCATGAATTGAATTATAGTTTCGATAAAGCCCACATCATCTGTCGTGCTACTGGTGGTCCAGCCACCAACGTTCCAATGTGTGGCACCAGTTGACTGCAAAATCGAGCCTTGTGGATAAATAACTATAAAACCTTCAGTACTAGCGATCTCTTTGAAGCCTGTCGTTCTCATATGGTATAACGCATTGCTCGTATACCCATGGAGACTAAACAAAAGAGNTTTATTAATTGTTGAATTAGAATACGTTTCTGGGACATACATGTAAAATGACCTGTCTAGACCATCGTGCTTCATCATGCACCGCTTGATACTCACTTCTACTGCAGTCTGATTATCAGTAACTATAGTTTCAGATTGATATTCCTCACAAATAGGGTCGGTATTTATTGAGATATTACCTGCGTCTTGAGTTTCTTCTGATTCTGAAACCGCATTCCCATTTGTGGAAACACTAGGTGACGAATTTCCACTTGATCCCCCCCCACATGAAGTCATCAAACAGATGATAATCATTAAAGTAACTATCTTTTTATGCGATGTTTTTACTATCAATGTATAAAAATACTCCTGCCGGAGTAACTTGTTAGAAGAGAGGGAAATCAGAATAACATGAACCAAGATTAATCTATTGTTCGGGAGAACACATTCAGATTCTTTTCAAATGTCGTTTACCAGGGAAGGGAGTATATTAAATTGGGAAAGATTGGGAGTACCCATGAATAACCGGTGTTAGCCCTTGGTTTCTGTATGGTCTATCTACACGCTAAACCATAGGACTTCCTATCAGTTCTCTAAGTGCATATTCTTATATAAAACCTGTATTGCNCTTTGCGCACTCGAACTTTAACCCCATCTATCTTGAAATATTCACCTCTTTTGAGAAATATTCTATCCTCCACTGCAGAAAAATTAAGTCTCTGAATACGATTTTGGAAGCCACAATGCGAGCATTTCACTCGTCGAGTATGGTAACGGATTATAGATGAACGCCCTAATAAGACTAGGCTTTACCTAATGATCAGTTAGTCGCAAAAGGGGGTATGAATAGCTTAATTGTAATCCGGTTATTATGATGAAATATTGCCAACTTCGAGTAGTTAAATGAGAAAGCGAATACTAGGGAAAACCGGATTAGAGGTCACCGAGCTGGGTTTCGGCGCTTGGACAATTGGCGGTGTAAGTTATGGCGATGTAGAAAAAAAAGATGCTGTCGACACGATCAACAGCTATATCAATGCCGGTGGCAATTTTATCGATACCGCTCGTCGATATGATTCCAGCGAAAGTATTCTAGGAAACTACTTTAAAGAGCATCGGAATCGTGAAACCATCATTCTTTGTTCCAAAACATTTGCGGGCCAACAGATCGAAACGGTCCCAATCATTCGGGAGGATGTGGAAGCTTCTCTGAAGCTGATGGGGACATCATATATTGACGTTTACTATCTGCACCAACCACCTGAAGATGACGGCGTCATTGACGCCGCACTTACTGAATTAGAAAAGGCAAAAGAGGAAGGGCTGATACGACACATCGGCGCTTCTATCAAAGGCCCAAACGTCAACCAAATGACAGTGGACCTTTGCAGAAAATACATCAAAACTGGCAGAGTTGATGTTTTTCAGGTCGTCTACAGTATCCTGCGTCAAAAGCTTTACGATGTCATTTTGGAGGCACAGGATGCAGGCATTGGCATCGTCGCCAGAACCGCTCTTGAAAGCGGGTTTCTTTCCGGAAATTATCGCCCAGGGCACGTATTCACCCAGCCTGACCATCGAGCAAGGTGGGTTGAGGCTAATCTTGAGTTCATCCTGGGAAAAACACGAGACATTGGTAAGCTCGTGAATGCCCCCTACGAAAATATTCCCCAGATGGCGACAAAATTTACACTTGCGAACCCAAGCGTTTCAACACTCATCTTGGGTGCCAGGAACTCTGACCAGGTGATTCGAAATATGAAAACTGAGATACTACCGCCACTCCCTGAGGAAACGTTAAATGTCCTCAAACAGACTTATGGATACATCACCGAGCGCTGCAACACCAAGTAGAATACTGCAGATTCCGATGAGCATAAGNACAATTCAGATTAAGGAATATATACATGGAGTTTAAAAACCTTGGTTCCACGGGATTAAAAGTAAGCTCAGTAGGTATTGGCTGCAATAACTTTGGACGACGTTGTAACCTGGAACTGACGAATGAAGTAGTCAATGCCGCGCTCGATTGTGGGATCAATTTTTTTGATACTGCCGACGTTTACGGTCCCAGAGGCCTGTCAGAGGAATACCTTGGCAAGGCAATTGCCGGCAAGAGAGACGACCTGGTGATCGCGACAAAGTTCGGTATGACAATGGACGACAGTGGCTTCAAAAAGGGAGCCTCGCGGCGATACATTATGCAGACAGTTGAAGATAGCTTACGCCGTCTAAACACAGACTACATAGACCTTTATCAACAGCATTTTCCTGACCCCCAAACACCGATCGAGGAAACGCTTCGGGCTTTGGATGACCTGGTTCACCAAGGCAAGGTGCGCTATCTGGGTTGTTCAAACTTCTCTGGCTGGCAGGTCTCCGATGCTGACTGGACTGCCCGTGACCTAAACCTCAATCGATTCGTTACCGCACAGAACCTTTACAGTCTTATTGATCGCAGCATCGAAAAAGAGGTTATGCCAGCTTGCGAACAGTATGGGCTTGGCATACTGCCTTATTTTCCTCTCGCCAGCGGTCTATTAACCGGTAAATACACGCGTGGATCAGAGCCCCCTGAGGGAAGCCGTTTGTCATCCTGGGGTGATAGGAAAAAATCTGCACTTTCGGATGACAATTTCGACCTGGTCGAGAAACTTACCTCCTTCGCCGAAGAACGTGGCCATAGCATTCTTGATCTTGCAATGAGCTGGCTGGCCTCGATGCCTAGTATCCCAAGCGTCATAGCCGGCGCAACCTCAAAGGCACAGGTACAACAAAATGCAGAAGCTGCTAGTTGGCAACTGACAATGGAAGAAATGCGGGAAGTAAACGAGATCAGTGCGCGCTAATAGCTAGCAGTGAGATCAACGCAGTTTCACATCAAGGCGCACCAGACTCGCGGCAGGTAGTTCCGCTGTCAGGTCAGCCCCCATTGATACTTCAGTAAACTCATTCATTACTACTGTATCTGGATTTTCAAAAGTGTTCAGCGCTTTTAAATCCGCATGGTGAAGAATCTCTCCAGTAACGCTGGTGGCTTCCAACCCATGGAGGTTCACCGTAACAGTCATCTTGTCAGTTGGTGAAAGATTAATCATAAAAAGCGAGAGGCTATTCCCTTCAGCCGAATAGATACAAGACGTATCCAGGCAGGAGACCGGCCCTTCGTCAGTATCAAAGGAATCTCCTGACACAGCAAGACGCAATGATTGACCACTCTTGCGTTCAGAGAACAAACGAAACGCATGAAAAGTCGTCTGCTTCAACAGTTCATTACCACGTGTCTTTAATGGCGCAATAACATTCACTACCTGCGCGATGTTCGCGATCTTCACGACGTCGGCGTGACGAATAAAGCTGTTGAGAAACTGCCCTACAACCAGGGCATCTTCAAAATTGTAGTCTTCTTCAATGAGAGCGGGCGCTACTTTACCCGCGCCGTCCATAGTCATGTCCTTGTACCAGACATTCCATTCATCAAAACATAAATAGTGTCTACGGTTAGATCTATTGACAGCTTGTACATACCGACAGGTCGAATCAATTGTCNCTATCTGTCGATCAACTTTGGTACCCGTTGCAAAATACTCGAAAGGATCATCATTTGGGTTACCGACATACTTGTGCAAGCTTACGTAAGGTGCAAGCGTACCAATGTATTCCAGCACTTCGCGGTCCCACTCCGGAAAAGTTGTAATCCCCGTTCCGCTGGAACCGCAGGCAACCATCTCAATACTCCGGTCGCAGTCCTTCATCATTTTTGCAGCCTGCTGAGCGCGAATTGCATACTCTTTTGCAGGCACGTGCCCTAGTTGCCAGGGTCCATCCATTTCGTTACCCAGACACCAGTACCTAACACCATGAGGCTCCTTAACGCCATTCTTGCCACGCTGGTCGGCATACTTGGTACCGGNCTCGGAATTGCANTACTCCACCCAATTCCTCGCTTCTTCAGGTGAACCAGTGCCCAAATTCACGGCAAGCATCGGTTCCCATCCCATCTTGCCGCAAAGCTTCAAAAACTCATCCGTTCCGAACGCGTTGGTTTCAATACTCTGCCAGGCCAACTCACGCACTGTTGGTCTCTGTTCTTGCGGACCGACGCCATCCTCCCAGTGATAGCCAGAAGCAAAGTTTCCACCGGGGTAGCGCATAATGGTCATCTGCAATTCACCCAAGGCTCGCATCACATCAGTTCGAAAGCCATCTTCGTCAGCAACCGACGAATCCGGATCGTAGACCCCCTCATAGACACAGCGACCTANATGCTCAATAAATCCACCAAAAATTAATGGGCTTACCTCGTCAATAATGTGTGTGGGGTCAACATTAATCGTCGCCTTTTTCACTTGAGACTCCCGTATATCGGTCTATGCTTCGTATAACCCCCATCTGTCGTCAGCACCTCTCCAACACTCCAGCACTCATTCGACCAGAAATACATTGTGGCAGCTGCAATATGTTTGGGCTCAGTCAGACCACCTATGGGCATTTCNTCCTCAACTGCCTGAAGGCGACCCGCACTAACGGGATTCTGCGCCGCCATGGGGCCACGCAAAGGAGAGGGGGCGAGACCATTAATTACTAGGCCGTGCTGTTCAAGAAAATAGCGTGATTGCAAGGTCAACAGGTTCATCAAGCCACCCTTAGACTCTTCATAGGCGGCACTCGCCCGGCCTTCTGATCCAACAGTTGCGGATGTAGAAAGTATAATCACACCATGAGTACGAGGAGCAAAAGCACCAGCATTGATCCCTTGCTTTAGCATATTGTGAGCACCCCAAAGATTGACCTCGCAGGCACCAATCACATCTTCTTTGCTGAGTTCTTCTGGTGGTGTAAGCGGCCGTGGTGAAATACCCGCGGTATGCTGGAAATACCGGATATTCTTGTGCCGCTCGAACAANCCTGCGACATCTTCTTCACTTGATACGTCNAAAGTCTCNGCGACAACTTCTGTGTTCCCTGTACTGGAAGCAACCACCTCCGCAAACTCAACTAACGGAGTCATAGTCCCTGCAACATTAATNTCATCAGCATGATCGACCAAGACCAGCTTTGATAATCGAAGCCAACTAGGAGCATTAGTCGCAAGGAACTGGCCCATCAAACCTACGCCGAAGATCATCGCTGTCGCGTCTGTTTCATAGGTTAGTGCAGACATGTATTTCTATCTTCTCGCAAAAAGCGCTAATCCTACCATCATTACGTTCTNCACCNGAATCATCCGGGATAGCCACCGACATTATGAGCATTGGCGCTTTATTTAAACTGATCAATATAGTTGATGGTCTCATTTACGATAGCGTCATCACTNACGCTCACTAAGGTACTAATACTNNATGNCGTTGANGCANNGGGGACTTTNAGGTTTACCGTTACCTGACNTTCTNNATNGGTANAACTAANGCCANTATTGGGAGACAGAGTACCAACTGATNCAATGAAGCTGACACCGCTTCCTCTAATGCACTTCCACCATCNGTGACCATAACGNCAGNAACNCCNCANGAGTNATGNTCTAGGTTAAATCAGCGTCATAGTGATANAGACCANTAAGGNTNGGCGCCATCCTGGACAAAAACAGCTGCGCCACCAGTCAAAATTNTNNTGTTATAANCANCGTNGCNACGCTGCACCAAGCTCAAACTAAGAACGGTGANCNGGCTAAAANCCAGCNNCAACAGACAAAACTTAANAATTACGNNGTANTGTNATCTAGGCGGAAAGNGCTTCTGNAGCTCTTAAACGTTGGCAGGCAGATACATAGTCATCACCGGCTATCCAATTACGCGGCTTCTTCTCAGCAGTATCGCTTTGAACAAGAAAATCCGGATTGAATGGAACGAGTTGCTCTGTACCATACTTATCCAGTAGCGAATCTGTAACCGGTAGGAATACTTTCATGCGAAAATTTTTTAACTCATTTATCCGTAANAANCCAAGTAAACCCNCAAATGCTCAAAGATGCTTTGAAGGATAATGAAAGTTCCCTGAACAAGTGTGGAGAAAAAATGAATTCGGTAAAATCCCAGGTAAATACGCGATCTATGATGAGATTTTTTCGCGGTCGGGTATCATAGTATCCGTTATCGATTAGAAACAATCTCTTAACAGGAGAGAAATGGCTAAGCGAATAGTGATCGTAGAAGACGATCCTGACCAACGAGATAACTACGTCGATGCGATTACCAAGAAGGGTTACGACGTAACGGCTTTCAGCAGTCGTAAACACGCGCTGGATGGTTTCGACAACGAGCTACCTGACCTCGCCATTCTTGATATAATTCTTGGTGATGAGGTCGATGCTGGATTCGAAATCTGCAGGGACCTGTTATCTAGGTCGCCGACATTACCCGTTATATTTTTGACAGAACGTATCACCGAAATTGACAAAATCTCCGGACTCAGGCTCGGTGCCTGGGATTATTTACCGAAACCAATCTCCCTCGACTATCTGGCTGAACGCATTAGCTCACTTCTACGAATAAACGAGGCACGAGTACAGTCAGGTAACGGCTCAGGTACAGCGAAAATGGTGGGGGAGCTCTCGATAGACCAAGAAGCTCTATTAGTCTCATGGAGTGGTGAACCAATAAATCTTTCGGGTACAGAGTTTCGTATGTTGGCTAAGCTGGTCCGCGTTCCGGGTCATGCAGTATCCTATGACACGCTGATGAATGCGACGATGCAAAGCCTCGTCACCAACAACACTATCAATACCCACATGCGCAATATCCGCAAAAAATTTGATGCAATCGACCCAGAGTTCGATTGCATAAAGTCTGAATATGGGTTCGGTTACCGCTGGTCCGTAAAACAGTGATCCTGAAGTGGCTTCAACCATACCTTCACCAATACTGCGAGGACCAAAGCTAGGCACGAAACTACTCATCCTCATGAGCTTGGCACTAGTTGTCATACCCTGGTTTAGCTACCAATACCTGCGGGAGATGGAAGACTTTCTGGTAGACAGTCAGGCCAATGCACAGCTACTCACTGCGGAAGGGATTTCAACTATGCTCAACGGTCGTTCAGATCTGTTCGATGACCTACCACTATCACCACAGGGCTACGAACAACTGTTTGCTCATCCTCTAGAAAATCCTATTCGCATCGACGGTCAAGACAACGACTGGGAAAACATACTGGACTACCAAATCGGGTTTGGTGGTTTCGACCCACAAGATGATAGCCCAACGATACCTAACCAGTTTTATCTTGTACTGGGAGAACATAACGATCAAATTTTTACACTGCTCCACGTGAACGACGATCACCTTGTCTTTAGGGATCGAAACATTCTANGGCTCGACTTATCCGATCATATCCGAATCGAATTTACTGGGCACGATGGCACCACAAAGCGTTATGTCATTACAATGACTGATCCGGGTGTCACTACCGCATACCCCATGAGTGACTGGCGCTATGCTATCGGCGCCGCCGAAAACCGAATCCAGGGNTTCATGACCCATAATGAAAATGGATACTCNATTGAATTCCGCATGCCATTAGANATTATTGGTAGTACCTCACCCACCTTCGGATTGGTGGTCGTCGATGTCGACGATCAGGACACCCGTGTCGTGGAGTCTCTAACGGCCACCCTGCCATCAGACGGCAAGGAAGCATTTGGTCTAGTCCTTCTAAAATCACCAGAAGTCTTAAGGATCGTCGAAGGATTGGGTTATTCAGGTGCGAATATTCAGGTTATTGACCGCCAAGGTCGAATTCGAGTAGACGAAGGTGGAAGTCAACTAGTACGGACAGCACTTAACGAAGACGCTGATAAAAACTGGTTTTCAGTAATCAGTTTCCTTCTTGAATCACTCTACGCATTGACAGAACCAAGACTTCGGGCGACTACTGAAGAAGTAGAAAGTCAAGTCATTAAAGCTGCACTCGCTGGAACGCCCAACTTTCAACGCAAGTTTAGCGAGGAAGAAGGTGAGGTAATTATCGCTGCTCACCCGATCGTAGCTGAAGATGAGATTATCGGTTCGGTAGTGCTCAAACAGAATACTGATCGTATTTTGAAACTACGACGCGACGGATTGACTCAGATCGTCAACTTCTCTGTTTTCTCCATTCTGATTTTTGTGGCTCTGATACTTGCATTCTCAGTCCGGCTCGCACGTCGGATAAGAAAACTTGGTGGTGAGGCTACGGATGCAATCGACATCTATGGGCGGCTACAAACTAACCGCCTGCTTGCAGAAACTGAGTCGGGTGACGAGATTGGCGACCTCGCGAGAAGCTTCTCTGGAATGTTGGCGCGGCTTCATCAACATACTCAGTTCCTGGAAAACATGCCTAGAACACTACGCCATGAAATCAATAACCCTCTAAATGCACTTAGTACTTCGCTACAGAACCTAGAAAACGAGCCCACTCCACAAGATCAACAGAGGTATCTGAACAGCGCTAAACGGGCCGTCATGCGCATAGGAACAATAGTTCAGAACCTTGCCGACGCCGCCAGCCTTGAAGAAGCTCTTGAGACAGAAGAATTCGAGGTTATAAATCTGCATGCACTCACACAAAGCTATATTGCAAACTGTCGAGTCACCCATCCCAACCGATCTTTTGAGTATCAAGGCAATAAGAACAGCGTTTTAAGTGAAGTCTCCGACTCACGAATTGAACAGGTTCTCGATAAGCTAGTCGACAACGCGGTTGATTTTTCGGAAGAGGGATCAATCATCACAATTGGTATAACAACAGATAACAATGAGTTAACTCTATTTGTTACTAACTACGGGCCAGGAATTCCTACCGAAAAATCTGTCAATATATTTGACTCCATGGTTTCCATTAGAGAAACAGACACACGAATGCACTTCGGAATGGGTCTATATGTCGTTAGAGTTATTGCAGAGCACCATGGGGGAAGTGTTAGCGCTTCAAACCTCTCGGAAGGAAACGGAGTGACTGTNCTGATCAAACTGCCCCTATACAANGAGAAANCTTAATGCNAAGCTTTGGANACTNCGGNAAAACCCTAATACTTTTGGGGAGGTGAAGAGTTCCGCACTTAAGAGTGCCCTGCGTTACAGGGCTTACATGCATACTATTTATCTTAAATATAAATAATGTATGGGGATGGCATGGCAGATGTTACCGGTCTTGCCCTAACAACTCTGCTTCGTTAGCCAATCAATTGATCCGCATTGAAAAGTGGACCAGATGCTCATCACAGGTTGAATCGCCAATCAACTTTTTTCGCTGCCAAAAAAATAACTAAGTCAAACTAACGTTTAGGTCTTGATTTATTAGATCTATATCGGCTCTCTCTTTCAGTTAGGTTCCAATCCGCAGATTTACATCTTTTATGCTGTAGTTGAGCTTAAANAAGATCCGCGCTTCCCGACCAAGTGGCATTTCTTTCGCCTGGCATTCAAGCTTTTCACTAACGCCTGCCCGAACCATTGCATACTCCTGCTTAAAACTCTGTNACGCTTGGTAATNCAAAGTCAGAACTCCTATTTATGCGTAGAATTGACAAAAAACAGAACACGGTACCCCTCCAGAATGCACAAAATCAGCATTTGACTAATTGATCCACTCATCGTGTGCAGTATACCATCGCACCTCGGCAGACACTTTAGAACTCCTGCCTGACTGCGCTCATAACGAGAGCGGACAATATGAAAACCCATCAGCCCTAACAGCGAAGAGATAAATATGACTACACCTGACTACAAGATTGCCAGCATCGAATTGGCTGAGTTCGGCCGCCAGGAGATCGCTCTTGCCGAAGCAGAAATGCCAGCACTAATCACTCTGCGAGAAAAGTACAAGGATAGCCAACCACTCGCTGGCGCAAAGATACTGGGCTGCATCCATATGACTATCCAAACTGCCGTTCTAATTGAGACACTCGTTGCACTAGGGGCAGAGGTGCGATGGTCTTCCTGTAATATCTTTTCCACGCAGGACCACGCCGCTGCCGCGATCGCAGATCAGGGCATACCTGTCTACGCATGGAAGGGAGAAACTGAAGAAGAGTTTTTTTGGTGTATCGAACAAACCATTCTTAAGGATGACAGTCCCTGGGAAGCTAACATGATTCTTGACGATGGTGGAGATCTGACCGAGATGGTGCACGATAAATACCCGGACATCCTAAATAGCATTCATGGCATCACCGAGGAAACCACGACAGGCGTCCACCGACTGCACGAAATGCTCGAATCAGGAGAACTCAAAGTGCCAGCGATTAACGTAAATGACTCCGTGACAAAATCCAAGAATGATAACCGTTACGGGTGCAGACATAGCCTTAACGATGCAGTTAAACGAGGTACTGATATGTTACTCGCTGGTAAACGAGCTATGGTTATAGGCTATGGCGATGTGGGTAAGGGATCGTCTCAAAGTCTGCGCCAGGAGGGCATGATAGTACGCATTGTTGAAATCGACCCAATCTGTGCAATGCAGGCTTGCATGGATGGATATGAAGTTGTCTCGCCATATCTCTACGGAAATAACACCGGAAAACTTGAGGACATCGACACTGACCTTCTTGGGGCAACGGATCTCCTCGTGACATGTACCGGGAATGTAAACGTGTGTGACAAGAACATGCTTCAGTCAATTAGTAGTAACGCAATAGTTTGTAACATCGGACACTTCGATACCGAGATCGATACACAGTTTATGCGTGACAATTGGCGCTGGGAGGAAGTGAAGCCTCAGGTCCACAAAATCTATCGAAGTGATGAGCCCTCGGATTATCTAATTCTGCTCTCAGAAGGTCGCTTGGTGAATCTTGGGAATGCTACGGGTCACCCTTCACGAATTATGGATGGATCTTTCGCAAATCAGGTCCTAGCACAAATGTTTTTATACGAGCGTGCCTGGGCGGACCACGATCCCAACCAACGGGAAGAAATAACTGTTGAGGTCCTACCAAAATCCTTAGACGAAGAAGTTGCCACTTACATGGTGAAAGGTTTCGGCGGCGTCGTCACTTCCTTAACCACTGAGCAAGCATCCTATATAAACGTAACAGAATCCGGACCCTACAAACCAGATTCATACAAGTATTAGTAACCAATGAATCAAGAACTTAGCGACCTGCTCGATCTGCTTGACCTTGAAGCAATCGAGGTCAATATATTTCGCGGCACCAGTCCTTCAGAGGGCTGGCAGAGAGTTTATGGTGGCCAGGTTATTGGTCAGGCACTGGTCGCGGCATCAAGGACGGTAGAGGATACGACACGAACCGCACATTCCCTCCATGGCTACTTTTTGCGCCCTGGCGACACCACGGTTCCTATTCTTTATTCCGTCGATAGAATCCGCGATGGCAAAAGTTTCACCACACGAAGAGTTGTAGCAATACAGCATGGAGAAGCAATATTTAGTATGTCAGTTTCTTTCCAGGTGCTGGAAAGCGGTTTGGAACATCAATCCGATAAACCTGATGTCCCTCCACCGGAGTCCTGTCTCAGTCAGCAAGAATTACGAGAAAAATACGCGACTTCGATTCCCCAGCATATGACCAAGCAAGTAAATCAGTCACAGCCGATCGAGATGAGATACGTGGAACCCATTAACGAGTTTGATCCGGATCCCCACCCACCATTCCAACACGTCTGGATTAAAACAGTAGATGAAATGCCCGAAGACGTTCGGTTAAACCAATGTCTCTTGGCGTACGCTTCCGATATGACACTACTCGATACAAGCTATCGTCCACATGGACTCGGATCGCGAGCCAAAAACTTTCAGGTAGCGAGCCTAGATCACGCCATGTGGTTCCATAAATCTTTTCGTACCGATAAATGGATGCTTTATCAGCAAGACAGTCCTTTTTCGGGAGGGGCGCGCGGTTTCACTCGAGGGACAATTTTTGGAACCAACGGCGATCTCATTGCATCTGTTGCCCAGGAAGGACTGATTAGGCTTCGCAACACGCCTTCATAGCGCCACGTGCTGTACAAATGGTCACCAGACTTAGATAATTGCCCGCTTTGCCGAATCGAACCGGCATTCTTACGTACCTACAATCGCAGCAAAAGGAAGCCGTGTGGCAATCAAGAATGAAGACCGACTCGCGAACGTCGATATTATCGAGGAGAACTTTGAGTCATTGCACTACATCTGCAATGCACAGATTGCAACGGCAGTATTCCTTGCCTACCACCTAGAAAAACCTATTCTGATCGAAGGACCGCCCGGTGTCGGAAAGACTGAACTTGCCAAAACCACCGCGGAAATGCTTGAGCTTCCCTGCATACGTTTACAGTGCTATGAGGGCCTCGATGAATCCAAAGCCATTTACGAATGGAAGTACGGAAAACAGCTACTCTATACCCAGGTTCTCAAAGAAACTCTAGGTGAGATTCTCGAAGGCGCTAAAGGCTTATCAGATTCGGTTTCAAAGCTACACGATTTTGGCGATATTTTCTTTTCTGAGCAGTTCCTTGAACCAAGACCACTGCTAAAGGCACTAAAAGAAAAGGAAAGCTGTGTCCTACTGATCGATGAGGTAGACAAATCAGATCACGAATTTGAATCTCTTCTTTTGGAAATGTTGTCTGACTATCAACTTTCGATACCGGAGATAGGTACGGTAAAAGCCTATCCAGACAAGAAACCACTAGTGTTCCTAACCAGTAACAACACGCGCGAAATAAGCGACGCTCTTAAGCGCCGCTGTTTACACCTTTACATTCCATTCCCCGATGCCAATTTGGAGAGTAAGATCGTTCACGCTCGGGTTCCCGATATTCCCGATAGGCTTCGCAACCAATTGGTGTCGTTCATTCAGGAATTGCGAACAATGGATCTGAAGAAAGTACCCGCAATCAGTGAAACAATCGATTGGGCCAAGACGCTTATTCTGCTGCATTCAGAATCTCTTGATGCCAACCTCGTGCGGCAAACGCTAAACGTCATTCTGAAGTTTCAGGAAGACGTCGAGACAGTTGAGGCTGAACTACAAAGCGTTACTAACAAGGCGCTAAAAGAGAGTTAGCTATTGAACTCAATGATAGATAGCACGCTCGTTGACTTCGTCAAGGCTCTCCGCACGGCTGAACTAAAAGTGAGTCCCGCAGAGACCCTTGATGCAATGCAGGCCATGGACATTGTTGGCTATGAGAACCGTGAGTTTCTTAAGAACACACTGTCCATCGTCCTTGCAAAAAACCCAGAGGAAAAAGAGGTATTCGATACATGCTTCGAAAATTATTTCTCCTTTGACAAGTTCCAAGATTCGGAAAAGAAAAGTGAAGAGAACCCCAACAATGGGTTTGATGATGATGGAGAATTCGACTCAGATGGCAGCCCACAGAGCGGTGGTAAATCAAGCGGCCAGGGTATGGGCCAAGGTGGTGGCGGACGCGAAGAAGACGATATTAATCTCGAACCCACATCCGCACTAGGAAAACTACTCCTGTCAGGTGACAACACAGAACTAATGATCGCTATGGCAGAGGCCGGTCGTAAAGTTCAGGTGAATCAGATCGTAGTGTTCACTCAAAAAGGGCTTTATACCCGAAAGATTATGGATGCCATGGGACTTGCAGAACTCCAGCAGGAGATCACTGACCTACAGTCCACGGGCGGAATCTCTCGCGTTAACCTCGCTGACAAGCTTAATAGAGCCCGCGACCGGCTGCGCGATAAAGTTCGCGACTACGTCGAAAAGCAGTTTTTCCTGCACGCCGATGAATCAGGTAAGCAACTTCGGGAAGAACTCCTTAAAAAGGTCAAACTATCCAATCTGGAAAAACGCAACTTCAAGGATGTACACGACGTTGTATATAAAATGGCTAAAAAGCTTATCGCTATTCACTCGAGACGACGCAAGCAGTTCCGTCGAGGCCACCTCGATATTCGCAAAACCCTCCGCCATAACATGCAGTACGACGGCATGTTCTTCGACCTTAAGTGGAAGTCCGCAAAGGTTGATCGTCCAAAAGTTATGTGCATCTGCGACGTTAGTGGTTCGGTGAGTAACTACTCCAGATTTCTGCTTATGTTTCTGTACAGCCTCGCCGAAGTACTGCCAAAAGTCCGCTCCTTTGCCTTTAGCTCTGATCTTGGCGAGGTCACTCGCTTGTTTGAGCAGTCCACTCTTGAAGACGCTATAGCAAAAACGATGCGAGATTACGGCAATGGCTCCACTGATTACGGTCAAATGCTTCAGGATTTCAAAAATCATTGCATGGACGACGTTAACAAGAAAACCACCGTCATCATTCTCGGTGACGCACGCAACAATTATGGAGAAGCAAAGGAGGAAATACTTCGCGAATTGTATAACAAGGCCAAGCGTGTTATCTGGCTCAATCCCGAACCAAAGATGAGCTGGACTGTGGGTGATGCTGAGATGAAAAAATATGCACCCTGTTGTCACCAGACCGAGGTTTGTAATTCTCTTGTGCACCTTGAGCGGGTGGTATCCAATCTTCTTCGCTCGGCTACCTAAGTAACTTCCTTTGCCAGCCAAATTGTAGACTTCCAATCCAGCTTCCTTAATGTTGGCATGGTCGAATTCTTAGGTGTCCAGATGGTCATTTTCTAGGATGTGAATCTCGGTCGATTTGGCAATCTCACCCCTAGCCTAAATCACCTTCATACTGACTAGCATACCCAGACGACCGGGACAGGTAATACCCTAGAACTCGCAGGCGAGATAGGAAAGTCCAACAATCTGGCCAACGTGACCGGAACCTAGTACCAAGGTAAATGGACCTGGTTCAATCAGGTCAGAAGGATTGGCAAAGTAGTGTTTGATAATTTCGATCTCAAGTTTTCAAAGAANAACCAAGACGTGAATAACTAAACCTTAGTCGACACGGCGGTAGTTTATGNATTTAAAGAAAATATCGATTTCCAGATTACCGTGGACAACCTGTTCGATGAGGAAAAACCCTACCCAGCGGGGCCACAGATGCCGATATAGTAAATTACTTACCTAGAATTCTTGGACACCATCCNTCACTCAGTGTAGGGCCTCGCTACTAGGTGGATCAGTTTTCAACCCCAATGGGCGAGTATCCCGCTCATGCTACAATTTCAGCAACCAGAAATAACCCAATAGCTCGATGATGAGATTAACCCTGCCGGCGCACTTATTGCTGTTGACGATTGGATGTATNGGGAAGGTGNACGCAACTTCCGTAGATTTTGACTCNCAATCTATAACTATTGCATTCAGTGAAGAGCCGCCCCAGCTAAATAGCATGAAGGCTACGGACTCCGTTAGCATCGACGTGCTTAGCCACACCATGGAGGGACTAGCGCGATATGATCGTCGAGGTCAGATGGTACCCGGTGTTGCTGAGCGGTGGGAGATTGACGATAAGAGCGNAACTTTCTGGCTAAACAAAAATGCCCGGTGGAGCGATGGGAAGCCAGTAACCGCTAAGGACTTTATTTTCGCGTGGCAAACCGCGCTTGACCCTGCCACAGCTTCCGAATATGCATTTATTCTCTACTCGCTTAGGAATGCTGAGGCGATCAACAAGGGGGAATTACCACCATCGGTGCTCGCCGTACAGGCACCGGATGACCATACCCTTGTAATTGAACTGGAACGACCAACCGCTTACTTCCTNAAGCTAACNGCCTTCGCAAGCTATTTCCCNATTCGNGAGGATTTCTACAATAAGAAGGGGGAACAATATGCAGCCGACGCCTCTGACCTGCTATATAACGGTGCTTTCATGATGACAGAGTGGATCCACGGCGCATCTTTGAAGCTAGTGAAGAACCCACACTACTGGAATAAAGACAGCATTACCCTCAATGCAATCAACGTTGACTACATTACCACCGACTCCCGCTCCCAACTCAACCTGTTTATCGATGACAAGATCGTACATACGCAGCTAGATGGCGACACCTATAAGGATGCACTCAGTCAAAAGTTTCGCATCCGTCGATTTACAACCGGGGTCATATATTTTCAGGAATATAACCACAGACCAGGCCGCATCACTGCCAATAGAAATATCCGCAAAGCAATACAGCACGTTTTCGACCCCCATGAAATGGTCAACANAGTGCTGGCGACACCGGGAAACCTGCCCGGCGAAAGCCTCTTCCCGGTCTGGCTGAATGGAGTCAATAGCAAGTTTCGTCAGGAGTATCCTGCGCCACGCGCAAAAATAGACGTCAATCTAGCTCGCGAGCACCTTGACAAAGCGAAGGCCGAACTTGGGCTTGAGGAGATCCCGCCCCTCGTATTACTCGTTGGCGAGAGCCCGACGGCCACCAAGAACGCTGAATACATGCAGGGCCTGCTTATGTCAAAACTTGGATTGGANATNAGGATTGATAAACAAACCTTCAAGCAGCGCCTNGCTAAAATGAGCAGTGGTGATTTNGATATGGTGGGTGCCGGNTGGGGGCCAGACTACGATGATGTTATGACTTTCGGGGATCTGTACGCCTCTTGGAATCTCAACAATCGCGGTCGTTACATCAANCCCGAATACGATCGTCTGGTGCGTGTCGCAATGAACAGCTCTAATCCACAGGTTCGAATGGATGCCATGGGAGAGATACAACAGATTCTTTTNGACGACGCCACTTTGTTGCCAACATCAGAACAAGGCGTCATCTATCTCATTCACCCTAAATTAAAAGGAGTGACCCGCCGAGTCATAGGCGCAGATCCCGACTATACCTACGCCCGGGTCGTAAAGTAGCCATTCGATGATTATCTACGCGCTAAAACGATTATTCGCGGGCGTGATTACAGTCTGGTTTATCGCAACGGCAACGTTCATCGCCATGCACCAGGTACCAGGNGACCCTCTGCTAAACGATAAGGCCATATCTGCGGAAATTCGAAAAAATCTGGAACAACGATATGGCCTGGACAAGCCAATCACCCATCAGTATNTGATTTTTCTGCGTAATATGCTGCCGCCAGATCCGGATTTCGGTATTTCCTTCACGCAGCAGAACAGACGGGTCAATGACATCATCAAAGACCACTTTCCCGTTTCAGCCACACTCGGGTTGCTAGCCATCTTCTTCTCCGCTACGGGAGGCATCCTTTTCGGTGCCCTGACCGCAATCTACCGCAACAGATTGCCCGACATCGTCATCATGTTCCTCGTGATCCTNGGAATCTCTGTACCCAGTTTCGTGTTCGCCGCATTGGGGCAACTTCTTCTGGTCAACGTTAATTCTTTAATTGGCTACTCGNTAATACCTGTGGCCGGATGGGGCACCTTTACGCACATGCTGATGCCTTCCCTGGTNCTNGGCCTCAGCACCATGGCACTGCTNACAAGATTAATGCGGACGTCGATGCTTGAAGTAATCAACGAAGACTATATAAAGACAGCACGCGCTAAAGGACTATCTTCACAAAGAATCTTTTATAAACATCAACTTCGCAATGCCATTCTACCGGTCGTTACCGTGCTCGGGCCTCAAATCGCAGTCATTACAACGGGCGGGTTTGTCGTTGAACTGGTTTTCGCTATCCCAGGACTCGGTCGCTACTTCGTCCAAGCNGTACAGCAACTNGACTATACGGTGATCATGGGAACGACNGTTTTCTATGGTGCATTTCTCGTCTTTATGGTNATCNTGGTAGACATACTCTACGGATTTATTGACCCTAGGGTACGCGTCCAGTGAGTGTCCTCGACTTTTCGCCTGCCACCAGGACCTCCCAGATTGAGCAACTAACGAGGCCATCGCTATCTTATTGGCAGGATGCATGGATCAGGCTGAGGAAAAATATACGTGCCATCATCTCGTTGTACATCATCATTCTGTTGGGCTTGTTTACGACCGTCGGACCAGTAGTTTGGCAGGTAGATCCAGCTCTCCAGGATCTAAACCAGGTCTCACAACCACCTTCTCTGCCCAAAACAGCATTNCTGGTCGCTCCTTACGAACGCTGGGATGGGGTCGTCATCGATGATTTCCCCGCACAGGCAAGCGAATACCTGGAAACTGTCGACACGCCAACAGGCCTGCGAGTATTTGATGACCCTACAANCCAACGTGTGCGTCTGATCTGGGATCCCGTGCACGGCAGCAGCGGGTACAATATCTATCGCAATCAGCGCTACCCGGAAGATTTCAATGATCTTGGTTTACCTCTCGGCGGAACATTCGCTGGNAATAAAGTTAGCTACGAGGACCGACTCAGTCTTGAATCAAGATCCTATTACTATTCTGTAGTACCCACGGANGGGTTCGATGAGTACGAGTCNTTCAGCATCGTCGAAATTGTCCCACGTACATCGATTACCCTCGACGAGGCTCGATCCCGCGGACTGCTGCCTGAAGACAAGACAGTCGGCGAAGAAATTTCCCTGGAATTTCATCCTTTCGGTACGGACTATCTGGGTCGTGACATGATGGCCAGATTGATGGAGGGAGCGNGAGTCAGCCTNTTTATTGGCATCTTNGCGCCNCTCATCTATGTCCTTTTCGGCGTAATCTATGGAGGNTTTGCCGGATANTTCGGNGGTCAGATCGATGCTCTCCTGATGCGCTTCGCGGACTTTNTCGTCGCCCTNCCCTTCCTGCTGTTTATGATTCTATTCAAGATNGCCTTCGGTATTGGTCCAGGAGAAAGTGGCATTNTCCCCATGCTGATCGCACTTGTCCTGCTCAGTTGGCCAGCCACNGCACGCCTGGTTCGTGGGCAAGTATTGAAGATCAGGGAGCAGGGCTACATTGATGCTGCACGATTATTGGGAGGACGGCACCACTACCTGGTACTTCGTCACATTATCCCCAACACCATCGGCGTGATTCTCGTCACACTAACCTTCGCTGTCCCATTTGCGATATTTACAGAAGCCTTCCTGTCTTTCATCGGAATGGGAGTGGCACCACCACATCCATCCTGGGGCTCAATGTGTAACGAAGGGGTGAAGACAATGCTGAGCCATCCCCACGAGCTGATTTTCCCTGCGCTCTTTATCAGTATTACTGTCCTCGCATTCAACCTACTTGGAGATGGTCTTACAGAGGCGCTGGATTCTCGCATGAGGGCACGAGAATGAGTGAGAGCATTCTGCAGATTACTGACCTGAGCGTGGAGTTCACGACCTACGGCGGCACAGTGAAAGCCGTACGCGGCGTTTCTTTCAATGTCGAACGCGGTAAGACCCTCGCCATCGTTGGCGAGTCCGGTTGCGGAAAATCCGTTACCGTTCAATCTATCATGGGGCTTACGCCCATTCCCCCGGGAAGGATAACCAGCGGTTCGGTAACCCTGAACGGTCAAGAGATACTCGCGCTGCCAGCCAAAGAGGCGAACCAGTTTCGAGGGGTTGAGATCGGAATGATCTTTCAGGACCCCATGACATCGCTCAATCCAACGATGACTATTGGCGATCAAATAGCTGAAACGCTTATGGTACATAGAGGCAAGAGTAGGCGAGAGGCAATGAACAAGGCGATCGAACTACTGGAAAAAACTCAGATACCGGAAGCAGCAAAACGCTCGAAGCAATACCCCTTTGAGTTTTCCGGCGGCATGCTGCAACGAGCGATGATCGCGCAAAGTTTGGCCTGCGGACCTGCGATACTGATCGCAGATGAACCCACAACGGCCCTCGACGTGACTATCCAGGCCCAAATCCTGGAAATAATGCTGGAACTCCAGCGCACCGAAAACATGTCGATAATTCTAATAACCCATGATCTGGCGGTAGTCGCAAGAATGGCAGATAACGTCGCGGTGATGTATGCCGGCGAGATCATTGAGTCAGGCTCTGTGGATGACATTTTTTATCAGTCTGCGCACCCTTATACAGTAGGCCTGCGTAGCGCAATGCCTTCCAATACCGGGGACCGCAACAAACAACTACTCCCTATCGCCGGCAGCCCACCGGATCTCTTTTCCCCACCAAACGGCTGTGGCTACTACGCGCGTTGCCCCTACGCAATGGAAGCCTGTCGCGATAACCCTCCGGACAGATATACGGTGACCAAGGGGCATCACGCTCGATGCTGGTTGCACCATGGAGATGCTCCCCAAGTTGACGTCATTCATCAGGTAGCTGGCTAGCATGCTACTCAAGACAGAAAATCTTACGAAACACTTCCATCTGGGTAGAAACCAGACACTGCATGCGGTCGACTGCGTGTCCCTGGAAATCTCCAAGAATGAGACTCTCGGTCTGGTGGGCGAGAGTGGATCTGGAAAGTCCACTTTAGGTAAAACATTNGTCGGCCTGCTNGGCAGAACCTCCGGTCAGNTCTACTTCGAAGAANAATTNCTGCCAANGAATTTGTCTGCAGAAGCTCANCTACGCTTCTCNAGGNAAATGCAAATGATCTTTCANGACCCCTATTCATCGCTGAACCCGAGAATGACNATTCTCGATATTATCGGTGAGGGGCTATACATACAGGGCTCCCACAANAAAGATCAAATCCGCGAACTGGTTTCGTCCTGGCTNATAAAAGTGGGGCTGGAGCCAGATCATATGTCCAGNTATCCACACGAATTCTCCGGTGGGCAAAGACAAAGAATCGGCATCGCCCGCGCCATGATTATCGAACCCAGTTTCGTGGTATGTGATGAACCCATCTCTGCGCTGGACGTCTCTGTTCAAGCCCAGGTAGTTAACCTGCTGGATGAACTGAAGCAATCGCTGGGTCTTACGCTTCTGTTTATCGCACACGACCTTTCCATGGTTCGTTACGTGTCCGACCGCATGGCGGTTATGTACCTGGGCGCATTGGTTGAATGTGGTCCAGCAAATCAAGTCTTCTTCGATCCCAAGCACCCCTACACAGAATTATTGATCGAATCGAATCCCGAACCGGACCCAAAGCTTGAGAGAAACCGAGAGTTCAAACCTATCCAAGGCGAAATCACCTCCCCAGTAAACATCCAACCAGGGTGTCGTTTCACTGATCGCTGCCCAAAGGTAATGGATCAATGCAGATCCGTTACGCCGCAACTCATCGCCGTCGACAATGATCGAACTGTAGCGTGTCACCTTTACTCATAGTCAACGCTGCTTAACTTCATCGAGGTTGCTCGCAGGCGCGAGTTGGGTATTCACCCGCTCCAGCGTTTCCNCGACCCTCCCGGCTCCCCTCGCCTCCTCCGCGAGTCCCTACGGGTCTCCCTCNCCCAACTCGGCGCGTCGACATATGCTTGCGCGGGTGAATACCCAACCCCACCTGCTGGTGACAGCTTGGTTGTTTTTTTTCCGCGGGCAGGAGAGATCAAAGTTCCAGAACACCTTGCTTGAGGTCTAACTAGTTTCTCTCCTAATAAAGTCCCAATTTTTGGGTAATGTATTCGAACTCCATATGAAATAGTCAACAAGACCATAACTAGGAAAGAAACTTGGGGCACGATATTTGGTTTTAAAACAAGAACTACCCAAGAATTGGTTAATACGACTGCCATTTCNTTTCAACAACAGCGGGACCCTTTGTNCTGCGATTGCCCCTAACACTGCCNTGAGATCCAACTAACTATAAATTAGTCAGATACGAACNCACCTTGTCCACCATGCGAGTGATAGAAACCTCGGTGGTGTAGCGCGACATGTNCGCAAGGGTAATCCAGGCGAGGTCGTGGGATTCTTCACTTACTGAATATTGATCACTCCCCACAGAGCGCAATAGGAAACGACAATCGTAGTGGAAGTGTTCGGCCTCGTTGCCACGAGCAGGGATCAGGTGAATGTCGATATCGAACAGGGAATCACTTACTNGCTCGATTTCCCCCAGACCTGATTCCTCCTCCGCTTCACGCATAGCAACGGCTAGAACGTCACTTTGACCATCCGCGTGGCCACCAGGCTGTAGCCACCGATCAAGTTTTCGATGATGGGTCAGCAAAGCACGCTCATAGTTCTCATCCATCAGCCAGGCCGAACCAGTGATATGCCCNGTCGATANAGACCGTTCGAAGCAGTCCGNGTGGGACTCGATAAAGGACACCATCTGTTCAACAGTCTCCCGTTCTGCGGGAAACGTTTTCAAGTAGCCATCGAGTTTTGCAAGGATGTTATTTCGATGCACGACTCAGCGCGATCNCTTTTTGCTGTGNGGNTGGTGACGNTTTTTTGTTAGCTTCCTGGTCAAACAGATCNACCAACTGCTCGATCATCGCGTCACCTAGCTGCTCGGCATCAGTAATCGTTACTGCTCTGCGGTAGTGATGGGTAACGTCATGACCTATACCGATCGCAACCAGCTCAACCTCAGAATGATTCTCTATCTGGTCGATCGCGTACTTCAGGTGCTGTTCCAAATAGTTGCTGGGATTCACCAGCAAAGTACTGTTATCAACTGGCAGACCATCTGATATAACCATAAGGATCTTGCGATCTTCAGTCCTGCTGACAATTCGGTTATGCGCCCACAGCAGCGCTTCACCATCGATNTTNTCCTTTAGCAATTCTTCGCGCATCATCAAACCTAGNTTTCTGCGCGCCCTGCGCCAGGGCATGTCGGCAGCCTTGTAGATGATATGTCGCAGATCGTTCAGGCGACCGGGTTGTGCCGGTTTGCCATGCTGCAACCACAATTCACGCGACTGCCCCCCTCGCCACGCACGGGTGGTAAAACCGAGGATCTCTACTTTGACAGTACATCGCTCCAGTGTTCGGCCAAGGATTTCCGCACACATAGCGGCAATCGTAATTGAGCGTCCTCGCATGGACCCAGAACTATCGATAAGTAACGAAACCACCGTATCGCGGAAATCCATATCTTTTTCTTGCTTGAATGCCAGCGGATGAAACGGATCTATAATAATGTTGGTTAACCGAGACGTATCCAGCATTCCTTCTTCAAGGTCGAACTCCCAGGTCCGATTCTGCTGCGCCATGAGTTTTCGCTGCAGCCTATTAGCCAGCTTGCTAATTACTACCTGCGAGTTCTGCAGGTGTTTGTCGAGAACGTCACGCAACCGATCCAGTTCTGTAGGCTCACACAACTCGTCGGCGAAGATGATCTCATCAAAGGCAGTGGAATAAGACTTGTAGTCGCTCTCCAGAGGACGTAGCCAGTTCTTATCTCCTATCACGTCAGGTGGTGCGCCGGCTTCATCTTCCTCACCATCAACTTCGGCCATTTCCATCGCCTCCATATCCACGGGGACTTCACCTTCAATGGCATCAGTCATATCGGCGTCTGCAGCCATCTCCTGATCCGCCGCTTCATCACCCTGCTGATTGTCATCGTCATCCAGCTGATCATCCACGTCATCAGACTCATCGGCCCTATCTTCCTGACCCCAGTCCTCACCCAAGCCGAGATCATGAATAATCTGCTGGGACAACCTAGCGAACTCTTCCTGATCGAACATGACGTCACTCAACTCAGAAACGTCGGTGCCAATCCGCTCCTCTATGTATTCATGCCAGAAGTGAAGAATATTTTTTGCGGCAGGAGGAACCTCAAATCCAGTAATCTTCTCGCGAATATACATACCAACAGCTTCACTAAGGGGTGCCTGGCTTTGATGCTCTATGGTAGAAAACCCCTGCTCGACGCACTGTTCCTGTAGTTCCGCATTAAGATTGTCCTGCACGCCCTTCATCAAATAGGAGCCTATGCAGGCAATGCGGGCATCCTCGACACAATCGAATATCTCTTGCGCGACACCAGTCTTCGGACGGTGGGCGCGATGATAGCTTTCATCATGGAAACGAGTATTAAGCGCAAACTTGTCCGCGGTGCCACGCCATGCCGCGAGCTCCTCCCGCGAAAGGTTACTTTCCGGTAACGGGACACGGGCTCTATTGCCCTGCAAATAGGGTTTACCCCGACCGAAGCTGACATTCAGCTCCTCGTTGCCGGAGATGGCCCGCATGGTTGAGGTTACAGCCTGCTTGAATCCCTCTCTAGAGTCGTCTTGTGCAGCCATGACGCGCTAGGCGAGCACAACACTCGCGCTCGACTCCGGTAACTCTTCACCCATGCAGCGCTGATAGTATTCCGCCACAATAGACTTCTCGGTATCATCACATTTGTTTAAGAAGGTCAGTCGAAAAGCAAAACCATAGTCACCAAAAATCTGGGCATTCTCAGCCCACATGATGACCGTTCTGGGTGACATCACAATTGAGATATCACCATTGATAAAACCCTGACGGGTCACCTCCGCAACCGAAACCATATTCGCCACTGTCCATCGATCCAATTCAGGCATCTTCGCCATGATGATATCGATTTCTTTTTCGCGCTCAAGGTAATTCAGAGTCGTTACGACGTTCCAGCGATCCATCTGTCCCTGGTTGATCTGTTGCGTCCCATGGTAAAGCCCTGTGGGATCTCCCAAACCGATGGTGTTAGTGGTAGCAAACAAACGAAACGAAGGATGTGGACTAATAACCTTGCTTTGATCAAGCAGCGTCAACTTACCTTCGACTTCCAATACCCGTTGAATCACGAACATTACATCGGGACGACCTGCATCGTACTCGTCAAAAACGATGGCACATGCACGCTGCAAAGCCCATGGCAGGAGCCCTTCTTTGAATTCAGTAACCTGTTGACCATCCTGAAGGACGATGGCGTCCTTACCAACCAGATCGATCCGGCTGATATGGCTATCAAGATTGATACGAATACATGGCCAGTTCAGTCGCGCCGCTACCTGCTCGATGTGTGTAGATTTACCGGTACCGTGATAACCCTGCACCATCACCCTCCGGTTATGAGCAAATCCGGCCAGAATCGCCAGGGTAGTTTCCTGATCGAACAAATAACTAGCGTCGATTGGGGGCACGTGCTCACATGTTTGTGAGAACGCAGGAACCTCCAAATCGATATCGAGGCCATAAGTTTCCCGGACACTAACTGTTGTATCTGGAATGCCGCTCCCCTCAAGCGCGTTCTGTATATCTGCCATGACTACTATTACCTATCGCATTGTTTTATATAAATTTTTGACTATTCGCACACGACCACCTGCGTCGAAGATCGACTCGAAGACAATTCAGATAAAGTTTCCAGAATTCATCAAGATCGTGGGGACGCCAAGGATAGCCGCTAAATTGGAAAAATACCATGTCGATCCGCTGATCAAGTGATCGATTGAGACAACTCCACAACCATCGTGGTTAACTCATCCCAGGGCCGTCCGGTATCCTCCAGCCCTTTCACCATGAGATCCACACGTGAAAAACGGGATTGCATTCGCTCAAGGTCAGTTGCCCGATGTCTCCTTAGGCAGGCGGCTACCGGTGCCTTTCTTTTGTCCCAGATTCTGCCACTGCGCAGCACTGCATCAACGGATTGTCCCTGATCAATCTTATGAGCCATCACCGACAGGTTTCGGATCTCTCTCGCCAGCATGTTATTCAGGAACAGTGGCTCAGCCCCTTCAAGATACAGGCCATCGAGAATCCTTACGACCCTACTGGTGTTACCTTCCAGCGCAGCGTCAATGAGCAGAAAGACATCGTACCTCGCGCTGTCAGCAACGCCGCCCATCACCTCGTCAATCTCAATATGCCCGGTTATCGAGCAGAGTTTCATCCGCTCAATCTCCTGCACCGCAGCTAGCAGATTCCCCTCAATTCTCTCTGCCAGCGCCTGAACAGCCTCTCTACTGGCAGTTAGTCCTACTCGTTTAAAACGATTCTCTATCCATCTGGGAAGCTGATTCGCATCAATTGGCCACACCTGCACAAAACCACCGATTCCTTCCAGGGTCTTGAACCACTTTGTACGCTGAGTTGCCGCATCCAGTCTCGGTAGCACCAACAGAATGCAGTTGTCTTCAGAAAGATTTGCACAAAGCTTCGTCAGTACGACTGCTCCTTCTTTACCGGGTTTGGCCGAACTCATCCGGAGTTCAATGATTTTCTTGTCCGCGAATAGAGACATACTTCCGTTGCTATAGGTAACTTGTTGCCATTCAAAATTATTATCGATGTGAAACAAATCACGTTCGCTAAATCCCGCCTTCCTAAGCTCATCGCGAATCAGGTCACAACTCTCTTGTACCAGTAGGAGTTCATCTCCACTTACGATATAAAATGAGAGAATTTCCCTGGCCAGCTGCCCCTGTAGCTTGTCCGGATATATCTTCATTCGATCTGGCTCTGATGAGTGCGAATACTTGCATTAACTCGCCGAAATATCTGCTCACCTAGGTCTCGACGCATTTCCTGACGGAGCAATATCTCTTCTTCGGAACTACTTTCTAAGCTTTGGTCATCAAACGTATAGGTTCTCTCTGCGGAGATTGTGACTCGAGGAATGAGTATCTTTCTATCGTTACTTAGGAGCTCTAGACTTAGCTGCTGAACGATTTCATACTCAGCTACGCTGATGTTACTGGTTGTCGCAACGGCTCGCCGACTGTTTCTTTCGTCGGAAACTAACAGCGAATATTCTGCTTTGGAAGCACTACTCAAAACCTCGACATTCGCTTCAAGAAAGTTTCTTTCCAACAACTGTCGCATTTCACCAATTTCATTTCGCACTTCGATATGAATTGACTCGAAATCGGCGGCCATCTCGAGGTTTTGAGTTCCTCGCAGGTGAAAGCCGCAGCTACTAACAAACAGAAAGCTGGCTATGAGAGCGATCTGTTTCAAGAGACCACGAAGTTCAGTAATTTTCCGGATACATGAATAACCTTTCGAGTCTCCTTTCCATCCAAGAATTTCTCCACGTTTTTAATCTTACGAGCCTCACGTACAACGTCGTCTTCACTTGCATCGGGCGCCATCTCGAGTTTGCCGCGAAGCTTACCATTCACTTGTATCATCAGTTGAACGACCCGTTTAGCCAGTGCACTTTCATCAACCTCAGGCCAGGTAGCTTCTTCAATCGCCCCCAATTCCAGCTTACTCCAGAGCTCACGACACACGTGGGGAGTGATCGGCGACATTACTAACACGGCAACCTTAAAGGCCTCCTGCCTCACTACTCGACCAGCATCAGACGCATCTTCAAATTTGGCAAGCTGGTTCATCAACGACATTACACCAGAAACTACGGTATTGAAGTTTAATCGTCTGCCGTAGTCGTCTGCCGCCTTGGATAAAGCTTCATGGGTCAAACGACGGATATCACGTTGTTCCTCACTTAGCCCATTAATGTCAAGGTCCGACACCGGACCAAGCTCTACATGCGCTAAAACGGCATTCCACAATCTGCCTCGGAGCCACCTGTTAGCTGATTCAACGTTGTGCTCTGACCATTCAAAGGATTGCTCTGGAGGCGCAGCAAACATCATCGCCATACGAACGGCATCAGCACCATACTCATCGAGCAGGTGTTGCGGATTTCCAGCGTCACCCGATGATTTGGACATCTTCGCGCCATCTTTAAGGACCATGCCCAGCGCAAGGAGATTCTCAAACGGTTCATCAGACTCCACCAAACCCTCATCTCGCATCACCTTGTGAAAAAATCTCGCATATAGTAAGTGCAGAATGGCATGCTCTTCACCACCTACGTAGTGATCAACGGGAGTCCAATACCTAGCACGCTTATCAAGCATTCCTTCATCAAAACCACTACACGCAAATCTGGCGTAATACCAGGAGGATTCCATAAAGGTATCAAAGGTATCAGTTTCACGTTCAGCAGGTCCGTCACAGGTAGGACATGTCGTGTTATACCAGTCTGGCATCGTCTTTATGGGTGATCCGACGCCATCAAATTCAACATCCGTAGGCAATATAACAGGGAGGTTTTCGTCTGGTACGGGTACCGCACCACATTTATTACAATGAATAATCGGAATGGGGCATCCCCAGTATCGTTGGCGAGATACACCCCAGTCACGAAGTCGATAGTGCACCTGACGCTCGCCCAGGCTTTTCGCTTCCATCGCAGATGCTATCGCATCAAAAGCTTTGTCAAAATCGAGGCCATCAAACTCTCCCGAATTGACGCATACGCCCTTGCCAACGAAAGCAGCCTGACTAATGTCACACTCCTGCTCAGAAGCCGGCTCGATCACCTGTTCAATTGGCAGACCATACTTACGTGCAAACTCCCAATCTCTCTGATCATGTCCGGGCACCGACATTACGGCGCCAGAGCCGTATTCCATGAGAACAAAATTTGCGACCCAGACAGGTATGGATCTGCCCGTTAACGGATGCTCCACAACAATACCCGTATCCATACCTCGCTTTTCTAGCTTTGCCATATCGGCTTCAGCCACTTTAACCTGATTACAGGATTCTACGAATTCAGCGACGGCTGGGTTCTTCTCGCCAGCTTCTTTGGCAACCGGATGCTGCGGCGCTACCGCAACGTAGGTTGCCCCCAAGAGAGTATCCGGTCGAGTGGTATATACCTCAATGAATTCATCTCCACCACGGGGAAATCTAATTTGTAAACCCTCAGACCGGCCGATCCAATTGCGTTGCATCGTTTTGATCTTCTCTGGCCATCCTGGCAGTTTATCCAGGCATCCCAATAACTCTTCAGCGTAATCGGTAATCTTGAGGAACCATTGCGCTAATTCGCGGCGTTCAACAAGTGCATTGGAACGCCAACCTCGGCCATCGATCACCTGTTCGTTAGCNAGCACCGTTTGATCTACCGGGTCCCAGTTGACCCAAGCAGANTTTTTGTACACCAGTCCCTTGCGAAACATTCTGGTNAAGAACCATTGCTCCCAGCGGTAATANTCCGGATCNCAGGTCGCCAGCTCNCGGGTCCAGTCGTANGCGAATCCNAGCGATTGNAGCTGACCTCGCATATTGNCGATATTCTGCCGAGTCCACGTAGCTGGTGGCACTTTGTTTTTGATGGCTGCATTTTCAGCCGGTAGCCCAAACGCATCCCATCCCATAGGATGAAGCACATTGAATCCCTGCAATCGCTTGTAGCGGCCAATGACGTCACCCAGCGTATAGGTTCTCACGTGGCCCATGTGTAGTTGCCCACTTGGGTAGGGAAACATAGCAAGACAGTAATACTTCGGTTTGGGACTATTCTCAGTAACCTCAAAAGTACCTTCTTTCNGCCAATGCTCCTGCACATCNGCTTCGGTCTTTTTGAAATNGTAGGAATGGGGNTCGTCNTCCATGGTTGTCACGTGCTCGAAAAAACNGCCATTCTACCTGAACCACACAACCGACAGGAACCACACCGTCATGGGCGTCGCAATATTTTNCCTACGACAAATAGCGCCAGTACAAACACAAANCATGGAATAACNACCGGCCAGTGTCCAAATTGATGATAGGGTGTCGCTCCCTGCATAATAAGAGCCTGACCGCGCAGTACCCCGGCTTTAAAAGACGGCAACTGAGCGCGAACATTGCCCTGGTGATCAATCAGTGCCGTGATGCCATTGTTGGTCGAACGAATCATCCAACGGCCATTTTCCGCCGCTCGCATCCGTGCCATTTGAAGATGTTGTTTNGGACCGATCGAATCGCCAAACCAGGTATCATTACTAATGGTCACAAACAAATCAGGCATTTCTACGGTTTCTCGTACAAGTTCCGGATATACAACTTCGTAGCAAATCGATAGAGACAGCGACAAAGACCCCGCCAACAGTGGATCCTGANACCAGGGTCCNGGCTGGTTGCGAGNCATCGGCAGGTCAAAGAAGCTAATCAATCCACGAATATACTCTTCAAGAGGAACATATTCTCCAAACGGCACCAGTCTTCTCTTCTGGTAATCACCGACACCNTTGCCCAGAGCAATCGCCGAGTTTAGATAGCTACCCTCCTCACTTCGATCCGGTATCCCAAGAACAAGAACTGTCCCGGCTTGTCTTCCTTGCCTGGCAAGTTCATCGAGGATAGGGCCTGCTTCCGGTCTCATGACCGTAATCGCTGCCTCCGGCCAAACCACGATGTCCCGTCCCCATTCACTTTCAGTCAATCCNAGGTAGGTATTTAAAATAGTGCCGACACTCTGGCGTAGCCATTTGGTGTGCTGGTCGATGTTTCCCTGTACCGCGGACACACTAACCGTNTGATCAGTCGGCNNAACCCAACTTACCTTCGTNACCAGAAACGCACCACCGCCCCACAANACGCCNATAGCGAGGNAACTGATTACCCANCNTCGTGACGCCAGGCTNTAAANCAANACCGCAGTAAGACTCGTNAANAAACTCAAACCGAACACACCAAATATTGGTATGAAACCGTAAAGGGGTGAGTCCAGATGGCTATANCCCGCGAACAGCCATGGGAAGCCAGTAAGAAACCAACTGCGAAACCATTCGAGCAACACCCATATCGCAGGGAAAGCCATCAGCCAATGGGGTAACTTGATATGTATGGCCGCTGCGACCAGTGACGTGAGGGAATAGCTTAGGACAAAGAAGGTGATCAGTATCCCTGCAAGAAAGTAGGATGCACCGCCATACACATTAATGCTAACGAAAATCCAGGACACCCCAACGCCGTACATTCCGACTGCAAACAGGTAATAACGAATAGCTATGGCACGTTTACTAACTACATCAAGCGAAAATAGAAGTACGACAATGCTTGCGATACCCACCCACCAGATCTCGAAAGGGGCGAACGCGAGAGGAAACAGCGCGCCGCTAAGCAGCGCTAGCGAATGACCCACAACAGGTCTGGTATCGCGGAGATATTTCGCGTTCCTAAACAAGGGATCTATCGTATGCAATGTGGTACTTTATTCCGCAGCCGACACCTTAAGTTGCAGCAGATGAATACGACGACTGTTAGCATTAAGCACCTTAAAGTTGAACATCTTTCTTCCACTTTTGCCACACACACCCTCCACATCGATGCTCTCATCCCGTTTCGGTAAATGGCCAAACTCATGCGTCACCATNCCCCCAATGGTATCCATATCTTCGTCGCTAAACTCACTATCGAAATATTCATTGAAGTCTTCGATCGGCGTCAATGCTTTTACGGTGTAGGTTCCATCGTTGTGTTGCTTGATAAAGTCATCTTCTTCATTGATATCATACTCATCTTCTATGTCACCAACGATCTGCTCCAGAACATCTTCGATAGTTACAATGCCTGAAATACCACTGTATTCATCCAGTACAACCGCAAGATGACTGCGATTCTTTCGAAACTCTTGCAACAAAACATTAACTCGCTTGCTCTCCGGGATAGGCGTAAACGGTCGTAGCAGGTCACGCATATTGAAACGAGCACGATTGTCTTTCAACGCAAGAGGTAATACGTCCTTTGCTAGTAAAATTCCAAGCACATTGTCCGGGTTCTCATCAACAACGGGGAACCGCGAGTGTCCTGATTCGATGATTCTCGGGAGAAATTCCTCCGGCGTAGAGTCGAGCTTCACGAAGACCACCTGAGACCTCGGGACCATAATCTCNCGAGCCTGCATGTCTGATACCACCAGCGCTCCCTCGATAATACTTAACGCTTCATAGTCAAGTAACTCACGTTGCTGCGCCGAGCGTAATAGCTCAATTAATTCCTCTCTCGAACCCGGTGTACCGGTCGCCATAGACATAAGCTTGTCCAGCCAGCTCCGGTTGTCATTATCTCCCTGATCACTCATCGTTGTTCCCTACATAAGGGTCTGAAATCCCCAAACCTCCCAGAATTCTTACTTCAAGTGATTCCATCTCTTTTGCCTCTGCTTCACCATGATGGTCATAACCGCATAGATGCAGGAANCCATGNACTAGCATATGGGCAAAATGATGGTTTACCAGTTTNTGCTGNTCTTCTGCCTCTTCGCTTACCACGGAAGCACAAATAACTATGTCGCCCATCAAAATCTTTCCTGACTCATCAAGGGCTCCATTGTCGAATGACAAAACGTTGGTTGGAGAGGATTCGNCTCTATACTGGCGATTCAAATCTTTTATTTCTTCCTCGTCAACAATTCGTACGGAGAGTTCCATATTGGTCTCACCAGTATTCATCGTACAGGCATTAATCCAGTCGATGATATCACCGTCACTCGCATCCAGGCCGACAGGTTCAGCGATCCACTGAATATCCACAGTGGGTGACTTGGGCAAATGCTCACTAGGTTCAGGCGCGNTCATCGTCCTTCAGTTCATGTCGATCGTAGGCCTCAACAATACGTTGCACCAGGGGGTGACGAACGACGTCTTTGGGTGAGAAATGAGTAAAAGAAATACCTGCTACCCCTGATAACACATCCAACACATGGCGGAGACCAGACCTGGTTCTGTTAGGTAGATCGATCTGAGTGATATCTCCCGTAACTACCACCGTCGAGCCAAAACCGATTCTAGTGAGGAACATTTTCATCTGTTCCGCNGTGGTATTCTGACTCTCGTCGAGGATAATAAAAGAATCATTCAGCGTACGACCNCGCATGTATGCAAGAGGAGCAACCTCAATAATATTCTTTTCAATTAGACNTTCGACCTTGTCNAAGCCAAGTAGCTCATANAGTGCATCGTANAGCGGTCGCAAATANGGATCGATCTTCTGGCTNAGGTCACCAGGCAGAAACCCTAAATTCTCACCTGCTTCAACTGCTGGTCTCACCAGTAATATCCTGCGGATACGTTCACTCTCAAATGCTTCAACCGCACAGGCGACCGCAAGATAAGTCTTACCAGTACCCGCTGGTCCAATGCCAAAGTTTATGTCGTGGGATCCGATCGATCGTACATAGGAAATTTGATTCTTGCCCCGCGGACGAACAATCTTCTTTCCCGTATGAACGAGATCATCAGTACCATCAGCGTCTTTTTGCACTAGCGCCTCGACACCCGACTCCTGCAAAAACAGATGGACCAAGTCCGCNGTTAGCCGAGTGCCNGTGGTTACTTCGCGGTAAAGGTGGCCTAACAATTCCCCNGCNGCGTGGACCATTTGGTTCTCGCCAATGAGTTNNAAATCGTTACCCCGATTCTTAATCGTGATGCCGAGTCGTTCTTCGATTTGTCTCAGGTGAGCATCGTAGGGGCCACACAAAGTGGCAAGTTGCAGGGTATCGTCAGGTTCCAGTTTGACCTGGTGTGGTACTAAGTTTGCGTCCAAATTCATCCGGTACGAACTACGAGTCCCATAGAATATACGTAACCGGTACGGAGTAAAAGCGAGTTTTTAATTGTATTGAGTCCGCTACGAAACCTGCTTTATCGGCGAGAGCAACACACCTCGCAGCGAGTTCGGTAGTGCTTCATTGATCTCAACCAAAACGAATTGTCCTATGAGGTCCGCATTAGTCGAACAAAAATTAACCACTCGATTATTTTCGGTTCTGGCCTGCANCTGTCCNGGATCCTTCTTAGAGATTCCCATTACCAGGACATTCTGGGTNCTGCCCACCATTTGACGGCTAATGGCAAACGCCTGAGCTCGAATCAGATGCTGTAGTCTATTCAGCCGATCCTTCTTCACATCAATATCGGTTTCNTCCTTTAGCGCCGCAGCCGGCGTGCCTGGACGAGCGCTGTAGATAAAACTGAAAGACTGATCAAACATCAGATCAGAAATCAGNTTCATTGTCGACTCGAAGTCATCNTCGGTTTCCCCGGGGAAACCAACAATGAAATCTGAAGATAAACTGATGTCCGGTCTTATTTTTCGCAGTGCGCGAATTTTTGATTTGTACTCAAGAACGGTATGCCCCCGCTTCATGGCGGCCAAGATTCTGTCAGAACCACTTTGTACCGGCAAATGAAGATGACTTACCAATTCCGGGACGTCTACATATGCATCAATCAGACTCTGGGAAAACTCAACCGGATGTGAGGTGGTGTAACGAATCCGATCAATCTCTTCAATTTGCGCGATCACCCGTATCAGATAGGCGAGATCTGCAACACCGCCTCCGTCAAGGGCACCACGATAGGCATTCACATTCTGCCCCAAAAGATTGACCTCTCTCACTCCCTTTTCAGCTAACGACAAGATTTCTCGAATCACATCGTCTAAGGGTCGACTTATTTCCTCGCCCCGGGTGTACGGTACGACACAAAAAGTACAGTATTTGCTGCAGCCTTCCATTACAGAAACAAAAGCCGAAGGCCCATCGACGGAGGGCTCAGGCAACCGGTCAAATTTCTCAATCTCTGGGAAACTTACATCGACTACCGGACTACCCTGCGTCCCGTGCTGTAACATTTCTGGCAGCCGATGTAGCGTCTGAGGACCGAAAATAAGGTCCACAAAGGGAGTNCGCTCANCAATCGCAGTTCCCTCCTGGCTAGCAACGCATCCCCCTACACCAATCTTCAGGTCAGGATTGTTTACTTTAAGCTTCCGCCAACGGCCAAGCTGGTGAAATACTTTCTCCTGGGCCTTCTCACGAATCGAACATGTATTAAGCAGCAGTAAGTCCGCTTCTCCCTCATTTTCGGTCAGTTGGTATCCATGGGACTCCTTCAGTAAATCCACCATACGTGACGAGTCATACTCGTTCATCTGACAGCCGTGAGTTTTTATGAATACTTTTGGCAAGAGCCATACCTAACTTCCGGGGGTGCGTATTATAGGCGGCAACGCAGTTTTTCGGTAGCACCCTTGAAATTAAGACTCCACAGACGCATATAGAATACCGTCATTAGTTGACGACCATTGGTTGACAATGGCAACGATAAGACCAACACTGCGCTGAAAGCGCCGCANAACGAACTGCCACGAGGAACAAATGCCCGACACACCAATCTANAAGATAATATTCTTCAGTATGGGTCAGATATACGAGGTTTACGCGCGACAGATCTATCAATCTGACCTTTACGGTTTCATTGAAATTGAAGAGTTGGTGTTTGGAGAGCGTTCTCAGATGTTNGTAGACCCAAGCGAAGAACGGCTCAAATCGGAATTCGAGGGCGTAAACCGAAGCTATATTCCACTCCACGCGGTTGCTCGAATCGATGAGGTGGCCAAGGAAGGTATTGGTAAGATCTCCGAGGCCAAGGAAGGTAATATTGCACCGTTTCCTATGCCCGCATTTACTCCTAAGGGGAGTTCAGACTAGCGCGCGACAAGCTACTTAGTCGAATTCGCTAACTTTTTCATCCNGATCGCAGCTGCGTTTTTTATATGCGTAGCGAGTATACGGTCATCACCCGGAAATCTGAAATTCGGNGCCAATTCCTCAAGAGGCAACAACACGAANAGGCGATCATGAGCTCGTGGGTGAGGCAGCTTTAATTCTCTACATTCAAGCTTCTCTGTCCCATAGCTGACAATATCNAGATCAAGCGTTCGGGGCGAATTCTTTCGATGATCTGACGGGCGCCCACTAGCTCTTTCAATTCGCTGCAATGACTCAAGTAATTCGAATGCCCCCAAGCGCGTATCGAATTCAACAACCGCGTTGGTAAACCAGTCCGTATCNTCCATACCAACAGGCTCCGTCTTCCAGAACGAGGAGTAATTGATGGACCCTTGTGCGAGCTGTTGCATCATCTGAATAGCCTTTTCCAACACCTCAACGCCATGGCCAATGTTGGAGCCAAGCGCAACGTANACCTTTGTCATAGCCTTTTTATGCGTATGCATCACACTAGAATCATGCTACTTTTGGTCACCCGATCCAAATCACAAAGGGCAGCAGTAAAAAGTGAGTAAAGTTGAGGTTGAATCCGAAGTGACCGGCAACGTATGGAAAATCGAGTCGAAGGTAGGTGACANGGTCGCCGAAGAAGATGTGTTGATGATTCTCGAATCCATGAAGATGGAGATTCCGGTAGAAGCCCCAAGCGCGGGAACGATTATTGAGATTCTAGTCAACGAAGAAGATGCCGTAGAAGAGNATCAGGTAGTTGCGATAATCGAGAGCGATTAACCTACTCAACCTCAGTTTCGGCTTCCTCTGCTTCTTCCTCTTTAGCAAGAAGATCTTCCAGCGATTTCACGAAATCATCGTATACATAACTGCTCACGCGATAATCCCANTCAGATAAATCGCTGGCAAAGCGAGCCGATTCTCCTTCACTGAAGCGNAGCCAATTCTCTTCACCCTGCTGAATTGCTAGTACCGAAACCTGTGTTTGATCCATCATTAAGAATTTGGCCTCGCTCGCCCCATCCCACCTTTCGATACGATGCTGGGCAACATCCTCGAANCTGACTTTTGTCAGTGCGCGTGCTGGCTCGTTGACGATGCTAGGATATTTCAGCTTCCTATTCTTTGGTACCTGAAAAAACTCAAAGTCTCCTTCCTCGCTGCGCTCAAACACCAACGAGCCTATCTCCACCCGCGAAACTTCTTCAGCATCCACATCGATGATGACAGGCTCTAACCACCCGGTAGCATCCTTCTCAATACTTATCTCATCAGTCAACCACACCTGATTTTCAATACGCGCAAAACGGCCATCTCGNCCCTGGGATGAGTTACCCAGCAAGATGTCGAACTCTTCAGTACCAGCATGAAGGGTAACTCTGATCGCCTCGCTATCCTCCGCCTCAAGACTGTTCACACCGAGGCGTGCAAAGTTTTCAGGTCTGGATGTTTTCTTTTCCTTAAGCTCAGCTTTTGCCAGNTCACTAACCATCTCTGACAACTCTTGTCGCTTGGCGCGGTAATTATCTTTCTGCTCGACCAGCCAATCACCACTGCTCGCCATCAACGTCACCGAACCATCAGCCGTGGCTATCTCAATCTTTTCGACTTGCGCCAGTTTCTGCTTGAGACCGGGCAATAACAAGGTTGGTTCTTCCTCGTNCGTCCGGTCCAATGACAGCAAGCCCACCAGGCCAGCCATAGCCACCACGATAAATCCAAGAACAAGTAACGCCTTTTGATTCATGGCCTCGCCTCCTGATCTCGGCGCAGCCGCAGNACATTTAGTGCAAGCAACACGAGCGTCATCAAGATCGGAATGAGTGCTATGTTGATAAACTTGAGCGTCGAACCAAGTAACTCGATGTCGCGGTCTAACTGGTGCCGCACGTCGCGCAGTTGCTTNCGAATCTTTAGCTTTTCCTGCTGGAACTGTACAAGCGCTTCTTCNTGCTCTGGTGTNAGCATCAGCAGATTGCCTTCACCCTGAGCGGACTGAAGCTCTGTNAGNTTCTGTTCAGTCTCNGTAAGCCTTGCCTGCAGATCATTAGCATTTTCGAGNTACCNGGCTTCAGCTTCTCTNCTAAGGTCCTGAACCACATCGAACGGTCGTGTGAACCGACCCCTNGANCGAATACTGATTAGAGCAGCACCGCCACTGAGATTATCGAGTGAGTTGANAACTAANTCACCGTTATTCGCCCAGGGACTGGCGATTCTCTGACCAAAGAAATTCTGAACCTGCACCCACATACGATCGGAAAGCACATCGGTATCGGCAACAAGAATTACACTGATATTCTCACTCGACATCAGTTGCTCACCCTCAACATCTTCAAGCCCATCAGGAAAGGCCGTTGACGCACTGCCGGTCAACCTGGCAGCCACCACATACCGCTCGCCAGTCGGGTTGAAAGACTGCAGAAGATCTTCCGGATTGCTTAAAAATTGAAACTGGAAGGAGTCCAGTGGCATCGCATAGATGCTTGATGACACTAGGGCTTCGATTGTCGCTGAAGCTCCTTCTGCGATATCAAGTATTCCCGCTGTCGCAAAATTAATACTCTCCAGTGACGAAGTAACAACATCTTCTTCAGAAAAGTTTTCCGCCTCCATGCCCATAATGGCCACGTGACGAACGGGCGTTCCGGCAGGGCCACTCACGGCTAATGCGGCCTGGGAATCCCCTAAAACGATGTTGTCACGCATGGTAACTCCCCATGCTTCGGTCAGCCGGTTCAGGGTGGATGACTGCACCGTGGGCGCCGCAGGCATCATCGGATTCGCCTGCTGAGGCCGATCGGTTTCAGCTAGCGGGTCAATGAATGCAAGCAGCTTGCCCCCGCCCATTACGAATTGGTCAATCGAAAACATTAACGATTCAGATAATCCTTTAGGATGAATGAGCATAAGAATATCGATTTCTCCCGGAATGGTCTCGATATCCGTAGCCAGCTTCTGCACATCGTAGACCTGTTCCAATTGCTCAATGGCCATCCAGGACGGTGTCATCTGAAAAGTCTGCATGTTGACCTCTCCCTGCACCTCCAGGCTGGACATAATCCCTACTATTGGCTTCTCAGCTACAACAAGGCTTTGAATCAACTTACTAACCTCGTATTCCAGGAACTCTTCCTTATCTGGTTGGAAAAAAGAAATGATCTCGACGTCATCAAGCGCGTTAGTCGCTGCAAGACCGAAGTACAATTCATCACCCGCAGTCGTTATGGGCACTCCCTGCAATCCGAACTCAGCAGCTTGATCCTCCGAATCCGAAAACGGTTCGGGGTCTACAATACTTAAACTAATTTTCCCGCCCGACAAAAGTGTGTACTCTTCGAGAAGCTCTTTGACCCGCGTTGCATAGGTTCGCAGTTGTGAAAGGTTCTGGCTGCTTTTTTCAGAAAAAAAGAAATACATATTGATGGGTTCGTCAATGGATTTGACGATCTCCTTACTACCGTCCGATAGGGTGTATAAATTGTTCTCTGTCAAATCCAGGCGCAACCCACCAAACATAAGATTGTTAAGTGCAGTGAAAATCAGAAAACCTGCGGCCAGTAATAGCAGACCGATACCGGAATAATATTTTCTGTTCATCGCTACTCCCCCTGCTTCAAGTCAACAACAACCATCGTCGCCAATAACCAGAAAACGATCATCGAAATAAAATACAAAACGTCACGCAAACTTAAGACGCCCTTGGATATCGCCGAGAAGTGAGTGAGGAAACTAAGACTTGCCAGCGTGTCAACAAAGACTGCGGGCATCCAGCCTTTGAACGCACCGAGTACCATTGGAAAACCTGCGAGAATAAAAACAAGGCATGTGACGCCACAGAGAATAAACGCAATTACCTGACTCTTACTCATCGCTGACGCACAGGAACCAATCGCCAGGAAACCGCCGGCCATTAGCCAACTGCCAACATAACTAGCCGCTATCAATCCATTATCTGGCTCACCCAAATAATTAACGGTAATCCACAAAGGAAATGTCAAAAGTAGCGCTATGCCGGTGAAGACCCAGGCAGCGAGGAACTTTCCTACCACCGCATCTAGACGTCTAATCGGTAGCGTCATCAGCAATTCAATAGAGCCTGACTTTCTTTCTTCAGCCCACAAGCGCATGGAGACAGCAGGCACCAGAAACAAATAGAGCCAAGGATGGAAACTGAAGAATGGCGTCAGATCCGCCTGTCCTCTCTCGTAAAGATTACCTATATAGAAAGTGAACACACCGGACAGAATCAAGAATATGAGTATGAAAACATAGGCTATCGGGGTTGCAAAGTAGCTCGAGAATTCACGCCTGCTGATGACAAGCAGACTGGTAAGCGAAAGATCAAACATGATCAGCCTCCTCGGTAATACTGCGGAACACTTCATCCAACCGACCTTTCTCCTGAAGTAACCCTTCGATCTGCCAATTCTTTTCGCGAATGACCTCTACAACATTGCTCAGCAAGTGGGTACCCGAGGAAGTTGGAATAAGTAGCAAATCGGTACCTTTTCTCTCGACCTCAGCAACATTCTCTAGCGCCTGCATGTAGTTCTCAATCTCTTCTACATCTGCGCTGCCGGCACTCACTGTGACAGCCATGTGATATCGGGATCTGGCTTCCAGTTCCTCGGGTGAACAATCAGCGACAATCTTGCCGCGCGAAATGATTACTGCACGGGTACAAACAGCGGTTACCTCTTCTAGAATATGCGTAGAAATAATCACAATCTTGTCTTTAGACAGGCCATGTATCATTTCACGAACCTGATGCTTCTGATTGGGATCCAGTCCATCCGTTGGCTCATCCAGAATAAGGACCATAGGATCATGAATAATCGCCTGGGCGAGGCCGACTCTCCTTTTGAATCCTTTGGATAGGGTCTCGATTCGCTGATCCAGTACTGTCTGTAGAGACAGCGTCCCTATCACATCGTTAATTCGATTTTCTCTTTCACTACCCTCAAACCCTCGGACTGCAGCAATGAAGCGTAAGAATGCGCGCGGTGTCATTTCTTCGTAACAGGGGGCTCCTTCAGGCAAATAACCCACTTGACGCTGGGCTTCGAGAGTATCGGACACAATATCGCTACCCCAGATGCTTACCGAGCCGCTGCTAGGTGACAGAAAGCCAGTGATTATTTTCATGGTGGTGGACTTACCCGCGCCATTGGGCCCAAGAAACCCTAGAATCTCACCCGGCTCAACTGTAAAAGAAAGACCATCTACGGCAACAAGATCGCCAAAATGCTTCCTCAATTGTGTAACTTCAATCATCTATTTCCTCAGCTTGACTAATGCTTTAAACCTACAAGACTAAAAACGCCCACCATGTTAACCAACAACGTCCTAGGCGGACAGTGGGACGTACCTTAGCAAACGATTCTTGAGACAACAAAATGCCACTTTTTCTCCCTAGTAACATAGAACCTTTCGCGCTCCTAGGCCTACTAACTGCATTAAGAAAAATTATTGGGGGAAGAAGCCTGCAACTATCGCTGCTTTCTCACGAAGAAACTGTTGGGGGAACTTAGTTCCTAGTGAAAAAGGTGCACCCAAATGGGTCTAGTATCTTCACTTGGATTAGGGGAACAGTGGTATTGCAGGCTTCGCTTTTAATCCGCACCCTCGAACTCTTTCACAGAAAGTCGGCGAATTGTTAACATGATGTCTCACCGTTTATCACGCCGTTTCATCGTAAATTCACGAAGATCGTAGCAGGAAGCTTTATCCTTACATCTTCACATATATTGTGTATTGTCATGGAGCGTTTGGTCGATATCACACTGGAACTGGAAAATCACCGCACCTTTTCTAGTCGCTAGGGACCTCTTCCAACTCTCCTGTTATGATTTCCCTCAGTCAATTCAAAAGAATCAACCATGAAAGGAACCGCACTTATTACGGGCGCGTCTTCGGGTATCGGCGAAAGTCTGGCTCGGGTATTCGCCAGTAATGATTTTCAGCTGATTATTACAGCGAGAGACACGTCCAAGCTTGTGGCATTAAAGAACTCTCTCGACGATCCTGATCAGACACAGATTGTTACTGCCGACCTTAGCACCCGAGAAGGAATTGATCACCTTATTGCGAACACCAAAAAGGAACGCGTTGATATCCTGGTAAACAACGCTGGCATCATGCAGTGGGGCAATTTACAAGACCGGGAAGCAGACACAATTGACCAGCTGATTGACTTGAACATCCGTGCGTTGACATACCTAACTCACCATTTTCTGAAAGGCATGATCAAACGTAGCAGTGGCAAGATTCTCAACGTCGCATCAATCGCAGGATTCCAGCCCATTCCGGCAATGGGGTTGTATGCGGCAAGCAAGGCGTACGTCCTGTCGCTCACCGAATCACTATCTGAACAAATCGCTAATTCGGGCGTATCAGTTACCGCATTATGTCCCGGGATAACCAACACTCCGTCGACAGAACAACTAATTAACGAAATCCCCCCCTTTATTGTTTCGTCCGCCGACGAGGTCGCATTGGCGGGTTTCGAAGCGCTAATGGCAGGCGAGACATTATGCATTCCCGGCGTCGCGAACAAAACCGCGGTCGCATGGGCTAAGCTGCAACCCAGGTCGGTGGTAAGAAAAATAGGTGGCTTTGTCGCCAAGTTTGCGCCCGACCAGTAATCCCAACAATCGACTAACCGAAGCAGAATTGCTTTGCATAAAGTACCATCAGAACTATTATCCACAGAATTACTTCGGTTATACGACAGCGAGCTCGTTTAGTCGTTCGTTCAAGTAGCTAGCGGCAGTATACCGATCTGACAAAACCACATCGGGGCGCGGATGCAAAAACAAAGGTAAAGACATACGAGACGCATGCATGTACTCCCCCGCCGGATTGACAACTCGGTGTTTAGTCGAGGGGAAATAACCCCCTGATACCTCCTGCAACATGTCACCAATATTTACAATAACATTATCGAACCCTGCTGGAACCGCTATCCAGTCGCCAGTCGTGTCGAACACTTCCAACCCCGATGCGCTCGACATTGGCAAAATGGTGATCAAATTAATGTCTTCATGAGGAGCTGCGCGCATGGCGTTCTCATCACCGGTAATGGGGGGATAATGTAAGATTCGCAGCAACGTGTCATCGCTACCAACAATCATGTTCGACAATGGTTCCCGATAACCGCTAGCGATATCGACTGGAGAGTATCGTTCAATCCAAGACAAAAGCGTTGCTGCAAACTCATGCGCCGCCTTGTAGTAAAGGACTAACTCTTCTCTTAGGTTAACCGGACATCGACCCCATGGATAAAAGTGAAAGTACTCTTTGATATCTCGCTCAATATGTCCCTTCGGGGACTCAGCATTATCCATTGAGAAAAAACCATCCTGAGTCCTTCCGTCCACGGCAAAGCGCTCAGCGTCACCACCGGTAAAAAATGTCATCCAGTTTTCATAAATCGACCCGATTAGCTGCAGATCCAAGGGATGATTTTTCAACACCCCAAAGCCAGTTTCTCGCAATGACGATACAAACTGCTGGTCGCTGTCTGGAGCATGGTAGTCAATTGCAGTGAGATCGCGCATGTGCCGAACGCCTGATTAGTTGAACGACAAAAAGAAACCGGCGATGGCAGCGCTCATTAGATTAGCAAGTGTCGCCGCTAACAATGCCCTTAGCCCAAGCTGGGCAATCTCAGATCGTCTGGTTGGTGCCAGAGTTCCAATGCCACCCAACAAGATTGCAATGGATGCAAAATTCGCAAATCCGCAAAGCGCGATAGTGATGACACCTTGGCTATGCGTGCCCAAATCCTGCATGACAGCAGTGAAATTCAAATAGGCGATGAATTCAGTGAAAACCAGCTTCTGACCAATCAAGCTCCCCGCTAGGTTGGCTTCAGCCCATGGCACGCCGAGCGCCCAGGCTACGGGCTGTAGCGCATATCCCAGAATCAGCTCAATGGTTATCGCCTCGAACCCAAAGACACCACCCATCCAGCCTATCAAAGCGTTAAGCATGGCAATCAGCGCAGTGAAGGCGACCAACATAGCGCCAACATTCAACGCGAGTTGCAGCCCAGATAGGGCTCCACTGGCAGCAGCGTCAAATACATTCACATAGGGTTTAACTTCTTCTTCCTCAAGCCCTTCAAGCGCGTTGATTGGGGAACCGATTTCGGGCTTGATTATCTTCGCCATCATCAGACCACCCGGTGCAGCCATGAAGCAGGCCGCTAGTAAAAACTCCAGGTCGATGCCCATTACTGCATAACCAAACATCACCGATCCTGCTATGGAAGCCAGACCACCAACCATCACCGCAAACAACTCCGATGAAGTCATCTGCCTGATAAACGGCTTGACGACAAGTGGTGCTTCGGTTTGTCCTACAAATATGTTGGCCGCTGCCGACAACGACTCGGGGCGACTGCACCTCAGGGCCAATTGCAGCGCTCCTCCAATCAGGCGGATGATCCAGTCCATAATCCGAATGTGGTATAGCACTGCGATAAGCGAGGCGAAGAAAACGATCACAGGTAACACATTGATGGCAAACACGAAACCAAGATTGCTCCAGGACTGGTCAGCAAGATTACCAAATAGAAAGTTGATTCCTGCTTGAGAAAAACCCAGCACCCCCGAAACACCTTCGGCGAGATTGCTGAGCAGATGTTTGCCCAGGGGAAAGTAAAGCACGAGGCCACCTACGCCAATCTGAATAGCAAAAGCTACGCCCACCGTTCGCAGATTAACGGAACGCCGATTTGTAGACGCCAGCCAGGCAATAAGTATTAGTCCAGCAATTCCGATCAAGCTGATCATTCAGAATCCTATTCGGAGGAACGACCTGAACATAGGCTGCGAGCAGCATTATTGTCAACGCTTTATAGCGACCTAGGCGTCACCAAGATGATATTCGATAGTGTCGATGTGCACACAAGCCTCCCTAATTGGATCGTACTCCCAATTTTCTGCGGTACGCAAGGCGCTGCGACGAAACGCACGTTCATTGCGAGCGCCCGAGCTCTCGAGAATTTCAATATTTTCGGTCTGACCTTCTTTGGTAATAACAAATTTCAATTTTACCTCACCTGACGTGGAATCAATCGCCATAACGTGAGGGAAAAAGATGAGCAACTTTGGCTCAATTTTTTCAGGGCAGCGTGGATGATCAAAGACCTCTTCAGCTGGATCTGCAGCAGCGGCCCGTATATCTCCTCGTCCCGCATACTGATCCGCCATCACTGGTGATGACGCCCAAAATATCGTGACGAGTATTAGCATTCTTTCGAGATTCATAGGATTAAAAATATGTATTAACCTCTCATCAGATCACCATTTGAACCAACAGCGACAGCGATTCACTGTTGTGCCCGGCCGATAAATCAAGTCATTCCTCCGTCTCATTATCAGGAAGCTCATCGACAAAGATAAACGTCACCAGTCCAAACACTATGAACAATAGTGAACGGAGAAAAGTTTTCTGCATTTCAAACAATCTAAATCAAGACACGCCAAACCATAGCTCATAACGATAGTCCTAAAGCCAACCCTTGGTCATCCAAATCAATAGATATATGCTGTAAGAATGAGAATACATCAAATTACCGACCTGCATATTCCTGACGGCGAAACGACTAACGATAAGACCAAAAGTAACGTTCTTAAACTTCTATCTTTTGCGCACAAGGACCATTCCGATCTGTTAGTCATCTCTGGTGACCTCACCATGACGGACAACTCAGTCCAGGCATGTGAGTGGCTAAATTCAGCACTTCCTGAAACCCCTCGCACGATAATCATGCCAGGGAATCACGACAAAGCCAGTGTTTTGTGGGAGGTATTTGGCCCCAAACGCTGCATCAGCCATGACTTCTATTTTGCTTTGGACATTGATGCATACAAACTAATCTTTGTGGACACCAGTTCATATTCGCTACCAGACGATCAAATTGAGTTCATAAAAAGCGAAGCAGCAAACCAGGCTTCACTATTATTTATTCATCACCCACCCGATCTGATTAATCCAAGTGGATTCATGGCACTCAATCATGCGCTGGAAAACGCCCCGCAGGTTAGCGAGGCCATCAAAGAGAGTCAAATTGAGCATGTATTCTGCGGGCATTACCACAATGCTATCGACAAAGATTGTGACGGTTTTTACTTGCATCTAACGCCTTCACCTGCCTTTCAGATAGACCTGGACTCAGAAGAATTTTATCTGCAACCCTTTAACCCAGGAGTTCGCATCATCGATATTGAACAAACCTCAATCACTAGTCATATCATCTACGTTTAACCCCTCTGCGCACATTTTAAGCACGCGCGCTGAACCAGCACTAATTTAGGGCACGCCAAGCGTGTTTATATGCGTGCTCGCTACACAATATCAGTGCAAAATTATGAAAATATGCACGATTGTGGTTATGTGGGATTGTGTTAACATCTATAGNGACGCAACGTCAAATACAAAAAAAATAACCGCAAATTAGGAGTTATCCATCGATGAATATCAATGAAGCATTAGGTACTGTTACATCCGTCGCTCAGGCAGTAGTTGGTCTAGGCTTAAGTCTGGTAGTTGTTGCACTAGTTGTAGATGTGCTCTTTCCGGGGACAACAGATATTGTTAACAGTGTCGCTGGTTTAATAAGTCAGTTTGTTGATCAAGGTCTAATAGGACTTGTCACGTTGATCGCATTCGTTGCAATCGCAGGCCGGTAATTTATTTTCGGTAACCCCATAGGAGGAACTACTTATGGCCTCTATTAAAGAAGTAATGGCAGACGTGACCTCATGGTTACGCTCCGCTACTGAGTTAGGAATATCTCTGATACTTGCCTTCGTTGTGATTGATGTCTTGTTCCCTGGCGCGATAGGCGTCGTGAATAACATCGGTATCATCGTAAGTCAGTTTTCAGAAGCAGGTCTTGTAGGACTGATAGCTTTGTTGTTGTTCTTGATCCTGTTTAGACAGCAATAAACCTAAAGAGGGATAGCGCGATCCCTGATCGTGCTATCCCTCGTCAGTATAAGATCAAATCACTTGAGTCTATCGACTCACATAAATCATATCTCTAAACAAATAGCCATGATCGGCTTACTCAGCCCCGACTCAGATAACCAAATAATAGTGTCGATCTCGTCTTAGAGACCACTTCGTTTTGGTTTATCCTAACTCTACCCTCTAGGCCCACGGCAAGGTATAAAGTGATGGGACTCTACTTGCCGCTAGAGANAAAAGCAGTGGTACCCAGTAAGACTGGACCGCAGGAATANCTCGGAGAAACACCATCAGCGCTAATAATCAAACACAAGACTCTAATGTTTTACAGTTTCTTGAGCAGGGGTTCATTAAAGTAACACCAGAGTTGCCGAGTGATTTTCACGAAGCAATGTACACCACTATCTCACGAGTTTTCGAGTCTACGAACGGCGAATTCAATCCACACAACAACATTTTGCCGATGGTGCCCCAACTGTGGCAGGTNCTCGACGATCCTGCGGTGCGANGNAATGTCACTGCAATACTAGGGGACAACTATTTCGTCCATGTGCATCGTCACCCGCACATCAGCCATGGACANCCGGGAAAGAAGACACCCGCCATGCTGCAACCTTTNCATAAGGATGGGCATGCAGTAAAACCNCGACCGCGCCATCGNGAACCCTGGTGGCTGATTATGTTTTATTANCCCCAGGAAGTGACCCTGGACAATGGNCCCACTGGTTTNTTNCCCGGAACTCATCTACTACCCAAACTAGGGGGGAAAGAAGACTGGTACGACCCGCCANAGCTGACTCAAAAGGATGAGCAGCTCCAACTAACCGNCGGATATGTCCAGCCAAACGTACATCCGATGACCTGCACTGCCGGGTCCGTTGCGTTGGCACATTTCGATATCGGTCACGGTGCAATGATAAATGGTACCGAGCAGAACCGATTCGCCTGCAAGTTTGTATTCATGCGCACTGAACGGCCTCCAAGCNGTCGCGCCGGCGTATTGCAAACAGACAATCCTGTTTCGAAACATCTATGTCAGTGGCTGGGTTACGAGACGTCGGCAAACAATGTGATCGCTTTTGCTGATTGGCAGCGTGCCTTTGATGGGGATGACCCCCGTACTCGAGTTCAAGCCATCTATATGTCAGCGACCGTGGATAACCAGGACAAGGTACGCGATACACTATTAGGTGACATCAATCGGCATTTGCCTAGTAAAGATGGTGACTGGATTCTTGAAATCGCCGACGCCAGCAATGGGCTAGCGTTACTAAAAGATCTCGAACCCATACAAGATCTCTTAAACCAGGACAGAGATGGCCTGTTGATAAATGGCTGCTTTGCGGCAGGTCAAACCGGCAATCCAGCGTTTGCGCAACGCCTCACTGAACTCATTAGTAACAAAAANCCTTTCGTTCAACGCCACGCGATGTCCGCCCTAGGTTTATTAGGACCAGGANCTNATCAAGCTCAAACCATTGAAGCGTTGGANAAGATAATAAGAACGAATGATGACTGGGATCTTAAGGTATATGCGATTCAAACGCTNATCAGACAAGGGGCGATAAAAGAAACAATACCAAGCCTCGCAGTCGCAGCCCAAGACCCTCACACCTATGTCAATGCATTCGCCATAGAACAATTGTGTCGAATTGATGATGACGAGGCACGCCGTGCTGTTCTGGAACCCTTACGTCGCCATCGCTGGATGGAGGACCCTCGATATGAACAAGGAAAAAGTCTCTAAAGGTATTTTGATCGGNAAAGCTGGTGACCGAAACCTTGAAGCAGATCTCTATCTACCAGAAAAGAATGGTTTCCACAGACCTGCTTTGGTGATTGTCCACGGTGGCGGTTGGCGAAAAGGTAGCCGCAATGGGGTTAAAGGCTTTGGACTATTACTCAGCCGTTCAGGGTTCGTCTGCCTGTGTCCGTCCTATCGATTGTCGCCGGAAGCACCCTGGCCAGCTCAGATAGAAGACGTTAAATGCGCCATACGATACCTTAAGGCAAATTACGANAAATTAGGTCTCNATCCAGAAAGAGTTGGTGTCATTGGAGATTCCGCCGGTGGTCACCTTGCCCTTATGGCGGCTGTTGCAACCGAATTTGAGGGCGCTGGTGGTCACGAAANAATCTCCAGCGATGTCAAAGCTGTCGCATCGATGTATGGACCAACCACTATCCAATACGGCACCGACAATGAGGGTCGCGCACTATTAATGGGGGCCGAAGCAACAGAAGAAGACTATAAAGGTGCCAGCCCACTAGAATATGACCTCAGTAACTTCCCGCCCTGCTTGTTGATACACGGCGCAGAAGATCCAGCAGTTCCGCTAGCAGAAAGCACGGTCTTTTACGAAAAGCTCGCTAACCTCGACCGCAAGGCCGAACTGCATATTTTTGCCGATGAGGGTCATGCCTTCGATCGTCGTAGCTGGTCTGAAGAAAAGATGGTGGATATTGGCGATCCTTCATCCGTCTACGGAAAAACTGTTATCGATATAATAGATCTGTTTTTCTCAAAGTATCTCTAAGTTGTACCGGAACGATCTCTTTGTAAAGCACTTGCGACTCAAAAACTCGACTGCAAAAGAAGTNTACAATCGGTCTCTGATTCAAGCCAGAAAACACAAATGCCCAGTGATCAACCTAATCTTTTATCCACCCTGACNGAATCCGAGCGGTTGGATGTCTTATCAAGAAAATATCGTCCCGCCCTGTCACGTTATTTNGGCAAACGGTTATACCAACAAGCCGACGTCGAAGATCTGGTGCAGGAAGTACTNCTGCGCCTTGCCGTNCGTGGCAACGGCAGTAATATCGAACAGCCTGAAGCTTATCTAATGCGCACCGCCACCAATGTGTGGCGGGATTTTCTGCGTAAAAAGCGCACCCATGCCCAGGACTTTCATGACGAGTTTCTNGAAGAACGACATCCTAATGCGGAACTCGGTCCGGANCACGTCTTGACAGCTAAGGAGTCGGTCGAAGTANTTTTGGCCGCTCTGAATGAACTGCCGGAACGGACGCAACAGATTTTTATATTGTGCCGTGTTGAAGGCCTTCGGCAAAAGCGCGTCGCCAACCGACTCGGCATCTCGGTTAGCGCCGTTGAAAAACATATGATGAAGGCAATTGCCCATTTGGCAATCTACCTTAGTCAAAAATGAACGAAAAAAGATGAACCTACTAGACAACGAGAGGACGGCTAAAAAGTTAGAAGAGGTTGCTGCGTACTGGTTACTGCGCCTTGATGCGCCAGACTGTGGACCAAGCGACAGAGCCGCATTCGAAATGTGGCGTAATTCAATCCCTGAGCACGCGCAAGCATTCGATCATGCGCNACGGGCACTCGCCATGGTCGATCAAAACCTAGGAAGCCCGGAGTTGCTGGAGCTCAGTGAGCAGGTGTTGGTAGAAACGGGTGGGTGTGAGCGTGCCAGGCAGAGAAGAACGGCTATCGGGTTTGNCACTGCTTGNATGCTGGTTATTGCCGCCGGGATATTTCAGGCTGTGGATCAACCTGGCACGGACCAGATAGCAAACGCGACGAATATCTATGAAACCGGTATAGGTGAACGCTCCAAGGTGACCTTATCGGACGAGTCGACGGTCACGCTAAATACGAATTCACTGGTTCATGTCGACTTTACCGATAGTTCCGAGACCCGTCGCCTTGAGCTCGTTAGAGGACAGGCGCACTTTGAGGTCCAGAAAGATTCCCGTCTGTTTGAGGTATATGCGGGAGATCAACGCATTGTAGCCCTGGGCACTGCATTTGACGTCAGACTGGATAACGAACAGGGTGTTCTAATTACTCTCGTTGAGGGAAGAATCAAAGTAGATGAAGTCAGCGAAAGCATCGTCCCCCTTATTGAGGCAAATGCCACACCTATGGAATTGACCGCTGGAGAACAGCTCATTGCCAAACCCCATACGGAACCAACCGTGCTTCACGCGGACGTGGAGCAGGTTGTTGGCTGGCGCGAAGGTCGGCTGGTATTCAGAGATGATGTCCTGCGNGATGTAATAGAAGAAATCAACCGCTACAGCGTCAGAAAACTGGTTTTGAACGATGATGTCCGTCTCGAGAACATACGGGTTGGTGGGGTATTTTCTGCAGGCAACACATCGTCGTTTTTAGAAGCAATTGAGGCACTTTACCCGATAGCGGCGCTGCCAGAGAACGACAATCGTATTACGCTCCACTGGCGTGATAAGACGCCCCAGAAATGATGCAAAAAATCTGTAAAAAGGGGTGAGGGAAAATTAAACTGTCTCGTCTTCATGNGGTGACAGCAGTNTAANAACGGCTGTACTATATGGACTACCGAGACTCGAGCTCCTTGAGTATTCCTGGAGGCCGAAAAGTTGGGAAATGGGGGTATATGGATTGATAGACCTTCGCTAGGCTTCTCTCTAGCGCTAGTTTTGTGCCTATGCACAAAGACCTATGCCGGAGATACAGAGGAATTAGTTAGGTTCCAAATCCATGCCCAAGATCTCGGTAGTGCGCTCAATCAGTTCGCACTGCAAAGTGGCAAAGAAATTTTATTTATAGAAGAGGAAATTTCAGGCAAGGTGACCTCAGAAATTTCTGGCAATTACCAACCAACGGTAGCTCTAGAGCAGCTATTGGCAAACACAGCCTTACGTTATCGCATCAACGACCTTGATACGATCCTTGTAGGAACTGAAATAGACATTAATGGGGAGAGAACCGATATGTCACAATCCAAGAATGTACTTCAACGACTAGCATCCGGCTTTGCCGCTGCAGTGCTAGGTACTGTAGCTTCAACCGGTACGGTGTTCGCTGCGGATGACGAAGAAGTGATAGAAGAAATAGTAGTCACGGGTATCCGTGGCAGCCTTCAGCAATCGCTGGAACGAAAGCGAAATGCAGATCATTTTGTTGACGCTATTACTGCAGAAGATATCGGGGCCTTCCCCGACCAAAACCTCGCAGAGTCTTTACAGCGTATAAGTGGCGTTGCCATAGACAGAAAATCTGGAGAGGGTGCTTTTGTCAGCGTTCGGGGGTTAGGGCCTCAATTTGTACAGGGAACCATACACGGACGGGTAGCTGCATCTAATGTTGTCCCCGGGAGTCATGATGGAGTAGGTGCAACTAATACTAAATCTCGCGCTATTGGTTTTCACCAGTTCCAGTCAGGATTAGTGCAGGCTGTTGAAGTGCATAAATCACCGCGCGCTGATCATGTCGAAGGCGGCCTCGGTGGATTTGTTGACATTATGCCGCGCAGACCTCTAGATCTAGGTAAAAGACATGCAACAATTTCCATTGATGCGACACGAAATCAGCTGGCAGATGATACTGCACCAGGCGTGTTTGCGCTGTTCAGTGACGTCTTAACAGATAATCTTGGATTCATGGTATCAGCTCAGTGGGATAATCGATATTTTCGCACTGATACCTATAGAGGTTGGGGCCATGTCTTTCGCGCGGTAAAGGCTAATGGCGTGGATATGGGTTCAGGCTACTACCCGCAGCAGATAAACGCAGAAGTGCATTGGCAAGATCGTGACCGTCTAAATTTATCTTCTTCTGTGCAGTTCCAGCCATCTGATATCGTCGATATCACGCTGGACCTGCTCTATACCGATATCACAAATTCGGAAACGCACCTCAACGAGTCCTGGCGTCTGCAACAAGGTAATTCGAGAATTACTGCTGCTGATTCAATAACGGATAACGGGACAATAGTTTTTACGAAGATTACCACCTCGGGCGCAGGGTTGTTTGTTCAACACAATACAGAAGAAGTTAGTGCTGAAACGTTAAATGCTGGCCTAAATATGAAGGTGCAGCTTACAGACAACCTTACTCTTAATCTCGATGCGTCAGCTTCCGAAACTGAAGCTCCGATTACGAACCGTGACGCCATGATGCGAAATACTATGACACAGATGGCATATGACAAATATGGGTCTGGTGGTCTACCTTCGATGACAACCACATCTCCAATATCTTCAGAAGACCATTTCAAGGTTGTTAAACAGTCTATACAGTCACACATAGTAGATGATCGAAATTCACAATTCAGATTAGATCTGACCTATGAGGCTGATGGAGAATGGCTCAAAACAGTTCAAGTTGGCGCGCGAGCCTATCGACAAGACCGTCGAGACAGAGCGCGATATCTGAATAGTAAAGCCTGGATTAATAAACCCATAACAGACTTCGGCGGTGGCGTAGCTCATGCCGCGGGTCCGAATTGGATGTCTTCTAGCCTTGGTATAAATGTGCCAACAGGCGGGATGCTTCCCAACTATGCATTTCTGCAAAATGCACTCATGACGAGACCAGATGAGGTTAGAGCAGGAAAAGGTTTCAATACGGGTGCTGGACGATCTATAGACGAGTATAACTCAGGAAGGTTTAACGAGGATCTAAACCACGACGATGATGGTAATGCGATATATGCCATGATCAGTTTTGGTGGGGAACTCGATAGCGGCATCCCTTATTCTGGAAACATTGGAGTGCGCTATGTGGATAATAGCACCGGATCTAACGGAGAAATCACAGTTCCAGAATCCTTTGATTATTCCGACCCTTCAGATCCCTCAGTTGTGCTTTCACAACCGACATACACAGACATCTACCACGACTACACGAGGACTCTACCCTCACTAAATTTACGGTTCGATCCTACGGATGAAATTGTTGTGAGATTCTCCGCAGCCAAAGTGATGAGTAGACCCAGGTATCTTGATTTGAGTCCTAGACTAACCGTCCAAGTGCGACCGCGAACAATGCGTGGTGGCAACGGCAGTCTTGATCCAACAACAGCGACACAATTAGACCTAGCAGTAGAATGGTATTTCGCTGACTTCTCGATCGCATCGATTGGTCTTTTCACGAAAGATATCGAATCTTTTGTACAGCCTGAACAAACAGCAACTCCATTTCCTAATGTTACAGATCCAGAAACTGGACAACCATTGGTACTAACAGCATTTAGACCTCTAAACACCGGAAAATCTGATATTGTTGGCATCGAAATGGCGTTCCAGCGCACCTTTGCAGATATCCTACCAGAGCCTTTTGATGGACTGGGAGTGATTGCGAATTGGACCTATATTGACTCCAGTTCCGATTTTGAGAATGATAATACTGCTCAAGCCTATGGTGTTCCCGGCCTATCCGAGAACACGATAAACCTGTCTGTGTTTTATGAGAAAGGTCCATGGAATGGTCGGTTATCCTACAATTATAGAGATGACTTCCTTGATGTCATTGCAGATGGCCAAGGCAACCCACTGTTCGTTAATAGCTATGACCAGTGGGATGCGTCAGTAAACTATTCACTAACTGATAATTTTACTATTACTGCACAAGCCATCAATCTCACCGACGAGGATATACATTACTATAACCTTCTCGGCCAAAGCACGATGGAGCACTTCGTAAATGGTGCGTACTCCGGACGTCGTGCCCAAGTAGGGCTCCGATGGAAACTGTAGTCGGGTTTTTAGCTAAGTAGCTATTGAAAATTAAAGAGGTGGTCAAATGACCACCTCTTTTTTCTTCTTCGGAGACAATTTAGACCTAACGCAACCGACTCTGGATCATTCGTTCCAAGACCTTCTGCCTCAACAAACTTACTTTAGTTCGATATTCGCTCATTTCAGCCAAATCATATTCCTCGTTGGGGTAAGCTTTGCTGATTGAACACTATGCAGGTCTCAACTTACCTGTTAACGGCTATCTTCCACGCTTCGTTCATTAACATAAATTCACCCGAAATCTATGCAAGCGCATCTTTGCGCTGCTGGCTGCCGTCCAGTGCACCACGAGGGATTTGCCAAACTGCTGGTACTCAAGTTCACCGTCCGCCGACTCAACTTCAACGCTGTTCAGGATGATGAAATTAAGGATGCATGGCTAATTATCAGCAACACCGATAAAATAATTCGTTTATAAGTACTGGGAGCCAACGAGAAATGCATGATGAAACCAAACTGATTCATTCCGGATACGAAACTGATTCCACCACACATGCTGTGGCAACACCTATTTATCAAACCGTTGCCTATGAATTTGACAACGCCCAGCACGGTGCAGACCTCTTCAATCTGGCAGTGCCTGGCAATATCTATACACGAATTATGAACCCAACTACGGACGTTCTCGAACAACGAGTGGCGGATCTTGAAGGTGGTGTAGGTGGCCTTGCACTTAGTGCAGGTAGCGCAGCTATCAACTACTCAATTCTCAATATCACGGAAGTTGGTTCAAACATTGTCACGACACCACAGCTATACGGTGGTACCTATACCCTCTTTGCGCACATGCTTCCCAAGCAGGGCGTCGAGTGCCGATTTGCAGATGGAGATGATCCTGCAAGTATCGCCAAAAAGATCGACGACAACACGAAAGCCGTGTTCTGCGAGTCAATCGGTAACCCTGCGGGGAACATCGTCGATCTGGAAGCACTGGCAAAGGTCGCACACGATCATGGCGTACCTCTGATTGTGGACAATACCGTCGCGACACCCATTTTGACCAAGCCAATCGAATACGGCGCCGACATAGTCGTGCACTCTCTGACCAAATATATGGGTGGTCATGGTAATTCCCTAGGCGGCATCATTGTAGACGGTGGCACATTCCCATGGGCTGAACATGCCGACAAGTTCCCTATGCTGACCACACCAGAACCGTCTTATCACGGTGTGGTTTACACGGAAGCACTTGGTGAGGCGGCCTATATTGGTAGGGCAAGAACCGTCCCGCTACGCAATACTGGGTCATGCATTTCACCATTTAATGCCTTTCTCATACTGCAGGGCATTGAAACCCTTTCACTGCGTATGGAGCGGCACTGCAGCAACGCCATGGCAGTAGCCAATTACCTGGACGACCATGACAAGGTTACTTCAGTTAGCTTCGCGGGCCTACCCGATGATCAGTATCACGAGCTGGCACAAAAATACTGTGGTGGCGTACCTGCTTCCTTACTGACATTTGAAGTCAATGGCGG